>NZ_CADIJR010000017.1 GCF_902859645.1 Achromobacter insuavis | reverse complement strand
GGTTGCACCCGCGCCGGTGGCGTCGCCGCCCGCCGTCACGCCTCCGGCGCCGGTCGCCGCGGCGCCCGCCGCGCCCGAACCGGAAGCCGCGCCCAAGAAGGCGTCCTGGCTGTCGCGGCTCAAGCAGGGCCTGTCGCGCACCGGCCAGAGCATTGGCGGCATCTTCGTCGGCGTCAAGGTCGACGAGAACCTGTTCGAGGAACTCGAATCGGCGCTCATTATGGCCGATGCGGGCCTGGAGGCCACCGAGAAGCTGCTGACCGCGCTGCGCGCGCGGGTCAAGAAAGAGCGCATCGAGGACCCCGCCAAGGTCAAGACCGCGCTGCGCCAGCTGCTGGCCGATCACCTGCGCCCGCTGGAGCGCGCCTTCGACCTGAAGCGCACGCAGCCGCTGGTGGTAATGATCGCGGGCGTCAACGGCGCCGGCAAGACGACGTCCATCGGCAAGCTGGCCCATACCTTCCAGCGCCAGGGCGCCAGCGTGCTGCTGGCCGCGGGCGACACGTTCCGCGCCGCCGCGCGCGAGCAACTGATCGAATGGGGCAGCCGCAACAACGTCACCGTGATCTCGCAGGACGGCGGCGATCCGGCGGCGGTGGCGTTCGACTCGGTCAATGCCGGCCGCGCGCGCGGCGTGGGCGTGGTGATGGTGGACACGGCCGGCCGCCTGCCGACCCAGCTGCACCTGATGGAAGAACTGAAGAAGATCCGCCGCGTCATCGGCAAGGCCGACCCGGCCGCGCCGCACGAGGTGCTGCTGGTGGTGGACGGCAACACCGGCCAGAACGCGCTGGCGCAGATCCGCGCGTTCGACGCGGCCATCACCCTGACGGGCCTGGTCGTGACCAAGCTGGACGGCACCGCCAAGGGCGGCACGCTGGCGGCGGTGGCGGCGGGCAGCCAGGGCGTGCGGCCGATCCCGGTGTACTGGATCGGCGTGGGCGAGAGCCTGGAAGACCTGCAGCCGTTCGTGGCCGACGAATTCGCCGGCGCCTTGCTGGCCGACTGATCCCGGCCGCGGCGCCCCGCGCTGAAAACACCGCGCCCCACGTCTCCGGTATCGGAGGCGTGGGGCGCGGTGTTTGTGGCGGGCGCAAACGCGATCCGCGAAGGATCGCGTCGCCTTATTTCCAGAAGGGCTTGCTGCCGGCCAGGTCGTCGAAGGCGCGTTGCGCATCCACCGCCAGTTCCTCCAGGCGCGCGCTGATCCAGCCCAGCGCGAACCAGGCCTGCGGATGCGTGGCCGTACACGACTCGTAGTAGTCCTTGGCGACGGCCAGGTCGTTGATCTCGCCCAGGATGTCCTGCACCCGCGACAGCAGCTTGCGGTAGCCGCGCAGCTTGGTCGGCGGCAACAGCGATTCGGCGAAGGCCAGGCTGTAGCGCAGGCGCTTGCCGCGCTTGCGCAGGTCGTGGCGGGTGGGGATGTCGAGCGCGGCGAACTGGGTGCCCTGGTCGGCCACCTTGCTGTGCCAGCGATGCAGGCGCCGCGCCAGCTGCTTGTGCAGCTGCCGCGTGTCGGGCTCGGGCGCCAGCATCGGGATGATGGTGGGCTTGACGCTGGGACCGGCGACGCCGCCTTCCAGGCGGATGGCCGGTTCGGGCGCGACGTCGCTGGGCATGCCGTTGGCGATCGGCAGGCCGTCGCTGGTCGGCACCGCGGGCGGCACGTCCAGGCTCCATTCCAGCAATTCCAGCAGCCAGGCCTGGAAGGCCTTGCCGCCGGCGATGGCGCGGGCGTCCTGTTCGGGCGGCGCCGCTTCCATGGGGATGACCGGCATGCCGGCGCGCATCAGCGCGGGGGCCACGGTTTCGTTCAGCACGTCCTGGTCGCGGTTGGCGCCGAAGGCGGCGAAGTGCGCGCGCACGCCCTGCATGATGGCGTCGGGGACCGGCGCGATCCAGCCGTCGAACAGCTTCCAGCCCGAGCGCAGGCGGCGGATGCCGACGCGCAGCTGGTGCACGTGTTCGGAGTTGCCGGCGCGGTACACGCCTTCGGTGTCGACCTCGGCCAGCACCGCGGCGTTGCGCGCGATCTGGTCCAGGCATTCGGCGGCGATGCGGCCCATGGCCTGGGGCGCGGTCATGTCTTCGCGCAGCTTGACGGCGGCGGCGCCGCGCGGCGCCCAGAACTGGGCGATGGCCTGGGCGCGGCGGCTGTCGAGGTCGTCGCCGGGGATGGCGTCGACGTCGGCCAGGCGCTGCGCCAGCTGGGCCAGCGCGTCGCCGCGCTCGGACTTGCTGCGCGGGTCCAGCACCAGGCTGTGGCGCTGCTGCCAGCCGCGCGCGACCGCGAAGATGGCGGCGGGGCGGCCCGAGACCAGTTCGAATTCGAGTTCGGAGATCGGCAGCTCCAGCGCGCCGGCGCGCAGGATGCCGGTGTCATAGGCCAGCTCGACCGTGCCGTAGCGGGTGCGCACCTTGCGCAGCATGCGCTGCACGTCGGTTTCATAGCGCAGGCCGAGTTCGCCCTTGATGGCGGCCAGCGCGGCCTCGACTTCGGTGCCGGCGTAGACCGACAGGTCGAGCACGGGGCCGGGCCGCGGGTGGTTCAGTTCGATGCGGGTGATGGCGTTGATGCCGGGCATCTTGAGGGTCTGCACCCAGTCGCGGCCTTCCTGGCGCAGGCGAATGGCGATGCGGGCCTTGGCCAGCTCACGCTCGGGCGTGTCGAAGTACATCGCATGCAGGCGGATGCGCGTCGCCTCGCGTTGCTTGATCTCTCGCAGCACGGCCTGGCGGGAAGCCGTGGGCACGTGCAGTTTTAGTTCCTGTTCCGACATGGCGGCGGGTGTCCAACGGCAAAAGCCGAGATCTTAATCAAAGGGGGAGGGATGTTTGATGACCGGTCATATTTATTTCACAAATGCTCGTTCGAGCATAGACCGGGTTGCGGTGCATCAACAATCGTCCGCAAGCCGTTCGACCGACATTCTGGGCGTTGATTGCGTCCGCTCAATTACCCAGTTTCAGTGATAGGCAAAGCGGGGTCGAACTTTTCTAATTGTAATTGGCGGGCCGGACGCTTTTCGCGGGGCCTCGAGACCCATTCGCGCCCGCCCCGGCACTGCCGGCGACGGGCCATGACAAGAAAGAAGAGAGGCCCATGAACCGCACCTATCGCATCGTCCAGAGCCGAGCCACGGGCCAGTGGCAGGTGGCCAGCGAGCACGCCCGGGGGCGGGCCAAGGGCGGGGCGCCCGCCATGGCGCTGGCGGCCGTCCTGGCGCTGGCCTGCGCCGTGCCCGCCGCGCAGGCGGTGGCCGGCGCGGCGGTGACCGGCGACGTGACGCCCGTGGTGAACTGGGGCGATGCCAATGACCTCATCGTCGGCAATACCGCGGCCGGTTCGCTGCAGATCGAACCCCCGGGGGCGGCCGTGCGCAGCGCCAGTGGGTGGCTGGGGTTGACGACGGGCGGCGTGGGCACGGCGAAGGTCTCGGGCCTGGGCGCGTACTGGATCATGAACGGCAGCCTGGTCGTCGGCGCCAGCGGCAGCGGCACGCTGACGCTCGCCAACCACGGCTCGGTCACGGTGGGCGCGAATGGCCAGGGGTTTGCCGAGCTGGCCCGCAATCCCGGCGCGGTCGGCGTCATCAACATCGGCAGCGCGCCCGGCAGCGTGTCCACCGATGCCGCGGGCGTGCTGGACGCGGCGGAGGTCCGCTTTGGCGCGGGCAGGGGCTCGCTGAACTTCAACTCGGTGAGCACGGTGCTCTTCAGTTCGGCGCTGGTCAGCAGCGCGGCGGGCCGCCACCAGCTCAATCATTACGCCGGCATCACGCAATTGCTGGGCGACAGCGCGCGCTTCAACGGCGATACCACCGTCAGCGGCGGCGAACTGCGGATCCTCAACGTACTGGGCACGGAGGAAGGGCGGATCGATGCCGGCGTGGCGGCCGGCGCCACGGCCAGGGTCAAGGTATCCAATTCCGGGTCGACCTGGGCCCTCACCGGCAATCTGTTCGTCGGCGGCGCCGGGCCTGCTGAATTGAGCGTCTCCAACAGCGGCACGGTCTCGAACCAGTTCGCCACGGTCGATGCGCTGCAGAACGGCGTGGCGACAGTGACGGTGGCCGATGCCGGGTCGCTCTGGAGCAATCGCGCGGCGCTGCTGGTCGGGTCGGAAGGCGGGCAGGGCCGCGTATCGATCCTGGCTGGCGGGTATGTGACCAGCAACGACGGCTACATCGGGCGCAACCAGAATGGCAGCGGGACCGTCAACGTGTCGGGATCCGGTTCGGCCTGGGTCAACGGCGGCATGCTGCGGGTGGGCGATGTGTCGGGTCGGGGCGTGCTGAACATCGGCGCGGGCGGCCTGGTGTCGAACACCGACAGTTTCGTGGGCAGCGTGGGCGGCAGCGGCGATGTGGTGGTCAGCGGCGCCGGCGCGACCTGGAACAATGCCGGCGCGATGAACCTGGGGTTCGGTCTGGGCGCAGGCGCCGGCACGCTGACCATCGCCGACGGCGGCAGCGTCAATGTCGGCGTGGGCGGCAACGGCACCGTCTCGCTGGTCAACGGCGCGATATTCCCGTTCGGCGGCTCGGGCACGCTGAACATCGGCGCGCCCGTGTCCGAGCCGGCGGCGGGCGCCGGCACGCTCAATGCGGCCGCGCTCGAGTTCGGCGCCGGCCGCGCCACGCTGAACTTCAACCATACCGACACGGCCTATCGCTTCGCGACGCGGCTGTCGAGCGTGGGCAGCGGCATCCACGGCCTGAACCAGGTGGCCGGCACCACCCTGCTGACGGGCGCCAATGGCGCCTTCCTGGGCAAGACCACGGTGTCGGGCGGTCGGCTGGTGGTGCTGGGCCAGTTGGGCGGGGCGGCGGAAGTGACGGGCGGGACGCTGCAATACGGCGATGGCGGCGTTGGCGCGGCCAACCGGGTGGCCGCCGATCTGAAAGTGTCGGGCGCCGGCAGCACGCTGGCGCTGCGGGGGCCGGCGACGCTGGCGGTGTCGGGGGAACTCGACATGGCGGACCACACGGTGCTGGACATCATGGCGGGCGGGAACGTGCCGCTGCGCGCCAACATCGTCACGCTCGGCGCCGACGTGACCTTCCGGCTGGGCGGCATTGCAAGCACGACCCTTACCGATGTCGTGCTGATCGACGCCGCCACCGCCATCAACGGCGACTTCGCCACGCTGAGCACCGGCGGCTTCGCTGGCGCGGTGGACTATCTGAGCGTCAACACGCGCAAGTCGGCCGACAGCCGCCAATACCTGGCCAGCTACGGCCTGACCTGGACCGCCGGCAACAGCCTGGCGCATGGCACGTTCACGCTGGCCAACGCCACGGATCGGTTCACGGTGGGCGCGGCGCTGGCCGACCAGGCCGCCAACGCGGCGACCGGCTGGAATGGCAGGACGCTGACCAAGGCCGGCGCCGGGACGCTGGTGTTGAGTGGCGCCAACACCTACAGCGGCGGCACGCGCGTCACGGGTGGCGCGCTGGAGGTCGAGCGCGACGCCAACCTGGGCGCCGTCGCCGGTGGCCTGGCGCTCGAGGGCGGTGGCATGCTGGCGACCACCGCGACGTTCGATACGGCGCGCGCCGTTACCGTGACGCAGTCGGGCGGCTTCGACGTGGCCGCCAACACCACGCTGGGCCTGACCGGTGCGCTGTCGGGCAGCGGCGACCTGATCAAGGCCGGCGAGGGCGTGCTCGACCTGAAGGGCGACGGTTCCGGCTTCACCGGCCGCACGCTCGTCAATGGCGGCCGGCTGGCGATCAACGGCCGGCTGGGCGGTTCGTTCACGGTGGCCGATGGCGGCGTGCTGGGCGGCAATGGCACGATCGGCGCTGGCGTGGGGTCGAGGGTCACCGTGGCCAATGGCGGCGTGTTGTCACCGGGCAATTCGATCGGCATGCTGACCATCGACGGCGACCTGGTGATGCAGCCGGGGGCGCGTTATCTGGTCGAGGCGGATCCCGCGGGCGGTAGCGCCGACCGCGTCCACGTCACCGGCAACGCCACGCTCAACGGCGGTTCGGTCGTGCACATCGGCGCCAGCGGCAACTACGGTCTGCGCGCCAGCTACACGATCATGGAAGTGGACGGCACGCTGTCCGGCCGCTTCGATACCGTGTCGTCCGATTTCGCGTTCCTCACGCCCAGCCTGGACTACGACTACGGCGCGGGCCGCGTGTCGCTGAACCTGGCGCGCAACCAGGCCGGCATGGCGTCGAAGGGCGCGACGCGCAATCAGCGCGCCGCGGCCGCGGCCATCGACAGCATCGGCCTGGCCGGCGGGCATGCGCTGTATGACGCCGTCGTGCGCCTGCCGGACGATGCGGGCGCGCTGCGAGCCGGCTTCGATCAGTTGTCCGGCGAGCTGCACGCCTCGGCCAAGACCTTGCTGCTGCAGGACAGCCGTTACCTGCGCGACGCCATGAGCGGCCGCCTGCGCGCGGCCGCCGGCAACGGCACCGGTCCCGCGCCATTGGTGGCGGCGCTCGGCGGCGGCGCGCCATTGCCGGCCGACCTGAACGGGCCCGCCAGCTGGATCCAGGGCACGGGCAGCTGGAGCCGGATCGACGGCGACGGCAATGCCGCCCGCGCCAAGAGTTCGACCGGCGGCTTCCTGATGGGAGTCGACGCGCCGGTCGGCGACGCCTGGCGGCTTGGCCTGATGGCGGGCTACAGCCGCACCGACTTCGACGTCAACGACCGCGCGTCGTCCGGCCACAGCGACAACTACCACCTGGGCGCCTACGGCGGCGGCCAATGGGGCGCGTGGGGCCTGCGCGGCGGGCTGGCCTATAGCTGGCACGACATCGCCACGCGCCGCTCGGTCGCCATGCCGGGCTTGGCCGACCGCCTCAAGGCCAGCTATGACGGCGGCACCGCGCAGGCCTTCATCGACCTGGGGTATCGCATCGAGATGGCGGCCGTCGCGCTCGAACCGTTCGCCAGCCTGGCCTACGTCAACCTGCGCACCGACGGCTATCGTGAAAGCGGCGGCCCCGCCGCGCTGCACGCCAGCGGGCAGACCACCGAGACCCGCTTCACGACGCTGGGCCTGCGGGCCGCGTCCGGCTTCGCGTTGGGCCGGGCGCAGGCCATGGCGCGCGGGTCGCTCGGCTGGCGTCATGCGCTGGGCGACGTCACGCCGGTGACGACGCAGGCCTTCTCGGCCGGCGACGCGTTCACGGTGGCGGGCGTGGCCATCGCCCGTGACAGCGCGGTGATCGAGGCGGGCCTGGATCTGCAGGTCACGCGCAGCACCAGCTTCGGCCTGGCCTACCAGGGGCAGTTAGCCAGCGCGGCGCGGGATCATGGGGTGCGGGCCAATCTCGCGATCCGCTTCTGATGCGTCCCGCGCGGGCAAAAAAAACCGCCCGTTGCCAGGCGGCGCAAAGGAACGTCGTTTGCGGGCGCGTCAGAGGATGCGCTTGCGCGCCTGGGTGATGAGGATCTCGGCCAGCACCACCACCACGAAGATGGCGGCCAGCACCAGCGCGACGCGGTCCCACTGGAACAGGTTGAGCGCGGTGTCCAGCGCCATGCCGATGCCGCCGGCGCCGACCAGGCCGAGCACGGCGGATTCGCGCACGTTGATGTCCCAGCGTAGCAGCACGATGGACCAGAACGCCGGGCGGATCTGCGGCCAGTAGGCGTACCAGATCACCGAGGCCTTGCTGGCGCCGGTGGCGGTGACGGCCTCGATCGGGCCGCGCTGCGCTTCCTCGATCGCTTCGCCCACCAGCTTGCCGACGAAGCCGATGGAGCGGAACGCGATGGCCAGCGTGCCGGCCAGCGCGCCGGGGCCGAAGATGGCGATGAACAGCAGCGCCCAGACCAGCGAGTTGACCGAGCGGCTGGACACCAGGACCAGGCGCGCGAGCATGTTGATGGTCTTGCTGGGCGTGAGGTTGTTGGCCGCCAGCAGGCCCACGGGCACCGCCATGATGACCGACAGGATGGTGCCGAGCGTGGCGATGTGCAGGGTCTCGATCAGCGCGTCGTGCACGCCGCCGCGATAGTGGGCCCAGTCCACCGGCCACATGCGCTGGAACAGGTCGGCCATCTGCTCGGGCGCGTCGTACAGGAACTCCGGGATGACCTCGACGCCGCGGATGGCCTGCACGATGGCGGCCACCAGCAGCAGGTAGAGGGCGAAGCGCAGCAGCCGCTGGCCCAGGCTGTAGCGGTGCCAGACGCGCGGCGCGTTGGCGGTGGGCAGGGTGGGGGCGTGCGTGTTCATTTGTCCGCCTCCGTCTTGCGCGCGGCCCGGTAGGCCGCCTTGGAGGCGCTGGAGCCCAGGCCGCGGGCGCCGGCGAAGCGGCCCTGCAGGATGCGGTCGAAGCCCAGGTTGTCCAGGAACACGGCGCGCACGAAGCCCGCCAGGATCTCGCCCAGCATGATGATGGCGATCAGGGTCAGCAGGATGGCGCTGACGAAGTCGTAGTCGAAGCGCTGGAAGGCCGAGAACAGCGTGCCGCCCACGCCGCCGGCGCCGACGATGCCGACCATGGTGGAGTTGCGCAGGTTCGAGTCGAACTGGTAAGTGGCAAAGCCGATGAAGCGCGCGAACACCTGCGGCAGCACGCCGAAGGCGAGCACGTTGGCGAACGAGGCGCCGGTGGCGCGCACCGCTTCGACCTGCTTGAGCGAGATTTCCTCGATGGCCTCGGTGAACAGCTTGCCGATGAAGCCGATCGAGGCCACCGTCAGCGCCAGGATGCCGGCCAGCGCGCCAAAGCCCACGGCCTTGACGAACAGGATGGCGACGATCACCGGATGCAGGGCGCGGCACAGCGCCACGAGCGAACGGGCAGGCCACGAGACCCACGCCGGCATCAGGTTGCGCGCGCCCAGCAGGCCCACGGGCAGCGCGAACAGGATGCCCAGCACCGAGGCCAGCACGGCGATCTCCAGGCTCTCGGCGATGCCCTTCCACAGCGTGGCGGGCTTCTCGAAATTGGGCGGGAACATGCGCGCCAGGAAGGTCGACGCATGGCCCATGCCGCTTTCGAAGCGGGCCCAGCTGAAGTCCAGCTGCGCGGCCGCGTAGACCGTGTACAGCACCAGCAGCAGCACGCCGGCCTTGGCGCGGCCGGACAGCGCGAAGGGACGCGGGTGGGACGGACGAGGAGTCATTACGCCAGCCAAGACTCGCCTCCGTAGATGGTCTTGAGCATGTTGGCGTCCAGGCCATGGCCGTCGCCGTCATAGACCACGTGGCCGCCCGACATGCCGACGATGCGGCCGGCGTAGCGCCGCGCCAGTTCGACGTCATGGATGTTCACGATCACGGGGATGCCGCTGGCGTCGCCCTGCGCCGCCAGCAGCTCCATGATCTCGACCGAGGTCTTGGGGTCGAGCGACGAGGTCGGCTCATCGGCCAGCAGCAGTTGCGGACGCTGCATCAGCGCGCGGGCGATGCCCACGCGCTGGCGCTGGCCGCCCGACAGGGCGTCGGCGCGCTGGTCGGCGAAACCCGCCAGGCCGACGGTATCGAGCAGCTGGTAGGCGTGCTCGATGTCCTCGGCCTCGAAGCGGCGGGTCCAGGCCTTGAAGGCGCCGGTGTAGCCCAGCCGTCCGGTCAGCAGGTTTTCCATCACGGTCAGGCGTTCGACCAGGTTGTATTCCTGGAACACCATGCCGATGCGCCGGCGCGCGCGCCGCAGCGACGCGCCACGCACCCGGGCCAGGTCGACCGCGCCGTCGCCGGACTCCAGCACGATCTCGCCGCGGGTCGGCTCGATCAGCCGGTTGATGCAGCGCAGGAGCGTGCTCTTGCCGGTGCCGGAGGGGCCGATGATGGCGGTCAGGCCGCGTCCCGCGATCTGCAGGTCGATGCCGTTCAGTACCGGCCGGCCGGCCCGGTATTCCTTGACCAGGCCGGAAATGCGTAGCGACGTCGTCATGCTGATTACTTCTTGCTCTTGGCGGATTCGCGGTCGTAGGCGGCGCGGTTGAAGCTTTCGCCGCCGGATTCGGCGACCTGGCGCACGATGGCCCAGTCCTTCTGATAGGTCACCGGATAGAAGCGGTCGGCGCCGTCGAAGGCCTTGGACATCTCGGCCGGGAAGCGGTAGTCGTAGAAGCACTTGAGCATCTGGTCGCGGAACTTCGGCTCCAGGTCATGCGCGTAGGCGAACGACGAGGTGGGGAATTTCTCGCTCTTGTAGATGACGCGGAAGTCGGCTTCCTTGACCTGGCCGCGCTCGATCATGCGCTTGAACACGTCCGAGGCCACGGCGGCGGCGTCGTAGTCGCCCGAGTTCACGCCCATGACGGACTGGTCGTGCTTGCCCGAGAACACCACCTTGTAGTCCTTGTCGGGCGTCAGGCCTTCCTTGGGGAACAGCGCCACGGGCGCCATGTGGCCGGAGTTCGACGACGGCGCGGTGTGCGCCAGCTTCTTGCCCTTGAGGTCGGTGAGCTTCTGGTAGGGGCTGTCCTTCTTGACGATGACGATCAGGTTGTAGCCCTGGAAGCCATCGGCGTAGCCCTTGACGGCGAACGGCACCGCGCCGGCGATGTTCACGGCGAAGGCGGTGGGGCCGGTGGAGAAGCCGCCCACGTGCAGGCGGCCCGAGCGCATGGCCTCGATCTCGGCGGCGTTGCTCTGCACCTGGTAGAACACCACGCGCTTGCCGGTGCATTCGGACAGGTGCTTGGTGAACGGCTTGAAGATGTCTTCGTACACCGCCGGGTCTTCCACCGGGGTGTAGGTGAACACCAGGGTCGACGGCGTCTTGAGCTTGGCCGGATCGGTGGGCGTGTCGGCCACCAGGTCCTTGTTGGCGTCGCAGTACATCTGGTCCAGGTCGCCCCGGTTCGGGCAGGTGTCGGCGGCGTGGGCGGTGGACGCCCCGAACGCTCCGACCGCGAGCGCGGCCAGCGAGGCCGCTTGCAGGTGACGCAATGCGCGCATCGTATGTCTCCTCTTATAGGTCTGAATATGACTGGTAACTGAATTCAAACATACAAGCGGGGGACGGACACTTGGGAAAGTCCCTGCCTTTTTTTTCGGGATTTGTTCGTTTTGTTCGCTTGGAATTCGTTTCTGCGCGAACGAGGCGACGGCCCGCGGGCGGATCGGGAGATCCGCCGCGGGGCGTGGGTCAGGCGGGGAGACAGGTCAGGCGCGGTAGCCGAGCTTGCGCGAGATTTCCTGCGCGCAGGCCAGCAGGGGGCGGGCGATGGCGCCGTCCCAGGACACGTCGAACAGGCCGGTGGGGCCCAGGCTGGTCAGCGCCAGCACGATGTTGCCGGTGTTGTCGAATACCGGCACCGACAGGGCGTCGACGCCCGGCAGCGGGTTGCCCAGGGCGCGCGCCATGCCGTGCACGCGGATGTCGGCCAGTTGCGCCTCGATGTTGGCGCGGGTGGCCTTGCGCGGCGGCGGCACGCTGGCGATGACGGCGGTGTCGCCTTCCTCGCGGGCGATGTAGTGCTCGCTGACCTTGGGCGGCAGCCAGGCCGCGAACACCAGGCCGGTGGCGGTGTGCAGCATGGACATCACGGTGCCCTTGCGCATGTTCACGTGCACCGGGTAGCTGGCCTCGGTCATGTGGATCATGGTGGGGCCGTGCGAGCCCAGCACCGCGATCCCCAGGGTGTGGCCGATCTCGGATTGCAGCTTGGCGATCTCGGGCATGGCGATGCGCACCGGATCCAGCCGCTGCAGGCTGACCAGTCCCATCTGCAGGGCGAACGGCCCCAGCTCGTACTGGCCGGTGATGCTGTCCTGCTGCACCAGGCCGACGCGGATGAAGCTGACCAGGTAGGGGTGGGCCTTGGCCGAGGTCATGCCGGCGCCGGCGGCCAGGTCGCGCAGCGTCAACGGCTTGGCGGCGTCGACCAGCGCGGCCAGCAGCGGCACGCCGACTTCGATGGACTGGATGCTGCGGCGGCCGTCGTTGGCGGCGGGGGCGGCGGGTTTGGTGGTGGCCACGGTGCGTGCCTCAGGCGGTGACGGCGCGGGCGGCCAGCAGGCGGTCGGCCATCTCGGTGAAGCCGGCGCCGCCATGGAACGCGGCCACGTAGGCGGGCCGGCGCGTCAGGCGGTGCAGCTGCGACTGGATGTTGGCCACGCCGACCGAGACCGGGAAGTAGGCGAACATCGGTTCGTCGTTGGGCGAGTCGCCGATGAAGAGCGTGCTGTCGAGCGCGCTGGCCACGTCGATGCCGAATTCGCGCTGGAACAGGGTGCGCGTCATGGTCAGCTTGTCGTAGTCGCCGAACCAGCCGTTGACGTGGATGGAGCTGACCTTGGCCTGGGCGCCGGCGTCTTCGAAGATGCGCACGATGCGGCCGATGTCGGCCTCGGGCAGGGGCGGCACGTCCTCGCAGAAGTCGATGGCCAGGTCGGCCACGCGGTAGTCCTGGTCGCTGGCGACGGCGGCGCCGGGCACCTCGGCCAGCACCCGGTCGCGGATGGCGTCCAGCTGCTTGCGGCTGGCCTGGCGCGAGGCCGCGTCGGTCCAGTAGTGCGTGACCATGCGGCGCGCCTGGCGGTCGTAGGCGTAGTAGAACGCGCCGTTCTCGCCGACCACCGCGCGCACCGGCCACATGCGGGCGATGTGGTCGCACCAGCCGGCCGGGCGGCCGGTGATCGGCACCACCTGGATGCCGGCCTGTTCCAGGCGTTCCAGGGCGGCGTAGGCGTCGGCCGGCAGCCGGCCTTCGGTGGTCAGGGTGTCGTCGATGTCGGTGAGCACGACGCGGATCCCCGCCGCGACGGTCGAAGGCATGGCCGCAAGGGCTTGCATGGCGTTTTTCCTTGGTTTTATGGGGTGTTCTCCGGCCGAAAGTTTAACCGGACGGCCCTGTTTGGGCGGGGGCGGCGCGGTCCGGTAGGGG
This sequence comes from Achromobacter insuavis, assembly GCF_902859645.1. Taxonomy (GTDB): domain Bacteria; phylum Pseudomonadota; class Gammaproteobacteria; order Burkholderiales; family Burkholderiaceae_B; genus Achromobacter; species Achromobacter insuavis. The sequence continues at coordinate 78,565 of NZ_CADIJR010000017.1, read as the reverse complement.
ATATGGCGCCAGGGGCGGTAAAATCCGGGCTTTCCCGCCTGGTTTGCGTGCCCGCCATGTCCGTCCAGTTGTCCCCGTTGCCCGGCTCCGAGCCGGAATCCTTCGATATCGCCTCGGTCGCCGAGATCATCGCCGAGCTGCGCGCCGGCCGCATCGTCATCCTGGTTGACGAGGAAGACCGTGAAAATGAAGGCGACCTCGTCATGGCCGCCGAATTCGTCACGCCCGAAGCCATCAACTTCATGGTCACCCACGGCCGCGGGCTGGTGTGCCTGACCCTGACCGAAGAGCGCTGCCGCCAGCTGGACCTGCCCCTGATGGCGGCCCGCAACGGCACGCGATACGGCACCAATTTCACCCAGTCGATCGAGGCCGCCGAAGGCGTCGAGACCGGCATTTCGGCCGCCGACCGCGCCCGCACCATCCAGGTGGCGGTGGCGCGCGACGCCAAGCCGTCCGACCTGGTCCAACCCGGCCATATCTTCCCGGTACGCGCCGTGCCCGGCGGCGTGCTGGTGCGCGCCGGCCACACCGAGGCGGGCTGCGACCTGACCGCCATGGCCGGCCTGACCCCGGCCGCCGTGATCTGCGAGATCCTCAAGCCGGACGGCACCATGGCGCGCCTGCCCGACCTGGTCGAATTCGCCCGCGAACACGGCCTGAAGATCGGCACCATCGCCGACCTGATCCAATACCGCAGCGAGCACGAATCCATCGTCAAGCGCGTCGGCAAGCGCAGCATGCAGACCGCCTGGGGCACGTTCGAGGCCGTGGCCTACGAAGACGCGGCCACCGGCTCGGCCCACCTGGCGCTGGTGCATGGTACCGTGACGCCTGACGTCGAGACCCTGGTGCGCGTGCACGAGCCGGCCTCGGTGCTGGACGTGCTGGATACCGGCGCCAGCCCGCACAGCTGGGGCGTGGCGCAGGCCCTGCAGACCATTTCGCAGGCGCCGGCCGGCGTGCTGGTGCTGATGAACTGCCAGTCCTCCACCGAACACCTGTTCGCGCAGATCGCCGGCTGGAACGACCCCAAGGCCAATGCCAACCCCGCCAACGCCGACCGTTTCGGCCTGCGCACCTACGGCATCGGCGCCCAGATCCTGCGCGACCTGAACGTGGGCCAGATGAGGCTGCTGGCCCGGCCGCGCAAGATGCCCAGCATGGCGGGCTTCTCGCTCACCATTACGGGTTACGATTGCGACCCTCTGAACACTCCCGCAACACACTGAAGGCCGACACATGAACCCTTACATCCTTACCCCCGACCTGAACGGCGAAGGGCTGCACATCGGCATCGTACGCGCCCGCTTCAACGAAGAGATCGGCCAGGCCGAGCTCGAAGCGTGCCTGAAGGAACTGGCCGAACTCGGCGTGGACGAGCGCGACGTGATGGTCGCCACCGTGCCCGGCGCCCTGGAACTGGGCGTGGCCCTGTCGCACATGGCCGAGACGTTCGAGTTCGACGCCCTGATCGCGCTGGGCGCGGTCATCCGCGGCGAGACCTATCACTTTGAAGTGGTCAGCAACGAAATGGCCACTGCTATCACCCGCATCTCCCTCGAGACCGGCATCCCGGTCGCCAACGGCGTGCTGACCGTGGACACCGACGAGCAGGCGCAAGCCCGCGCCGCCGGCAAGGGCCGCGACTGCGCCCAGGTGGCCGTCGAAATGGCCAACCTGGTGGCGGCCCTGGAGCCCGAGGAAGAAGACGAAGACGACGAAGACGAGGACGAAGATTTTGACGACGAAGAAGACGACGACCAGCGCTGATAGCGCGGCGCAAGCCCGCGCCAACGCCCGCAGCGCGCGCCGCCGTGCGCGCGAATTCGCGCTGCAGGGCGTGTACGCGTGGCTGCTGCGCGGCGGCGAAGGCACGCAGGACGCCGGCGAGATCGACGCCCACCTGCGCGACACCGAGGAATTCTCCGAGGCCGACGCGCAGTGGTTCAAGACCTTGCTGCATGGCGTCCTGCGCGAAGCGCCCGCGCTGCGCGAGCGTTTCACGCCCTACGTCGACCGCCCGCTGGCCGAGCTGTCGCCGGTCGAGCATGGCATCCTGCTGATCGGCAGCTTCGAACTGATCCATCATGTCGAAGTGCCGTACAAGGTCGCCATCAATGAAGCCGTGGAACTGGCCAAGTCGTTCGGCGGCACCGACGGCTTCAAGTTCGTCAACGGCGTGCTCGACAAGCTGGCTGCGGACGTGCGCGCGCACGAAATCAAGAAGTAGATCTTCCCCCCCGAAGCGCTGCGCGCTTCCCCCCCAGGGGGGCGCCGCTGCGGACCGGCGGAGCCGGATCCGCGCGGCCCGGGTCTGGGGAGGCCTATTTCATTTGGGGAGCCCATTTTTTTGGGGTGAGCTTCCTGGGGCAAGCTTCCTATTGCGGTGAGCTTTCCCTCGTTCCTTTGGCGATCCTCCCTTTGGAGCGGGGCTCCTGTTTGGGAGTCAATACCGGCTGTTGCGCCGGACTGCGGAGTTGTCGTGGCGTCCGAATTCGATCTGATCGCGCGCTATTTCACGCGCTCCGCGCCGGCGGGGCTGCTGGGCGTGGGGGATGACTGCGCGTTGTTTCCCGTGCCGCCCGGCGAACAGGTGGCCACCAGCACGGATCTGCTGCTGGAAGGCCGGCATTTCTTTCCCGATGTCGATCCGAAGGCGCTGGGGCACAAGGCCCTGGCGGTGAACCTGTCGGATCTGGCCGCCATGGGTGCGCGGCCGATTGGTTGCGTGCTGGGGCTGGCGCTGCCGCGGCTGGATGAGCCTTGGCTGGCGGCGTTTGCCGACGGGTTCCATGCGCTGGCCGCGGTCCATGGCTGCCCGTTGATCGGCGGCGACACCACCCGCAGCGCCCATGACCTGGCCATCAGCGTGACCGTGTTCGGCGCCGTGCCGGCCGGCGCCGCGCTGCGCCGCGATGGCGCGCGGGCGGATGACGATATCTGGGTGTCCGGCGAGCTGGGCGCGGCCGACGTGGCCTATCGCCTGCTCGACGGACAGTACCCGGCCGACGCGGCGCGGCTGGCCGCGACCCGCGGCGCGCTGGAATGGCCCGAGCCGCAGGTGGCGCTGGGGCTGGCGCTGCGCGGCACCGCGCACGCCGCCATCGATATTTCCGACGGCCTGCTGCAGGACCTGGGCCATATCCTCGCGGCCAGCCGCGTGGGCGCGGTGCTGCGGGAAGACCGCATGCCCGTGGCCGCCGCGCTGGCCGGCATGCCCGCCGATCCGGTGCGCCGCGCCGTGCTGGGCGGCGGCGACGTCTACCAGCTTTGTTTCACCGCGCCGGCCGCCCGCCGCGACGCCGTGCTGGCCGCCGCGCAGGCGGTGGGCGCGCGCGTGACCCGGGTGGGCCGCATCGTGGCCCAGCCGGGATTGGCGGTGCTGGACGCCGACGGGCAAGCGCTGGCCCAGCTGCCCGCCGGTTTCGATCATTTCCCCGCGGCCTGAGCGGCCGCCGGCCTGGCGAGGCGCGTCGCCAAACCCTGGCACAATCGCTGCCACAGGCATCGCCTTCCACGCCGCCATTCTCCAGCCATCACCAGGCCCTCATCCATGCCGTCCTCTGCCCCCCATTCCCCGTCGATGCGCGAACGCTCGCGCGCGGTCTATCCCTCGCTGTCCTGGGTCTGCCGCGATCCCGGCCGGCTGATCGCCTTCGGCCTGGGCAGCGGCCTGATCCGGCCCGCCTCGGGCACTTGGGGCACGCTGCTGGCCTGGATCATCTGGGTCGCGGCCGCGCCGGCCGCTTCCGACCTGGCTATCGGCATCTTCCTGGCGCTGGCCTTCCTGTACGGCTGCTGGGCCTGCGACCGCGTCGGCCGCGAACTCCAGCAGCCCGATCATGTCGGAATGGTGTGGGACGAGATGGTGGCGTTCTGGCTGGTGCTGTGGCTGACGCCGGCCGGCTGGTTGTCGCAGGCGCTGGCGTTCGTGCTGTTCCGCACGTTCGACATCGTCAAGCCGCCGCCCATCAAGTTCTTCGATGCCCGCCTGAAGGGCGGTTTCGGGGTAATGTGGGACGATATCGTCGCGGCCGGATACGCCTTGCTGATCATGGCGCTGGCCGTGCGCACAGGAGTCTTGGGATGAACCAGCAACACGAAAGCACGCGGTCCAATCTGTCGGCCGAACAACTGGCGCAGGCCACCGCCTACGGCCTGGCCGAGCGGCTGGGCGATACCCTGCGGCGCCTGGGCCTGATCCTGGGCACCGCCGAATCGTGCACCGGCGGCCTGCTGGCCGGCGCCGTGACCGCGGTGCCGGGCTCCAGCGAATGGTTCGACCGCGGCTTCATCACGTACAGCAACGACGCCAAGGTCGCCGAGCTGGACGTGTCGCCGGATGCCTTGCATCACTTCGGCGCGGTCAGCGAACCGGTGGCGCTGGAGATGGCCAACGGCGTGCTGCTGGCGTCGCCGGCGGCGCAGGTGGCGGTGTCCACCACCGGCATCGCCGGCCCGGGCGGCGCCACGCCGGGCAAGCCGGTGGGCATGGTGTGCTTCGGCTTCGCGCAGCGCGTCGGCGACGGCATCAGCAGCCGCGCCGTCACCCACGTGTTCAGCGGCGACCGCGCGCAGGTGCGCCAGCAGGCGGTTGAATTCGCGCTGCGCGGCGTGCTGGAACTGCTGGGAGCGCCGGTCAACCGGCGTTGAAGAGGCCGCGCGTCATGGCGCGGCCCGGGAATATCGCGGCGGGGGCCGGGCGGCCCCCGCAAGCGGCGCTCAGCGCACCGCGTTGATGGCGTCGCGCAGGCCGCGCGCCGCCTTGCCGGCGGCTTCGCGCCAGTCGTCGCCGCCGCTGGCGTAGATGATGGCGCGCGACGAGTTGATCATCATGCCGTTGCGCGCGGCGTTGGCGCCGGCGTTGACCGTGGCGGTGATGTCGCCGCCCTGGGCGCCGATGCCGGGCACCAGCAGCGGCACCGCGTCGCCGATGCGCTGGCGCACCGCGGCCAGCTCGTTCGGGAAGGTCGCGCCCACCACCAGGCCGCATTGGCCGTTGGCATTCCACTTGTCGGCCACCAGCCCCGCCACGTGCAGGTACAGGGGCTCGCCGTTATCCATCTTGAGGAACTGCAGGTCCGAACCGCCGGGGTTGGAGGTGCGGCACAGCACGATCACGCCGCGGTCGCGCCAGGCCAGGTAGGGCTCGACCGAGTCCAGCCCCATGTACGGGCTGACCGTCAGCGCGTGCGCCTGATAGCGCTCGTAGGCTTCGCGGGCGTAGTTCTCGGCGGTGGAGCCGATGTCGCCGCGCTTGGCGTCCAGCACGATGGGCAGGTCGGGATGCTTGTCGCGGATGTGCTGGCACAGCGCTTCGAGCTGCTCTTCGGCGCGGTGCGCGGCGAAGTAGGCGATCTGCGGCTTGAAGCTGCAGGCGTACGGCGCGGTGGCGTCGACGATGTCGCGGCAGAACTGGAAGATCGCGTCCGGCTTGTCCTGCAGTTCGCGCGGGAAGCGCTGCGGGTCGGGATCGAGCCCGACTTGCAGGAGCGAGTTGCTGGTGGTCCAGGCGTGTTCGAGTCTTTGGAGGAAATTCATGGGGAGGTTCAGTGCAGTTTGACCCGGGGGCGCGTGCGCCGCATGAGCAGGCGCGCCAGGGCCAGGGAGGCGGTGCGTGAGATGCCCAGCACCGCTTTGTGGTGCATCAGGTGCAGGCTCATGTACATCAGGCGCGCCAGTGTACCGCTTACGAACAGTCCCCGTCCGGCCAGCTTGCCCATCAGGCTGCCCACGCCGGCGTCCTGGCCCAGCGAGACCAGCGAGCCGTGGTCCTCGTAGACGTAGGGGGCGGTGGGCTCGGCCGCGCGGCGCAGGCGCGCGGTGAGCTTCTTGCACAGGTAGTCGGCCTGCTGGTGCGCGGCCTGGGCGCGCGCCGGCACGGTGCGGCCGTCGCGCCAGGGCGCGGCGCAGCAGTCGCCCAGCGCCAGGATGTGCGGATCGGCGGTTTCGAGCCGTTCGTTGACTTCGAGCTGGCCCAGCTTGTTCAGCGGCAGGTCCAGCTCGGCCAGCAGGGCCGGGCCCTTGATGCCGGCGGCCCACATGCACAGCCGCGCGGGGAATTCGCGGCCGTCGGCGGTCTTGACCGAATCGGCGGTGACTTCCGAGACCCGGCAGGCGGTTTCGACGCGGATGCCGAGCTCGGTGAGCCGCGCGGTGGCGGCGGTGGAGATCTTCTCGGGCAGCGCCGACAGGATGCGCGGCGCGCCCTCGACCAGCGTGATCGCCAGGTCGCGCTCGGCACGGAAATTCGGCAGGCCGTAGGCGCTGACCACGTGGCTGGCCTCGACCAGTTCCACCGCCAGCTCGACGCCGGTGGCGCCGCCGCCGACGATCACCAGGTCCAGCCGCGCCGACGGGTCGCGCACCTTGGCCTGGTCGACCAGCGCCATGGCCTTGAGCATGGTCAGGCGGAACTGCTCGGCGTTCTCGGTGGTGTCGAGCGTGACGGCGTGTTCGGCCGCGCCCGGGGTATTGAAGAAGTTGGAGGTGCTGCCCAGCGCCAGCACCAGCGTGTCGTAGGCCAGTTCGCGGCGCGGCAGCACTTCCTGGCCTTGCGCGTCGGCCACGGCGTCCACGGTGACCTGGCGGCGTTCGCGGTCGACGCCGACCAGTTGGCCCTGCGCGAAGGAAAAGCCGTTCAGGTGCGCCAGCATCAGGTAGGACAGGCCTTCCTGGTGGATGTCCAGTGTGCCGGCCGCCGCTTCATGCAGCGACGGCTTCCAGATGTGGAACGGGCGGCTGTCGACCAGCGTGACGTGCTGGCGGCCATGGACGCGGCCGAGCTTGGCGGCCAGTTCGAGGCCGCCGGCCCCTCCGCCGACGATGACGATACGTTCCGAGGTGGCTGGCGTCGAGTTGGGCATCATGGCTCCCAGTATAGAGGCGCGGGCCCCCGGACGGGCAAGCCTGCGCCGGGGTTCAGTGCATCACGAAGCGGCTGACCGCCACGCCGACCCAGACAGCCACGGTGAACAGCAACAGCAGCATGACGGCGGCGCTGCCCAGGTCCTTGGCCCGGCCCAGCAGCGGATGGGTGTCCACCGACAAGGCGTCGGCCAGCGCCTCGACCGCCGAATTCAGCAGTTCCACCGCCAGCACCAGCACCACGGTGCCGATGAGGAAGAATACCTCGACCGTGGTGCGGCCCAGGAAGAACGCGGCCGGGATCAGCAGCACGGCCAGCGCCAGTTCCTGGCGGAAGGCCGCTTCGTACTTGATGGCGGCCTGCAGACCCTGCAGCGAGTAGCGCAGCGCATTCAGGATGCGGCGCAGGCCGCCGGTGCTTTTGTAGGGCGAGTGATGCGGATCGGTCGACATGGGGAATGTAATAAGGCCGGGTGTGGCGGCTTTTTAACAGATATGGATTGCCGGCGTGGCGCGGCGAGGGGCGGGCAGGCCGGCCGGGCATGTCTTGGTAACGTCGAGTTACGTTTTGCCTTCGTCACGCCCATGCGATACCCTTGCGACGCGCGGACCCGCGGCGGGGCATCGACCCCGCCCGCCGTGTGCAATTTCCCTACCAACGCGCCTATCTGCAGGCCACGCGGCAGACGCATGACGGCGCTCTATGGCACGGCAATCCATGCTCGAACGCTTGAATACGGAGTCTTTGGCGCGTCTTCCCGCAGACGTGGAAAAACCCGCCTACGATCGCAGCCGGCTCACGCCGGGCATCGTGCACCTGGGGCTGGGCGCCTTTCACCGCGCGCACCAGGCGGTGGTGACGGACATGGCGATGGCGGCCAGCCAGGACCTCAGCTGGGGCATCCTGGGCGTGTCGTTGCGCAGCCCCGCCACCCGCGACGCGCTGGCGCCGCAGGACGGCCTCTATACGCTGGCGCTGCGCGACCATGACGCCGACGGCCAGCCGCGCGAGCAACTGCGCGTGGTGGGCGCGGTGCAGCGCGTGATGGTGGCCGAGGAAGACCCCAACGCCGTGCTCGAACGCATCGCCTATCCGCAGACGCGCATCGTCAGCCTGACCATCACCGAGAAGGGCTATTGCCACGAGCCGGCCACCGGCCACCTGCGCTGGGACGACCCCGACATCCTGCATGACCTGGAAAACCCGATCCGCCCGCGCAGCGCCATCGGCATGCTGGTCTACGGCCTGGCGCTGCGGCGCGAACGCGGCCTGCCGGCGCTGACGCTGCTGTCCTGCGACAACCTGCAGGCCAACGGCGACACCCTGCGCAGCCTGGTGCTGGCCTTCGCGCTGCGGCTGGACGTGGCGCTGACCGGCTGGATCGACGCGCACTGCACCTTTCCCAATTCCATGGTCGACCGCATCGTGCCGGCCACCCGCGACGAGGACCGCGCGCGCATCACGCAGCGGCTGGGCATGGAAGACGCCTGGCCGGTGGTCGGCGAGCCCTACCTGAACTGGGTGATCGAGGACAAGTTCGCGGCCGGCCGTCCCGCCTGGGAAGCGGCGGGCGTGACCTTCGTGGCCAACGCCGCGCCCTACGAACGCCTGAAGCTGCGCATGGTCAACGGTCCGCATTCGGCGCTGGCCTACCTGGGCGCGCTGCTGGGCATCGAGACCATCCGCGAAGCCGCGATCCTGCCGGCGCTGCGCGCGTACCTCGATGACATGATGCGCCACGAGATCGCGCCGACGCTCAAGGGCATTCCGGACTCGGGGCTGGAAGGCTATCGCCAGCGCTTCCTGGCGCGCGTGGACAACCCGGCGCTGCCGCAGCCGACGCGCCAGGTCGCGATGGACGGTTCGCAGAAGCTGCCGCAGCGGCTGCTGGCCACCATCCGCGACCGCCTGCGCGGCGGTGACGACATCCGCCGCCTGGCGCTGGCGGTGGCGGCCTGGCTGCACTATCTGCGCGGCGAGGACGAGAACGGCGCCAGCCATGCGATCCAGGATCCGCTGGCCAGGCCGCTGGCCAGGCTGGTGGCCCGCGCCGACGTCGCGGCGCGGGCGGCGGCGCCCAAGCAGGCCGCCTATCGCCGCGCGCTGGTGCTGGCCGGCTATCGGCCGGTGTTCGGCGACCTGGGCGAGAAGCCGGTGTTCGTGGCCGCGCTGGCCGCGCAGCTGGAGACCCTGCGCGAACACGGCGTGCTGCATGCGCTGGAAGCCGTGGCGCGCGAACCCGAGGCCATCGTCCCGTCAGACAGCCTGGCGCTGGCCGACGCCATGGATGCGGCTGACGCCGATGCGGCGGCGCAGCCGCGGGAAGCGGCGGGCGTGGGCATGTGACCTCGCGGCGCGGCGCCGGCGGCCGCCGCGCTACACGCCCAGGTAGTGCAGCAGGCGCGGCTCGTCGTCGATGAAGGCCTGCGAGGTGCCGCTCCAGGCCACCCGGCCTTTCTCGATGATGGCGTGGCGGTCGGCGGTGGCCAGCAGCGGCTCCAGGTTCTTGTCGATGCACAGCACCGCCAGCCCGGTGCGCTTGAGGCTTTCCAGCGCCTGCCAGATCTCTTCGCGCACCACCGGCGCCAGGCCTTCCGTGGCTTCGTCCAGGATCAGCAGGCGCGGGTTGGTGAGCAGCGCGCGGCCGATGGCCAGCATCTGCTGCTCGCCGCCCGACAGGTGGCTCCCCAGGTGGCGCGCGCGCTCGGCCAGGCGCGGGAACAGCGCGTAGACGCGTTCCAGGGTCCAGGGCTGCGCCAGCCCCTGGCGGTTGTGCGCGGTGGCCACCAGGTTCTCGCGCACCGACAGGTTGGGGAACACGTGCCGGCCCTCGGGCACCAGGCCAATGCCGCACTGCGCCACCTTGTAGGCCGGCAGGGCGGCGATGTCGCCGCCGTCGAACGTGATGGCGCCGCGGCTGGCGCGGTTCAGGCCCATGATGGCCTTGACCGTGGTCGACTTGCCCATGCCGTTGCGGCCCAGCAGCGTCACGAACTCGCCCGGGCCGATATCCAGGTCGATGCCGAACAGCGCCTGGCTGGCCCCGTAGTGCGCGGTCACGCCGCGCAGCGACAGCAGCGCGCTCATGCCGGCGCTCCCTGCGCGCGGCGGCCGGCGTGGCCGCGTTCGCTGCCCAGATAGCACTCGCGCACCTGCGGGTCGTTGCGGATCTGGTCGGCGTCGCCGCAGGCCAGCGCGCGGCCGTACACCAGCACCGTGATGCGGTCGGAGAGCGCGAACACCGCCTGCATGTCGTGCTCCACCAGCAGGATGGTGTATTGCCCGCGCAGCTGTTGCAGCAGCCGCGTCATGGCCTCGGATTCGTGCTGGCTCATGCCCGCCATGGGTTCGTCCAGCAGCAGCAGGGTCGGCCGGCAGGCCAGCACCATGGCCAGCTCCAGCTGCCGCAGTTCGCCATGCGCCAGCGCGGCGGCGGGGGTGTCGGCGCGCGCGTCGAGCCCTGCCAGCGCCAGCGCCTCCCGCGCCGGCTCGCGCAGCGCCGGCGTGGCCAGCAGCGGCCGCCAGAAGCGGAAGCCGTGGCCGCGCCGCGCCTGCACCGCCATGGCCACGTTCTCCAGCGCGGTGAACGGCTTGAACACCGAGGTGATCTGGTACGAGCGCGCCAGCCCGCGGCGCACGCGCCGTTCGACCGGCAGGCGCGTCACGTCCTCGCCATCGAGCAGCACGCGGCCGCCGTCGGGCCGCAGCTCGCCGCTCAACTGGCCGATCAGCGTGGTCTTGCCGGCGCCGTTGGGGCCGATCACGGCATGCAGTTCACCCGGCCGGATGTCCAGCGACAGGTCGTCGGTGACGGTCAGGCCGCCGTAGCGCTTGACCAGGTGTTCGACGCGCAGCGCGCTCATCGCGGTTCTCCGGTGGGGTGGGGCAGGGGACGCGCGGCGCGCAGGCGCAGCGGCGCGTCCGGCAGGCCGCCATAGAGGCCGCGGCGCGACACCAGCACCACGCCCACGATCAGCAGGCCCATCACCAGCATCCAATGGTCGGTCAGCAGCTTCAGGCCTTCCTCCAGCAACAGGAAGGCCAGCGCCCCGGCAACCGGGCCGACCACCGTGCCCAGTCCGCCCAGCGCCACCATCACGATCAGCTCGCCGGAGGTGGTCCAGGCCAGGTACGAGGGCGACACATACAGCGTCAGGTTGGCCAGCAGCACGCCGGCCACGCCGCACACCATGGCCGACAGCACATAGGCCGCCAGGCGATAGCGCAGCGTCGCGAAGCCCAGCGCGCGCATGCGCCGCTCGTTGGCCTGGCAGCCGCGCAGGACCATGCCGAACGGCGCGTGCACCAGCCGGTGCAGCGCGGCCAGCGCCAGCAGCAGCACGCCGAACGCGGTGTAGTACAGCGCCAGCGGCGTATCGAGCCGGAACAGGCCGAAGTCGCTGCCGGCGAACAGCGACATGCCGTCATCGCCGCCGAAGCCCTCCAGCCCCGTGGCCAGGAAATAGAACATCTGCGCGAACGCCAGCGTGATCATGATGAAGGCGATGCCGGACGTGCGCATCACCACGTAGCCGCTCACCAGGCCGACCACGGCGCAGGCGCCCAGCGCGGCCAGCAGGTGCAGCCAGCCGTTCTCGATGCCGTAGTGGTTCAGCACGCCGACGGCATAGGCGCCCAGGCCCAGGTACAGCGCGTGGCCGAAGCTGACCATGCCGCCGTAGCCCAGCAGCAGGTTCAGCGCCAGCGCGGCGATGCCGTACACCAGCACGCGGCCGAACAGCGCCAGCAGGAACGGTTCGCCCTGCCATTGCGCATACAGCGGCACCAGCGCCAGGAGCAGCAACAGCGCGCCGGCGGCGAGCGTGCGGGGAGAGAGTCGAAGCATGTCGGGGCCTCCTTGGGCGCTATCCGTGCCGCACGGGAAACAGGCCCTGCGGCCGCAGCGCCAGCACCAGCGCCATGACGATGTAGATCAGCATCGAGGCGATCGCCGGGCCGGCCGCGTTGGCGGCGGCCGGCGGCAGCGCGGCGCGCAGCAAGGCCGGCAGCAGCGCGCGGCCGAGCGTGTCGACCAGCCCCACCATCAGCGCCGCCAGGAAGGCGCCGCGCACCGAGCCGATGCCACCGATGACGATCACCACCAGCGTCAGGATCAGGATCGGTTCGCCCATGCCGGTCTGCGCCGACAGGATCGGCCCGGCCATCAGGCCGGCCACGCCGGCCAGCACCGCGCCCAGCACGAACAGCAACGTGTTCAGGCGCGCGATGTTCACGCCCAGCGCGCCCACCATCATGCGGTCGGTGGAGCCGGCGCGGATCAGCATGCCCAGCCGCGTGCGGTGGATCAGCGCGTAGCAGCCCGCCGCCACCGCCAGCCCGGCCACGATGATGAGAAAGCGGTACAGCGGGTAGGTGACGCCGAGCAGATCGATGGTGCCCGACAGCCACGATGGCAGGCCCATGCTGATGGGCGCCGGGCCCCAGATGATGCGGGTCAGCTCGTTGAAGAACAGGATGAAACCGAAGGTGGCGAGCACCTGGTCCAGGTGCTCGCGCGGATACAGCCGCGCCAGCGCGATGCGGTCCAGCAGCAGGCCCAGCAGCGCCATGCCCGCCACCACGGCGGCCGCGGCCAGCAGGAACGAGCCGCTGTGGCGGAACACGGTGGCCGCGATGAAGGCGCCCATCATGTACAGCGAGCCGTGCGCCAGGTTGATGAAGTTCATGATGCCGAACACCAGCGTCAGGCCGGCGGCCAGCAGGAAAAGCAGGATACCCAGCTGCAGGCCGTTCAGGGCCTGCACCAGCAGCAATGTCGCGGACATGGCGCCTTACCTCGTTCTTGCCCGGCAGGCCGGCGTCATTTCATGGCGCACTGGGCGGCGTACTGATCCGAGACCTTGGACAGGTCGGCGAAGATCGGGCCCTTGTTGACGAAGCCGACCTTGCCGTCCGCGCCCGCCGCCACGTCGGCGCGGAAGAAGCCGGCCGCCGGGAAGTGGTTCGGCTGGTAGCGGAATTCGCCGCGCACCGACTGGAAATCGGCCGCCTCCAGCGCCTTGCGCAAGGCTTCCTTGTCGTCGGTCTTGCCGCCGGTGCGCTTGAGCGCCGAGCCGATCAGCTGCGCCGCGTCCCACGACTGGGCCGCGTAGCTGGACGGCTCGCGGCCGTACTTCTGGCGGAAGGCGGCGGCGAAGTCCTTGTTGGCGGCGTTGTCCAGGTCGGGCGAGTACGGCACGTTGGTGACCGCGCCGAGCGCGTCCTTCTGCAGCGCGGGCAGGGTGGCGCCGTCGATGGTGTCGACCGACAGCAGCGGGATCTTGTCGAACAGGCCGGCCTGGCGGTACTGCTTGATGAAGTTCACGCCCATGCCGCCGGGAAAGAACACATAGGCGGCATCGGGCTTGGCATCGGCCAGCGCCGCCAGCTCGACCGAGTAGTCGGGCTGGTTGACCTGGGTGAAGACCTCGTTGACCACCTCGCCCTTGAAGAAGCGCTTGAAGCCGGCCATGGCGTCCTTGCCGGCCTGGTAGTTGGGCGCCAGCAGGTAGACCTTCTTGAAGCCCATCTGGTTGGCCATCTCGCCGCTGCCTTCGTGGCGCTGGGTGTTGTTCCACGAGGTCGAGAAGAAGAACGGCGAACAGTCCTTGCCGGCCAGGTTGGTGGGGCCGGCGTTCGAGCCCACCAGGAACACGCCGGCGCCGGTGACCGGCCGCGCCACCGCCAGCATCACGTTGGAATACACCACGCCGGTGATGATCGGCACCTTGTCGCTCTGCACCAGCTTGCGCGCGGCCTGCACGCCGACCTCGGGCTTGAACTGGTCGTCTTCCTTGATGACCTGCACCGGCACGCCGCCGAGCTTGCCGCCGCCCTGTTCGACGGCCAACATGAAGCCGTCGAGCTGGTCCTGCCCCAGCACCGAGCCGGGCCCGGTCAGGGTGGTTAACAGGCCGATCTTCACATCGGCCCAGGCGGCGGCGCCGGGCGCCAGGGCGACGGCCGCGGCGGCGGCCAGCAGATGGATGCGTTTCATGGTGAATCCCCTTGCGTTGCCGTGTCTCACGGTCATGGTTGGCGGGCGGCTCAGCGGTCCAGCCCGAAGAACGTCTGTGTGTTGGCCGACAGGATCTTGTGCTGCACCGCGGGCAGCAGGTCGGAATTCGACACCAGCCGGCCGACCTCCTGCTCGCCCAGCGGATACGGATAGTCGGAACCGAGCAGCACGCGGTCCTCGCCCATCACGTCGATCAACAGCCGCAGCGAGCGCGGATCGAACACGGCGCTGTCGACGTAGAAGCGGTCGGTGTACGACGAGGGCGGCTGCGGACAGTCCTGGCGCACGATGTCGCGGTGGCGCCAGGCGTTGTCCACGCGCCCCAGCAGGAAGGCGAAGCTGCCGCCGCCGTGGGCGAAGCACAGCTTCAGGCTGCGCGGAATGCGCTCGAACGCGCCGGACAGGATCAGCGACAGGATGCCCAGCTGGGTTTCGGCGGGCATGGCGACCAGCCACGGCAGCATCCAGCGCTTCATGCGGCCGTCGGTCATCATGTCCCAGGGGTGCACCAGCACCGGGATGCCGTCGTTGGCGCAATGCACCAGGAACTGCACCAGCGTGTCGTCGTCCAGGTCGCGCGGGCCGACGTGGTTGCCGATCTGCACGCCCAGGTGGCCGGCGGCGCGGGCGCGCGAGGCCTCGCGGCAGGCCAGCTCCAGGTCCTGCAGCGGCACCTGCGCCAGCGCCTTGAGGCGGCCGGGCGCGAAGGCGCAATGTTCCAGCGCCAGGTCGTTCATGCGCGCGGCCCAGTCGGCCGCGGCCTGCGCGGGATAGGTGTAGCCGAACATCACCGGCGTGGCGCACAGGATCTGCAGGTCGACGCCGTGGCGGTCCATCTGTGCAATGCGCAGGGCCGGGTCCCACAACGTGGCATCGACCGGGCGGAAGGGGCGGTCGCCGGCCATGATCTGGCCGGTCGAGCCATCGCCGTCGCGCCGCAGCCAGGGCGCGTCCACCGGGTCCAGCGCGGCCGCTTCCTGCCGCGTGATGGGCGGGAAGAAGTGCGCGTGCATATCGATTTTCAGGGTCATAAAGAGGGCGGATGACAGGTTGGGGGCGTCAGGCGGGCGACGGCTGCGCGGCGGGGGCCTGCGCCTTGCCGGGGTGGATCGCGCCGCAGCCGGGGCAGGTGCGCTTTTCCTCGCTGGCGTAGAAGGCCTGGAACAGCGGCGGCAGGTCGGTGACGATGCTCTTCAACTGCACCTCGACGCGGTGCACCAGGTGGCCGCAATGCGGGCAATACCATTCGAAGCCGTCCAGCAGTCCCTGCGGGCGCTGGCGCTCGATCACCAGACAGGCGCTGCCGGTCTCGGGGCGTTGCGGCGAATGGCGCACATGCGGCGGCAACAGGAAGATGTCGCCTTCCTTCAGGTCGACCCGTTCGGGCTTGCCGTCGATCCACAGCGACAGCCAGGCGTTGCCGCGCACCTGGTAGAAGAACTCTTCCAGCGGATCGTCGTGGTAGTCGGTGCGCAGGTTGGGGCCGCCGACCACGGTGACGATGAAATCGGCGTCCTGCCAGATCTGCTGGTTGCCCACCGGCGGTTGCAGCAGGTGGGCATGGTCCTGGATCCAACGCTGGAAATTCAGGGGCGGGCCATAGGCGGGCATGACGGTCTCCGGGAGGCGCTTGCGGACTTCGCTGAAGGCAAGTCTAGGCGGGGGAAGGGGCCGCGGCACAATAGAAATTGCGCGGTTGGATATGCGGGGTATCTATCGCGGGGTTTCCCTGAACGGGATATCCCGGATGCCGTGGTCGGCGCTCAGGCGCTGGCGGGGCGCTGCGCCGCGATCTGTTTCAGGTAGTCGACCAGCCGCAGGCAGGCCGGCGTCAACGGCCGGTCGGCGCGGATCGAATAGCCGACGTCGCCGAACGCGCCGAAGGCGTCGGTGGGCAGGCGCGTCAGCACGCCCATGGCCAGGAACTGGGCCGCGGCGTCGTAGGGCATCAGGGCCAGCGCGTCGCTGTGCATCAGGATGCCGATATTGGTCAGCAGCGACAGCGATTCGACGTGGCGCGTGGGCAGCCGCACGCCGGCATCGAAGAAGCTGCGCTCGATCGAGGCGCGCAGCGGCGAGGTGGGCGCGGGCAGGATCCAGATGTGGTCGGCCAGCTCGGCCAGCGTCACGCGCGCGGCGCCCGCCAGCGGGTGGCGCGCGCCGGCCACCAGGCACAGGTCCTCGCGGTAGAGCTTGTGGTGGTCGACGGCGACGCCCGAGATCGACGCCATGTCGGCGCCCGGCAGGCGGCCCACCACGATGTCGACGTCGCCGGTGGCCAGCGCCGGCAGCAACTGCGCCGACGGCCCCTCGCGCACCGTGACCTGGATGCCGGGGTGCTCGGTCATCAGCCTCGCGATGGCCTCGGGCAGCAGCTTGGCCGAGGCCGCGATCAGCGTGCCCACCACCACGTGGCCGCTGGCGCCGCCCAGCACCGCGTCGATGTCGTCGGCCATGTAGCGGATCTCGGCCATCATGGCGTGCACGCGGCGGCCCAGCACCAGCGCCAGTTCGGTCGGCGTGACGCCGCGGTTGGAGCGCTCGAACAGCGTCGCGCCGAAGAACGCTTCCAGGTCGTGGATGGCCTTGGTGACGGTGGGCTGGGTCAGGTGCATTTCGCTGGCGGCGCGCGACAGCGAGCGGCGCGCCAGCACGCGTTCGAAGATCTGCAGCTGGTGCAGCTTCAGTTTGTGGCTGAGCGCGTTGGGCGTGATGCGGAAGTTCGACATGCGCGCGGCCGTCCCGGCGCGGCGGCCGGGGCGGCGATCCTGTTCCGAGGGAAAAGCCGGGAGGCGGTCTGGCGCCATGGCCGCGCGGGTGCCGGTCAGCGCGCCAGCGGCTTGTAGGCGACCGCCTTGATCTCAATCAGCAATTGCGGGTGCGGCAACTGATGCACCGCCACGGTGGTGCGTGCCGGCCCATCGGCGTCGAAGAACTCGCCGTAGACCTGATTGTAGCCACCGAAGTCGTTCATGTTGACCAGGAAAGTACTGATCTCGACCACGTCCGCCAGGTCCGCGCCGGCGCTGGCCAGGATGTCGCGGATGTTCTCGATCACCGCGCGCGTCTGCGCCCGGATGTCGAGCGTGGTGGTGCCCATGGCGTCGACCTCGGCGCCGGCGATGCGGTTGTCGGGCAGGCGCGAGCTGGTGCCGGAGACGAACAGGAAGTCGCCGGCGCGCTTGATGTGGGGATACTTGCCGCGCGGCGTGGCCTTGCCGGCGACGACGGTGGCGCGGGTGGAGGATTGGGTCATGGCGGTGTCCTTGAAGGCGCTGTGGCTCACAGCTTGATGCAGACGTTGGTGGGTTCGGTGTAGAAATGCAGCGAATGGCGGCCGCCTTCGCGGCCGATGCCGGACAGGCCGCTGCCGCCGAACGGCGTGCGCAGGTCGCGCAGGAACCAGCAGTTGACCCAGGCCAGCCCCACCTTCATGGCCTGCGCGACGCGGTGGCCGCGGGTCAGGTCCCGGGTCCAGACGGCGGCGGCCAGGCCGTAGCGGGTGTCGTTGGCCAGGCGGATGGCCTCTTCCTCGGTGTCGAACGGCGCCACGTGGCAGACCGGGCCGAACACTTCTTCCTTGATGCAGCGCGCGCTCTCGGGCAGGCCGGTCCAGATGGTCGGCTGCACGTAGGCGCCGGCGTCGCGCGCATCGCCGAACACCGGCACGCCGCCGCCGGTGACGACCGTCGCGCCTTCCTCGCGCGCCAGGGCGAAATACGACAGCACCTTGTCCCGGTGTTCGCGCGACACCAGCGGCCCCATGCCGGTGTCGGCATCATCGGGCCAGCCGATGCGCAGCGCCCGCGCGTGCTCGGCCAGCGCGGCGACGAAGCGTTCGTAGATCGGGCGCTGCACGTACACGCGTTCGGTGCACAGGCAGACCTGGCCGCAGTTGGCGAACACCGAGCGCGCGGTGCCGTCGACCGCCGCCTCGAAATCGGCGTCGGCGAACACCAGCGCCGCGTTCTTGCCGCCCAGCTCGAACGACACCGGCTTCACGCCCGGCGCCACGGCGCGCATGATGGCCGCGCCGGTGGCCGATTCGCCGGTGAAGGTGATGCCGTCGATGTCCGGATGCGTGGTGATGAACTCGCCCGCCGAGCCCGGCCCGAAGCCATGCGTCAGGTTCAGCACGCCGGGCGGAAGACCCGTGTCGTGCGCGACCTCGGCCAGCAGCGTGGCGGTGGAGGGCGTGACCTCCGACGGCTTCATGATGACGGTGTTGCCGAACGCCAGCGCCGGCGCCACCTTCCAGGTCAGCAGCAGCAGCGGCAGGTTCCACGGCGAGATCACGCCGACCACGCCCAGCGGCTTGCGGTAGGCGTAGTTCAGCGCCTGGCGGCCGTCGGGCGTGTCGGTCATGTAGCTTTCCATGTCCAGCGTGCGCGCCAGCTCGGCGAAGGCGCGGAAGTTGGCGGCGCCGCGCGGAATGTCGATCTGGCCGGCCCAGGACACCGGCTTGCCGGTGTCGCCGATCTCGGCCTGCAGGAAATCATCGAAGCGGCGGTTGATGCCGTCGGCCAGCGCCAGCAGGTGGTCGGTGCGCTGGACCACCGGCAGCGCGGCCCAGGCGGGCAGGGCGCGATGGGCGGCGGCGACGGCCCGGTCGACCTGCTCGCGGCTGGCTTCGTGCGCCTGGGCGATCAGCGCGTGATCCACCGGACTGTGTTTGTCGAAGGTGGACGCGCCGTCTTCGAAGCGGCCGTCGATGTAGTTGCGCAGCTGGCGGATCGTCATGGCCTGTCTTCTCGTGCCAAATTAAGTACGTATACGTACGATATTGGGCGATAGTAGGCAGCGGCCGAGCGCAAGTCAATGGGGGCAACCCTCGGGGCCAGCCCCCGCGGGCCGGCTGCCGGGATCGCGCGGCATTACCAGCGGTAGCTCAGCGTGCCGTACACCTGGCGCTCCTGGCCCCAGTAGCACGATGTCGTGCTGCCGCAACTGGCCACGTAGCGGCGGTCGAACAGGTTGGTGGCGGACAGGGCAACGGCCAAGCCTTTGAACGACGGGTCCAGCGCGCCCAGGTCGTAGGCCAGGCGCGCGTCCACCAACGTCACCGGTTTCATCGCGAGGGTGTTGTTGGCATCGCCATAGGTGCTGCCGCGATAGCGCACCCCCAGGCCGGCGCTCAGGCCCTGGGCGATGCCACCAAAGCGGTGGTCGGCCCACAGCGCGGCCTGGTGGCGTGGCAGATTCTGCAGCGCGTTGCCCTCGGTGTTGATGCCCATCGCATCGGGCGTGTTGCGGGTGACTTCGCCCTGGCTGTAGCCATAGGAGGCGATCACGTTCCAGCCGCCACCCAGTTCCGCCTTGCCTTCCAGTTCCAGACCGCGCACGCGCGCTTCGCCCGTCTGCACGCTGAAGGCGGGGTTGGCCGGATCGGTGGCGATCACGTTCTTCTGCGTCAGCTGGAACACGGACAGGGTGATCAAGGCCTTCTGGCCGGGCGGCTCGTACTTGATACCCGCTTCGTACTGCTCGCCCTTGGTCGGCTTGAACGGCGTGCCGGAGCGGGTCGCGCCGATGGCGGGGTCGAACGACGTTGAATAACTGATATAGGGCGCCAGGCCGTTACGCGCCAGGTAGACCACGCCGGCGCGTCCGGTCCAGGCCGTGTCGTCCTGGGCATTGGCCGCGTCGCTGCCGAAGTTGATGCCCTGCTTGCGATTCCAGGCGTGGTCGTGGCGCACGCCGCCGGTGAAGGCCCATTGGCCCGCGCGGATCTGGTCCTGCAGGTAGTAGCCGATCTGCGTGGCGCGGGTGCGGGTGTTGGTGTATTCGGCGATGTCCTGCGGCCGTTGGCCATAGACGGGGCGGTACAGGTCCAGCGGACCCAGAGACCCCATGTAGAAGCGGTAGCCGTTGTTGGTGCGGCGCAGGTCCAGCCCGGCCAGCACGGTGTGCGACAGCGGGCCGGTGTCGAAATCGGCCTGCACTTGGTTGTCGACGGAGAAGGCGTAGACCTGTTCCTTCCAGCCGACATAGCTGCGATCAACCAGCCGCCTGTCGGCGTCGAGGAAGCCGTTCAGGAAACTGTTGCGGGCGCTGAAGTCGATCTCGGCGTAGCGCAGGTTCTGGCTGACCTTCCAGGTCGAGTCCAGGCGATGATCCAGGCGGTATCCGACCGAGCGTTGTTCCACGTCCCAGCGATCCACGCCCGGTTCGCCCGGAAAGCGCGAACGCTTCAGGCCGCCGTTCGGGTTGTCGTACAGCGTGCCCTCGGCCGGCAGGAAATAACCGGTCCAGCCATCCACGCGGTCGCGCTGGTATTGCAGGCGCAGGGTGAAGCTGGTGTCGGCATTCGGCGCCCAGGTGAAGGCCGGGGCGATATAGCGGTTGGTCTCGGACACATGGTCGAGCGAGGCGTCGGCATCGCGATACAGCCCGGTCAGCCGGTAGCGCAGCGTCGCCGCCTCGTTCAGCGGGCCGCCCAGGTCGAAGGCGCCTTGCTTGTGGCCGTTGTTGCCGCCTTCGAGCTGGACCTCGCCCTGGCGCGCATCGGGCGGCGCCTTGGTGACGTAGTTGACCAGGCCGCCCGGCGTATTCTGGCCGTAGAGGACCGAGGCCGGCCCCTTGAGCACTTCGATGCGTTCGGCGCCGTACGGGTTGAGCCGGGGAATCACGTATTCGCCGGTGGCGGTGCGCAAGCCGTCCTGGTATGTGGCGTAGTTGGCGTTGAAGCCGCGCAACTGGATCACGTCGAAGCGCACGTCATAGCCCGCCCAGGCGGCATTGACGCCGGGGGTGTAGGCCAGCGCCTCGGCGGTGCTGCGAACCGGTCGACGATCCATCTCGGCGCGGCTGACGACGTTGATGGCCTGCGGGGTTTCCAGCAGCGCGGCATCGGTCTTGGAGCCGGAGGCGCTGCGGGTGGCGACCAGTCCGTCCACCGGTCCGAACGCGGATTCGCGCAGGCCCGGCACCGTGATCGGCGCCAGTTCCACCGCGCCCGGCGCAGGCGTGCGGAAGACCTGCAACCGGCCTTCGGCGTTACGGCGCGCCGACAGGCCGGTGCCTTGCAGCAGGC
The DNA here is from genome assembly GCF_902859645.1 of Achromobacter insuavis. Classification (GTDB taxonomy): domain Bacteria; phylum Pseudomonadota; class Gammaproteobacteria; order Burkholderiales; family Burkholderiaceae_B; genus Achromobacter; species Achromobacter insuavis. The sequence goes on along the minus strand of NZ_CADIJR010000017.1, from coordinate 57,643 downwards.
CGGACAGGTCCGCATCGGAGCCCGTCGGCGCCGGCAGGCCCGGGCTGCGCAGGCCGCGCGTCAGCGCGGCATCGTAGGAAATCACCAGTCCGTGGCGCTGGGCATAGGCGCCCAGCGCGTCGTCCAGCGGTCCGGCCGGAATCGGCGCCTCGCCGGCAGCATGGGCCACCGTCTGCAGCAACAGGGTCAGGCCGGCCAGCGACCGGCGCAATCGTCTCGGGTACATCGCAATGCTCCATGCGGTTGTGCATGGAGGAGATGACGAGCCACGCGTCAAAAAGGGAAATGGCGGTTACAACTTTGTTCGGAATACCGATATCCGGTTGTCGCCCGCGCTAGCGGCGTTCGATCCGCTGCACCCAGGGGCCGTAGTGGCGCACGCGGATGGGCAGGTTCTCCTGCAGCGACGCCAGTGCGGCGTCGCCGTCCAGCGGCAGCACCGCCGACACCCGCAAGTCGGCCAGCGCCCGCGCGTCGTAAAGCAGCAGGCCGCGGCGGTGGCGCGCCAGTTCGTCGAGCACCTGCGGCAAGGGCGTATCGCTGACCGACAGGCGGCCCTGGGTCCAGGCCTCGGCATCGCGCGGGGCGGTCCGCGGCGGGCCGACCGCGTCGGGACGGATGTCGAGCGTCTGGCCGGCCGCGGCATCCTGGCAGGCTGCGCCGGGCCGCGCAGGACACGCCTTGACGTGTGATTCGGTCACCGTCACGCGGGTGGCATCGGGCAGCAGGCGGACAATGTAGCGCGTGCCCAGCGCCGTGGCGCTGCCGTCGCGGGTGTCGACGACGAAGGGCCGGCTGGCCTGGCCCGGTGCCACTTCCGCCAGGATCTCGCCCTGCCGAAGTACGATGCGGCGTTCCTGTGCGCTATAGACGATGTCGACTGCGCTGTCGGTGTTGAGCGTCAGGCGGCTGCCGTCGCTCAGTTCGATCGTGCGGTGTTCGCCCACGCCACTGCGCAGGTCGGCGGCCAGCCACGGCAGTTGGGCATGCAGGGCCCACCACGCAGGCGCCAACGCGGCCAGGGCGAACGCCGCCGCGCGCACGGCCGGGCCGCGACGCTTGCGGCGCCGCGCGCGGGTTTCGTGCAGCAGGGCGCTCAAGCGGGGCCCAGGAGCTTGTCGAGCCGGCGCAGCCAGCAGGCCCCACAGCGCCTGCATGCGTTGCCAGGCGCGCTCGTGATCGGGGTGGGCGGCGCGCCATTGCTCGAACGCGCGGGTCTCTTCGGCGCTCGGAGCCCCGTCCATCACGCTGTGCCAATGCGCCGCCTGTTCCAGCGCGGCGCGAGGCAGTGCCGCTTCGCCGGACGGGCCGGCGGCCTCGTCAAACAGCATGGCCGCTGAGTGGGGCCGAGTCGGCCAGCACGTCGTGGCAGGCCAGCAAGGCCTGGGCGATGTACAGCTTGACCGAGCGTTCCGACACCCGCAGGACCCGCGCGATGTCATGTTGGGACATGCCGTCGTACAGGCTCATGAGAAAGGCCTGCGCCGCATTGTGCGGCAGGCGCTCGATGGCCTGGCTGATCGCCGCCAGGGCCTGCACGGCCATGGCGACCTGTTCGGCTGAGGCCTCCGTGGCCATTGCGTGCTGCTCGGCGTGCAGCGCCAGGTAGGCCTGTTCGATGTCCCGGCGGCGCCGTTCATCGATCACCAGCCGGTTCGCCGTGGTGGCGAGCAGGGCGCGCGGCTGGTCCGCAGTTTCCAGGCCGCCACGCCGCAGCAGGCGCAGGAACGCGTCGTGGGCAATGTCCTCGGCGTGGAAACGGCATTTCAGCTTGCGCAGCAGCCAGGCGCGCAACCAGCCGTGATGCGCCGCATAAAGACTGTGGAAGGCCGGCAGGACGTTCGGTCCGGACATGGTGGATATATCAGGAAGTGAGAATCGTTATCACCCTGCGGATTGTACGTGCCTTCGCCGGCAGCGCCAGCCCCGAGGGTTCCCGGCCCACTACAATCGGCGGGCCGACTCCGTGGATCCCCGATGACTCCTCCCGCCCGATCCGTCCGCCCGGCCAGCGCCCGGGCCCTTCAGCAATTCGACCTGACCCAGGTGGCTTCGCACCTGCTGCGCCGCGCCCACTTCCGGGCCGAGGCGCTGTTCGCGCAGGCCTTTCCGGACGAGGACCTGACGCCGCGCCAGAAGGCCCTGCTGATCACCGTCCACCAGAATCCGGGCGCGACCCAGAGCCGCATCGCCGAACTGATCGCGCTGGACCGCAATTCCTTCGCCGAAATGATCGCCCGCATGACCGCCAAGGGCTATGTGCGGCGCACGCGCTCGGCCGAGGACGGCCGCGCCTATGCGCTGGAGATCACGGACGAGGGCATGGCGCTGCTGGCGCGGGTGCTGCCGCGTGATGCGCAGGTGGAGGCGCAGGTGCTGGCGCCGATCCCGGAGGAACTGCGGCCCGTGTTCCTGCGCTGCCTGCGCCTGATGGCGGGGCTGGAATCGTCCGAGGCGCCGTGAGGGCGGGAAAGGCCCGCGCCTGGCGGATCGGAGGAGGCGGCGCCTGGTTAAGGCCTGTCCGACGGCGGTGATGCCGGGGGAGCGGATGCCGGCGCGGCCGGCGCCGAATCCGGACTCGACGCCGTGGAGGCCGCGGGCGCCTTGGGCTGAGCCGCGCGGCCGAAGCGCAGCGCGAACTGCCGCGTGAACACCGCCCCGAAAAAGAAGATCTGCGCCGAGTAATAGATCCACAGCAGCAACGCGATCAGCGACCCGGCCGCGCCGTAGGCCGACACCGCCGCGCCCCGGCTCAGGTACACGCCGATGCCCCACTTGCCCACCAGGAACAGCGCCGCCGTGACGATGGCGCCGGGAATCACGTCGCGCCAGGAGATCCGCGCGCTCGGCAGCAGCTTGAAGATCACCGCGAACAGCGCCACCACCACCGAGAACGAAAACAGGCTCGACGCCCAGTCGGCCGCCGTGGCGAAGGCCGACGCCGTCCACAGGTCGCCGTAGTACTTGCGCGCGGCGCCCAGGCCCGCGTTCACGGTCAATGAAATCAGCAGGAACAGCGCCAGCACCAGCACCAGGCCGAACGACAGCATGCGGCTGCGCACCATGCCCTGGATGCCGCCCTTCTGGTTGCCGGACACCTCCCACAGGTCGTCCAGGCTGGCCTTGAGCTCGGCGAAGGCCGTGGTGGCGCTGAAGATCAGCACGAAGATCGAGATCAGCGCCGCGATCCAGCCGCCGCCCGATTCATGGGCGCTGGCCAGCACCGTCTGGATCACCTCGGCGCCGCGCTCGCCGGTCAGGTCGCGCAGCGACGCGAACAGCTCCGAACGCACCGCGTCCTCGCCGAAGAAAGCGCCGGCCACCGCGATCACCAGGATCAGCATCGGCGCCAGCGAGAACACCATGTACAAGGCCAGCGCCGCGCCCTTGCTGGAGGCGCGATGGGTCGACCACTGGTTGGCGGAATCCATCAACAGGCCGCCGATCTCCGACGGACGCAGGGCACGCAGGCTATTGGGAAGGCGCATGGGGCTGGCTCGGGCTAGGGAGCCTTCATTGTAGGGACGCATGCGCCGGCGCGAAACCATGAACTTGTTGGCAAACGTTCCGAGGCCTGGTGCGATGGCCGGTCCACAAAAAGAAAAACCCCCGGGGCGAAGGTCCGGGGGTCTTTCGGGGTACTGCGTTCCCCGGCCGGAGCCGGGGAGGCCTTGCAGGGGAAGCGGGACTTAGAAGTCCATGCCGCCCATGCCGCCCATGCCGCCGGGCATGGCCGGGGCAGCGGGCTTGTCTTCGGCCAGTTCCACAACGGCGGCTTCGGCGGTCAGCAGCAGGCTGGCGACGGAGGCGGCGTTCTGCAGGGCGGTGCGGGTCACCTTGGTGGGATCCAGCACGCCTTGCTCGACCAGGTCGGTGTACTCGCCGGTCGCGGCGTTGTAGCCGTAGTTGCCCTTGCCTTGCAGCACGGTGTTGACCACCACGCTGGCTTCTTCGCCGGCGTTGGTGACGATGGTGCGCAGGGGTTCTTCGACGGCACGCAGGATCAGCTTGATGCCGGCGTTCTGGTCAGGCGTGTCGCCCTTCAGGTCGGAGATGGCTTGCTTGGCGCGCAGCAGAGCCACGCCGCCGCCGGCCACAACGCCTTCTTCCACCGCAGCGCGCGTGGCGTGCAGGGCGTCTTCGACGCGAGCCTTCTTTTCCTTCATTTCGACTTCGGTGGCAGCGCCAACGCGAATCACGGCAACGCCGCCGGCCAGCTTGGCCACGCGTTCTTGCAGCTTTTCACGGTCGTAGTCGGACGTGGCTTCTTCGATCTGGATGCGGATCTGCTTGACGCGCGCTTCGATCGACTTGCTGTCGCCAGCGCCGTCGATGATCGTGGTGTTTTCCTTGCCCACTTCGATGCGCTTGGCTTGGCCCAGTTCAGCCAGGCCGGCCTTTTCCAGCGACATGCCGGTTTCTTCGGAGATCACCGTGCCGCCCGTCAGGATGGCGATGTCTTCCAGCATGGCCTTGCGGCGGTCGCCGAAGCCAGGCGCCTTGACGGCGGTGGTCTTCAGGATGCCACGGATGTTGTTGACCACCAGGGTCGCCAGGGCTTCGCCCTCGACGTCTTCGGCGATGATCAGCAGCGGACGGCTCGACTTGGCGACTTGTTCCAGCACCGGCAGCAGGTCACGGATGTTGCTGATCTTCTTGTCGAAGATCAGGACGAACGGGTCTTCCAGCGCGGCGACTTGCTTTTCCGGGCTGTTGATGAAGTAGGGCGACAGGTAGCCGCGGTCGAATTGCATGCCTTCGACGACGTCCAGCTCGTTTTCCAGCGACTTGCCGTCTTCGACGGTGATGACGCCTTCCTTGCCGACCTTGTCCATCGCGTCAGCGATGATCTGGCCGATCGAGGAGTCGCTGTTGGCCGAGATCGAGCCAACCTGGGCGATTTCCTTGCTGGTCGTGACCGGCTTGGATTGCTTCTTCAGCTCGGCGACGGCGGCGGCGACGGCCTTGTCGATGCCGCGCTTCAGGTCGATCGGGTTGAAACCGGCGGCAACGTACTTCAGGCCTTCCTGAACGATGGCCTGGGCCAGCACGGTGGCGGTGGTGGTGCCGTCACCGGCGTTGTCGGAGGTCTTGGAGGCGACGTCCTTGACCAGCTGGGCGCCGATGTTCTCGAACTTGTCCTTCAGTTCGATTTCCTTGGCGACGGAGACGCCGTCCTTGGTCACGGTCGGGGCGCCGAACGAGCGCTCCAGCACGACGTTGCGACCCTTGGGGCCCAGGGTGGTCTTGACGGCGTTGGCGAGGACATTCACGCCACGGACGATGCGCACGCGGGCGTCGTCACCGAACAGTACTTGCTTGGCAGCCATTTGTTAGCTTCCTTCGAAAATTCGTTTGAGGCAGGGTTTACTGGACCACGGCGAGGATTTCGTCCTCGCGGATGACGAGCAGTTCTTCGCCGTCAACCTTGACGGACTGGCCGGCGTACTTGCCGAACAGAACCTTGTCGCCAGCCTTCAGGTCGACCGGCAGGATCTTGCCGTCTTCGGTCTTCTTGCCGGGGCCGACGGCCACGACTTCACCTTGGTCAGGCTTTTCAGCGGCGCTGTCGGGGATGACGATGCCCGACGCAGTCTTACGCTCGTTTTCGAGGCGTTTGACGATCACGCGATCGCCCAGGGGACGCAAGGCCATGAGGAACTCCTGTTACTAAAGAAGAAAGTGAATGATCGGTTAGGCCCGGGAGGACTGTTAGCACTCACCGGAGTCGAGTGCTAATTATAGGGATGATGTCGCGGGGTTCAAGGGGGGGGCAGGCCGCTGTTACATATGGCCAGGGGGGGATCCTGGAATTTGTGCGGAAGCATTCGTCCCTAATATCAGGTGTCGAAATTCACCCAACTTGGGATTTACGTCATCCGGTTTGGGAATCGAGAATCTTCGATATGCAAGGACTGGCACGGCCTCCAGCCGGATTTCGCCTCTGGAGGTCCGATTTCCTGCGTCAAGTTCAGGGTGACGCGCCGTTTCTCAGGCAGCCTCGGCCGGTACTTCAGGCAGCGGCCCACGGGCCGCCGCCTGGGCGGCTGCTGTGCGTATCTTCGTCATCGGCATATCCATGATCCTTAGTCCTCATGATATGCCTCGCACACAAAATCACGGATAGGCCCGGGGGCTTACCATCAACCGCCATAGCATTGCGCGTAAGTAAAGTCGACCAAGCGCTTGTCTGAGACATCTTGTGGCGTGGACGGCTCTACTTGGAAATGCCCGAACATATCGTCGTTGCAGATCCTCACGTTCTTGCGCTGCGTACCTTCCTGCAATACGCAGGAGCCGCCAAAACTGTGATTACCCCCAGCGACGCCAACCGGTAGGTCAACCAGCTGGCTACAACCGATGATTCGGCCGCTTTGCTTCTGCTGCGCCAACGATTGGTTGAACGATTCAACACGGGAGTTGGGATCGCGAATCGGCACAACATTAACGCATTCGGTTTGGTTGCCCGGCAGCTTGCAGTCTGAGTACACCTCGCCATTGGCAATATGTTTCTCATTACGCGCCAGCATAGCGATGCGGGTTGTGTATGCTTGCCGCAGGCAGGCGCTGTCTTGGCAAATGTCACGAGCGTATTTAATCCAGTTGCGCTGTTCTTTGGCCAACTCTTTCTTGCCATAGGCATCGGTTGCGGCGAGTGCCGTTTCATAGGCCCCGTGCAATTTTCCATCCAGCGCGGATGTCTCGGCATCGCTGCAGATCAACCTTTCCGTAGCGCTCACGGCCTTGTTGCAATCAAAACTGGCGGCTTGGGCGCCAGTCCATAGCGTTGCAAGGCCCAACGTAAAGAGCAGCTTCATCGCATGTGCATACCGTGTCTTCCGTGCGTAAGCGGGTGGGCGTGTTGAATGCGGCTGGGTCATGATCCTAACTTCTCAGGTTGTATGTCGATGGTATCTTGCGTACAGCACAATACATCTCCTGTAGAAGTTCAACAAACCTGGAAATTTGGTCGCTCAATTTGAAAAGTAGCAATTGTGTGAACAGGAGGGTGATGCGGCCTTCTATCTTGTTCAGGCGCAGAGGCTATGTTCGTGGAGCAGCACAGGTCGGAAAGATGATTACTATGCGTGATGGCGGGACTGGCCATTCAGATAGGCAACTACAGTTCGCACGATGAGAACCCCCAATATTTTCCGTCGCTGGTGGGATCGGCAGAACGAACGGAACGCCATCAAGAATGACTTGATCGCGTTCAGCAAGGATTGTCTGCTGGCCGTGGGCCGGCATGTGCCCGATGCCCGCCGCCCTCGCGTCCGGGGCGTTTGGTACGGCGACCCAACGCACTCACGGATCGTGTGGACGGACGGCGCGGGCCGCAAGTGGCGATGGCCTCTTTTCATTCTCTTCTCCGTCTGCCAGAAGAGGCCCGATGAACGCGACCTGATCATCGAGAAATCGTTGCGGAATCTGTTGAGCCCGCCGCCAGTGAGTCAATGGCGTGAACCGGAGTTCCGCACCGCAGAGCAAGTGGCGCAGCGACTGCTGGCATTGATCGCCGTGGTGTGGCGTGCCGATGAACGTGAAGACGTTGCGGTGGAAGGCATTGCCTGGGCCGAGCAAAACGATGTCATCGCATTGCTTTCCCCGGCAGAAGCCCTCTACCTGGGACAAGCGCAGCGGCCTGCGCATCAGGACCTTGTGAATTTCAGTTGGCGCGCCGAGGCCATCGTGCCGCTGGCGTGGGCCCTGGGCGGCATGCCTGAGCTGCCGCCGTCTTGCCAGCGTGCGGACATCTGGGCGATCCCGCTGGTGCAAGTGGCCAAAGCCGCTCCGGCCGACTTCGTCGCCAATGCGTGTCTGCGGTCACTCGATGAGGTGGCGGACGAGGAACACCGACTGCAGGATGAGCACTGGCACGTGCACGACGCACAACTGCGCGGTCGACCCACCCCCGCCCACCTGGACGCTGGCGTGGTCACGGAGCGCCGCTATGCATTGAGCTGGATGGTGGGCTACGGCGAGTCGTGGGACGACGTGCCTGTAAATACCTGACGTCCCGCAGCGACTTACAATCGTTATCCTCTTCAACGCAATGGACGGTCTCATGCTGCCGCTTCGCAGAACTGTTCGTCCAGTTTCTCCATCCGCCTAGAAAGCGCGCTTCCGCCCAGATGCCGACTGCCATTGCGGGGGGCTAGCGTGTATCCGCATCAAATTCCATTCCGTCAATGACGTTCGCGCATGATGGCCGCATCGAGCGTCTCGATCGGGACGTCCCCGGCAGCATCCAGCTCTCCACTACGGAGCCTTCGTCTCCTCTTGCGCCTTCTGCTTTTCCTTGTCCTTCTTTTCTCCGTCGTAATGCGACTTGATGGCGAGGAACATGCCCGTGCCCAACACGAGGAGCTTGAACGTACCGAAGATTACGGGGACCCAAAAATTCATCATTTCCTCAAAACGCTGCTTCAGCAGCATTGTTTACGACCTGTGGGCCGGCCTCTGCGCATCCAGGCACATCGGGCGCGGCGAGCGCCCATTTCCATACAAGAAGGCAGATTTTATAGAAAAATCCCATACAAGAATGGAAATTCTACCTCAGCTATCCATACAAATGCTTGAATCGTTTGATTTGTATGTCTTTCTGAGAGAGATTTTGCAGCAAAAAAACCATACATAAAGACAAGACATCTCTCCCGCGCCGCCACGGGGGGGCGGAGCCCATCGCCGCACGATTCCACCGCCCACCTGGTTGTCGGCGCTCATTCAATTTCATGCCTGCCAGGTCCGATGGTCGTGCGCGAAGCTGTCCTTGACACAGGCCGGCCCGACCAGCCACGCGGGCGCCAACTCCGGGCGTCCCAGATGGTAGCCCTGCAGCGCGTGCACGCCCGCCTGCGTGGCGGCGGCGACGTCAGCTTCGGTTTCGATGCCTTCCGCGATGACGCATGCGCTCAGGTCCGAGCACAGTGTCACGAAGTGCTTGAGCAGCGTCTGGGGCTGGCGCTTGCCTTCCGTCTGGGTCACGAAGGTCTTGTCGATCTTGACGATATTCGGGCGCGTTGCGGCCAGGAAGCTGATGGTGCTGTAGCCGGCGCCCATGTCGTCCAGGGCAATCCGGCAGCCCATCACGCGCAATGACAACAACAGATTGGCCGCCTCTTCGGCGTTGGTGATGGCGCTGGTCTCGGTGATTTCGAGCGTCAGGCGCTCGGCGATCCCGGGATTTCTCGCCAGATAATCCTGCAGGACGCGCCACCAACCGTCGTGCTGCAAGGACAGCGCCGATACGTTGGCTCCCAGGCAGATATCCGGGTGGCGTTCAAGCAGGCCGATGGCGGTCCAAAGCACGCTGCGGTCCAGTCGGGCGACAAGGCCCAGCCGTTCCAGCGCCTGGATGACGGGATAGCAAGTCGTGGCGGTGTTGCCGTCGATGCGACGCAGCAGGGCTTCGTGGTAGAGCGGCACCCGGAGGCTCGACGACACGATGACGGGCTGGAAGGCCAGGGTGACATGGCCGGAATGGACATCGTCGAAGAACGCCGTCGCCATGTCCATGTCGTTGCGAAACGCCGTGAGCCGCGCGTTCAGGGATTGGGTGGTTTCCGGCAGCGGGGGCCAGGCGTGAGCGGGATAGCGCGCCGTATCGAACGGAGACGCCTCCAGACAGGTCTCGGGCACCCCCAGGGTGACCAGTACCTTGAGCAGGATGCGGTGACCTTCGCACTCCAGCGGCTCGCAGGAGACGGCCGCCTTGATCCGCTCAAGCAGCACATCATCGTCGGGCGAGCAGGGCGGCGCGTGGTCCGCCAGCGTGACAACGGCATGTTGACCGATACGTGCAATGCGATGGGCGTCAATGCCGATGGCGGCCAGCCGTTCGGGCAATGCACGATCGATGGCTCGCTGCACGCAGGCAGTGCCGTAGGCCGCGAACAGATCGGGCAGGCCGTCAATATAGATGCACGCCGCGCGCACCGCCGTATAGGGCGCAAGCAGGATCGCCGACGGATTGCCATCGGTGGGGCGCATGGCGGCTTGCCCGGCTGCGAGGAGGTCGGGCACGGGTTCTTTCTGGCGGCCGAAGGTCTCATGACGCCGGTCGACGGAAGCGCCTTGGCGCGGTGTTCTTGAGATTGGGCGGGACTTCGTCGCCATGATTTCCTTTCGCTTGTAGTGGACCGCGGTGCGGCTTCTCCGGGTATGCCACTTCAGCGCAACGAAAAGGTCCGTGCTTTTGCCGAAAAATATGTAACCAGATAAATCGGCTCGGGTCCTGCGGGAGGCGGGCGCGTTCGATGTGGGCGCGCAATGAACCTTTTTTCGCGTCTCAAGTGGCATCCCAGGGCAAGCGGCTCGAAAGCACTTCCGACCGGGTCGCGATTCCACTGATTTCAAAGCGTCGCCAAGAGGGCAATCCATGTTCAGTACCCCGCTTCTGCCACCCCGTGCCGCGCCGTTGCGCTGGCTTGCGGCGCTGGCCATCATCCTTTTCTTCGGCGCGCCGTTACAGGCAGGTGCCGTAACGACGTGCACGCTCGCGAATGGCGGACTCTTTTCAGTGACGTTTCCCAGCGCGATCTCGGTGCCCCGCGATGCGCCGGTGGGAACGCTGCTGGCGACGGCCGATTGGACGGGAATGAACACCATCTATGCGTGCGATATCACGGCCAATTCGGTCGCGGGCATCGACATCCGCATCGTGGGGCTGACACAGACCAACGTGACGGTTCAGAACCCCGCCAATGGCGGCGGGACCTACAAGGTCCATGCGACCAACCTGCCAGGGGTCGGCATTGCGTTCTCCGGGCAGTTTGTCGTCGGGGGCTGCGGCCCGCAACCGCCGGCCGGACGGGTGGATATGACGGGAAACGGCGGATCGCGATGGCGGACCTGCGCCGGTCCGGACAACAATGGCCGGCAACCGTACGGCTTCAATGCGATGACCGCCATGTTGGTCAAAACCGGAGATATCCAGCCGGGCATGGTCTCCCTGCCCGGCGACGTGCTGCTGACGCGCCCCATCATGGGAGGGGCCGACATTAACAACCCCATCGTCAGCCCGGGGCCCAATGCGTCTTTTCGGGTCAACGCCGTAGCCGTCTCCGTGAAGAGTTGCACCACGTCGAACGTGACCGTGCCGCTGGGCCAGTACACAACGAAGTCGTTCAAGGGGGTCGGCTCGGAGACCCCCAGGGTCAAATTCTCGGTCCCCATCAATAACTGCCCTGCCGGGCTGCAGCGCATCGGGCTGCAATTCAGCGCGCCATCGGGCGTCGTTGACGCCAACAACGGCGTCATCGCCCTGAGCGCGGAGTCGACGGCGCAGGGGCTGGGGCTCAAGCTCGTCAGCGTGTCGAATGGCAAGCCGATGGCGTTCGGAGCGCCTGGGTATGAAGTCGCCCAGTACGCGCCGGCAACGGGCGGCTCCTACAGTGCGGACTTTTATGCGTCCTATGTCCAGACAGGGGCGGCTATCAAGCCAGGGACTGCGAACGGCACGCTGATTTTCACGTTGCTTTACCGTTAAGCCGCCCGGGGGCGGCCGGCCATTTCGCGCGGCGAACGCTGGGCGCGATGGCCGTTACAAATTAATCCGTTCGAGTCTGAGCCTTTTTGATCGGCTCAAGTGGCCTACCAGACAGAACCTGCAACGCAGAAGCAGCGACACGGGAGCGCTGCCCGGTTCTCTCCTCTCCTGGCTCACTATCCCTCATTGATATGAAGACTTCTCTTTATTCCGCTCTGTTCCTGGCTGTCGGCGCGCTGGCATCGCAATCGGCGTTCGCCGTCGACGGCACGATCACGTTCAACGGTTCGATCACGGACACCACCTGCAAGATCAACGGCCAGGACAATGGCGATTTCACGGTGACCTTGCCTTCCGTGTCGAAGACGCGCCTGGCCAATCCGGGCGCGACCGCCGGGCCCACGGCGTTCAGCATTTCGCTGACCAACTGTACCGGCTCCGCCACGAAGGTGTCGACGTATTTCGAGCCCGGCAGCACGGTACGCCCGAACGGCAATCTGAAGAACACGGCCGCGGGCGGCGCCGCCAACGTCGAGGTGCAGTTGCTGAACAAGGGGGACAACACGCCCATTGTTGTCGGCGCGGCCGCGGCGGCGCAGAACAGCGCGCCGGTCAACCTCACCGGCGGCAGCGCCACGCTGTCGTACGTTGCCCAGTACTTCGCGGCGGGCGCGGTGGATGCCGGCCCGGTCACCACCACGGTCACGTACACGCTGGCCTATCAGTAAGGCGGGCGCGCCGGCGCGGCGGGCGCTGCGCCGGCATGGTCCTCCAAGACGAAAAGAGTTGAGAAATCGTGCGTACTTTTCTGTTCCGTTCGTTGGCCTTCGCCGCCGCTGCGCTGGCCTCGATCAGTATTCCGGCCGTGGCGTCCGTCGTGATCTCGGGCACGCGTGTCGTTTATCCGGCGGGCGACCAGGAGGTCACCGTCAAGCTGTCCAACGAAGGCAAGACCCCCGCGTTGGTGCAGGTCTGGGCCGATAGCGGCGATGCGGACGCCGCACCGTCCGAGGCCAGCGCGCCATTCCTGATAACACCGCCCGTATCGCGCATCGATCCCGAGAAAGGCCAGACGTTGCGCGTGGCCTATACCGGGGAACCGTTGCCGCAGGACCGGGAGTCCGTCTTTTGGCTCAACGTGCTGGAGATTCCGCCGAAGCCGTCGGATGCGCAGACCGCCAATCATCTGCAGTTCGCGTTCCGCTCGCGGATCAAAGTGTTCTTCCGGCCTGGCCAGTTGCCGGGGCAGGCGGTCGATGCGCCGGCGCAAGCGGTGTGGTCGCTCGATGGCGAGGCCGGCGGCTATGTGCTGAGCGTGCACAACCCCAGCGCCTATCACGTGACGTTCACGACGATCCAGGCCGCCGCTGGCGGCGAAAAGGCCTTGTTCGATGACGGCCTGATGGTGGCGCCGGGCGAAACGCGCCGGGTGCCGCTCAAGGGCAGGCTTACGGCGCCGGCGGGCGTCCAGGTGCGCTACGAAGTCGTGAACGATTACGGCGGCCTCGTTACTGGCGAGGCCTCGACGCGGCCCCGCGTCATGCACTGATCCTTTTTCCCTGATTGATGTCGGATCACGGCGCGCTGTCGGCGCGTCGGGGAGCCGTGCGTCCTGTCGATGGCGGATTGCCGTGAAAACGAGAAAAACACAGAATGACGCGCGGCGCGTGCCGCACCCATGCCGCCTGGCGGCCCTGCTGGCTCTGGCAACCGCGCAAGCGTTCGGGGCGGCCGAGGGCGAACCCATGCAGATGGCCGAGGTGGAATTCAATCCGCAGTTCCTCGTGAACCGCGGCGCGCCCGTGGACCTGGCCCGCTACAACCGCGGCAACGTCGCCGCGCCGGGTACGTATCGAGCGGATCTTTCCGTCAATGGCATGCAGTTGGGGAGCGTCCAGGTCACGCTCAAGCCGGTCGGCGCTCGCCACGGCAATGCGCTGCCCTGCTTTGATCGGGAGCTGCTCGAGCGCGCCGGCGTCGATTTGAATGCGGTTGACGCGCGGGCGGGCGGCGCGATTCCGGCTGCGGCGCCGGGCAGGGAGACGCCGCAGGCCTGTGCGCCGGTCGATGCCTGGGTGCCCGGCGCGACGGCGGCCTTCGATACGGGCGAGCAGCGGCTGGACGTGACGGTCCCGCAGGCGGCGATGAAGCGCCAGCCGCGCGGCTACATCGACCCGCGCTATTGGACGGACGGCGTGCCCGCCGGCCTGTTGCAGTACAACGCCAACTATTTCCGGTCCGACCAGCAGGGGCATGCGGTGTCGCAGGGATACCTGGGACTGTCCGGCGGGTTGAACGCCGGGCCCTGGCGCCTGCGCCATAGCGGCAACCTGACGACCGGCTCCGCCGCGGATTCGCGCTATCGAAGCGTGCAGACGAACGTGCAGCGCGCGATCCGGTCGATGGGCAGCCAGTTGGTGATGGGTGACGCGTACACGGACGGCGCGCTGTTCGACAGTTTCGGCTTTCGCGGCGTGCAACTGTCGACCGATGACCGGATGTTGCCGCAGAGCCAGCGCGGCTATGCGCCCCGCGTGACAGGTATCGCGCGCAGCAATGCCGTGGTGCGCGTGCGGCAGAACGGCAGCGTCATCTATGAAACCAACGTGGCGCCGGGGGCTTTCGTCATCGACGACCTGTATCCGATGGGATATGGCGGCGAGTTGATCGTCGAGGTCACGGAGGCGGATGGCAGTGTGCACCAGGCGAGCGTGCCTTATGCGGCGGCGGTGAATGCCTTGCGGCCCGGCGTGACCCGTTACGGGTTGGTGGCGGGCGCGTACCGGGATCCCTTGATGCGAGGCGATCGGCCCTATGTGATGCAGGCCACGCTGCAGCACGGATTCACCAACATGCTGACGGGCTATGGCGGCGTGATCGCCAGCCGCGATTACGCCGCGGGCATGGCCGGCGTGGCGTTGAACCTGGAGTGGGGCGCGGTGGGCCTGGACGCGACGCAGTCGCGCGCCGAGCTGGGCGCGCAAGGAAAGCGATCCGGTCACAGCGTGCGCTTGTCGTATAGCAAGCTGATCGCGCCGACCGACACCAACATCACCGTGGCGGCCTACCGTTACTCCAGCCGCGGTTATCTCGACCTGCGCGATGCGATGTCGCTGCGCCACGGCGACCGCGACGCCCGCCGCGACAGCGCCGACAGTCTCTCCGGCGGCAATCCGACCGGGGGATTCCTGCGCGGCCGTCTGCAATTGACGGTGAATCAGCAGCTGCCGTCGGGCTGGGGATCTTTCTACCTGAGCGGGTCTTCGCAGGACTACTGGAACCGCCCGGGCCGGGACACGCAGTTCCAGGCGGGCTACAGCACCAGCATCGGCCGGGTCAGCGCCGGCCTGTCGCTTGCCCGTCAGTACGATGCCTCATCGCAGCGCTGGGACAACGTGGCGATGCTCAATATCGGCATCCCCATCGGCAGCGGCGCACGGCAGTTGTATGCCTCGACGAACGTGCAGAACAATTTCCGCGGCCGCACCGATGTTCAACAGTCGGTCACCGGGGCGACGGGCGAGGACGGCGCCCTGACCTATGGCGTGAATGCGAGTCGCAGCCTGGGGGGGGCGGCAGCGTCCTCCGTGGCGGGGGGCAGCGCGGCTTACGCATCGCCCTACGCCACCATGGCGGCAAATGCATCGGGCGGACGCGGGTTCTCGCAGTATGGCGCCACGGTGTCGGGAGGCGTGGTGGCATATGGCGGTGGCGTCGTATTCACGCCCGCGCTGGGCGATACCGCCGTCGTGGTCGAAGCCCGGCATGCCGCCGGCGCGCGGGTGGCCAGCGGCAGCGGGTTGCGCATCGATCCCTGGGGCCGCGCGGTCGTCTCCAATCTGACACCGTTCGCCAGCAATGAAATCGAAGTCGATCCCAAGGGCCTGCCCTTGAGCGTGGCGCTGAAGTCGACCATTCAGCACGTGGCGCCGACCGCGGGCGCGGTCGTGCCGGTGACGTTCGAGACCGAGGGCGGCGGCCAGGCCGTGCTGGTGCGGGCGCGGTTGTCCGGCGGCGACCCGGTGCCGTTCGGCGCACGGGTCGTCGACTCGGCGGGCAACGACGTCGGCACGGTGGCGCAGGCCGGCCGGCTGCTGCTGCGCAACGCGGCGGCGGGGGCGTCGACGTACCGGGTCGTCTGGGCGCAAGGCGAGGGCGGCCAATGCCGCCTGGCGGTGACGTTGCCGGCGACGCCGCCGGCGCCGGCCGCGCGGATGTGGACGGCCGTAGACAGTCGCTGCGAGTGAGCGCCGTCGGCGGGCGTTGGGGGCGGCGACGGTGACGTCAGAACCGGTAGGCCGTTGTCAGCAGCACCGTTCTCCCTGGATCCAGGTAGATGCGTGTGGCCACGGCATGGCCGGCGTACAGGGTCCGGTCGAACAGGTTTCGCACGCCCAGGGTGGCGCTGAAACGGTCGCGACGGTAGAACAGACTGACATCGGTGCGGGCCTGCCCCGCGATGCGGAAGTCGCCGAATCCCTGGCCGTCGCCGGCATATCCGCTCTGTACATACACGCCGGCGCCCAGACCCCAACCGCTCCAGGCCGGGTCCAGGAACGTGTATTTGGCCCACAGGCTGGCCATGTGCCTGGGTATGGGATTCACCTGGTTGGCCGCGGGCCGGAAGTCCGTGTACGTATAGCTGGCGACGGTTTGCCAGGCTGCCGTCAATTGACCCTGCAGGCTGAGTTCCAATCCTCGGCTTCTGCCGCTGTCAACCTGTCGGTACAGGGGAGAGTCCGGTATGGGTTCGAGGTAATGGTCGAGCGATGTCTGAAAAAGGGCAATGGACGCGTTGAGCGGGCGGTCGGGCCAGTCGAACTTCATTCCCGCTTCGAGGGTCTTGCTGCGGATGGGCCGTACGCTCGCGGTGCCTTGCGCCGCGGGCTGGTAGGTGGAGAAGCCGCGCGAGTACGCGCCGTAGAGCGACATCGTGTCTGAGACGTCGAAGCTCAGGCCCAGCTTTGGCGTCCAGGCGCGCTCGGTCGGTCCGCCCTCTTGCGGCAATTGATTCAGCGCAATCCCGGCCATCACATGCCAGCGCTTGTCCAGGGTCATGAAATCCTGGGCATAGGCGCGCGAGGAGCGCAGCGGCGAATTGGACAGGCGCTCGATATTGGGCGTGATGTCCGAAGACGGGAACGGGACCCGGGGGGAGAAGACGTTGCCCGGGAAAAGATCCCCCGACGCGATCGTGGTGTCGACCGAGCTTGCGTAATAGGACAGGCCGGTCGTGACGTCGTGGGTGGCGCGGCCGGTGTCGAACCTGCCCTGCAGATGGCCGTCGACGACGGTGTTGCGCTGGCTGCTGTCCTCGCGGAATGGCAGGTAGTAGGCCCCGCCCTGCGGATTGGCGGGCCCCAGCCGGTAGGCGTATTCCGTATGGCGCTGCCGGGTGACGCTGGCGCTGCCGTTGAAAGACCAGTTGTCGTTCAGTTGCTGGCGCAGTGCGAAGTATGGGCGGGTTTGTTCGTAGTTCGTGTGATCATCCGCGTTGGCGATAGGGCCGGACAACGTGGCCGGGCGTCCGTTCACCGTGACCGTGAAAGGGCTTGTCGGCAGGCGGCCCTGCGAATACTGCAGGCCCAGTTCGATGCGCGTCGTACCGTCGTCCCACGCGGCAGAGGGAGCAAGGTAGGTTTCACGCAACCCCCGGTACCCCGCGGTATTGCCGTCCGCCCGGGTGGTCGAAAGAATCAGGCGGTACTGCAGGCGGGTGTTGTCGGGCGCGGTGCCGGCGACATCCATCGACACTCCCGCGCGGCCCCGGGATCCGGCCTCCGCGCGGATTTCCCGGACGGACTCGGCCTGCGGGCGCTTCAGCATGACGTTGACCACGCCGCCGTGGGTGATATCGCCCATCGCCGCCGAGTCAATGCCCTTGAGCACTTCCACCCGTTCCACGCCGATGGCGGGGATACGGAAGCCGAACTGTGGCGCGATGCCGTCCAGCAGAAGGCGCGAGCCGTAGCCGCGCATGTCGTAGGCGTCGTTGTCAAAGCCGTAGAACTGCGGGTTGTTGCTGACGCCCGGCACGTTGCGCAGCAAATCGAAGAGCGTCTGGGGCTGCTGGTCTTCGATGATCTGCCGGGTCAGTATGTGGATGGATTGGGGGATCTGTTTGATCGGCGTGTCGGTTCCGGTGGCCAGAGTGCTTGTCGACGCGGCATAGCCTTCTTCAGGCGGAATGCCCTCGACCTGCACCGGACGCAACGTGGCAGCCCCCGAAACGCCGTCCTTTGCCGCTGCGGTGGTCCGCAATACATAGCCGGCCTGTCCCAATGCCGTCGCGGTCAGGCCGGTACCGCGCAACAATTCCGCGAACGCCGCATCGACGGTGTAGGCGCCGGACAGGCCAGGGCTGTGCTTGTCCCGTATCAGCGCGGGATCGTAGGACAGGGAGAGATCGGCGGCATTGGCGAATCGATCCAGCGCGGCCGACAGCGGCCCGGCGGGAATGGAAAAGACCGCAGGCCCAGGGATGGCCGCTCGCGGTTGGGCGTGACCGATGGCTGGCAGGGCACAGGCTGTCGCCAGGAAACTGGCGAGCAGGACCCGCCTCAGCGGTAGCCTCAAGGGTGGCAGTGCCGCGGCGGGCCGGCAGGAACGCATGCGGCCTCGGCCTAGCGGGGACCGACCGTGACCCAGTAGGCGGTGCGCCGCGTGACGCGGACCGGCAGCGCCTCGGCCAGCAACCGCAACGCAAGGTCCGTATCGTCCAGGCGGTACGTTCCCGAAACGGGCAGCGCCGCCACGTCGGGGTCGCAGCGCAGGATGCCCGGCCGGTAGCGTCCCAGTTCCTCGATCAATTGTCCCAGCGGCACGTTGTCGACCTGGATGCGCTTTTGCAGCCAGAGCGGATCGGCCTGAGAGAGTGAACGCGCCGCCGGTTGCACCTGGTTCCGCGTGAACGTCGTTTTCCATCCGGCCTGCAGAACCTGTGCCGAGGTCGCGGAATCTTTCGGCGTGATCTCCACCGCGCCCTCGAAAACGGCGACCTGCTCTTCGCGGTCGCCCAACTGCACTTCGAAACGTGTGCCCAGGGCGCGCACCTGTCCAAACCGGGTCTGTACCAGGAACGGCCGGGGCGGCTGGGCGCTGTCGGCGGCCGTGACGATGTAGGCCCTGCCCGCCACGACTTGCACGCTGCGACGCTGATCGTCGTAGACGACATTGGCCGCGCTGGCGGTGTCCAGTGTCAAGGTGCCGCCGTCCGGCAGCGCGATCAGGCGCTGTTCGCCGGTGCTGGAGCGGTACTCGGCATTCCAGGCTTGCCAGGGCAGGCGGGTGACCACGTAGCCCGTCGGCGCGGCCAGCAAAAGGAACGCAAGTGTCTTGAGCGCCGTCCGTCTTGCCGCGGCCTTGGGCGCGTTCAACGCAGCGCGGCCGACGCTTCCCGGCACGGTCTGCAGCTTCGCCGTCAGCGATTCCGTCAGGTGCGCGTACTTGCGGTGTTCGTCGCTTTGCTGCGTCCATTGACGCCAGGCCGTCCAGTCGGCCTCGGTGGCGCCTTCGTCGGAAAGCCGCATCATCCAGGTCGCCGCTTCCTGGATCAGGTTGGCTCGGGTCGTTGCTTGTGTCATGTCAGAGTGGCCAGGCATTGAGCGAAACCCATCACCATGTAACGCTTCACGGTGCTAAGCGATACGTTCAGCTTGTCGGCAATTTCCTGGTAGGTCAGTCCATCGACCTGGGACATCAGAAAGGCCTCTCGGGCCTTGCCCGGAAGTTTACTCAGCATGGCATCGATCTCGAACAGGCGCTCCAGGATTTCCGCCTGGGACTCGACTGAAGGAACGTAGTCTTCGGGTTCAAGCGCGAGTGCATCCAGGTACGTTTGCTCGATCGCCTTGCGGCGATACCAATGCGCGACCAGGCCCTTGGCGACCACGGTGAGGTAGGCCCGAGGCTCGTTCAGTTCCTCGGCGGGAGGCTTGGTCAATACGCGTTCGAACGTATCGTGTGCCAGGTCGGCGGCGGTGTCCGGGTTGCCAAGGCGCTTTCTGAGCCAAGCCTTCAGCCAGGAATGATTCTGTTCGTATAGCTCCGCGAATTTGCGCATGGAAAAATGCCAAAAAAAAGCGGCGGGTGCTGATTCCGGGTGGCAAAGCGTAGCATGTAGCCATACCGGTTCGCCAGCACTCGTGGCAAACAGGAGACGGGGGCATAATCCCTGCCAATCGTCAGTCTTCGCAGTCGACCAGGAGTGGACCCATGAGAGCGGCAAAGTGCCTTTCGGTTATCAAATGGAGCCTGTTGTGCGGCCCGCTGCTGCTGGCGGCGGCTGGCTGTGGCACGCGCCAGGCCGCGCCTGTCGCGCCTGCCGCACCCAAGGCGTCGAAGCTGGAGGCGCCCGTGAAACACGTGGCGGACCAGGCGCTGGCGGTCAAGGGCGCCGCCGGAGAAGGCGCGTTGCCGCTCTATGCCTCCGCCGATATCCATGCGCCGGCGCCGACGATCTCGACGGTGATGATCGTGATCCATGGCACGCTGCGCAACGCGGATACGTATTTCGGCACCGGCAAGGAGATCGTGGCGGGGGCGGGCCGGTCGGCGGGCGGCGTGATGGTCGTCGCGCCCCAGTTCCTGACCGCGCCGGATGTCGAGAAATTCTCGATGCCGGCGCAGACCCTGAGGTGGACCCAGGAAGGCTGGAAAAGCGGCGAGCCGGCCATCGGTCCGGCGCCGCTCAGCTCGTTCGAGGCGATCGACGCGCTGCTGGATCACTTCGCGGACAAGAAGCGCTATCCCGCCCTGAAGCGCGTGGTCGTGATGGGGCATTCCGCGGGCGCGCAGATCCTGCAACGCTATGCGGCCGTGGGGCGGGGCGGCGGCGCATTGGCGCGGCGCGGCATTCCCCTGCGCTACGTGGTCGCCAATCCCTCCAGCTACGTGTACTTCAGCGATGACCGCCCCGCGTTGCCGGCCGGCGGCGCCTGTCCCGCCGCGACCAGATGGAAGTACCAGCTCGAAGGCGGTCCGCCTTATGTCGCCTCGCAGGACCCCGCGGCGGTGGAATCGAGATACGCCGCGCGGAACGTGGTGTACCTGCTGGGCCAGGCGGACACCGATCCCTACACCCACTTCATCGACCGCTCCTGCGGCGGCATGGCGCAAGGCCCCAACCGGCTGGAGCGGGGCCGCGCCTATTTCGATTACCTGACGCGCAGGCATCCCGCCGGCTTGAACCAGAAGGTCGTGGAAGTGCCGGGCGTGGGCCATGACAACCTGGGGATGTTCACCTCGGCATGCGGCATCGCGGTGCTGTTCGACCGGCCGCTGCCGGCGAGCTGCCCGGTGGTCGGGCGATGAGATCAGGGGCGCCCGCCTGCGCTGGTGCGCGCGGCGGGCAAGGCGTCACGCGGCCTTCCTGATCACCACCGGAATCGACTTGTAGCTGGGCGTGCCGCTCTGCTTGTCCTGGTAGTCCAGCGGGCACAGGTTGTTGGCCTCGGGGTAGTAGGCGCCGACCGAGCCGGGCGCGATGTCGTAGGCGATCGCGGTCAGTTGCAGGTGGCGGTGCGCCTGGCCCGGCAGGCCGCTGTGCAGGTCCACCTTGTCGCCGTGCTTCAGGCCGTGGCGCGCCAGGTCGTCGGCATGCATGAACAGCACGTCGCGCCGGCCGAACACGCCGCGATAGCGGTCGTCCAGGCCGTAGATGGTGGTGTTGTACTGGTCGTGGCTGCGCAGCGTGGTCAACGTCAGCGCGCCCGCCGCGACCGCGCCCGGATCCTCTTGCAGGCCCTTGAACGGCAGGAACTCGGCCTTGCCCGACTTCGTTTTCCAGATGCGTTCGGTGGGCGGCAGCGGCAGGCGGAATCCGCCCGGCTTGAGGATGCGTTCGTTGTAGCCGCGAAAGTCCGGGTAGACCTTTTCGATCAGGTCGCGGATGCGGCTGTAGTCCTCGACCAGGTGGAGCCACGGCACGCGCGTGTCCGGTAGCGTCGCCGCCGCCATGCCGGCGATGATGGCGGGTTCGGACCGCAGGTGTTCGGAGGCCGGCGCGAGCTTGCCGCGCGAGGCGTGCACCATCGACATCGAGTCCTCGACGGTGATGGATTGCGCGCCGCTGGCCTGCACGTCGCTTTCGGTGCGGCCCAGCACCGGCAGGATGATGGCGTCGCGGCCGATCAGCAGGTGCGAGCGGTTCAGCTTGGTGTTCATGTGCACCGCCAGGTCCAGCCGGCGCATGCCCGTCTCGCATTGTTCGGTGTCGGACAGCGCCATGGCGATATTGCCGCCCAGGCAGATCAGCACGCGGGCGTCGCCGTTCACCATCGCCTTCATGGCGTCGACCGCGTCGTGTCCGTGGCGCTCGGGCGGCCGGAAGCCGAAGGTCTTCTCGATGTTGTCGAACATCACCGGGTCGATCTTCTCGGTGATGCCGACGGTGCGGTTGCCCTGCACGTTGGAGTGGCCGCGCAGCGGGCAGATGCCGGCGCCCGGCCGGCCGAAGTTGCCGCGCATGAGCAGCAGCGCGGCGATCTGCTGCACGTTCTGGGTGCCGCGCGCGTGCTGGGTGATGCCCATGCCGTAGGTCACGATGGTGGCGTTGGACTTGGCGTAGGCCGCGGCGACCTGCTCCAGGTTGGCGCGCGTCAGCCCGCTGGCGCACTCGATGTCGGCCCACGCGGTGGCGTCCAGGTCCGCGACGTAGGCGTCGAAGCCGTGGGTGTGTTCGGCGATGAAGGCGTGGTCGATCGCGCCGGGCGCCTGCCGGTCCAGCGTCAGCAGCGCCTTCATGATGCCCTTGAGCGCGGCGGCGTCCCCGCCCACGCGCACCTGGTAGTACGTGGACGCGATGCGGGTCGAGCCCAGCGTGCCCATCTCGATCGGGTTCTGCGGATCGGCGAAGCGTTCCAGCGCGCGCTCGCGCAGCGGGTTGAAGACGATGATGGGCACGCCGCGGCGGGCGCATTCGTGCAGCGTGCCCATCATGCGCGGATGGTTCGTGCCGGGGTTGTGGCCCATCGAGATGATCAGGTCGCAGGCGTCGAAGTCGTCCAGCGATACCGTGCCCTTGCCGATGCCGATGGTCTGCGGCAGCCCGACGCTGGTGGCCTCGTGGCACATGTTCGAGCAATCGGGGAAATTGTTGGTGCCGTACTCGCGGGCATACAGGCTGAACAGGAACGCCGCTTCGTTCGAGGCGCGGCCCGAGGTGTAGAACTCGACCGAATCCGGATCGGACAGGTTGGCGAGGGTGCGCCCGATGTGCTGGAACGCGGCGTCCCATTCAATCGGCTGATAGGTGTCGGTGGCGGCATCGTAGCGCAGCGGGTGCGTCAGCCGGCCGGCGTCTTCCAGGTCGTGATCGGACCAGGTCAGCAGCTCGGTCACGGTGTGCGCGGCGAAGAATTCCGGCGTCACGCGTTTCTTGGTGGCTTCCCAGGTCACGGCCTTGGCGCCGTTTTCGCAGAACTGGAAGGTCGAGGTGTGGGCCTTGTCCGGCCACGCGCAGCCGGGACAGTCGAAACCGTCGGGCTTGTTGGTGCGAAACAGCAGCACCGGCGCCTCGGCGATCCGCATCTGGTCCGCGATGGCTTGCGCGGTGGCCTTGAGCGCGCCCCAGCCGCCGGCGGGCGCGTCGTAGCGTTGGATGCCGGTCAGGTTGCGTGATGTCATGTGAGCCTCTTCATGTCGAGCCGCGCAGCGGCGCGCCAGCCGCTGCCGGCGTCCGGGCGGTCCGGGCCGCGCAAAAATGGTGGGTGGCGGTGGCGCCGGCCACCGCCAGGATCATCGGCACCAGGAACCCCTGGTCCACGCGCGTGAATTCCAGGAGCAGGACGGTGGCCGTCAGCGGCATGCGCATCGAGGCCGCCAGGAAGGCCGCCGCGCCCACCACGGCGTAGGCGCCGGGCGGCGCGTCGGGCCAGATCAGGTTCCAGGCGCCGCCCAGCACCACCGCCAGCAGGGCGCCGATGGCGATGCCCGGCGTCAGCAGGCCGCCGGACGCGCCGGCGCGCAGCGAACCGCTGGTGATCGCCACCTTCAACACCAGCAGCAGGGCCGCCATGCCCAGGGTCAGTTCGCTGCTGAAGCCCAGCTGGGCCGGGCCCTTGCCGTTGCCCAGCAGCGCCGGCAGGAAGACCGCCAGGACGCCGATCAGCGTGAAGTTCACCAGTGCCGCCAGCGGCAGCCGCCAGCCGCGCGCCGCCTGGCGCCGCGCGGCCGATGTCAGTTGCACGAAAGCGTGCGCCGCCACGCCGAAGACCGGCCCGGCCAGCACCGCCCAGACGATCAGGCTGGCGCCCGCCGTCATCGGCGGCACCGCGTATTGGATTTCGTTGCCCAGCCCGATCCAGGCGACGACGGCGCCGATGCTGCATGTGGCCAGTGCCACGGCCGCCGCGGGCCACGCGAACGTGCCCAGCAATACTTCCAGCACGAACAGCGCCGCGCCCAGCGGCACGTTGTACACGGCGGCCAGGCCCGCGCCCGCGCCGCACGCGACGATCAACCGGCGCTGGTCGGGCGGCAGGCGCAGCCATGCCGATACGCCGCCGGCCGCCAGCGCGCCGACCTCGCGCGGCGCCACTTCGCGCCCCAGGGGCGATCCCAGCCCGACGGTCACGATCTGCAGCAGGGCATGCGCCAGGGTGGTCCTGGCCGGCATGCGGGCGGCGGGGTCCTGCACCGCCTGTGTCACGCTGACCAGCGGCCGTCCGAAGCGGTAGACCAGCCACCAGCCGCCGCCGGCCACCAGGCCGCACAGCATCAACACCGCCAGGCGGCGGACGTCGCTGGCGGCTTCGACGCCCTGGAGGAAGGTTTCGGTCCCGACGATGCGGTCCAGGCTGTAGCCGTACGCCAGGTGCTGCACGGCGTGCAGCAACATGCCCAGCAGCATGCCGCCCAGGCCGGCGGTCAGGCCGGTCAGGAGGATGGCGAGCAGGAATCGGGGGAGGGATGCGGGGGGATCGTCAGCCGGCGCTTCATTCATACCAGGATGGGCTCCTGTCGACGGCGAGCGGCGGGGGCCCGCTTTCGATTGATGATGATGGACTGTAGGCCGGGTGGCGTCAACGAATTGTTAAGAGCCGGCGGGGGCAGGCCGCCGGGGGGATCGCCGGCCCGCATCCGCGCCCGGCGGCGGGCTCGGCGCCGCCAGCGCTCAGTAGGCCTTGCCCGCGATGCGGTTGGCCCAGTCCAGGTCCAGCCAGCGCGGATCGGCGGGGATCTTGTCCAGGTTGCCCAGGTCCACCTGCGTCTGCAGCGCATCGGTCAGCGCCTGCGGCGGGATGGCCACGGAGTCGGCGAACACGCCGTCCTCGATCAGGCGCGTCACCGACTTGCGCACCACCTCGGGCGGCAGGTTGGGGAACAGCTTCAGGCCGCTCTGCACCGCCGCCTCGGGATCCTTGCGGATGGCCTTGAGCGCGCGGTCCAGTCCCGAGACCAGCTTTTGCGACACCTTGGGGTCGATATCCTGCCGGGTCGAGATGGCCGAGAAGGTGTAGGGGCCGATCTCGCGCGAGAAGGCGGACACCACCTTGTAGCCCTGGGCCTCGGCCTGCGAGGCGCCCGGCTCGTACAGCACGGCGCAGTCGGCCTGGCCGGCCGCCAGCGGGCCGACCTCGTTGCCCAACGGCACTTCCAGCAGGTTCAGGTCGCGCTTCGGATCGAGGCCGGCCTTGCGGACGATCTTCAGGAAGGCCGAGGTGCTGGTGGTCGGCATGGCGCCGGTGGCGACCGTGGCGCCCTTCAGGCTGGTGAAGTCCTTGAAGGCGAAGGAGGACTTGCACGTCAGCCAGACGCCCAGGCGGTTGAGCGTGCCGCCCACGACCTTGACGGGCGCGCCGCGGCCGAACGAGATGGCGGTCCATTCGGGGCCATGCAGCGAGAAGTCGGCGCTCCTGGAGATGACCGCGGCCAGGGCGTTGGTCGAGGACGAGGCGACGTCGATGCGTACGTCCAGGCCTTCTTCCTTGAAATAGCCGTGCTCTTCGGCGAAGTACACCGGCAGGTAGAAGACCGACTTGAACGCCGCGGACACCACGGCTTTGTCGTTGGCGTGGGCGGCCAGGCTGAAAAGAGACAGGGCGGCGGCGAGCGCCAGGCGGGTACGCTTCATGGGGCGGGATCAGAGTTTGAATTGGGTGGCGTAGGTCTGGTCTTTCCAGCGCAGCAGTCGTTTCTCGGCGATGTCCACGCCGGCGTAGAGCACGAAGCCCAGCAGCATGAGCGTGAAGATGCCGACCCAGACCGTGTTCAGGTCATACAGCGACGAAGCCACGAAGATGACGTGGCCGATGCCGTACTTGGACGAAATGAATTCGCCCACCACGGTGCCGACCAGCGCGAAGCCGATATTGATGCGGAAGGTGCTGATGATGTAGGGCAGGGCGGCGGGCACCACCACCTTGCCGAACACCTGGCCCTTGGTGGCGCCCAGCGACACCATCATGCGCTGGATGTCCGGGTCGGTGTCCTTGGCGGCCTGGAAGGCGGCCAGCAGCGCGACGATGGCGGTCAGCGAGATCGACAGCGCCACCTTGGAGATGACGCCGGTGCCGAACCACAGGATGACCAGCGGGGCGAAGGCGATCTTGGGAACGCTGTTGATGGCCACCAGGATCGGCTCCACTACCTTGGCGGCGTAGGGCGAATACCACAGCGACAGGCCGGGCACGGTCCCCAGGGCGGTGCCGACCACGAAGCCCAGGGCCGACGCCCACAGCGTGTAGGCCGCATGTTCGGCCAGTTCGCCGGAGCGGATCAGCTTCCAGGCGGCGTCCACCACGCCGGCCGGCGAGCCGAACAGGAAGCCGTTGATGTAGCCCGCGCGCACGCCCAGTTCCCAGCTGCCGAACAGGATGACCAGGATGGCGAGCTGGGCGACCAGCACGGGCGGGCGCAAGCGGCGCGGACGCGGCGCGGCGGGCGCGGGCGTGGACAGGGTGGTGCTCATGCGGCCTCCGCCTGCCCGGTCTGGATGTCCAGTTCCTGGCAGAGGGTGTCGAAATAGGAAGAGAAGCGCGGATCGCGCCGCGCCGCCAGCGGCGATGCCTGCGCGCCCAGCGCGATGTCATGGACGCGCTTGAGGCGGCCGGGCCGGGCGCTCAGGACGAAGATGCGTTGCGACAGCGCGATGGCTTCGTCGATGTCGTGCGTCACCAGCACCACGGTCTTGCCCTGCCTGCGCGCCGTGTCGGCGAGCATGGTTTCCAGGAACAGGCGCGTCTGGTAGTCCAGGGCGGAGAAGGGTTCGTCCAGCAGCAGCACGTCGGGATCGGGCAGCAGCGTGCGGGCCAGCGCCACGCGCTGCCGCATGCCGCCCGACAGGGCCTTGGGGTAGCTGTCCTGGAACTGCAGCAGGCCGAAGGTGTGCAGGTATTCGCGGGCGCGCTCGACCGATTCGGCGCGCGGCGTGCCGCGCACTTCCAGCCCGACGATCACGTTGTCCAGCACCGTGCGCCAGGGCATCAGCAGGTCGCGCTGCAGCATGTAGCCGACGCGGCCGCGCAGGTCGGCCACCGGCTTGCCATCGAGCGCGATGCTGCCGCTGTCGGGCTCCAGCAGGCCGGTGAGGATGTTGAACAGGGTGGATTTGCCGCAGCCCGAGGGGCCGATGATGCTGACGAATTCGCCGCTGGCGGCCTCCAGGCTGATGTCGTCCAGCACCTGCACGCTGCCCTGGTCGCCATGGAAATGCTTGCTGATGCCGCGGACCTGCAGCTTGGGAACGGAAACGCTCGACATGCGGGACCCGCTCAGGTGGACGACAGTTCGAAAGCCACCACGTCTTCGGCCGGCACTTCCAGGGCTTCGTTGAATCGCTTGAAGAAACTGCACAGCGCGATGCGGATCGTCAATTCGACCACGCCGGCTTCGTCGTAATAGCGGCTGACGCGGGCGCGCAGTTCGTCGCTGATGCGCGCGGCGTCCAGCGTCACCGCCACGGCGTAGTCGCGCACGGCCAGATCATGGTCGTCCAGGCCCGGCACCTGCGGTTCCAGCAGGCGGTCGATGGCCTCCTGCGAAATGCCCTGCGACGCCAGCTTGGGTTCATGCAGCGCCACGCAGTAGTGGCAGGCATGCGCCTTGGAGGCGGCCAGCAAGGCGATTTCGAGATGGCGCGGCGAAATCAGGCCATCCTTCTTGGACGCGACGAGATAGGAGAACAGATGCCTGAGCGCCGGCGGCCGCGGCAGGAACGCGCCAAGCATGTTGGCGTAGGGGCCGTAGTCTTTGAGCAGCTGTTGGTAGAGGGCGGCGGTGTCGGGATCGAGCTTGCTCGGATCCGGGGGAGAAAGGCGGGACACGATGGATACGGTGATTGACTGACGCCTGCATCCTAGCCAGCGCGGCGCGCCGGGAGAAATACATATGTCCCATATTCATATAACCGCCGCGGCCGCGGCGGTCATATGAACTCCGTTATCGCGATATGTGATACCTCAACGCCGGGGAAGATCCCCGCGATACACGAGATGGATCTTGTTGCCGTCGGGGTCGCGCAGATAGGCGCCGTAGTAGCCGTCGCCGTAATGCGGCCGGGGACCGGGAGCTCCCTCATCCGCGCCGCCCGCGGCCAGGCCGGCGGCATGGGCGCGGTCCACTGCCTGTGCGTCGGGTGCGAGGAAAGCCACCATGCTGCCGTTGCCGGCGCTCGGGGGTTGCCCGTTGAACGGCGCATAGGCATAGAAGCGCGGCAATGTCGCGCCGGGAACGATCCAGCAGCGCGATGCGGGACCGCCGTCCGGCGTGACCGGCCGCTGGCGCAGGCCGAGCGGCTCGAGGATGGCGTCGTAGAAGTCCGAGGCGCGCGCCAGGTCGCTGACGCCGACGGTGATATGACTGAACATGATGCGTGCTCCTTGCGTGTTGTCGTTGGTCAGCGCACCGCGAACCAGTCCTCGCCCAGGCTGCCGTTCATGCCGCAGAAGGGCGGGCCGAAGCCGTCCTGCTTGACGCCGGGGGGCGGTATCTCGCGGGCCGCCAGCACCGCGCCGCGGCGCGTCAGCGACAGCACCCAGGGCGGGCCATCCTGGTAGGTGACGTGCAGGCTGTCGCCGGAGACGACCCCCTTGCCGCTCAGGTCGCAGACCCAGCGGCCGTTGTAGGGCTGGGCCGAGTTGGCTTCCACGAACAACTGGCCATCGGCGCCCTGCTTGATCTCGATTTCGCCTTCGATGTTCTTCCACTTGCCGACGAAGCCGGCGGGTGGCTGCGGGTTGATGGCCTTCAGGAACGCCAGGCGGGACCGCATGCTGGCGCCGATCGCCTTGGCCGGCGTGCTGCCGGAGTAGGGGTCGGCATAGATCTGGTCGCGCACCGCCAGGAAGTAGCGCTGGTCGTTGGTCAGCGACTTGGCGGCCTCGGCGTCGAGCTTGCCGCGCACCGCTTTGTATTGCTGCGCGATGGCCGCGTCCTGGTCTGCCAGCGCCGAGTTGGCGCATAGGGATTTTTCGACGGGGGTGGTGGCTTTGGCGCAGTTGAAGGAGGGGCTGGCTGCGGTGGCGCTGCCTGCCACGGCGAGGGCTGCGGCAGAGACCAGATGACGGATCATGGAATGAAGCTCTCCGGATTGCGTGAACGTTCGGCCGGCATCGTTGGCGCCGGGAAGCCGGCTCAGTTTACCGGTGCTGCGATTTGGCCGACGCCATGGCGATCATGCACAGGCCCGCGGCCAGCGCGCCGCAGGCGCAGATCGCCAGCGGCAGCAGCGCGGGCCCTTGCGGCGCCAGGCTGACGGAGTAGCCGATGGCGGCCGACATCAGGTAGTGCAGCGTGCCCATCAGCGCCGACGCCACGCCCGCCTGCTTGCCGGCGTGGCTCATGGTCAGGGCGGTGAGGTTGCCGAAGACCAGCCCGAGCGCGCCGACGGCGACGGCCAGCAGGCCCGCGTACACGGCGAACGACGCCTGGCCGGCCCGCGCCAGCAGGAACAGGACCAGCCCCGCCAGCGCGTGTGCCGCGATGCCCGCCAGCAGGATGGCAGCGGCGGAGCGTCTTTGGTCAAGCAGCCGGTTGCTGATCATGCCGCCCAGCACCAGCGCCACCGAGTTGCCGGCGAACAGATAGCTGAACTGCGTGGCGCTCAGCCCGAAGTGGCCGGTGAACACGAAGGCCGACGCGCTGATGTAGTTGAACAGCGACCCCAGGATGAAGCCGCCGGCCAGCGTATAGGCCATGAAGGCCGGATGCCGCAGCTGCCGGCCATAGGCGCGCAGGATGGCGCCGGCATGCAGCGGCGCGCGGCGCTCGGCCGGCAGCGAGTCGGGCAGCGCGCGCCAGCCCCACGCCAGTCCGGCCGCGCCCAGGCCCGCCAACACCCAGAAGATGCCGCGCCAGCCGCCATGCGCGAGCAGGCTGCCGCCCAGGATCGGCGCGGCGATGGGGGCGATCATCATGACCTGCATCAAGAGCGAGAAGATGCGCGCCGACTCGGTCACGCCGCACAGGTCGGCGACGATGGCGCGCGGCGTCACCAGGCCCGCCGCCGCGCCCAGCGCCTGCACGAAGCGGGCGGCCAGCAGCCATTCCACCGTCGACGCGAGGGCCGCCATCACCGAGCCCGCGACGAAGATGGCCACGCCGGCCAGCAGCGGCAGGCGGCGGCCGTAGCGGTCCAGCAGCGGGCCGTACAGGGCCTGGCCGATGGCCAGCCCCGCCAGGAATACGGAAAGCGTCTGCTGGATGCGTCCGGCCGATACGCCGAAGTCCTCGGCGATGGCGGGCATGCCCGGCAGGTACATGTCGATCGCCATGGCGTCGAGCGCGGTCAGCAGCGCCAGCAGCAGGATCAGGCCGGCGCCGATCAGGCCGCCGCGTTGGGTCGTGGCGGCGCCGCTCATGCCGCGCGCTCCGGCCCGATGGCGTGCGCCAGGGCGTCGGCCTGCAGGCGTTGCATGGCGGCCAGCCGCTGCCCCGCCTGATCGGCATTGGTGTAGACCAGCTTGACCTGCACGGCATCGATCATGCCCAGGTAGGCCTCGGCGTAGCGCGCCGCGGCCGCCTTCGACAGACGGGCGCGCTTGCCGACCCAGGCGCGCAGCCGGGCGTCGAAGTCCGCGCGCAACTGCGCCAGATAGGTTTCGTAGTCGGCGGTGATGGCGGTCTCGAGCGTCTCGGGCGGGACGTAGCTGGCGCGCAGCAGGAAGCGCAGGTGCAGGGAGTCGCCATGGCGCCCGACCAGATGGGCGCAATAGGCGGAGCCGGGCAGGGCGTTGCCGGCCTCGGCGTCGAAGCAGTCCCGCGCCAGCTGCATTTCCAGCGCCAGCGCGTCGGTGAAGATCTCGCGGTACAGGGCGTCCTTGCTGGCGAAATGCGTATAGAGCGAGGCCTTGCGGATGCCGACGGTGTCGGCGATATCGGCGAGCGATGCGCCATCGTAGCCCTGGTTGGCGAAGTGGCCGAGCGCGGCGTCGAGGATGCGCTGGACGGAAGGGGTGCGTGTCATGGCGGGGAAGTCCTGGTCGATCCGCTGAAGGCCGGGGGCGGGCGCCGTTGATGGCCGGCCTTCAGGTGGGCGGACTTTAAACTAACTACCGGTCGGTAGTCTAGTGCCTGACACGCGGCACGCGGCAGGGGGGCAGGCGCGGCGGATTCAGCCCGCGGCGAAATCGGTCGAGCGCGCCAGCGCTTCCCAGGCCTGCGTCTCGCGGGCCACGTAGGCCTGCTTGTCGGCGATGGCCGCCAGGGTGTCGCTGCCCAGCGGCAGGCGCAGCGGCGGTTCGGCGGCGTTGGCCAATTCGACCATGGCCGCAGCCAATTTGACGGGGTCGCCGGGCTGCTGATGGTTCAGGTGCACGGCCTTCTGGCGCACCTGGCCCGACGTGGCCGCGTAGTCGGCGATCTCGCCCGGCGCGACCACCAGCGAGGTGGCATCCAGGAAGTCGGTGCGGAAGTAGCCGGGCTCGACCACGGTGGCGTGGATGCCCAGCGGCGCCAGCTCGTCGCGCAGGGCCTCGGTCAACCCCTCGACGGCGAACTTGGTCGAGCAGTACGCGCCGAAGCCGGCGCCCGAGCGGAAGCCGCCGATGGACGAGATGTTGATGACATGGCCGGCGCGGCGCGCGCGCATGGCCGGCAGCACCGCGCGGGTCACGTTGAGCAGGCCGAAGACGTTGGTGTCGTACATGCGGCGCACGTCAGCGTCGCTGGATTCCTCGACCGCGCCCAGCAGGCCGAAGCCGGCGTTGTTGACCAGCACGTCGATGCGGCCGAAGGCGTCCAGCGCGGCGGCGACCGCCGCCTGGGCCTGCTCGGGGCGGGTCACGTCCAGCGCGACCGGCAGCAGGCTGGGCGACTGGCCCAGGCGTTCGATGATGGCGGCGGTATCGCGGCCGGCGGCGACCACGGCATTGCCGTCGGCCAGGGCGGCCTTGGCGATCAGCGCGCCCAGGCCGCGCGAGGCGCCGGTGATGAACCAGACTTTCTTGAAATTCGTCGGGGTGTTCATGCGTTTCTCCTGTCAGGGGGATGGGGTGAAACGCATGGTAGAGAGCCGTGGGTGTTCCGAATAGCGGCTATTCAATAGAATGATAAACAACTTTTATTTGCCAATTGGCCGCCCCGGCCGGCCGGGAGACCCGCCATGAATGAAGTCCGCGCCCTGACCATCTTCGTGCGCACCGCCATGCTGGGCAGCCTGCGCAAGGCGGCGGTGGACCAGGGCATTTCGCCGCAGGCGGCGAGCCACGCGGTGATGCAGCTGGAGAAAGCGCTGGGCGTGCAGCTGCTGCGCCGGACCACGCGCAAGCTGAGCCTGACCGAGGCGGGACAGCGGCTGCTCGACAATGCCAGTCCGGCTCTGGGGCTGCTGTCGGACGCGCTGGCGGATGCGCGGCGCGCGGGCGACGAGATCAACGGCCCGCTGCGCATCAGCGCGCCGCGGGCGCTGATCCACTGCATGCTGTGGCAGCACGTGCTGGCGTTCGCGCGCGAATATCCCGGCGTGCAGCTCGATGTGCATTTCGATGACCGCTTCACCGATCTGGTCACCGACCGGGCCGACGTGGGTTTTCGCGGCGGCTCGCTGCCGGCGGCGGGCACCGTGGCGCGGCGGCTGGTGCCGATCCAGCTGCTGATCTGCGCGTCGCCCGACTACCTGGCGCGCCACGGCGCGCCCGCGGATATCGACGATCTGGCGCGGCATCGCTGCACCGGATACATCCACGCCAACACCGGCAAGCTCGCGCCGTGGGCATTCCAGGTCGACGGCGAGCAGGTCTACCGCGAGATCACGCCGGCGCTGTGCATGAACGATATCGACGCCGAGGCCCAGACCGTGCTGGCGGGCGAGGCCATTGGCCAGCTGGGCAGCTTCAGCGCCGTGCCGCACATCCGCGCCGGCCGGCTGGTGCCGCTGCTGCTGCGGCACGTGGTCTATCTCGAGGGCATCTACCTGTACTACGGCCGCCGCACCGAGCAGCCGCTGCGCGTGCGCACGTTCGTGGACTTCATCGTCGGGCGGCTGGAAGGGAACCGCCAGTTCTTCCTGGAGCCTGGCGAGCTGGAGCAAGGACGAAGCGGGCCGTGACAGCCCCGCCGCGTCAGGTCCGCGGCGTCTCGCTTTCCAACACCGCCAGCACGCCGATGATCAGCGCCTGCATGCCCTGATCGAGTTCCGCTTCCATCTCGGCCTCTTCGGCGGCGCGCGCCGCCTCGACCACCGGTTCCAGGCCGGCTACCGAATACACCGTGTCGGCCACCGCCATGCAATGGAACGCCACGGTCGCCAGCAGCATGCGCGCCTGTTCCCTTGAAATGCCGTAGGCATGGGCGATGTGGCGCTGGTGCCCCTCGATCTTGGCGATCATTGACGGCGTGGCCGCCAGCCGCCGGATCACGTAGGGCGTCACGCCCGGATGCGCCTTGACGAACTCGCGCACCGACGCGGTGAACACGGTCAGGTATTCCTTCAGCCCGCCGCGGTCGTTGCCGCTGGCTTGCGGGATCTGCCAGCGCTTGAAGATCTCCTCGGCGATCAGGCGCTTGAGCGCCTCCAGGCTCGGCACGTGCTTGTAGAGCGCCATGTGGCTGACGCCCAGCGCGGCGGCGACGCCGACGAAGGTGAGGTTGGGCAAGCCCATCGCTATGCCGGCGTCGGCGATCCGCTCCAGGGTGATGGTGGGCGGGCGGCCCCGCGCCGGACGGCGCTCTGGCGGGTTCATGTCTGGTCCTTGGTGGTGGCGGCGGCTATCCGTCACTTTAACCCGCGCACGATTATTTAGTTTATTGCAATGCAACTAATTCAATATTTAGTTTATAGTCATGCAAATAATTATCACCAACATCTGGGTAGTCCGATTTCATGAGCACGTCCGCAGTCGCCGCGGCCACACCTGGCCCGCTCAGGCAAGTGTTGTCCCCGATCCGCGGGCAACTGATCGCCGCGGCGGCGCTGGCCTCGGTGGGCGCCATGCTGACGCTGGCGCCGCTGGCGGGTATCGCGCACATCGCCCAGCTGCTGCTGGCCGGCCTCGATGCGGCGGATGCCGCCCAGGCGTCGCGGCGGGCCGAACTCTGGTGGGTGGCGGGCGCCAGCGTGGCTTGCCTGTTCGCCGGCATGGCGCTGGTGTCCGCCGGCGAGCTGACCGCGCATCTGGCCGACAACCGCATCACGCATCACCTGCGCCTGGCCGTGGCGCGGCGGCTGGCGCAGGCGCCGCTGGGCTGGTTCACCGGCCGCGCGTCGGGCGAGGTCAAGCAGGCGATGCAGGATGACATCGCCACGCTGCACAGCCTGACCGCGCATTTCTACACGGCGGTGGGCCGCGCGGCGGGCGCCATCGGGCTGTCGGTCATCTACCTGTTCGCGCTGGACTGGCGCATGGCGCTGGCGGCGTTGCTGCCATTTCCGGGGTTCTTCCTGTTCCTGCGCCGCGCCATGAAGGCCGGCGGCGCCGAGATGCAGACCTTCGTCACCCGGCTCGAGCGCCTGAACGGCGCGACCGTCGAGTTCGTCGGCGGGATGCCGGTGGTCAAGGCGTTCGGCGTCGATGGCAAGGCGCATCGCGGCTACCACGAGGCCGTGGATGGACTCGCCGAGGCCTTCCGCCGCTTCACGCGTCCGCTGGTGGCGGCGATGGCCCATGCGCACGCCATGATCGCTCCGGTCACGGTGCTGGGGGGGGTGCTGGCCAGCGGCGCCGTGTTCGTCGGCCTGGGCTGGATCGCGCCGGTGGACGTGTTGCCGTTCGCGCTGGTGGCGCCGGGCATCTGCGCGCCGGTGCTGCTGCTGCATACGCTGCTGCACGACCTGGGCAGCGCCACGGCCGCCGCGCAGCGCGTGCTGGCGCTGCTGCGGACACCGGTGCTGGCAGCGCCCGGGAGCGGCCGGCGCGAGACGCCGGCCGGCCACGAGGTGCGCTTCGAGAATGTCGGCTATGCCTACGGCGAGGCGCGCCCGGCGTTGTCGAACATCAGTTTCACGCTGCAACCCGGCACCGTTACGGCCGTCGTCGGCACGTCGGGCGCGGGCAAGTCCACGCTGGCGCGGCTGTTGCTGCGGTTCTTCGATCCGGCCGAGGGGCGCATCACGTTGGGCGGGGTGGACCTGCGGCACATCGAGACCACGCAGCTCTACCGGCGCATCGGCTTCGTGTTGCAGGAAGTGCGCCTGATCCACGCCAGCATCCACGACAACATCGCGCTGGGTCGGCCGGCGGCCAGCCGCCAGGAGGTCGAGGCCGCCGCGCGCGCCGCCAACATCCATGAACGCATCCTGGCGCTGCCGCGCGGCTACGACTCGGTGGTCGGCGAGGACGCCCAACTGTCGGGTGGCGAACGCCAGCGCGTGAGCATCGCGCGCGCCGTGTTGCTCGACGCGCCGGTGCTGGTGTGCGACGAGGCCACGGCGGCGGCCGATGCCGGCAACGAGGTGGCGATCCAGGAGGCGCTGTCGCGTTTCGCGCAAGGGCGCACGCTGATGGTGATCGCCCATCGGCTGGATACGGTGATGCACGCCGACCGCATTCTGGTTCTGGAGGACGGCGCCATCGTCGAGCAGGGCCGGCACGACGCGCTGCTGGCGCAGGGCGGCCGCTATGCCCGGCTGTGGGCGCTGGGCGGCTACGACGTGGCGGCGGAACAGGCGGGGGCGTCATGCTGAAGACGTTCCTGCTGTTGCTGGGCAAGGAGGCGTCCGTGCTGCGGCGCTATGCCGGGATGGCCATCGCCTATGGCGTGCTGTGCGGGGTGGCCATCGCCTCGCTGGCGCCGGTGCTGATCCATCTGCTCGACGGCGACGTGCGGCGGATGGCGCCTTGGCTGGCGCTGCTCGCGGCCGAGGTGGCGGTTTGCTGGCTGTTGCGGCGCCAGGTGGAGCGGGCCGGCGTGCGCGTGGGCGTGGCCATCCTGCAAAGCGGCCGCCATCGCCTGGGCGAGCACGTGGCGCGGTTGCCGGTCGGATGGTTCACGCCGGCGAACACGGCGCGTCTGGGGCATGTGGTCA
Organism: Achromobacter insuavis; assembly: GCF_902859645.1. Classification (GTDB taxonomy): domain Bacteria; phylum Pseudomonadota; class Gammaproteobacteria; order Burkholderiales; family Burkholderiaceae_B; genus Achromobacter; species Achromobacter insuavis. The sequence continues at coordinate 21,752 of NZ_CADIJR010000017.1, read as the reverse complement.
CGCAGGGCATGATGGCGGTGGCCCAGCTTCCCGCGCACGTGTTCACGCCGGTGCTCACCGGGATCGTGACGCCGATGGTGCTGGTGGTGGCGCTGTTCGCGCAGCACTGGCTGCTGGGCGTGATCGCGCTGCTGGCGCTGCCGCTGCTGGCCGGCGTCCTGGCATTGACGGCCGCCATGTCGCGGCGGGCGGACGACGCGTTCCATCGCAGCTTTGCCGATGCCAGCCAGCGCGTGGTGGAGTTCGCCCAGGCGCAGTCCGTGCTGCGCGCGTTCAATGGCGACGGCGGTGGCCTGCGCTTGCTGGAGCAGGCGGTCGAACGCCAGCGCCAGGCCGGCGCGCGGTTGATCTGGTTGTCGGCGGGGTCGGCCGTCCTGAATGCCTGGGCCGCGCAGGCGGCATTCGCCGCCATGCTGATGGCGGCGGTGTGGTGGGCCAACGATCTCGCGGGCGGCCCGCTGGCGCCCGGCGCGGCCGCGGCGGTCATTGTCTCGCTGGTGCTGGCGGCCCGCTACGTCGACGCGCTGCTGGAAGTGGCGGGCTATGGCGAAGTGCTGCGCGGCGCGCGCGGCCAGCTCGATGCCATCGCGGCGCTGTTCGCGGTGCAGCCGCTGCCGGAGCCCGGGACGCCGCAGGCGCCGCGCGATGGCGCGATCGAACTGCGCGAGGTGGACTTCCGCTACGCGCCGGAGGAAGCGGACGTATTGCGCGGCGTGACGCTGCGCATCGCGCCGGGCAGCATGGTCGCCCTGATCGGCGAGTCCGGTTCCGGCAAGACCACACTGGCGCGGCTGATCGCCCGCTTTTTCGACGCGACCGCGGGCAGCGTCAGCGTCGGCGGCGTCGATGTGAGGCAGATCGCCAGCGCGCGCCTGGCCGGCCAGATCCGCCAGATCTTCCAGGACAACTATCTGTTTTCGGGCAGCATCGCCGACAACATCCGCGTCGGCAAGCCGGACGCCAGCGACGCCGAGGTCATGGATGCCGCGCGGCAGGCAGGCGTGGCGGCGATTGCCGAACGGCTGCCGCAAGGCCTGGACACGGCGGTGGGCGAGGGCGGCGCGCGCCTGTCCGGCGGCGAACGCCAGCGCGTCGCCATTGCCCGCGCCTTGATCAGCGCCGCCCCGATCCTGCTGGTGGACGAGGCGACCGCGGCGCTGGATGCCGAGAACCAGATCGTCGTCACCGAGGCGCTGGCGCGGTTGCGCGGCCGCTGCACGCTGGTGGTGATTGCCCATCAGCTCTCCACGGTGGCGATGGCCGACCAGGTCGTGGTGCTGGAAGCGGGCCGCATTGTCGAACAGGGGTCGCCCACGCTGCTGCGCGCGAGCCAGGGGCGCTATGCGCGATTCCTGGCGCAGCGTCGGGCCGCCAAGGGCTGGCGCATCGCCGCCGCGGCGCCGGACGAGGCGGGCGGCTGATGCGTGCGGGGTTGATCGGCGTGTTCATCGTGCTGTGCGGCGCGTCGCTGCTGGTGGGCGCGCGGCAGATGGCATGGTCGCAGGTGTTGTCGCTGTCGGGCGACGCCTGGCTGACGCTGACGGCGAGCCGGCTGCCGCGCCTGGCGGCGCTGGTGCTGACGGGCGTGGGGCTGTCGGTCTGCGGCGTGATCCTGCAGCACGTGGTGCGCAACAAGTTCGTCGAACCCGCCACCTCGGGCGGGCTGGACGCCGCCAAGTTCGGCATCCTGGTGTCGCTGACGCTGGCGCCCGCCGCCGGCGCGACCGTGCGGATGCTGTTCGCGCTGGCGTTCTGCCTGGCCGCCAGCCTGCTCTTCGTGGCGATCGTGCGCCGCGTGAAGTTCAAGAACACCGTGCTGGTGCCGGTGATCGGCCTGATGTACGGCGGCGTGCTGAGCGCGCTGGCCGAGTTCCATGCCTATCGCCACAACATCCTGCAGAGCATGCAGGGCTGGATGCTGGGCGATTTCTCCCGGATCGTGCAGGGGAACTACGAAATCATCTACCTGATCCTGCCGATCGTCGCGTTGACGTATCTGTACGCGCACCGTTTCACCGTGCTGGGCATGGGCGAGGGCGTGGCGTCGAGCCTGGGGCTGAACTATGGCGCCACCGTGGCGCTGGGGCTGATGCTGGTGGCCGTGACGGTGTCCGCCACGGTCATCACGGTCGGCGCGATTCCCTTCGTCGGCCTGGTGGTGCCGAATCTGGTGGCGCTGCATTACGGCGACAACCTGAGCCGCACCCTGCCGGTGGTGGCGCTGGGCGGCGCGTCGTTGCTGCTGGCCTGCGACGTGCTTGGCCGCCTGTTGATCCACCCGTTCGAGGTGCCGATCGGCCTGACCGCGGGCGGGCTGGGCGGCCTCCTGTTCCTGGCGCTGATCTTCTGGAAGCACCGATGATGCGCCGGGCTCCACGGCAACTGGCCTGGCTGCTCGTCATCGCCCTGGCGCTGGCGTTCCTGTTCCTGGGCGCCGGCTTCGATTTCGACTACGTCATCCCCAAGCGGCTCGCGCGGCTGGCGGCCATGCTGATCGGCGGCGTGGCCATCGCCTGGTCGTCGATCGTGTTCCAGACGCTGACGGGCAACCGCATCCTGACGCCGGCCATCATGGGCTACGAGGCGGTCTACCTGTTGCTGCAATCGCTGCTGGTGCTGGCGCTGGGGGCGCAGAGCCTGGTGCTGCTGGGGGCGAACGGCAATTTCTTCCTGTCCGTGGCGGTGATGCTGGGCTATTCGTGGCTGATCCATCGCGGATTGTTCCGCCAGGGCCGGCAGAACGTCTATTTCCTGCTGCTGGTGGGGTTGGTGCTGACGATGGTGATCGGCACCTTCACGCAGTTCGTGCAGCTCAAGACCAGCCCCGGCGAGTTCTCGATCCTGCTGGGGTTCTCCCAGGCGTCGTTCAACAAGACCGAACCGGCGCAGTTGCTGGTGTCGGGCCTGCTGGTGGCGGGCGTGTGCCTGGCCGGCCTGAAGACCTTGCCGACGCTGGATGTGATGTCGCTCGGACGCGATCAGGCGATGTCGCTGGGCGTGGATTATCAGCGCCAGGTGCGGCGGCATCTGGCGCTGATCGCCACGCTGGTCGCGGTATCGACCAGCCTGCTGGGACCCACGGCGTTCATGGGCATCTTCGTCGCCAACATGGCCTATGCGCTGGCGCGCACGCGTCGCCACCGGGTCACCCTGCCCACCGGCTGCGCCATCGCGATCGGCCTGTTCCTGCTGGCCCAGTTGGCGGTCGAGCATCTTTTCAACTATCGGACCACCGTCGGCATCCTGGTCAACCTGGTGTGCGGCGCCTGGTTCCTGGCACTGATGGCGCGGGCGCGGGGCACTGCATGATTACCGTCAAGCATCTTTCCAAACACTATGGCGCGCGGGCGGTGCTGTCCGACGTCAGCGCGCAGTTTCCGGCGGGGCGGCTGACCTCGCTGATCGGCCCCAACGGCGCCGGCAAGACAACCTTGCTGATGATGATGGCGCGGCTGCTGGAGCCGACCCGTGGCGACATCCTGATCGACGGCCGCGACGTGTCGGGTATTCGCATCGGCGACTACGCCAAGCGCGTCGCCACGCTGCGTCAGTCGCCCGATTTCAACCTGCGCCTGACGGTGGAAGAACTGGTGGCGTTCGGGCGCTTCCCCTACAGCCGCGGCGCGCTGACGCCGCAGGACCGGGGGGTGATCGACGAGGCCATCGCGTTCCTGTCGCTGGGGCCGCTGCGGCAGGCCTATCTCGACGAGTTGAGCGGCGGCCAGCGGCAGATGGCGTTCCTGGCCATGACCATCGCCCAGCAGACCGACTATCTGCTGCTCGACGAGCCGCTGAACAACCTGGACATCAAACACGCCGTGCAGATCATGCGGGCGTTGCGCCGCCTGTGCGACACGCACGGCCGCACCGTCATCCTGGTGGTGCACGACATCAACTTCGCGGCCAGCTACTCCGACCACATCGTCGCCATGAAGGATGGCGCGGTGCATTGCGCCGGCACGGTGCGGCAGGTCGTGACCGAGGACCGCTTGCGGGAACTGTATGGGCTGGATTTCGAGATCACGCACGGCGCGCGCGGACGCCTGTGCAACTACTTCAACCCATCGGGAGAATTGACATGACCTTCAAGCACAGATCCTGGGCGCTGGCCCTGCTGGCGGCCGCCACGATCGCGGTGCAGGGCTGCGGCCGGGAGGCGGCGGATCCGCCCCAGGCCGCGCGTGCGCCCGATGCGCCCAGCGCCGCCGCGCAACCGGCCTATGCGGCCGTCACGGTGCAGCACAAGCTCGGCACCACCGTCATCGACAAGCGGCCGCAGCGCGTGGTGGCGCTGGACATGAACGAGGTCGATTTCCTGGACCTGCTGGGGGTGCCCGTGGCCGGCATGCCGAAGGATTTCGTGCCGCACTTCCTGGCGCAATACAAGGACGCGCCGGACGTGCGCGATATGGGCGCGATCGTGCAGCCGAACCTGGAGCGGGTGCACGCGGCCAAGCCGGACCTGATCCTGATCACGTCGCTGCAGGCCAACCACTACAAGGAACTGAGCCAGATCGCGCCGACGATCCATTTCGACGTGGATTACCGCGACAGCCAGGTCAATCACATCGAGGTCATCAAGGACCACCTGATGACGCTCGGGCGGATCTTCGAGAAGGAAGACCTGGCGCGCCAGCAGGCGGCGGCGCTGGACGAGAAGGTGCAGCAAGCCAGGCGCTTGATCCAGGACCGTCCCGAGAAGGCGCTGATCGTGCTGCACAACAACGGCGCCTTCACGTCTTTCGGCACGCAGTCCCGCTACGGCTTCGTCTTCAATGCGCTGGGCGTGAAACCGGCCGGCCCGGGCGGCGAGGCCGGCCTGCATGGCCAGCCGATCTCGAGCGAGTTCATCCAGCAGGCCAATCCCGATGTCATCTACGTGGTGGACCGCACCGCCGTGATGGAACGCCGGCCGGTCCTGAACGCCGAGACGCTGGGCAACCCCCTGCTGCGCCAGACGCCCGCCTGGAAGAACGGCCGCGTGGTCTTTGCCGATGCCGAGGCTTGGTACGTCACCGCCGCCAGCGTGAATTCGCTGCGCATCGTGATCGACGACGTGATGCAGGGCTACCGCGACTGACTCGAGCGGCCGGCGCTTCGGCGCCCCGGATTTTATTGATTAACGATTCCCATTCGCTTCATTGTTTTCATTCGCAGTGCAGAAAACCGATGAAGGCCAACCCACGCTCAACCGAACGGAGCATCCCATGAGCAAACGTCGCCATAGCGGCCGCGTCGCACGTCCTTCATCGCACGCCGCGAATGCCAGGACCGTCTTTCCCTTCAATGTCCTGACCGCGGCCCTGTTCGGCCTGACGGCCGGCGCCGCCCTGGCCGCGGCCCCTGCCGCGCTGGCCCAGGAGGCCGTCGATGGCCGCGCCCGAACCAGCGAAACGGCGACGCAGGCGCCAGCGGGCGAGTCCGGCGCCGGGGTCAAGACGCTGCCGGCGGTACGCGTCACGGGCCAGTCCGAGGAGCCCGCCGCGCCCTATGCCGGCGGCCAGGTCACGTACGGCGGCCGCGCCGGCTTCCTGGGCGAGCGGGACTTCATGAGCACGCCGTTCTCGGTCATCAGCTATACCGACAAGTACATCCAGGACCTGCAGGCCCAGGACATCACCGACGTGATCGCCCGCACCGACCCGTCGGTGTTCAGCAACGGCGTCACCGGCGCCTGGAGCGAGAACTACTCGATCCGCGGCTTCAGCTCCAGCACCACCGACATCTCCTTCGGCGGACTGTTCGGCATGGCGCCGTACTACCGCACCACGCCGGAAATGTTCGAGCGCATCGAGGTGCTGAAGGGGCCGTCGGCCCTGCTCAACGGCATGCCGCCGGGCGGCTCGGTGGGCGGCACCGTCAACCTGGTGCCCAAGCGCGCCGGCGATGAGCCGTTGACGCGCCTGACCGCGACCTACATGTCGGACGCGCAGTTCGGCGGCCACCTGGACATGGGACGCCGCTTCGGCGAGGACAAGCAGTTCGGCATCCGCTTCAACGGCGTCTATCGCGATGGCGCCGGCGCGATCAAGGACCAGGACAAGAAGGCGCAACTGGCCGCCGTGGGGCTGGACTGGCGCAGCGAGCGCGTGCGCGTGTCGGCGGATCTGTACGACAGCGACGAGCGCGTGGACGGCGTGACCCGCGGCATCAACCTGGCGCCCGGCGTGGCCGTGCCCAGGCCGCCCAAGGCCGACACCTTGCTGAACCCGGACTGGGCGTATGTGCACAACCGCGATCGCGGCGCCATGGTGCGCGGCGAAGTCGACCTGAGCGACAACCTGATGGCGTACGCCGCGGTCGGCACCAGCCGGTCCGAGTACACCTACAACGGCGCCATCTCCGCTCAGGTGCTCAATGCCGCGGGCGACCTGCGCACCACCATCGGCCAATTGAACATGCACATCAGGAAGACCACCGGGGAGGCTGGGGTCAAGGGCAAGCTGCAGACGGGCGGCATCAAGCACCAGTGGGTGCTGAACACCACCTACTACACCGATACCGAACGCGACTACGGCCGCCGCTCGGTGCCGGGCGCGGACTGGACCACCAACATCTACAAGCCGGTCTGGGGGCCGGAGGTCGATGGCGTCTGGCCGGCGATCCTGCATACCGAGACGCGCCTGATCAGCTACGGCCTGGCGGACACGTTGTCGTTCGCCGAGGACCGGGTGCAGCTGACGCTGGGCGCGCGCCGCCAGGAGGTGCGTTCGGATACCTTCAATGTGGCCACGGGCGCGCGCACCAGCCGCTATGACGCCAGCGCCACCACGCCCGCGGCGGCGATCCTGTTCAAGGCCACCGACAATGTCTCGCTGTACGCCAACTACATCGAGGGACTGAGCAAGGGGCAGACGGCGCCGGTCACCGCCGCCAACGCCGGCGAGCTGTTCGCGCCGTACAAGACCAAGCAGAAGGAGGCTGGCATCAAGGTCGACTTCGGTGACTTCACCCATACCTTGAGCGTGTTCGAGATCACGCGGCCGAGCAGCTACACCAATCCCGTCACCAACGTGTTTTCGTTCGGCGGCGAACAGCGCAACCGGGGCGTGGAATGGGGCTTCTTCGGCGAACCGCTGCGCGGCGTGCGCCTGATGGGCGGCGTGGCGTACATCGACCCGAAGGTCACCAAGGCCGCGCTGGCCGTCAACGAGGGCAGGCAGGCGACCGGCGTGCCCAAGCTGCAGGGCAAGCTGGGCATCGAGTGGGATGTGCCGGCCGTGCAGGGGCTGACGCTGACCGCCAACGCGACCGCGGTGTCCAAGCAGTACATCAGCGCCGACAATTCGCTGTCGGTGGCCGGCCGCACCACCTATGACGTCGGCGCGCGCTACGCCACCAGGGTGGTCGACCGTCCGCTGGTCCTGCGGGCCAGCGTCAACAACCTGACCAACAAGGCGTATTGGGGCATGCCGCAGCTGTCGAGCCTGGCGCTGGGCGCGCCGCGCACCTTCATGCTGTCGGCGTCGATGGACTTCTGACGATGGCAAGCCGCCGGCCCCTTGGCGGCGTCGCGGGCCGGTCTCGCCTATTGGCAGCGCTGCGGCACCTTGCGCAGCGGTTCCGTGTAGCCCAGCGCCGCGACGCGCTCGGCCAGCTGCGCGTAGGCGTCATCGCTCAGGCAGGGAACGCGCGCCATGATCCACACGTAGTCGCGCTTGGAGCGGCCGATGATGGTGGTCTGGTAGGCGTCGTCCAGGTAGGCGATGACGTATTCCGCCTGGATCGGCCAGATGAACTGCATGCCCCAGACCGCGTTGCCGGTGTCCGGCCGCACCGTGGCCACCGGGTGCATGGTGCTCACCTCGGCGTCGAAGCTGCCCTTGCGGTAGCGGAAGTCGGTCTGGATGCGGCCATCGGGCAGCGGCCGGTAGCTTTCGACCGCGTCGTAGGCGTTGCGCTCGGGCCAGCTGGGGATGTGCGCGATGACGTACCAGTCGCCCATGAAGCGCGGCAGGTCGACATGGGCCACGGGCGGCATGGGCGCGGGCCCGGCGCAGCCCGCCAGCAGGCCCATCGCGGCGATACACAGGGCGCGCAACATGGCGGTCTCCTCAGGGGCGCGTGAAGCGGTAGTGGGCCACGCCCCATTGCTGGCCGTCGTCGTAGCCGAACAGCTCGGCGCAGGCCATCCAGAACATGCGCCAGCGCTGGTGCCACAACGGCGCCAGCTGCGGGCCATAGGCCTGCGCCAGCACCGCCCGGGCCTGCGCGGCGCGGGCGTCCTGGTTGGCCAGCCAGTGGTTGGCCGTGCGCGCGTAGTGCGTGCCGTCGAGAAACCACTTTTCCTGCAATTGCAGGTCGCGCTGGAAGTGCAGCAGCGTGTCGGCCGCCGGCATGATGCCGCCGGTGAAGAAGTGGCGTCCCATCCAGTTGCCGGCGCCTTCGGTCTCGAACGGATAGGCGCGCTCGCGGTGCGCGAAGATGTGCACGAACAGCTTGCCGCCGGGGCGCAGCCATTGGCCGATGCGCGCCAGCAGGTCCTGGTAATTGCGCATGTGTTCGAACATCTCCACCGAGACGCAGCGGTCGTAGGCGGCCGCCGGCAACGCCAGCGTGTTCACGTCGCAGGTGATGACGCGCACGTGCGCCCAGCCGCGTTCGCGGCAGCGCGCTTCGATGTGCTGGCGCTGGGTGGCCGAGTTGGACACGGCGGTGATGCGGGCGTTGGGATAGTGTTCGGCCATCCACAGGGTCAGCGAGCCCCAGCCGCAGCCCAGTTCCAGGATGTCCTGGCCGTCGGTCAGCTCGGCGCGTTCGCCGTACAGGCGCAGCATGGCGGCCTCGGCCTGGTCCAGGGTCTCGGCGCCGGTCGGATACAGGCAGCCGGAATACTTCATGCGGGCGCCCAGGCAGAGCTGGAAGAACGTGGTCGGCAGTTCGTAGTGCTGGGCGTTGGCGGCGTCGGTGTGGATGGCCACCGCGCTGGCGCGCAGGCGCGCGATCAGGTCCTGGTTGCGCGCCGTCCAGGCGTCGATGCCGCCGGCGTATTCGGCGGCCAGGCGTTCGGCGCACAGGCGGCGGATGCCCAGGCGCAGCAGCGCGTCGGGCACCAGGCCGCGTTCGGCCAGGCCAAGCAGGCCGGGCGCGGGGCGGTCGGCGGCAAGCGGAAGGTCGTGCAGGCTGGCGGTCGTCATGGCGGGCCTCGTCAGGATTTGGGGAACCACGGGAAGAAGGCCGAGGTGCGGCGCTGGTACGCGCGGTAGTCGTCGCCGCGCGTGCGCAGGGCCTGTTGCTCGGTGAAGGGGATGCCGCTGATCCAGCGCAGGAAGACGTACATCAGCACGGGGCCCAGCCACGCCAGCCAGGCCAGGGGCGAGCCCCAGGCCAGCGCGACGTAGGCGAACCAATGGCACCATTCGAAGAAATAGTTGGGATGGCGCGAGTAGCGCCACAGGCCGTCGCGGCAGGTCTGGCCGCGATGGGCCGGATCGTCGCGGAAGCGGTCGAGCTGGCGGTCGGCGATGACTTCACCGGCCAGCGCCGCCAGCCAGATCGCCAGGCCCAGCGCGACGGGCAGGCCGCGCGCGGCGCTCGTGCCCACCGCCAGGAAAGGCAGGCTGAACAGCATCACCAGCCCGGCCTGGAACATGAACAGGCCGAAGAACTTGCCCTGATGACCGCCCCAGTGTTCGCGCAGCGCGCGGTAGCGGCCGTCCTCGCCTTGCCGGACCCGCCGCCACAGATGCCAGGCCAGCCGCAGCGACCAGACGCCGGCCATCACGGCCAGGCAGGCCCGGGGCGCCCAGTCGCCCTGGCCGGTGGCGGCGGCCAGCAGGGCGCTGGCGCCCATGCCGGCGGCCCAGACCACGTCGACGATGCCCGCGTTGGCGTGGCGGCGTTGCCAGGCCCAGGCCAGCGCCATGGCGATGACCATGACGACGGCGATGATCAGCCATTGCGACAGGGGATTCATGCGGCCTCCCGCGTCCAGCGCTGCGCCCAGCGGGTCAGCGCGGGCAGGATCAGGCCCCAGCCCAGCGCCAGCGCGGCAACGGCGCGCCAGGCGGGCGCGTCGAACTGCACCGCCTGCCAGCCGCGCGCGGCGCCCCAGTAGGCCAATGGCCCGCCGATGGCGCCGAACCCGCAGGCCAGCCAGCGGCGCGGCCGCAGGTAGGCCAGCGAATGATTCAGCGTCAGGGCGAAGGCCGCCCACAGCGCCAGGATCCAGCGCGGCGCGGGCCAGGCATCGGCGGCGTAGACCGACCAGCCCAGCGCCGACAGCGCGCCATCGAGCAGGCAGCCGCACAGCAGCGCGGCGGCGGCCAGCTTCAGGTCGGCGCGCCACGTGACCGAGCAGGCCAGTTGCGCGGCAATGAAGACCAGGGCCGAGGCCACGCCCGGCCAGGCCAGGCCGCGGCCGGCGCCGATGACGGCGCTGAACCAGACCAGCTGGTAGCCGAGCAGGTTGGCCCAGAAGCGCATCACACACCCGCCTGGACCCAGCGTTCGCCCGTGCCGCGGGCGCCGGGGTGGGTCAGCAACAGATGCGAGACGCCGATGGAGCGTTCGCGGAAGCCGCCTTCGCAGTACGCCAGGTAGAACTCCCACAGGCGGCAGAAGCGGCTGTCGAAGCCCTGTCCCCGCACTTCGGGCAGGTGCGCCAGGAAGCGCTGGCGCCAGGCTTGCAGGGTGCGCGCGTACGACAGGCCGAAGTCCTCCAGGTGCACCAGGGCCAGGTCGCTGGCGCGCGTCTTGGCGCGCAGCATCGCCTCGATCGAGGGGATGAAGCTGCCGGGGAAGATGTGGCGCTTGATGAAATCCACTTCGCCCAGCGCCTGCTGGTAGCGGTGGTCCTCGATGGTGATGGCCTGGATCAATGCGCGGCCGTGCGGCGCGAGCAGGTCGGTGACCTTGGCGAAATAGGTCTCGAGGTATTGCGCGCCGATGGCCTCGATCATCTCGATCGACACCAGCTTGTCGTAGCGGCCCTGCAGGTCGCGGTAGTCCTGCAGCACCACGCTGACGCGATCGTCCAGGCCGGCGGCGCGCACCCGCGCCAGCGCCAGGGCGTGCTGTTCGCGCGAGATGGTGGCGGTGGTGACGTGGCAGCCGTAGTGGCGCGCGGCATGGATGGCGAAACCGCCCCAGCCGCTGCCGATCTCGACCACGCGGTCGCGCGGGCCGAGTTCGAGCTTGCGGCAGATGGTGTCGAGCTTGCGCCGCGACGCCTCTTCCAGCGTGTCGTCGGCGCCGGCCCACAGGGCCGATGAATACATCAGGTCGGGCGACAGGAACAGCGAGAAGAAATCGTTGCCGAGGTCGTAGTGCGCGGCGATGTTGCGGCGGCTGCCTTCGTGGGTGTTGCGGTTGCCGGCATGCCAGCGCCTGAGCAACCAGCCGGCCACGCGCGCCAGCCCGGATTCCATGCCGTCCAGCGTGTCGCGGTTGCGCACCAGCAGGCGCACCAGGGCGACCAGATCGTCGCAGGTCCACATGCCGTCGCCATACGCCTCGCCCGCGCCGACGCTGCCCTGCGTGGCCACCAGGCGGTAGAAGGCCATGTCGCGGATGGTCAGGCGCACCACCGGCTCGCCCTGGCCGAGCGTGGCGCTGCCCAGGCTGTCCTCGATCGCCAGCCGGCCGCCGGTCAGCGTCGAGAGGCTGGCGAACAGGCGCTTGCGCAGCAGGCGCTCCAGCGCGCCGGGCGGGCGGGTCGCCGCGATGGCGGCCTGTTCGGATGGCGTCATGGCTTTCATTGCGGTTCTCCGTCGGGCGTGCCGGGATGGTCGTGGATCGGGTTGCGTTTGAGCCAGAGGCGCAAGGCCTGCCAGTGGATGCCGCCGATGACCTGCAGAGTCATCAGGGGAAAGCGCCACAGCAGGCGCGCCAGCGCCGCGCCGTCGAGTGCGCGGCGTTGCAGGTGCAGGCGGGCGTCGAATTGCGGCTGGCCCTGGCGGTTGACCCGCATATGCACCCGCAGGTCCTCGCCCGGCGCGTTGAAGCGCCAGTCATAGACGCAGTCCATCGGCATGAAGGGCGAGACGTGGAAGCGCTTGTCGAAGCGCCAGGCCATGGCGTCGCCGCGGCGGTCGGCGCTCTCGACCGGCAGGACGATGCAATGGCGCTGCTTCCACGGCGTGTTGGTGATCTCGGCCAGGATGGCGGCCAGGGTCACGCCGTCGGCTTCGTAGCAGTAGTAGAAGCTGACCGGGTTGAAGACATAGCCGGCGTAGCGCGGATGGGCCAGCAGCCGGATCGGTCCGGCCGGCGCTTCGCCCAGGTCGGCCCGCAGCCGCGCCCGCACGGCCTGCGCCAGCGGCAGTCCGGCATCGCCGTCGAGATAATCGCGGCGGCGCCATTCGGCCAGGTTGGGCCGGTCCACCGACCACAGCCAGCGGTCCTTGAACACCTGGTCGACCTCGTCCAGGTCCAGATAGAGCTGCGCCATGCGGTAGCTGAAGCCGTGCGCATGCGGCACGTGGCGCCGGTGCGTCACGCGGCCTTCGTACAGGGCGCTGTGGCCGTTCATGCGGCCTCCGCCGAGAGCGCCGCGGCGCGCGACTGGATGCCGCGCACCACGTCCAACGCGCTGGCCACGCCGTCTTCGTGAAAGCCCCAGCCCCAGTAGGCGCCCGCGTACCAGCAGCGCTGGCGGCCGGAGATCTCGTCGCGGCGCGCCTGGGCGGCCACCGACGCCAGCGTGTAGACCGGGTGGTGGTAGCGCATGCGGGCCAGCACCCGCGCCGGATCGATGGCGTCGCCGCGATTGAGCGTGACGATGAACGGCCGGCGCGATTGCAGGCCCTGCAGCAGGTTCATGCAGTAGCTGACCGAGCACGGCGCCGAGGGATCGGCCGGCACGTAGGCATTCCACGCCGCCCAGGCCTTGCGGTGGCGCGGCAGCAAGCGCGCATCCGTGTGCAGCACGACGTCGTTGTGCTGATAGGTGATCGCGCCGAGCACCTCGCGCTCGGCCGCGCTGGGCGCGGCCAGCAGTTTCAGGGCCTGGTCGCTGTGGCAGGCGAACACCACCTGGTCGTAGCGCGGCCGGCCCTCGCACGAGGCCAGGGTGACGCCGTCGGCCTGGCGCGTGACCTGGTACACCGGGCAGTTCAGGCGCACCCGCACGTTCCAGCGCTCGCGCAGGGCGCGGATGTAGCGGCTGGACCCGCCCTGCACCACGCGCCATTGGGGCCGCGGGTCGACCTGCAGCATCTGGTGGTTGGCCATGAACTGCACCAGGTAGCGAGCCGGGAATTCCAGGATGCGCGCGGCGGGCGAGGACCACAGCGCCGACGCCATCGGGATCAGGTGGTCGGCCTGGAACGCCTGGCCGTAGCGGTGCCGTGCCAGGTACTCGCCCAGCGTCGGGCCGGGCTCGTCGCCGGCCAGCAGCGCCGGCGCCTCGCGGTAGAAGCGCAGCAGGTCGCGCACCATGCCCAGGAAGCGCGGCGACAGCAGGTTGCGGCGCTGGCAGAACAGGGTGTCGAGCGAAGTCGCGTTGTATTCCAGGCGGCTGGCCTCCTGGTGCACCGAGAAGCTCATGGTGGTGGGCTGCGAGCACACGCCCAGCTCGTCGAGCATGGCCGTGAAATGCGGGTAGTTGACCGGGTTGTGCACGATGAAACCGCTGTCGACCGCGTAGCGCTGGCCGTCCTGCTCGACGTCGTGGGTGTGCGTGTGGCCGCCCAGGTAGTCATTGGCCTCGTACAGCGTCACATCATGGTCCCGGCCCAGCTTCCAGGCGCAGACCAGCCCCGCGATGCCCGAACCGATGATGGCGATGCGCATGGTCATTCCTTGGCGCGCGCCAGCACCCAGGCCGGCACGGGTTTCAGGTCCCAGATCAGGCCGGCGGCCGCCAGCAGGCGCAGCCCGTACCAGGTCAGGTCGATTTCGCGGGCGCGAAAGCCCTGGCGCGCCGAGCCGGGATAGAAATGGTGGTTGTTGTGCCAGCCTTCGCCGAAGGTCAGCAGCGCCAGCCAGGCGTTGTTGCGGCTGTCGTCGGCGGTGTCGTAGCGGCGCTTGCCGTAGCGATGCGCCAGCGAATTGATGGTGACGGTGGCGTGGAACAGCGCCACCGTCGAGATGAAGAAGCCCCACACCAGCATCTGCGGTCCGCTGGTGCCCAGGCCGGGGGCGAGGCGTTCGAGCGCGGCGCCCAGGGCGTAGCACAGCAGCGCCAGCGCGATGGGCACGGCGGCGTCGAAGCGGTCGAGCCAGCGCAGTTCGCGGTAGCGGCGCAGGTCCGGCACGCGCGCCAGGTCGGTGGCGAAGGCGCGCGGCGTCAGGAACCACCCCATGTGGCTCCACCAGAATCCGTGGCGGGCGGGCGAGTGCAGGTCCTGGTCGTCGTCGGCGTGGCGATGATGGTGGCGGTGGTGCGCCGCCCACCACAGGGGACCGCGCTGGGCGCAGGAGGCGCCGAGGATGGCGAAGACCAGCTGCATGGCGCGCGAGGTGCGGAAGGTGCGATGCGAGAAATAGCGGTGGTAGAAGCCGGTCAGGGCGAACATGCGCAGGACGTAGAGCGCCGCCGCCACGGCCAGCGCCACCGGCGACACGCCGGTCGCTATCACCCCCAGGCAGCCCGCGTGCAGCAGCGCGAAGGGCAGGGCGCGGGTCCAGTCGATGCGGTCGGGCGGGCCGTCGGACGCGCTCGCCGCCTGGGTATCGACCCAGCGGCGCATCGAGGCGGTCCAGCGAGAGAGTTCGGGGCGCATCATCGTGTCCTGTTCGAGGCTTGCGGGGATATACGGGCGGGCGCGCCGGCTGGATGCGCTAGTGAAAACCCTTAGTCGCAACGCCCCGTCAACGGCGTGGCCGCGGCGGCGTCCATGTCCTGTTGCGTGGGCGGGGCCAGTTCGGCGTCGGCGGGGAACTCGATCCGCACGGTCTGGGTGCCGCCGTTGCCGTCGCGCAGGTTGCTGGGGCCCTCGAAGCGGCGCAGGCGCCGGCTGTCGCGGTCGTAGGTCACGCGCAGCGGGGGCGCGGCGAAGCCGTACCAGGCATCCAGCCGCAGCCGGAACACGCGCTCGCGCTGTCCGGGCACATCGCGCGCCTGGACCTCCAGCGGCATCAGGGCCAGCCGGCTGGGCACCAGGAACCGCAAGGGCGTGGCGGGCGGATCCCAGTGCGCGCGCAGCCACGCGTCGAAGCCGGCGTCGATCACGGCATCCTCGGCCGGCGGCAGCGCCTGGCTGCGCGTGGTGGCGCTGGCGCGCGCCTGCACGTAGGCGTGGCGCTCGGCGCCGCGGCTGCTGACGCCTTCGCGGTAGCCGTCGCGCTGGTCAAACAGCGCGAAATCGGGCGCGGGATCGTCGACGCCGCCCCGCACCCATTTGCGCGCGAAGGCGGCGCCGTCCGGACAGCGGTACAGCACCAGCCGGGTCTGCCGCGCGCCGTCCCTGACGACCCAGTGCTCCTCGCGGTAGCGCTCGGCGCCGCCGTGCGCGGCATAGGCGTAGCCCAGGTAATGTTCGTTGGCCGCCTGGGCGCCCAGCGGTGCCAGCGGCAGGATCAGGGCAAGCAGCAGAGCCAGCGGCAGGTCGGGGCGCATGGTCATTCTCCTGGAGAGGGCGCGCAGGGGCGGGCCACGAAGGCGGCGATGTCGTCCAGCACCGGCGCGCGCCAGCGCAGGGGCCGCGCCAGCGCGCCGACCAGCAGCTTGTGGCCGAGGCCGGGGTACTCGACCAGGCGCGCGCAGGCCCCCGCGGCGCGCAGGGTGCGCGCCAGGGCGGCGCTGTTGCGTTGCGGGTCCACCTCGGTGTCGGCGGCGCCGGTCAACAGCAGGCCCGGCGGGGCCGCGGCGCTGGCGTGGCGGATGGGCTGCGAATCGGCCGGCGTGTCGGGGAACAGGAAGACCGGTCGCACGTCGCGCGCGGTGATCGGCAGGAAGTCGTAGGGGCCGGCCAGGCCGATCCAGCCGGCCAGCGTGCCAGGCGCGGAGCCGGCATCCCGCAGCCAGCGCGGGTCCAGCGCCAGCATGGCGGCGATATAGCCGCCGGCGCTGTGGCCGGCCACGAACAGCCGGCCCG
This sequence comes from Achromobacter insuavis, assembly GCF_902859645.1. GTDB lineage: Bacteria > Pseudomonadota > Gammaproteobacteria > Burkholderiales > Burkholderiaceae_B > Achromobacter > Achromobacter insuavis. Next base: position 5,772 of record NZ_CADIJR010000017.1, on the reverse strand, counting down.
GGTCGCCGCCATAGGCGCCGATATGCCGCTGAATCCAGGCCACCGCCAGCGCGGCGTCCCGCAGGAATTCGGGATAGGCGACCTCGGGGTAGAGGCGGTAGTCGGCGATGACGGCAATGATGCCGCGCGAGGCCAGCGCGTCGCCGGCAAAGCGGTAGTCGGCGCGTTCGCCGCTGCGCCAGCTGCCGCCGTAGAAGAACACCACCACCGGCGCGCCGGCGGCGTTCAGCGGGGCGTGGATGTCCAGGCGCTGGCGCGGCAGCGGGCCATAGGCCAGCCCGGATGTGGCGCGGCTGGCGCCGTCGGGCACCGCGCCGTTGAGCAGGGTCAGGGGCGAACAGGCGGCCAGCAGGCACAGCGCCAGGCCGGCCGCCAGCAGCATCTCCAGCAGGCCGCGCGGGCCCGGGCCGATCCAGGAAGACATGGGGTGCTCCGCAACGGGGACACCCCTCTATACGGGCCGGGGCCCGGGTTGGATGCGGGTCAGATCCTGAGCACGTCGCCGCTCATGATGACCGGTCCGGTGGGCGCGCCGGTGGGCGAGCCGCCCGGCGGTTCCAGCGTGATGGCCAGTTGCTGCACGCCGGCCAGGCCCTGGGCGCGGCGCAGCGCCGTCAGGCCCTCGGGCGACACCAGCCCGACCGACTGCGGCGCCTGGCCGGGCGGGATGGCCCAGAGTTCCAGCGCCTTGTCGCCGGCGCGCGTGGCCAGGTTCTGCAGCGCCTGGATGCGCAGGCCGCCGGCTTCATCGGCGCGCACCACCAGCATGGCCTGCGCCTCGGGGCTTTGCAGCACGGCCATCAGCTGCGCGCGGGCGGCGCGGTCCACCTGCATGGGGTAGATGACGACGCCGGCCACCAGCAGGGCGGCCAGCGCGCCGCTGGCGATGCGCCAGAACGCCAGGCCGCGCCACCAGGGGGCGGCGCCGGGGCGCAGGCGCGATTCGATGGCGCGCCAGACGCGGCCAGGCGGCGTCCTGCCCGGCAGCGACCAGAGCAGGGGGTAGATGTCGTCTTCCCAGCCCCGCACCTGCCGGCGCAGGTTGGCATCGGCGGCCATCAGGCCCTCGAAGCGGCGGCGGGCGCCGCCGCGCATGGCGCCCGAGACATAGTCGGCCGCCAGCCGGGCGCGCAATTGCGGATCGCGGTAGTTCATGACAGGCACCTCTTGAGCCGTTCCATGCCCCGCCGCACCCAGCTCTTGATCGTGCCCAGCGGCGCCTGCAGGCGCCGGGCGATCTCGCTGTGGCTCAGGTCATCGAAGAAGGACAGCGCGATGGCCGCGCGCTGCTGGCCTTCCAGCTGTTTGAGGCAGTCGGCCAGGCGCCGGGCGTCCTGGTCGGTCTGCAGGCGCTCGAAGGGGCCGGGCGCGTCATCCGCCCAGGCCAGCGTCAGTTCGCCGTCGGCGTCCGGGCGCTCCAGGTCCGGCCTGCGCAGCAGGTCGATACAGCGGTTGCGCACGATGCGGGTCATCCAGGTCATGACTTGGCTCTGTTCCGAAGAATAGCGGGCGGCGTTGCGCCAGATATTGATGAAGCTGTCCTGGAGGACTTCTTCCGCCCAGTCGCTTCGTCGCAATATACGGACGGCGAGGGCAAACAGATGCGGGGACGTTTGGCGATAGAGTTCGGCCAGCGCGGATTCCTGGCCGCGCGCGCAATCCTGTATCAAGGCCTGCAGACGTATCGGGTCGGGCATGACGAATATCCGGGGTCACATTGGCGTGCGGCCGCAGAATGCGCGGGAGGGGGGCGGCGGCGGGAACGCGCCGCGGCACCATGGCGACATACTACCGAAAACTCCGGCGTCGTTGCGCGGTCCAGGTCCCCGATCCGGCGATGCGCGCCGCCTTGGCCCGGGCGCGCGGGGCTCATGGGGCGCGGGGCCGGGCCTCAACCCTGAGCGGTCGACGCCTGCCGTGGCAGCGCCACGCGGAAGCGGGTGATGGCGTCGCGCGATTCGGCGCTGATGCGGCCGCCATGCGATTGCGCCACCTGCTGCGCGATGAACAGCCCCAGGCCCAGGCCGCGATGGCCCCCGGCCGGCCGCGCGCCGCTGCGGAACGGGTTGAACAGCTGCGGCAGCAGTTCCGCGGGAATGCTGCCGCCGTTGCTGACCGTGACCACCACCCGATCGGCGGCGGAGCCGTCCACCTCGACCCGCACCGGGACGTCGCGGGCGCCGTGGTGCAGGGCGTTGCCGAGCAGATTGGCCAGCACCTGCGCGATGCGCTCGCCGTCCCAGTCGCCGACCGGGTCGCCGTGGCATTCGGCCTCGATCTGGCGGTCGGCGAAGCCGGTGCGCAATTCATCCAGCGTGCGGCTGACCAGCGTTTCCATGCTGATGCGCGCGGGCGCCAGGGCCAGGCCGCCCGCCTGGCGGATGCGCGTCACGTCGAGCAGGTCCTCGATCAGGTGCTTCATGCGCTCGCCGCTTTGCAGCATGCGTTGCGCCAGGCTGACCACGCGCGCGTCGCCGCCCTGGCGCTCCAGCATCGAGGCGCCCATGATGACGGCCTGCAGCGGTGTGCGCAGGTCGTGGCTGAGCACGGCCATGAACATGTCGTTGACCCGCAGGGCCTCGGTGCGCGCTTCCAGCTGCTGCGCCAGCGCGCGCCGGCGTTCGTGCAACTCGAAGAACACGTTCGCCTTGCTGCGCAGCATGTAGGGGTCGACCGGCTTGTAGAGGAAGTCCACCGCGCCGCTCTCGTAGCCGCGGAACTGCCAGTTCTGTTCGCGCGAGCCGGCGGTGATGAAGATCAGCGGAATGTGGCGGGTGCGTTCGCTGCCGCGGATCAGCTCGGCCAGCTCGAAGCCGTTCATGTCGGGCATCTGCACGTCGAGCAGCGCCAGCGCCACGTCTGGGTGGTTCAGCAGCAGTTCCAGCGCCTGCGGGCCCGACTGCGCCTTGAGCACGTCGACCCGGTCGCTCGCCAGCAGCGCCTCCAGCGCCACCAGGTTCTCGGGCACATCGTCGACCAATAGGCACTTGATGCGGTCGTCCGAGGGTTTGGCAGGTGTCAATAGCATGGTGTCTTGGAGTAGGGGGATCAGGGCCGCGGCTGCGCGGGCAATTGCGACAGCAGCGCCGCGATGGCGTCAGGCGCCAGGACCAGGGGGGCGTCGATGCGCGCCAGGGCGGCGTCGGGCATGGCGCGCACGGCGGCGGTGTCCGGCGCCTGGACCACGGCGCGGCCGCCGGCGGCGTGGATCGCGGCCAGGCCGGCGGCGCCGTCCTCATTGGCGCCCGACAGCAGGATGCCCAGCAGCCGCTCGCCGTAGCCGTCGGCGGCGGATTGGAACAGCACGTCGATCGACGGCCGCGAGAAATGCACCAGCGGGCCGATTGACAGCGCCAGGCGCGGCCCGTGGTCGACCAGCAGGTGGTAGTCGGGCGGCGCGAAATACAGCTGTCCCGGCTGGATCGCCTGTTGGTCCTCGGCCTCGCACAGCGGCAGCGCGCAGCGGTCGCGGAAGATGTCGACCAAGAGGCTGCGGCGGTCGCGCGGCAGGTGCAGCAGCACGATAACGGCCGCGCGCAGGCCGGCCGGCAGGGCGGGCAGCAGCAGGTTCAGGACCTCGATGGCGCCCGACGAGCCGCCGATGACGATGGCGTCCCAGGCGCCCGCCGCGTCGCGGCGATCCGGCGTCGGGGCGCTCACAGGCCCGCCTTCTTGCGGTAGATGCGGTCTTCGAGCACGAAGTCGTCGAAGCCGTCGGCCTGGGCGGAAAAGCGCACCGATTCGCGCGAGCCCAGGCCCATGAAGCCGCGATGCACCAGCGCGTCATGGAACAGGCGCAGCGCGCGGTTCTGCAGATCGCGCTCGAAATAGATAAGCACGTTGCGGCACGACACCAGGTGCACCTCGGCGAACACGCTGTCGGTGGCCAGGCTGTGGTCGGAGAACACCATGTGTTCGCGCAGCTGCTTGTCGAACACCACGCGGCCGTAGCGCGCGGTGTAGTAGTCGGACAGCGAGCCGTGGCCGCCGGACTCGGCGTGGTTGCGGGTGAAGGCGGCGACCCGCTCCAGGTCGAACACGCCCTGTTCGGCCGCGCGCAGCGCCTGCGGGTTGATGTCGGTCGCGTAGATCAGGGCGCGGTCCAGCAGGCCTTCCTCGTGCAGCAGGATGGCGAGCGAATAGACCTCTTCGCCGGCGCTGCAGCCGGCCACCCACACCTTGATCGAGGGATAGGTGCGCAGGATCGGCACCACTTCGCGGCGCAGCGCCCGGAAGTAGCTGGGGTCGCGGAACATGTCGCTGACCTGCACCGTCAGGAATTGCAGCAGGCCGGTGAACACCGAAGGCTCATGCAGCACGCGGTCCTGCAGCTGCGACAGGGTCTTGCAGCCGAAGTGGGACAGCGCGCTCTGCAGGCGCCGCTTGAGCGAGGCCTGCGCGTAGGCGCGGAAATCGTAGTGGTACTGGTGATAGATCGCGTCGAGCAGCAGCCGCTGCTCGATATCGTCGGTCTGCGCCTTGTTCGGTGGGGACTGGGGCATGGTCGCGGGGCCGCGCTACTTGCGCATCCAGACGCGCACCAGCGACAGCAGCCGCTCCACGTCCAGCGGCTTGGCGATGTAGTCGTTGGCGCCGGCGGCCAGGCATTTCTCCTGGTCGTCCTTCATGGCCTTGGCGGTCAGCGCGATGATCGGCAGGCGGCGCCACTCGGGCCGCGTGCGGATCTCGCGCATGGCGGTGTAGCCGTCCATCTCGGGCATCATGATGTCCATCAGCACCAGGTCGATCGCCGGGTGGCCGTCCACGCCGACGCGATCCAGCGCTTCGAGGGCCTCGCGGCCGTTGCGCGCGATCTCGACCCGCAGGCCGGTCGGCTCCAGGATGCTCGACAGCGCGAACACGTTGCGCACGTCGTCCTCGACCACCAGCACCGTGCGGCCTTCCAGCGTGCTGTCGCGGCTGCGCGCCAGCTCCAGCATCTGGCGCTGCTGCGGCGGCAGGTCGGCCTCGACCTGGTGCAGGAACAGCGTCACCTCGTCGAGCAGGCGCTCGGGCGAGCGCGCGTCCTTGATGATGATCGACTTGGAGAAGCGGCGCAGCTGCTGCTCTTCATCGCGCGACAGCGCCCGGCCGGTGTACACGATCACGGGCGGGAACGACACGCTTTCCTGTTCGGCCATCTCGCGCAGCAGCTCGTAGCCGCTGATGTCGGGCAGGTTCAGGTCCATGACCACGCAGTCGAAGGTGGTCTCGCGCAGCAGGTCGAGGGCGGCGCTGGCGGTCGCGGCCGGCACGATCTCGACGTCGTCGCGCGCCAGCAGCTCGCGCACGCTTTCGCGCTGGCGGTCGTCGTCCTCCACCACCAGCACGCGCCGCACGTTCTGGGTGAACTTGGCCTCCAGGCGCCGCAGCGCCTGCGTCAGTTCCTCGCGCTTGACCGGCTTGAGCGCGTAGCCGATGGCGCCGCGGCCCATGGCCTCCTGCGCGTAGTCGGCCACCGAGACAATGTGCACCGGGATGTGGCGGGTGTGGGGATTGCGCTTGAGCTGGTCCAGCACGCCCAGGCCGGAGAAGTCGGGCAGGTTGATGTCGAGCACGATGGCGTCGGGCCGGCGCTGCGCCGCCAGCGCCAGGCCGTCGGTGGCGGTGTGCGCGGCCAGGCAGCCGAAGCCCATCTCGCGCGCCAGGTCGCCGAGGATGGCGGCAAAGCGTTCATCGTCCTCGATGACCAGGATGGTGCGGCCGGCGTCGCGGGACGGCTCCGGCTCCGGCTGGGCGGGCTCGGCCACCGGCGCCGGGGCGGGCGCGGCG
>NZ_CADIJR010000016.1 GCF_902859645.1 Achromobacter insuavis | reverse complement strand
GTGAAACGCCTTTGCGCCGATGATAGTGGACGGACGTCTGTGAAAGTAGGTCATCGTCAGGCTTTTATTCCGCAAAACCCCATAGGCTCTCGCCTGTGGGGTTTTGTCTTTGGTGCGCGCGGAAAACCCCAAAAAGAAACCCCCGCGCGGCTGGCGCCGCACGGGGGTTTTTGCTTGTTGGGCTGACCATCTATTGGTGTATTTGCAGCCGTCTGCAAGGTGGCCCGCTAACCAAAACACATGACAGCCCCAATGTGGATGCATTGGGAGGCCGGCTTCAGCTCAGCGATGCCGCCCCGGTGTAGTCCTGGCGGTCAATGCCGTGGCGCTGCAACTTGTCGTAGAAGGTCTTGCGTGGGATGCCCAGCGCTTCCAGTGTCGCGCGGACGTCGCCCTGGTGGGCGGCGAGCGCTTCGCGAATGAGCTGGGCCTCGAAACGCTCCATCTTTTCCGGCAGCGTACCCGGTGTGGATTCCTGCTCCGGCAAGGCCGCGGCGGGCGTGTTGAGCACGCCCAGGACGAAGCGTTCGGCGAAGTGTGCGAGTTCCCGCACATTGCCCGGCCAGTCGTGCGTCAGCAGGTGGCGCTTGATGTCGGCGGGCATGTCGGGAATGTCGCGCTGGAAGCGACGAGAGGCGTGTCCCAGGTAGTGGGCCAGCAGCAGCGGGATGTCTTCGCGACGTTCGCGCAGCGGCGGAATGCGGATGGTGACCACATTCAGGCGGTAGAACAGGTCTTCGCGGAATTTGGCGCGGATGGCCGGGCTGCCCAGGTCTTCCTTGGTGGCGGCGACGACGCGCAGGTCCAGACTGCGGACTTCGTTGCTGCCCAGGGGGGTAATCTGGCGCGATTCGAGCACGCGCAGCAGCTTGACCTGTACCGCCAGCGGCATGCTTTCGATTTCGTCCAGGAACAGGGTGCCGCCGCTGGCGTGCTCGATGCGGCCGATGCGCCGCTTCTGCGCGCCGGTGAAGGCGCCGGCCTCGTGGCCGAACAGCTCGCTTTCGATCACGCTTTCCGGCAGCGCGCCGCAATTGATCGCGACCAGTGCGTGATGGCGCCGGCGGCTCAGGCGATGCAGGGCGGTGGCGACCACTTCCTTGCCGGTGCCTGTTTCGCCTTCCACCAGCACGTCGACGTCGGCATCGGCGATGTGGCGCAGCGTCTGCTTGATGCGCTGCATCGCCGGCGCGGTGCCGATGAAGGGCACTTCGTCGGCTTCGACCGCGAACGCGGCTTCGCGCAGGCGGCGGTTCTCCAGCACCAGGTGACGTTTCTCGGCGGCGTGGGTGATCGCGGTGACCAGGCGATCGGGCGGATAGGGCTTGGCCAGGAAATCATAGGCGCCATCGCGCATGCATTGCACCGCCATGGCGATGTCGCCGTGGCCGGTGATGAGGATGACGGGAATTTCCGGGTCGATAGCCCGCAGGCGCTGGAACAGCTGCAGCCCGTCGATGTCGGGCATGCGGATATCGGTGACCACCACGCCGTCGAAATCACGATTGATCGTGGCCAGCGCGCCGCGCGCGCTGGCATGGGCGTCGACCGCGATGCCGTGCAGCTTGAGCGTCTGCACGTTGGCGCGGCGCAGTTCCTCGTCGTCGTCGATGAAGGCGACGCGGGGCACGGCCGGCTTGGCGCGGGGATCTTCCAGCAGGGAGGCCCCGGGCATGGCGCCTGGCGGCGCCGGTTGGGAATGGTCGGTGTCAGGGACGCGGGTCATGGATCGAAGGCGGCGACTTGCGCAGCGTCAGGGTGAACATTGCGCCGCGGCCGGGGCCGTGGGGCGCGGGAAAGATGGCGTCGCCGGGATGGGCGGCGCGGAGGTCGCCGCCGAATTCGGCGACGATGTCGCGTGAGATCACCAGGCCCAACCCCAGGCCTTCGGCCTTGGTGGTGTGGAATGGCGTGAAGAGGCGGGCGCTGGCTTCGGGCGACAGGCCCGGGCCGTTATCGTTGACGAACAATTGCACCGAGGCGCCCATGTCCTGCAGCGCGATGATGATGCGGCCGTCGGCCTGGCCCTCGAGCGCATCCATGCCGTTCTGCAGCAGGTTCACCAGTACCTGTTCGAGGCGTATGCGGTTGGCCTGCACTAGGTAGTCCTGTTCCACCGGCGGGCGTTGCAGCACCACGCGCTGGCGCCTGGCGCGCGGGCCGACCAGCAGCAGCGCGCCGTCCAAGGCTTCCTTCAGGCTGGTCGGGCCGACCGAAGCGCCAGCCTTGCGCGAGAAGGCCCGCAACTCGCCAGTGATATGGCCGATGCGGTCGGTGAGCGAGGCAATGGTGCCCAGGTTTTCCTCGACGGAGGCCGGGTCCTGGCGGCGCAGGAATTCGGCGGCGTTGTCGGCATAGGCGCGGATCGCGGCCACCGGCTGGTTGATCTCGTGCGCGACGCCGGCGGCGACCTGGCCCAGCAGCGCGAGCTTGCTGGCTTGCACCAGCTCGTCCTGCATGGTGTGCAGGCGCGCCTCGGTGCGCTGGCGTTCATCCATCTGCGCCAGCAGTTGCTGGTTGACCTCGCGCAGTTGCGCGGTGCGTTCTTCTACCTGGGCGGCCAGCTGCTGTCGCACGGCCATCTGCTGGGCGGCGCCTTCACGGCTGCGATGGCGACGGTAAAGCAGGATGCCGATGATGGCGGACAGCACGCCCTGGGCCAGCAGGGCGCCCAATTGCGCATTGGCGGTGGCGCGGTTCAGCGCGGATTGCACCGGCGACAGCAGGTGCAGCGTCCAGCCTGGCGATTCCACGATGGGCAGGGTGGTGTGCAGCAGCGGCGCGCCCGCAGGGATCTGCGGCAGGGCTTCGTCGGATCGCAACAGCTGGCCGCCGCTGACGGTTCTCGGGGTGGGCTGCAAGGGCAGCGGCTGGAACATGGCGTCGCCGAACTGCAGGCTGGTGCGCAGAGTCTGGGCCAGGTCGGGCGCCAGTGGCTTCAGCACGCGGAAACGCCAGTCGGGCACGCTGCCCAGCAGCACCACGCCATGTTCGTCGGTGACGAAGATGGGCGCGTTGGACTGGCGCCAGTCGGCTTCCAGGTCGCGGAAGTCGACCTTCAGCACCACGACGCCGAGCATCACGCCGTTAGTGTCATCGACCCGCCGCGACAGGTACAGGCCGGCTTCGTGGCTGATGGTGCCGAGCGCGAAATGCTCGGCCGAGCCATGCGCCACGGCGCCGCGGAAGTACGGCCGGAACTGGTAGTCGACGCCGACGAAGGTGGCGGGTTCGCGCCAGTTGCTGGCGGCGATGGCATAGCCGGTCTGGTCCAGTACGTAGATGGCCGAGGCGCCCACGCCGCGGCTCAGGGTGTCGAGTTTTTCGTCGAGCGATTCGATCTGCGCCGCCGTGGGATTCTGCAGCGTGGCGCGCAGATCGACATCGCGGGTCAGGACGAAGGGCAGCGCGCGGAATTTATCCAGGTTGTTGCGCAGCAGGGCGGCGTTGATCTGGCCCGCGCTGCGGGCCTGCAGATAGGCTTCCTTGAGGGCGCCGTCGCGCGCCCATTCGCTGGCGGCATGCAGGATGCCGAATACCACGGCCACGGCCGCCAGAATCAGCAGGGCCCAGGGCCACGCCGGACGGCGCCGGGGCGCGGCGCCATCCGCTTGGGCAGGCGCCGCCGCGGGCGCGGCCTGGGGGGAAGGGCGAGTGGACATGATGTTGTGCGGTTTTTCGCACATTCTAGCTGAGTTCTGTGTGATATTTCGCCATTCTTTTCTTCACCATCCTGGGCGCGTCTGAAAAATCGTAGCTGAATCAAGGGCTTGAATTCAGGGGACGATCTGTCCCGGGTTGGCACGGCATTTGCATATAGCTGGGCAAGCCCGGCGATATTGCTCATCGGGTGAAATCGGCCTGCGGAGATACGCACGGCTTTAAAAGAGATAACGCCCCGATACCCGCTGCGCATCGTCGCATGGAGCATGGGGCCCCTGGTGGGGACAAATCCCGATGATCGAAGTAGATCAAAGCGCGCCCGCGCGCAAGCTCAAGTTCTATCAAATCCTGTACGTGCAGGTGCTTTTCGCGATTGTGATCGGCATTCTGCTGGGCTATTTCAAGCCCGACCTCGGCCAGGCCATGCAACCCCTGGGTGATGGCTTCATCAAGCTGGTGAAGATGATCATCGCCCCGGTGATCTTCCTGACGGTGGCGACCGGTATCGCGGCCATGAGCGACCTGAAGAAGGTCGGGCGCGTGGCGGGCAAGGCCATGCTGTACTTCCTGGTGTTCTCGACCCTGGCCCTGATCGTGGGCATGGTGGTGAGCCACATCGTGCAGCCGGGCGCCGGCATGCACATCAATCCGGCCACGCTGGACCAGAAGGCGGTGTCGGGCTATGTCGCCAAGGCGCATGACTCGACCATCACCGGCTTCCTGCTGAACGTCATCCCCACCACGATCTTCAGTCCGTTCGTCGGCGGCGATATCCTGCAGGTGCTGTTCGTGGCCGTGCTGTTCGGCATCGCGCTGGCCCAGGTCGGCGAGCGCGGCAAGCCGGTGCTGGACTTCCTGACGGCGTTGGCCCAGCCCATCTTCAAGCTGGTTGCGATCCTGATGAAGGCCGCGCCCATCGGCGCCTTCGGCGCCATGGCGTTCACCATCGGCAAGTACGGCATCAAGTCGATCATCAACCTGGCGATGCTGGTGGGCACGTTCTACGCCACCTCGGTGCTGTTCGTGGTGGTCGTGCTGGGCCTGGTGGCGCGCTACAACGGCTTCTCGATCCTGAAGCTGGTGCGCTACATCCGAGAAGAACTGCTGCTGGTGCTGGGCACGAGCTCGTCGGAAGCCGCGCTGCCGACGTTGATGCAGAAGATGGAACGCGCCGGCTGCTCGAAGTCGGTGGTCGGCCTGGTGGTGCCCACCGGTTATTCGTTCAACCTGGATGGCACCAACATCTACATGACGATGGCGGCGCTGTTCATTGCCCAGGCCTGCGACATTCCGCTGTCGCTGGGCGACCAGATCCTGCTGCTGCTGGTGGCGATGCTGAGCTCCAAGGGCGCCGCGGGCGTGACGGGCGCCGGCTTCATCACGCTGGCCGCGACGCTGTCGGTGGTGCCGACGGTGCCGGTGGCCGGCATGGCGCTGATCCTGGGCGTGGACCGCTTCATGTCCGAATGCCGTGCGCTGACCAACCTGGTCGGCAACGCCACCGCCGCCGTCGTGGTGGCGCGTTGGGAAGGCGAACTGGACAAGGACCAGCTGCATGCCGCGCTGGAAGGCGAGGCGCCGGCCGCGCAGCCGCAGGCGATGGCGCGAGTGTCGACGTCGCAGAGCTGATCGCCACGGCTTGATCATGGCAAAAAGCCCCCGGACCTTGCGGCCCGGGGGCTTTTTAATGGGATCGCGCGCAATCAGGGAATCGCGATGCCGGCGGCCCGCAACAGGTTGGCGGTTTCGAACAGCGGCAGGCCCATGACGCCGGTGTAGCTGCCGTCGATGTTCGCGACGAAGGCGCCGGCCAGGCCCTGGATGCCGTAGGCGCCGGCCTTGCCGAACGGTTCGCCGCTGTCGCAATAGCGCGCGATTTCGTCGAGTTCGAGCGGACGCATCCGCACGTGGGTGATCGAGACCGCTTCCAGCAGGCGGTCGCCCGTCCACAGGGCGACAGCGGTATGCACCTGGTGCGTCTGGCCCGACAGCGCCCGCAGGATGCGGATGGCGTCGTCGCGGTCGGCGGGCTTGCCCAGCACCTGGCCGTCGAGGATGACGGTGGTGTCGGCGGCCAGCAGCGGCAGGACGGGCAGGGCTTGCGCGCGCAGCCAGTCGCGGCCGCGCTCGGCCTTGTCGCGCGCGGTGCGCTGGACATAGTCGGCGGCGCTTTCGCCGGGGTGCTGCGGTTCGTCTTCGCCGGGCGGCGCGGGGACGCGCAGCACCTCGTGCGCCAGGCCGATCTGCGTCAGCAGTTCGCGCCGGCGGGGGCTGGCGGAGGCGAGATAGAGGCGTGCGGGAGTGTTGGCGTCAGTCATGGGAGGCGGCGCGCGGCGGACGCGCCAGGCTGGCGCCAGGCGTCATGCCTCAGGCGCGGTGATAGGGATGGTTGGTCATGATGGCCCAGGCGCGATAGAGCTGTTCGGCCAGCACCACGCGCACCATGGGGTGCGGCAGCGTCAGCGACGACAACCGCAATTGGCCGCTGCACGAGGCCTTGAGGTCGGCATCCAGCCCGTCCGGGCCGCCGACCAGGAAGGCGACGTCCTGGCCGCCCGCGCGCCATTGCTCGAGCTTTTGCGACAGCGCCATGGTGGTGAGGTCGCGGCCGCGTTCGTCCAGCGCCAGGCGCAGCGCGCCGGCCGGCAGGGCGGCCTCGATGCGCTTGGCCTCGGCGGCCATCATCTGGGCCGGGGTCTTGCCGGTGGTGCGGGACTCGGGCTTGATCTCGCGAAGTTCGAGCGCGCAGTCGGGGGGCAGGCGCTTGGCGTAGTCGTCCCAGGCGGTCTGCACCCAGTCCGGCATGCGCGTGCCCACGGCGGCGACGATCAGCTTCACGACGTGCCTTAGTCGTCGGTGCTGTCGTAGGCGCTGTCGCTGGCGATCGGCGCGACCCGGGTGGATTCCGGCAGCAGCTTGACGCGCACCGGCTTGCCGCCCCAGATCTCTTCCAGGTTGTAGTACTGGCGGATGGCGGGTTGCATGATGTGGACCACGACGTCGCCCAGGTCGACGACGACCCATTCACCGGTGTCCTCGCCTTCGATGGTGATGCCGGAGAGGTCGAGCGCGCGCCCGCGGTCGGCCACGCTGGAGGCCAGCGCCCGCGTCTGGCGGTTGGAGGTGGCGCTTGCAATCACGACGCGATCGAACAGGCTGGTCAGATGCGTGGTGTTGAAGACCTTGATGTCTTGCGCCTTGACGTCTTCGAGGGCGTCGATGACGGCGCGTTGGAGTTTCTGAATATCCATAGCTGCAAATATAACCCGCTCACGGACGGCGGGTGCCGGTTCCGTGGCGCTGCGCGCCCGGGCGGGATGGGTTTATCGGTAAAGATGGTGCGCCGCAATATAGGCGGCGACGGAAGGGGCCAGCAGGCCGTCGGTGGATTCACCCCGGGCCAGGCGCTCGCGGATCTGCGAGGCCGACACCGGCATCGGGGCAAACGGCAATTCTTCCAGCTGGCGCCCCTGCTCGCGCAGGCAGTCGGCCAATTCGGCCGGCGGCGCCAGCGGCGTGCCGGGCCGCGTCGCGACGGCCAGGTCGACCAGGCCGACGATGTCGCGCCAGGACTGCCAGGTGCAGAAATTGGCCAGCTGGTCGGCGCCCAGCAGCCAGACGTAGCGGGCACCCGCGGGCAGGGCGCGCAGGGTGTCGATGGTGTAGGTGGCGCCGCCGCGCTCGAGTTCGATCGGGTTGACGACCAGGCCGTCGTGGCCGGCGATGGCCAGTTCCAGCATGGCGCGGCGCTGGTCTTCGGTGGCGTTCAGGGCCGCGCGCTGCCACGGGTTGGCCGCCGGGATCAACTGCACCTGGGCCAGGCCGAGCGCGCGCAGGGCGTTGTCGGCGAGCGCGACATGCGCGACGTGGACGGGGTCGAAGCTGCCGCCCAGGAGCCCGATACGCGTCACACCCAGTCCCGCGGCGTCAGGTAGGCGGCCAGCCCGGCTTCGGGCGTGCCGGCTTCCGGGTGCCAGTCGTAGCGCCATTGCGCCAGCGGCGGCATGGACAGCAGGATCGACTCGGTGCGGCCGCCGGATTGCAGGCCGAACAGCGTGCCGCGGTCGAACACCAGGTTGAATTCGACGTAGCGGCCGCGGCGATAGGCCTGGAAATCGCGCTCGCGCTCGCCGTAGGGCGTGCCGCGGCGGCGTTCGACGATCGGCAGGTAGCTGTCGAGGAAGGCGTCGCCGACCGAGCGCGTCAGGGCGAACGAGGCGTCGAAACCCGGGGCGTTCAGGTCGTCGAAGAAGATGCCGCCGATGCCGCGGGTTTCGTTGCGGTGCTTGAGGAAGAAGTATTCGTCGCACCAGCGCTTGTAGCGCGGGTAGTAGTCGGCGCCATGGCCGGCCAGCGCGTCGCGGCACACCGCGTGGAAGTGGCGCGCGTCTTCCTCGAAGGGGTAGTAGGGCGTGAGGTCGATGCCGCCGCCGAACCAGAACACGTCGGCTTCGTCATGGCCGGGGCGGGCCGCGGCGACGAACATGCGCACGTTCATGTGCGTGGTGGGCACGTACGGATTGCGCGGATGCAGCACCATCGACACGCCCATGGCTTCCCAGGAGCGGCCGGCCAGTTCGGGCCGGTGCGCGCTGGCCGACGGCGGCAGCTTCGAGCCGCGGACGTGGCTGAACAGCACGCCGGCGCGCTCGAACAGCTGGCCGCCCTCGAGCAGGCGCGAGACGCCGCCGCCGCCCTCGGGCCGGACCCATTCGTCGTTGCGGAAGGGGCCGCCCTCGGCGGCCTCCAGCGCGGCGACGATGCGGGACTGCAGGCCGGTGAGGTAGCCGCGGACGTCGGCGACGGGCAAGGCGTTCATCGGCGCTTCCGGTTACGCGTTGGACTTGGGCTTCTGCTGCGACGGCTTGAGCGCGCGCCAGCCGATATCGCTGCGGTACTGGCGGCCGTCGAAGTGGATGCCGTCGATCGCTTCGTACACGCGGTCGCGCGCCATCTTGACCGAGTCGCCCAGCGCCGTGACGCACAGCACGCGGCCGCCGGTGGTCTGGGTTTCCTCGCCTTCCAGGCGGGTGGCCGCGTGGAACACCATGCAGTCGTCGGCATCGGCCGGCAGGCCGCGGATGACGTCGCCGGTGCGCGGGGTGTTGGGGTAGTTGTGCGAAGCCAGCACCACGCCCAGGGCGGTGCGGCGGTCCCAGGTGATGTCGGCCTGGTCCAGCGTGCCTTCGACGGCGTGCTCGAGCGCGTCCAGCAGGTCGCTCTTGACGCGCATCATGATCGGCTGGGTTTCGGGGTCGCCCATGCGGCAGTTGAATTCCAGCGTCTTGATGTCGCGGTCGGGGTCGTCGCCGGGGGCGATCATCAGGCCGGCGTACAGAAAGCCGGTGTAGGGGATGCCGTCGCGCGTCATGCCCTGCACGGTCGGCAGGATGATTTCGCGCATGATGCGGTGGTGCAGCTCGGGCGTGACGATGGGGGCGGGCGAGTAGGCGCCCATGCCGCCCGTGTTCGGGCCCTGGTCGCCGTCCTGCAGGCGCTTGTGGTCCTGGCTGGTGGCCAGGGCCAGCACGTTGCGGCCGTCGCACATGACGATGAAGCTGGCTTCCTCGCCCACCAGGCATTCCTCGATGACGACGCGCGCGCCGGCTTCGCCCATGGAGCCGTCGCCCAGCATGGCGTCGACGGCGGCGTGGGCCTCTTCGAGCGTGGCGGCGACCACCACGCCCTTGCCCGCGGCCAGGCCGTCGGCCTTGATCACGATGGGGGCGCCTTCCTGGTCGATGTAGGCGTGGGCCTGGACCGGGTCGGTGAAGGTGGCGTAGCGCGCGGTCGGGATGTTGTGCCGGACCATGAAGGCCTTGGCGTAGTCCTTGGAGCTTTCCAGCTGCGCGGCGGCCTTGGTCGGCCCGAAGATCTTCAGGCCGCGGGCGCGGAAGACATCGACCACGCCGGCGGCCAGCGGCGCCTCGGGGCCGACGACCGTCAGGGCGATGCCTTCGCGCTGGACGAAGTCAGCCAGTTCCTCGGCATTGGTGAGCGGGATGTTTTCCATCTGCTCGGCCCGTTGCGTGCCGCCGTTGCCCGGCGCCACGTACACCTTGTGTACGCGCGGGGAGCGGGCCAGTCGCCAGGCGAGGGCATGTTCGCGGCCGCCCGAGCCAATTACCAGGAGTTTCATTGTTGCGTGATTCTTAAGGTTGCCAGTCGAGTGTCGCGAGACAACTTACTGCGCTTCGTCGAAAATGACGGTGGTATAGACTTCCTGCACGTCGTCCAGGCCTTCCAGGGCGTCGAGCAGTTTCTGCATCTTGATGGCGTCTTCGCCGGCCAGTTCGGTTTCGTTCAGGGCCTTCATGACGATGCCGTCGACTTCGGCCTTCAGGCCGGCGTCGTCGAACGCCTTGCGCACGGCGGCGTAGTCGGTCGGGGCGCAGATGACTTCGATCACGCCTTCCTCGTCGGTGGCGATGTCTTCGGCGCCAGCCTCGAGGGCGGCTTCCATGACCTTGTCTTCCGGCGTGCCGGGAGCGAACACGAATTGGCCGCAGTGCTTGAACATGAAGGCGACCGAGCCTTCCTGGCCCAGGTTGCCGCCGTTCTTGGCGAAGGCGTGGCGCACTTCGGCCACGGTGCGGGTGCGGTTGTCGGTCATGCAGTCGACGATGACCGCCGCGCCGCCGATGCCGTAGCCCTCGTAGCGCACTTCCTCGTACGCTTCGCCGTCCGCGCCGCCCGCGCCGCGCTGGATGGCGCGCTGGATGTTGTCCTTGGGCATGTTGGCGTCGGTGGCCTTGTCCCAGGCCATGCGCAAGCGCGGGTTGCTGTCCGGGTCGGGGCCGCCGGCGCGCGCCGCCACGGTGATTTCACGAATGATCTTGGTCCAGAGCTTTCCGCGTTTGGCGTCTTGGCGGCCTTTGCGGTGCTGAATATTGGCCCATTTGCTGTGTCCGGCCATGGCTTCCCAGGATAAATTGTCTGCAAAAACGGCATTTTACCGTGCCGGCGGCCTGCGCGCCCGGGAGTCGCCCGCCTGTGTCCATATTGCCACGCGCACAAGCGCCACCGCAGGCTCTACACTTGGGCATCTGAGTCATCCGGTCCGGAGAGTTGCCCATGCCCAACCCCATCGTCATCGCCAAGAATGCGCAGACCGAGTTGGCGCTGCTGCCAGCCCTGGCCAACCGCCACGGCTGCATCACCGGCGCCACCGGCACCGGCAAGACCGTCACCCTGCAGGTCCTGGCCGAATCCTTCTCGCGCCTGGGCACGCCGGTCTTCATGGCCGACGTCAAGGGCGACCTGACCGGCATTTCGCAGGCCGGGGTGGCCAGCCCCAAGCTGCAGGAGCGGCTCAAGAACCTCGGCCTGGACGAACCGGCCTGGGGCGCCAGCCCGGTGGCCCTGTGGGACGTGTTCGGCGAGCAGGGCACGCCGGTGCGCGCCACCATCACCGACATGGGGCCGCTGCTGCTGGCGCGCATCCTCGAACTCAACGACACCCAGGAAGGCGTGCTGACGCTGGTGTTCAAGGTGGCGGACGACGAGGGCCAGCTGCTGCTGGACCTGAAAGACCTGCGCGCCATGCTGCAGAACGTCGCCGACCGCGCCGCCGAGCTCAAGACGCGCTACGGCAATGTGTCCGCCGCCAGCGTCGGCGCGATCCAGCGCGGCCTGCTGGCGCTGGAGTCGCAGGGCGCGGAGAAATTCTTCGGCGAGCCGATGCTGGACGTGGCCGACCTGATGCGCACCGACGCCCAGGGCCGCGGCATCGTCAATGTGCTGGCCGCCGACAAGCTGATGCAGGCGCCGCGGCTGTATGCGATCTTCCTGCTCTGGCTGCTGGCCGACCTGTACGAGAAGCTGCCCGAAGTGGGCGACGTCGACCAGCCCAAGCTGGTGTTCTTCTTCGACGAGGCGCACCTGCTGTTCAACGACGCGCCGCCGGCCTTGCTGACCAAGATCGAACAGGTGGTGCGGCTGGTGCGTTCCAAGGGCGTGGGCGTGTATTTCGTGACGCAGAATCCGCTGGACATTCCCGACACCGTGCTGGGCCAGCTGGGCAACCGGGTGCAGCACGCGTTGCGTGCCTTCACGCCGCGCGACCAGAAGGCCGTCAAGACCGCGGCCCAGACCATGCGGCCCAATCCGGGGCTGGATATCGAGGCGGCCATCACCGAGCTGGGCGTGGGCGAGGCGCTGGTGTCGCTGCTGGACGCCAAGGGCCGGCCGATGCCGACCGAGCGCGCCTGGATCGTGCCGCCCGGCAGCCGCATCGGCCCGGCCACCGACGCCGAGCGCCAGGCCTTGCGCCAGGGCAGCCCGATGTCGGCCAAATATGACAAGGCCATCGACCGCGAGTCCGCCTACGAGGTGCTGGCTGGACGCGCGGCGGCGCCGGCCGATCAGGCGCCTGGCAAGGCCGCGCCGACGCCGACCGCGGGCGGCGCGCCCGCCGAGGCACAGGGCGGCGGCCTGATGGACAGCCTGAACGATGTGCTGTTCGGCTCCACCGGCCCGCGCGGCGGCAAGCGCGACGGTGTGGTGCAGACCTTCGCCAAGAGCACGGCGCGTTCGATCGCGACGCAACTGGCGCGCGGCATCCTGGGATCGCTGCTGGGGTCCAAGACGCGCCGTTGAATTCTGTATTCCATCTTCGGAACAAACCGAATCCGGCGCTGTAACGTCGGGTAGTACGTTGTTTGTAACTTGGGGTATTGCGTTACCGCCATTTATGCCTATGATTCTGGGCGATGTATTCCCGGAAGACAAAGGAAAAAGTGGTGGCAAAAAAACACAAGATTGCGGTGATCCCTGGGGACGGAATCGGCAAGGAAGTCGTTCCGGAAGGCCTGAAAGTGCTCGACGCCGTGGCGTCACGCTTCGGCATTGATTTCCAGTGGGACCACTTCGACTGGAGCTGCGATTATTACGCCAAGCACGGCAAAATGATGCCGGATGATTGGCAGCAGCAGATTGGCCAGCATGAGGCGATTTTCTTCGGCGCCATCGGCTGGCCGGCCACGGTGCCCGACCACGAGGCGTTGTGGGGCTCGCTGTTCAAGTTCCGCCGCGAATTCGACCAGTACATCAATCTGCGCCCGGTGCGCCTGATGCCCGGCGTGCCGTCGCCGCTGGCCGGCCGCCAGCCTGGCGAGATCGATTTCTTCATCGTGCGCGAAAACACCGAGGGTGAATATTCCAACAGCGGCGGCGTGCTGTTCGGCGGCACCCAGCGCGAAGTGGTCATCCAGGAAAGCGTATTTACCCGCATCGGCGCCGAGCGCGTGCTGAAATTCGCCTTCGAGCTGGCCCGCAAGCGCGGCAAGCACCTGACGGCGGCGACCAAGTCCAACGGCATTTCGATTTCGATGCCCTGGTGGGACCAGCGCGTGGCGGAAATGGCCGGGAACTATCCGGATGTCCGCTGGGACAAATATCACATCGATATTCTGTGCGCGCACTTCGTGCAACATCCTGATTGGTTCGACGTGGTCGTGGCTTCCAACCTTTTCGGCGATATCCTTTCCGATCTCGGCCCCGCCTGCACGGGGACGATCGGTATCGCGCCGTCGGCCAACCTGAACCCCGAACGCAAATTCCCGTCTCTGTTCGAACCCGTGCATGGTTCCGCACCCGATATTTATGGCAAAGGCATCGCCAACCCGATCGGCCAGATCTGGAGCGGCGCGCTGATGCTGGATTTCCTGGGGTATGACGACGCCTCGGCGGCCGTGGTTCGCGCTATCGAGACGGTGCTGGCCGACGGTCCGCGCACGCGCGACATGAAGGGCACCGCGTCCACCGCCGAAGTAGGCGACGCCATTGCGTCGCTGATCGCGGCGGTCTAGCGCGATGCGTTGCCAGGGGGCCCAGACCATGGTCGATTCCATCGCCTCCCCCTCCGCCCCCGTGGGCGGCAGTCGTGCCGACCGCTTTGCCCGCAAGCTGTTCCGGATGCTGCGGTCGCGCACGCAACGCCACAATCAGCACCTGTGGCCGTTCGTGCGCATCTGGCGCAATCCGGCCGGGGTGATCTGTGGCTTCCGCGCGTTTGGACGGTCTGTACCCATCACGCCGTTGGAGCAGGGGTACGACCCCGACGACGACGAGATGCACCTGATCCTGAGCGGGCCGTCGATCGCCGAGATTCCCTATGACCGCCTGGACATCCGGGTGGCCATGGGGGTGAACGGCTCCATCGCGCTGGCGCGCAAGTTCAATCTGCAGTTCAAGTACTACTGCATCATCGACCAGAATTTCGTGCGGGACCGCATTGATCTGGTGCGCGAGATCGTCGCTTGCGACCTGACGTTGTACGTGCTGCCCGACGTGCTGCGCTACATCATGCAGGGGATTCCGCAGGAAGATATCCGCTGCCGCATCTGCATCATCGAGTTCATTTCCGAGCGGGCCTACCAGCGCAGCGCCGCGCCCGCGGTGCTCAAGCGCATGGTGGCCGCGTCGCCCGACCTGCGGCTGCTGGACGCCAAGCAGGGCCTGGGCTACAGCTTCGACGCGTCGCTCGGCGTGTTCGACGCGGACACGGTGGCCTACGTGGCGCTGCAGGTGATGATCTCGGGCGGCGCGCGCAAGGTCTACCTGCACGGCCTGGACCTGACGCTGCAGCACGGCATGCGCTTCTACGACGAAGGCGAGACGCCGCAGACCAGTCGGCTGGCGCGCAACTTCGCCCGTCTCATCGAGCCGTCGTTCCGCTTCGCCGCGCAGCAGTGGCGCGGACGTGGCGTGTCGGTGATCAACCTGTCACCGGTGAGCGCGCTGCCGCCGGAAGTGATCGAAAGGCAGGACTGGCACACGCTGTTGAAACATTGAAAAAAGGCCCGGCATCCGCCGGGCCTTTTTTTGTGCGCGCCTTGCCAGAGACAAGGCGGGGCTGCTCTCAGTGGGCGCCGGCCGCGGCTTCCGCCGCGCCGCCGCCGCCGCCCGCCTTGGTCGAGCGTGGCCGGGCGAACCAGACCAGGCCGGTGAGCAGCAGGAAGATCACCGCCGAGGCGTAGAAGACATCCACCGCGGACATCGTGAATGCCTGCGCGTTGATCAGCCGGTCGACCGTGCTCAAGGCCTGTTGGTGCGACATGCCGACCGTATTCTGCAGGACGTCGAGCGTCTGATCGAACGCCTGCTGGCCGGGCCGCGCGGATTCGGTCAATTGCACATGGTGCAACGTGGCGCGGTTTTCCCACAGCGTGGTCGCGATCGAGGTGCCGAAGGCGCCCGCGGTCAGCCGCAGGAAGTTCGACAGGCCCGAGGCGGCCGGGATGCGCCAGGGTTCGATGCTCGACAGCGTGATCGAAGTCAGCGGCACGAAGAACGCCGCCATGGCCGCGCCCTGGATGATGGTCGGGATCATCAGCGTGCGCACGTCGGTCTGGGTGTTGAAACCCGAACGCATGAAGCACACCAGCGCGAAGATCAGGAACGCCACGGTCACGATCTGGCGCGGGTCGCGGGTGGCCAGCATCTTGCCCACCATCGGCGTGAGCAGGATGGCCAGCAGGCCCACCGGCGCCGTCACCAGGCCGGCGTAGGTGGCGGTGAAGCCCATGTAGCTCTGCAGCCAGAGCGGCAGCAGCACCACGTTGCCGAAGAACACGCCGTAGGCCACCGCCAGCGTCAGCGCGCCGACCGTGAAGTTGCGGATCTTGAACAGGCGCAAGTCGACCACCGGATGCGCGTCGGTCAGTTCCCAGATCAGGAAGAAGACGAAGGCAACGAAGGCAATGGCGGCCAGGGCGATGATGGTGGGGCTGGCGAACCAGTCCAGTTCCTTGCCCTTGTCGAGCATGATCTGCAGCGCGCCGACCCACACCACCAGCAGCACCAGGCCGAGCTTGTCGATCGGCAGCTTGCGCGTCAGCGATTCGCGGTTGCCGTAGATGCGCCAGCTGATCCACGCCGCCAGCAGGCCCACCGGCACGTTGATGTAGAAGATCCAGGGCCAGGTGTAGTTGTCGGAGATCCAGCCGCCGAGCAGCGGCCCGGCCACCGGCGCCACCAGTGTCGTCATCGACCAGACCGCCAGCGCCATGCCCGCCTTGGACTTGGGGAAGCTGGCCAGCATCAGGGTCTGCGACAGCGGGATCATCGGCCCGGCCACGGCGCCCTGCAGCACGCGGAACGCGATCAGGGCCTCGAGCGAGGGCGAGAAGCCGCACAGCCACGAGGCCAGCACGAACAGCAGGGTGGAGATCAGGAACAGCCGCACCTGGCCGAAGCGCTGCGTCAGCCAGCCGGTCAGCGGCACGGTGATGGCGTTGGCCACCGCGAACGAGGTGATGACCCAGGTGCCCTGGCTGGAGCTGACGCCCAGGTCGCCGGAGATGGTCGGGATGGACACGTTCGCGATCGAGGTGTCCAGCACGTTCATGAACACCGCCGTGGACAGCGCGATCGACCCGATGATGCGGGTGGCGCCTTCCAGCGGCGGGTAGGTCCCTGGCGGGAGTACGGTCGGCTCGGCGGGGGCGCCGCCGGCCGCGGGCTGAGCGGTCGTGCTCATGGGAAGGCCCCCTTACTTGGCGCCGCGCGCCAAGCCCTCTTTGGCCACGGGCGACTGCGCCGCCTGCGGGGTGAATTCGTCGGAGGCGAGGTTGGCCTGGATGATCTTGCCGATCAGGGCGTCGACCTCGTCATGGGCCGGTTCGAAGGCGCGCGTCGACCAGGCCGGTTCCTTGCGGGTGGTGGCGGTCAGCGCTTCGCCGTCCTGCTTGCCGACGTCGACTTCCACGTCCATCGACAGGCCCACGCGCAGCGGATGGGTCTTCAGGTCCGCGGGGTCGAGCGCGATGCGCACGGGCACGCGCTGCACCACCTTGATCCAGTTGCCGGTGGCGTTCTGGGCCGGCAGCAGGGCGAAGGCGCTGCCGGTGCCGGCGTCCAGCCCGGCGACGGTGCCGTGGTAGGTGATCGAGCTGCCATACAGGTCGGCGGTCATCTTGACCGGCTGGCCGATGCGCATCTTGCGCAGCTGGCCTTCCTTGAAGTTGGCTTCGACCCAGACCTGGTCCAGCGGCACCACCGTCATGAGCGCGGCGCCGGGGGCCACGCGCTGGCCGACCTGGACGGTGCGGCGGGCGATGACGCCGCCCACGGGGGCGGGCAGCACCGTGCGCGACTGGGCCAGCCAGGCATTGCGCAGGCCGGCGACGGCCTGGCGCACGTCAGGGTGGTCGGCCACGGTGGTGCCTTGGGTCAGCGCCTGGTTGGTCGCCAGCTTGGCGCGCGAGGCGGCCAGCGCGGCGCGGGCCTGCGCCAGGCCGGATTGCGCGGTCTTCAGCGCGGCCTCGGCGTGCAGGATCTCCTCGCCGCTGACGCCGCCCGACTTGGCCAGCTGCTGGCGGCGAGTGACGTCGCTCTGGGCGCGGGTCAGTTCGGCCTGGGCGCGCTGGATGTCGGCCTGGCGCAGGTCGACGTCAGCGGCCAGCGCGTCGTTCTGGACGTAGTAGGTGCGGACCTGGCGCACGGTCTGCGCCAGCTTGGCCTCGGCCTGCTGCAGGGCGACCTGCGTGTCGGCCGGGTCGATGCGCACCAGCGGCTGGCCGGCGGCGACGGTCTCGGTGTCGTCGGCCTCGATGGCCACCACGGTGCCGGGCACCTGCGGCGTGATCTGCACCAGGTTGCCGTGCACGTAGGCGTCGTCGGTGCTTTCGAAGTGGGCGCCGAACAGGGCCCACCAGATGCCGTAGGCGATCGCGATGAGGATGAAAACACCGGTCGCGGTCAGCAGCAGGCGTTTGCGGGCGGGGTTGGTCGTGGGAGTGGCTGCGTTCATGACGTCTGAATCCGGAGCGTTCAATGAGTGGAGTTCGTGGCGGGCGCGGGCTGCTGCGCCGGGGCGGGGACGTAGCCGCCGCCCAGCGCGTTGGCCAGGTTGGCGTCGAGCTGGTAGGCGCGAATGCGCAGGTCGGTGTCGAGCCGCGCCTGGGTCAGCACGCCGGTCTGCGCGATCAGCACGGTCAGGTAGTTGCCCATGCCAGCCTTGTAGCGGTTGACGGCCAGTTCATAGGCCGCCTCGATGGCTTCGCGCGCCTGGCGTTGCTGGGCCCGTTCCTGTTCCAGCAGGCGCAGGCCGTCGAGCGCGTCGGCGACCTGGTGCACGGCGTCGAGCACGGTCTGGTTGTAGTCGGACACGGCCAGGTCGGCGTCGGCGCGGCGGCCGGCCAGGTTGGCGTTCAACTCGCCGCCATGGAAGATCGGCAGGGTGATGGCCGGACCGAAACCGGCGGTGCGGGCGGCGGTGCCGAGCAGGTTGCCGGTGCCGATCGCCTGGAAGCCGGCAAAGGCCACGAGGTTGACGTTGGGGTAGAACTCGGCGCGGGCGCTGTCGATCTGGTGCCGGGCGGCCTCGGCGCGCCAGCGCGCGGCGACCACGTCGGGACGGTGGCCCAGCAGGTCCAGCGGCACGCTGGCGGGCACGCCGCCGGCGGGCGCGGTCAGGGAGGCTTCGACGAGCGACTGGCCGCGCTGCGGGCCGGCGCCGGCCAGCGCCGCGACCTGGTTGCGCAGTTGCGCCAGGGTGGTCTCGGTCTGGGTCAGCTCGACCTGGCCGGCGGCCAGCGACGATTCGGCCTGCTTCACCTCGACCTGGGTGTCCAGGCCGGCGGAATAGCGGCCGCGGGTCAGCGACAGCACTTCCTCGCGCTGGGTCAGCACGCGCTTGATGACGTCGCGCTGGGCGAAAGCGTCCTGCAGATTAAGGTAGGCGCGCACGGTGGCGCTGGCCAGCACGTTGCGCGCCGCCTGGGCGTCGGCCGCGGCGGCGGCCTGCTGCGAGACCGCGGCCTTCAGGTGCGAGCGGTTCTTGCCCCAGAAATCGAGCTCGTAGCTGAAGTCCAGCGCCAGGCGGTTGTCGCTGACGACGGATCCGCCCAGCGGCGCGGGGTAGATGTAGTCGCCGGACAGGTGCTCGCGGTTCAGCGTGTAGTTGGCGTCCACGCGCGGCATCAGGGGCGCGCGGGCGCTGCTGACGGCGGCGTTGGCCTTGGCCAGGCGCGCCTGGGCGGCGGTCATGGACGGGCTGTTGGCCAGCGCTTCGTCCATCAGCGCGTTGAGCTGGCTGTCGCCGTAGCGATGCCACCATTGCGTGTCGGGCCAGGCGACGTCCTGGGCGGTCAGGCCCAGCTTGGTTTCATTCAGGGCGGCCACCGGCTCGGGGCCGGGTTCCATCAGGGCGCAACCGCTCAAGGCCAGCACTAATGCGGTAGAAAGAAGGCGTTTCATCCTGACAATCTGCTGAAAGTAATTGATTAATCTGTATTTGCCTAGGCAAATATTACGTCAAATAAAGCCCCTTCTGCAGGGGCGGGTCGGCTTGGGCGGGCGCCGTCAGCGCTCGGGCGCGGAGGCGGAACCGTTGGCGATCATGCGGCGCAGGAAATGCATCAGCTGCGTCACTTCGTCGGTGGAGAAACCCCGCAGGTGGTGGTTCAGCACGCGGGCGATGTTGGGCGGGATTTCGCGCGCCTTGGTTTCGCCCAGCTCCGTCAGTTCGATCTTCACGACGCGCCGGTCCAACTGGTTGCGGGCCCGCCGCAGCAGGCCCTTGGCCTCGAGCCGGTCGAGCGTGCGGGTCATGGCGCCGGTGTCGACGCCGTTGAGCCGGGCCAGTTCGGCGGGCGTGTCGGCCCGTCCCAGGGCGACCATGGCGATCGGGCGCCACTGCATGGCGGTGAGGTCCAGCGGCGCCATTTCCTGGTCCAGCATGCGGTTCAGGGAGTTGGCGACCAGCTTGATCAGGTAGCCGGCGTTTTCTTCCATCATGCAGCGGGTGTCACCGCGATAATGAACCGGATTTTCGGGGGATTCAGGGCGTGACGAGGCATTCATGCAGCGAATTTTACTGCCTAGTCAGTAATTGTCAAGGCTGCTTTTGGGGGGCGCTTTCGGGGGCGACGGGAGCCTTGCGCAGCCCGGACCAGACGATGGCGGCCACGATCAGGGCCGCGCCGGCCATCATGCGCACGGTGGGCTGCTGGCTGAACAGCATCCAGGCAAAGGCGATGGCATAGACCGGTTCCAGCGCGATCACCAGGCCGGCGCTGCGGGCGTTCAGGCGGGTCAGGCTGGAGACGAACAGGAAGTGCGACAGGCCGGTGCAGAACACGCCCAGCAGCGCCAGCCAGAACCAGTCCATGGCGGGCAGGGCGGGCAACTGGCCGGCGGCGAATGGCAGCATCACCAGCGCCACCACCAGGTTCTGCCAGCAGGCCACCTGCATCGGGTCCATGCCCGAGGCCGAGCGGCGGTTGCTCAGGGCCAGCAGGGCGAAGGTCAGGCCCGACAGCAGGCCCCAGGCCAGGCCGATGGTGCCCTGGTCGGCCAGGTCGAACGAGGGCGTGACCAGCACCAGGCCGGCCGTGACCAGGCCCAGCAGCAGCCATTCGGCCAGCCGCACGCGTTCGCGGAAGATCAGGCCCTCGAACAGCGTGATGAAGGCCGGGAAGCTGGCGAAGCCCAGCGTGGCGATGGCGATGCCGCCGACCTTGACCGAGATGAAGAAGGTGACCCAGTGGGCCGCCAGCAGCGCGCCCGCGATCACCAGCACGAACAACTGGGCCGGGGTCAGGGCGCCGAGCAGCGGGCGGCGGCGCATGCGGGCGAACAGGCCGAGCGAGATCACCGCGAAGACCGCCCGCCCCAGCGTGATGACCGCCGCGCTGGCCTGGATCAGTTCGCCGAAGACGCCGGTCAGGCCGAACAGGACGGCGGCGATATGGATATAAGTCAGGGCGCGGTGTCGGGTCATTCGCAAGGGATGGCAGGGAACGGAAGGGGGCGGGGCCGGTTCGTGGCCGGGCCGCTGTAGGCTGAAAATGCGCGCCGGGCGTGCAAATCCCGCGGCGCTGAATCTAAAATCATCGCATGAATCGCATTGCCAAGCTTTTGCCGGTCTCTCGTCCCTCCAGCCGCGCGGCCGGTTTTTTCATTTCACACTGACTTCAGTACCGTAATTCGCTGGACTACGCCGAAGCCAGATACAGCAGGTTTATCAATAACTTAGGCGCGTTCATCATATGCCGGTGCTTTCTGAAACCTGATCCGGCTTCCTGCCTCGTGGCTCCCATGTGGCCCCTGGAAACCGGGTCTTTCCGAGGAGTCATCGTGGCAAAAATCAAGCTCACCAAGTCCGCAGTGGATGCGGCACAACCCCAGGCGCAGGCCGTCGAACTGCGGGACACGCTGGTGCCCGGCTTCCTGTGCAAGATTACACCAGCGGGCCGCAAGGTGTTCATGCTCCAGTACCGCACGAACGCCGGCGAGCGCCGCAAACCCGCTTTGGGCCTGTATGGCGAACTGACCGTCGAGCAGGCCCGCTCGCTGGCCCAGGAATGGCTGGCCCAGGTACGCCGGGGCGGCGACCCGGCCGCCGACAAGGCGGCGGCGCGCAAGGCGCCCACGGTCACGGAACTGTGCGTGAAGTTCATGGAGGATCACTCCAAGCAACGCAACAAGCCCAGCACCCGCCGGGGCTACCAGGGCGTCATCGACCGCTGCATCGTCCCCTTCCTGGGCCGCATCAAGGTTCAGGACGTGAAGCGCCCGGACGTGGCCGGGGCGATGAAGAAGATGGCGCACAAGCCCGCCGAGGCGAACCGCGCTTTCAGCGTCATGCGCAAGATGTTCAACCTGGCCGAGGTCTGGGGTTATCGGCCGGACGGCACCAACCCATGCCGCCACGTCCCGGTGTACCCCGACGGCAAGGCCACCCACCTCATCAGCGACGAGGACATGGGCAAGCTGTTCCGGCACCTTGACGGTATCGAGGCCGAAGGGCTGGAGAACTACGTCATCCCGCTGGCGATCCGCCTGCAATTCGAGTTTGCCGGGCGGCGCTCCGAGATCATCTCGCTGGAATGGGCATGGGTGGATCTGGACAACCGCCGCGTGGTCTGGCCCGATAGCAAGACAGGTGGCATGTCCAAGCCCTTGAGCGAGGAAGCCTACCGGCTGCTGTCCACCGCGCCGCGCCGGGACGGCTGCCCCTACGTGCTGCCGTCGCCGAACGACCCGGCCAAGCATCTCACCGAGGGCGAGTATTACGGTGCCTGGTGCCGCATCCTGAAGGCGGCGGGCGCTACGCACGTGGGCACGCATGGCATCCGCCACCGTTCGGCCACTGACATCGCCAACTCGGGGATTCCGGTGAAGGTGGGCATGGCGCTGACGGCGCACAAGACCGTGGCGATGTTCATGCGGTACGTCCACACGGAGGACGATCCGGTGCGGCAGGCCGCCGAGCTGGTGGCGAACCGGCGCAAGACGATCACCGGGGCGCAACGCACCGAGCAGGCGTCCGCATGAACGGCAAGATGCCGTCGGCTGCGGCAGGCGCGGCGTTGCCAGCCTTTCGTGTCGGAAATCAGGCCCGCCGAATTGTCGCGACGCTGTCGCGACAATTCGAGCGTGGGTCACCAAGCCTTGCAGCAAGGTTGTCACTTGACAACCTTGCGCATCATCCCCATACTGGAGGTCGCTGATGGCCCGTTCCTCTCACCCGAAGAAAGAGGTCGAGGATGCGCTGCGACACGCCGAAGGGCAAGGCTGGCGTGTCGAAGTCGGCGGTAGCCATGCCTGGGGGCGGATGTACTGCCCGTACAACGATGAGGAATGCCGTTGCGGCGAGTTCTGCATTACCAGTGTATGGAGCACGCCGAAGAACCCCGGCAACCATGCCCGCGCCTTACGGCGCGCCGTGGACAACTGCACCATGGACCGCCAGCAGCGCGAGGCGGATGACGATGGCACCCAGGAATAGCGCGATGGAATACACCTTTACCCTCAAATACCAGCTCACCGATGACGACCGCGATTCGCAGACACTGGTCGAGCGCCTGGGTGAAGCCGGCTGCGACGATGCCCTGGTCGGCATCGGGCAGCCGGGGCGGCTGGCGCTGGAATTTACCCGCGAGGCGGTGGATGCAGATGAGGCAGTGCGCAGCGCGCTGGCCGATGTGCGCCGTGCCGCACCCTCGGCCCGGCTGATCGAAGTGGCGCCTGATCTGGTTGGGCTGACCGATGTGGCCGACATCGTGGGCGTGTCGCGGCAGAATATGCGCAAGCTGATGCTGGCCCATCCGGGTAGCTTCCCGGCGCCGGTGCATGAGGGCAGCGCGTCGATCTGGCATCTGGCGGATGTGCTGGGCTGGATGCAGGCCAAGGGCGGTTATGCCCTGGCGCGGGAGGTGCTGGACGTGGCGCGGGCCGCCCTGCAGGTCAACGTGGCCAAGGAAGGCCGGCGCTTGCCGCGCCTGGCGTTCGAGGAACTGGAAGCGCTGGTGGGCTGATGAAAAGCAGACCCCATGACGAAGCGATGGCCGAGCTGTACCGCAGCGACCCGGCGCTCGCGCTCGAAGTCATCAACGGTGTTCTGGAGGACGGCGACCAGGCCGAACTGCCGACTGTGCTGCGCCAGATGGCGCGGACGTTCGGTGCTGACGCTCGATCTTCCGCAGCCGATGAATTCTCGTATCGCTGATACGAGAATTTCGGCTCGGAGGTGCCACCAGCTTCCCATCAGAAAAGGTCGTCCTCGCACGCTTGCGGCGCTGTCGGACGATCCATTGATGGCTTCTTGACCATGGCCTCCAGTGCGTCAAGGGCCGCTTCGCGGAGCTTTCGGACGCGGGGCAGCAAATCGAACAGGGACAGCCCGAGCTGTGGCGACAGCAGTTCGACGATCAGCCGGTAATGCTCGTCCTCCCGCAAAACTTTCGTCTGGAACAACAGCCAAAAGCAGGACTCGCCCAGTTCCTGCCTGGAGGGCAAGTCCTCTATGGACCGCGACTCAGCGGCCTCGATGTAGGTGTCCACGATGGCTTCTGCCTCAAGCCACAATTCCGAAGCCGTCTCGTCATCGACGGGTTCCTTTTCTGCGAGCTCCCTGATATGCGCAAACGCAGCGGCCTCATCGGCCTGCTTGTAGACCTTGCTGCTGGAAATTCCCATTCTGTTCTCCGATCCGTTTCTGTCGCTGCGATGGCGCATCAGATTAGCGTCACGACGGATTGGTGAGTGAAGTGCTTGTTTTTTAGGGGGAGTGTTCAGATAGCCGTCTGCTGGACGCGCCGGCTCAGTGCTTCCGCACTTTCCTTGCGCTCGCTGTAGCGGTCCACGAGGTACGGCGCCGCATCGCGCGTGAGCAGGGTGAACTTCATCAGCTCCTCCATCACGTCCGCGATGCGGTCATAGTAGGCCGAGGGCTTCATGCGCCCGGCCTCGTCGAACTCCTGGTACGCCTTGGCGACCGAGGACTGGTTGGGGATGGTCAGCATCCGCATCCAGCGGCCCAGCACGCGCATCTGGTTGACGGCGTTGAAGGACTGCGAGCCGCCCGAGACCTGCATCACCGCCAGCGTCTTGCCCTGCGTCGGGCGCACTGCGCCGGCCGACAGCGGAATCCAGTCGATCTGCGTCTTCATCAACCCCGTCATGGCCCCATGGCGCTCGGGCGAACTCCACACCATGCCTTCGGCCCACTGGGCCAGCTCGTGCAGTTCCTTGACCTTGGGATGGTCGGCGGGTGCATCGTCCACCAGTGGCAGGCCCGAGGGATTGAACATGCGCGTCTCACCGCCGAGCGCGCGCAGGATGCGAGCCGCTTCCTCAGCGGCCAAGCGACTGAACGAGCGCTCGCGTAGCGAGCCATAGAGCAATAGGAAGCGCGGCGCGTGCGTGGCGCGCTCGGGTGTCAGCAGCCGTTGGGTATCGGGCAGTTGGAATAGCGCGGTGTCGATATTGGGTAGGTCGATTCTGGATTCAGACACGGCGGCCTTCCGCGTCCACGACCGCTTCGCCGTCTTCCTTGTTGAACGCGCCGCGCTGTGATTGCGGCAGGATGTCCAGCACGGCCTCCGAAGGCCGGCACAGCCGCGTGCCCAGCGGCGTCACCACGATAGGGCGGTTGATCAGAATGGGATGCTGGAGCATGCAGTCGATCAACTGCGCATCGCTCCACTTCGGGTCATCGAGGCCGAGTTCCGCGTAGGGCGTGCCCTTCTCGCGCAATACCGCGCGCACCGGCACGCCCATGTCCGTGATCAGGCGTTGCAGGGTTTCGCGGTCGGGCGGTGTCTTCAGGTATTCGATGACCGTGGGTTCCTCGCCGCTGTTGCGGATCAGGGCCAGCACGTTGCGCGACGTGCCGCAGACGGGGTTGTGATATATCGTGATACTGCTCATGGGAAATGCCTTGCTTATCTGCGGGCAGGGTTCGGGCCGCACTCATACCAGCCCTTGCTTTGGTTGACGATCCGAACGACCAGCAGCATCACCGGCACCTCGATCAGCACGCCGACCACGGTGGCCAGCGCCGCGCCGGACTGGAAGCCGAACAGGCTGATGGCGGCCGCTACAGCCAGCTCGAAGAAGTTGGAGGCGCCGATCAACGCCGAGGGGCAAGCGATGCTGTGCTGCTCGCCGGCCTTGCGGCTGAGCCAATAGGCCAGGCCGGAGTTGAAGAACACCTGAATCAGGATCGGCACCGCCAGCATGGCGATGACCAGCGGCTGGCGGATGATGGCCTCGCCCTGGAAGGCGAACAGCAGCACCAGCGTGAGCAGCAGCGCCGCGATCGACAGCGGGCCGATGCGCTCCAGCGCCCGGTCGAAGGCGGCTTGGCCCTTGTTCAGCAGAGCACGGCGCCAGAGCTGGGCCAGGATGACCGGAATCACGATGTACAGGCCGACCGATACCAGCAGCGTGGCCCACGGCACCGTGATGGACGACAGGCCCAGCAGCAGGCCGACAATGGGCGCGAAGGCAAACACCATGATGGTGTCGTTCAGCGCCACCTGCGACAGCGTGAATACCGGATCGCCCCCGGTCAGCCGGCTCCAGACGAACACCATCGCCGTGCAGGGCGCGGCGGCCAGCAGGATGAGGCCGGCAACGTAGCTGTCGAGCTGGTCGGCCGGCAGCCACTGAGCGAAGACCTGGCGGACGAAGATCCAGGCCAGCAGCGCCATCGAGAACGGTTTGACCGCCCAGTTGACGAACAGCGTCACGCCGATGCCGCGCCAGTGCTGCTTGACCTGGCCCAGCGCACCGAAGTCCACCTTCAGCAGCATCGGCACGATCATGATCCAGATCAGCAGACCGACCGGCAGATTAACCTGGGCGATCTCCATGCGGCCAATGGCCTGAAATACGTTGGGTGCGAACTGGCCCAGCGCGATGCCGGCGACGATGCACAGCAGCACCCACACGCTCAGGTAGCGCTCGAAGACGCTCATGGTGGAGGTGGCCGGCACGCGGCCGGCCGTTTGGGTTCCAACACTCATCGCGCAGACCTCACTTCGTACCAATGCTGCGCAGCTCGTGCTGCAGCGACATGGCATCGAGCCGCTGCAATGGCAGCGACAGGAACAGCTCAATGCGCCGGCGCAAGGTCAGCGCCGCATCCGTGAACGCCTTGCGCTTCTGCTCGTCGGTGCCTTCAACGGCTGCAGGATCAGGCACACCCCAATGCGCTGACATCGGGCGCCCAGGCCATACGGGGCAGACCTCGCCGGCGGCGTTGTCGCACACCGTGAAGATGAAATCCAGCTCCGGTGCACCGGGCGCCGCGAACTCGTCCCAGTTCTTGCTGCGGTAGCCGACGATCGGCATATGCAGCCGTTCCAGCGTGGCAAGCGCCAGCGGGTGGACTTCGCCCTTGGGGTGGCTGCCCGCCGAGTAGGCGCGAAAGCGCCCCTGGCCCAATTCATTGAGGATGCCTTCGGCCAGGATGGAGCGGGCCGAGTTACCCGTGCAGATGAACAGGGCGTTGTAGGTCTTGTTGGTGGTCATGGATGTCTCACATCAGCAGCAGGACGAAGCCGGCTTCACCGCAACGCCCACCGGCTTGCCGCGCGCCGGGGCGCAGCAGGCTGCGGCAGAACCCGTTGCAGGCGCCGCTTCGTTGAAGACCGGGATGCTGCCCAGCGTATGAAAGTGTTCCCAGGCCACGCCCTGCGGATCGGTGATCCAGTGCTTCTCGCTGCGCGCGTAGCAGCAGGTGGTGGTGCCTTCGTCGAGCAGCGCCATGTCGGCCGCCTCGGCGCGTGCCTTCAGCACGGCCAATTCCTCCGCATCGTCGGTCTGGATGCCCAGATGGTCGATGCCTGGTTTGTTGCCCCGTGTGGAGATAGCGAAGTTGACCGGCGGGTCTTCGAGCATCCACTTGGCGTAGTCGCCCTCGACACGCGCGGGCTGCGCGGCGAACAGTTGGGAATAGAAGCCGATGCTGCGGTTCAGGTCATCGACGTGCAGGTGAACGTGAAAGCGCTTCATGGGGAGATCCTTTCAGCAGGAAGTACAGGCAGAGGAGGAATCACTGACCTCGCATGTGCTGCCTTGGCAGCAGTGCTCGGTCAGGTAGCCGAGCAGTCCGTTCATCTGGGTGAAGTCGGCGCGGTAGATCAGGTTGCGGCCCTGCTGCTCGATGGTGACCAGGCCGGCATGGGCCAGCTCCTTCAGGTGGAAGGACAGGGAATTGCGGGCCACGTCGAGCTGGTCGGCGAGGGCGCTGGGTGTCAGCCCTTCGGGGCCGGCGACCACCAGGGCGCGGAAAACCCGCAGGCGCTGGGTGTGGGCCAGGGCGCCGAGGGCGGAAACGGCTTGGGTCTCTTTCATATTTCGATAATACAACATTTATTGAATTAATGTGCAAAAGGGCACTATCGCGCCGAATTGTGGCCATCCGGTCTTGATCCCATCGCGCCTCCGGCTCAATACCTTAAATCTGGTTCGCGCGCCGCGCTTGCCTGTCCGCCCCTTCGCCGCGAGGTGAACGGCCGAACTTCTCCGCTCAACAGCAGTGCAATGCCGCGATCAGCGGGCAGGACACATTGCCATGGTGCGCGTCGCATTCACCCACCAATTTCGACAATGCCGCCTCAATCCGTGTGAGGTCCACCAGGCGGGCGCGCACATCGGCCAGCCGCAGCGAGGCCAGCTCCGCCGCCTCATTGCAATGGGTGCCGTCCTCAAGTTTCAGAAGCTGGCCGATTTCATCCAGGCTGAACCCCAGGCGCTGGGCTGACTTCACGAACTTCACCCGCGCCACATCTGCCGGCCCGTAGCGGCGGATGCGGCCGTAGGCCCGCTCCGGCTGGGGCAACAAGCCCTTGAGCTGATAGAACCGGATCGTCTCCACATTGACTGTGGCCGCCTTGGCAAAGGCGCCGATGGTCAGATTGTCCGAGGCGCTTTCCATGACGCTTGACTCCGTAGTTGACTACGGAAGTAACCTTACAGCATCAAGCGAAGTCCCGGAAGGAAAACCATATGTCGGAACCCAAGAGCGGGCGTGGCGCCCTGGCCGCTGGCGGCCTCGCCGCCATTCTTGCGTCGGCCTGTTGCCTCGGCCCCCTCATCTTGGTCTTGCTCGGTTTCTCGGGCGCCTGGATCGCCAACCTGGCCGTGTTGGAACCCTACCGGCCGATTTTCATCGGCGCGGCCCTGATGGCGCTGTTTTTCGCCTGGCGCAGCATCTTCCGGCCGGTTCACGCCTGCAAGCCGGATGAGGTCTGCGCCGTGCCCCGCGTGCGGACGGCCTACAAGATCATTTTCTGGATCGTGGTCGCGCTGGTCTTGATTGCCCTCGCTTTTCCGTACGTCCTGCCGTTGTTCTATTGAGAGGAATCCACCGTGAAGAAACTTGCCACCGCTATTGCCCTGGCCGTTACCCTGGGCGCTCCGGCGTGGGCCGCCACCAAGACCGTCACACTGTCGGTGCCCGATATGACCTGCGCGTCGTGTCCGATCACGGTCAAGATGGCCCTGTTCAAGGTGGCCGGGGTCCAGAAGACCGAGGTCAGCTATGAAAAGCGGGAAGCCGTCGTGACCTTCGACGATGCCAAGACCAACGCCGGGGCCTTGGCCAAGGCCACCGCAAACGCGGGCTACCCCGCCACCGTCAAGCAGTGAGGTTGCCCGCCATGGCCGAAGCGATCGCCTTGCACATCGACGGCATGACCTGCGCGTCGTGCGCCGAGCACGTCAGAGAGGCGCTGGAGAAGGTGCCCGGGGTGCGCTCGGCCTCGGTGTCCTATCCGCGGCGACGGGCCGAGGTCGAGGCGGATGCGGACATGAACCATGGTCCGCTGGTCGCGGCGATGGCCGCGCTCGGTTACCGCGCACGGGTGTCCGACACGCCGAACAAGGCTGCGGGCTTGTTGGGCAAGGCGCTGGGCTGGCTGGGCAGCGAACCGAGTCACGGTGGTGGCGAGCGGGCGCTGCATGTGGCCGTGATCGGCAGTGGCGGCGCGGCGATGGCGGCGGCACTCAAGGCGGTCGAGCGAGGCGCGCGCGTGACGCTAATCGAGCGGAGCACCATCGGCGGCACCTGCGTCAATGTCGGCTGCGTGCCGTCCAAAATCATGATCCGCGCCGCGCACATTGCGCATCTGCGCCGGGAAAGCCCGTTCGATGCCGGCCTGCCGCCCACGCCGCCGTCCATTCTGCGCGAGCGGCTGCTGGCCCAGCAACAAGGCCGCGTCGATGCGCTGCGCCATGCCAAGTACGAAGGCATCCTGCAGAGCACCCCGGCTATCACCGTGCTGCATGGCGAGGCCCGTTTCATGAATGAAAACTGCCTGACCGTGCAACTGGCGGAAGGCGGTGAGCGCACGGTGGCCTTCGACCGCTGTCTCATCGCCACTGGTGCGAGCCCCGCGCTCCCGCCGATTCCTGGCTTGAAGGGCACTCCCTACTGGACCTCCACCGAGGCGCTGGCGAGCGATGCCATTCCCTCGCGGCTGGCCGTGATCGGTTCGTCGGTGGTGGCAGTCGAATTGGCGCAAGCCTTTGCCCGGCTGGGCAGCCAGGTCACGATCCTCGCGCGCAGCACACTGCTCTTTCGCGAAGACCCCGCCGTCGCCGAAGCCGTCACGGCCGCGTTCCGTGCCGAGGGCATCGAGGTGCTGGAGCATGTCCAGGCCAGTCGAGTCGCCCATGCAGAGGAAGAGTTCATCTTGACGACGGATCGCGGCGAGCTGCGCGCCGACAAGCTGCTCATTGCCACGGGGCGCGCGCCGAACACCCGCACGCTGAACCTCGAAGCGGCGGGCATCGAGGTCAATCCCCAGGGGGCCATCCTCGTCAGCCACACCATGCGTACCAGCGCGCCGCACATCTACGCGGCCGGCGACTGCACCGACCAGCCGCAATTCGTCTACGTCGCGGCGGCGGCCGGCACGCGCGCCGCCATCAACATGACCGGCGGCGACGCGACGCTGGACCTGACGGCGATGCCGGCCGTGGTGTTCACCGATCCGCAGGTGGCGACGGTGGGCTACAGCGAGGCGCAAGCGCGCCACGACGGCGTCGAGACCGACAGCCGCACGCTCACGCTCGACAACGTGCCGAGGGCGCTGGCCAACTTCGACACGCGCGGCTTCATCAAGCTGGTTGCCGAGGCCGGCACCGGACGGCTGATCGGCGTGCAGGCGGTCGCGCCGGAAGCGGGCGAACTGATCCAGACGGCGGCGCTGGCGATCCGCAACCGGATGACCGTGCAGGAGCTGGCCGATCAGCTATTCCCCTACCTGACGATGGTCGAGGGCCTGAAGCTCGCGGCGCAGACCTTCAGCAAGGACGTGAAGCAGCTGTCCTGCTGTGCCGGATAGCGTCATCTCTTGCTGAGCGCGATTTTTTCCAGGAGTCACGCTCGGCAGTGACGCCGGCTTGTTTCACGCGGGCCGGGGATTTCGCGCCTTCACGGCGTTCATGGCAAAGCCTGCCAGAGCAACGGCAAGCACCACGGCTTGCGCAATGGCGGTTTCCGCTGACGGATAGATGCCAAGCACTTCGATGCGCGGCCAATGGATCGGGCTGGCGCTCAACCGGCCGGCCTCCTGGAGGCCGGCAACCCCCTTGCCGGCGAGCACGACCGCGAGCACCGCTACCAGGATCGAGCTGAGACTGAAGAATTTGCCGATCGGCATGCGGGCGCTGGTGCGCAGCATGAACCATGCGAGGACGGCCAGAACGGCCACTCCGCCCACCAATCCACCGAGCAGGGCTCCATTGTTGCCGTCGCCGGCCAGGGCCGAATAGAAAAGCACCGTCTCGAAAACTTCGCGGTAGACCGCAATGAACGACAAGGCGAACAATGCCCATGCCGAACGCCGCGTCATGGCTGCGGAGAGTTTTTCCTTCAGGTAGGCCTGCCACTTGCCCGCCGTGCTTTTCTGGTGCATCCAGAGCCCGACGCTCAGCAGCACAACGGCCGCAAACAGGGATGAAACCCCCTCGGTCACCTCACGGCTTGCGCCGCTGATGCTCACGAAGTAGGTGGCCACCGCCCAGGTCAGGCCACCGCAAGCCAGTGCGGCCATCCAGCCGCCATGCACATAGCCCAGCACATCGCGCCGTTCTGCCTTCTTCAGGAAGGCCAGCATGCCCACGACGATCAACAGCGCTTCAACCCCTTCGCGCAGCAGGATGGTGAGGGAGGCGATGAACGTGGTCAGCGGGTCTGCCTTGTCCGCGCCGAGTTCGGCGTCCACCTGGGCAAAGAGATAGTCCAGCTTCTGCGCCGTGGCATCGGCTTGTTCCAGTTTCCCGCCGGCGAGCGCGCCGCGATAGGCCAGCATGGCGTTTTCGACTTCCGTGAGAAGTGTCTGGTTGCGTGCGCGCAATGCCGGCTCCAGAGGCTCAAATCCATCCAGGTAGGCCGACAGGCCCAGGCGCGTTGCGCTGGCCCGGTCGCCCGCGCGCGCCGCGGCAAGGCTCTCCTGAAGGCGTGTGCGGGCCAAGGCCAGTCCGCCCGAGCCGCTCGCGGCAGCGGTGACTTCCGGGTGGCGGCGAACATAGGCGGTGAGGTCGCGGGCTGCGTCCGGGGGCATCCGCTCGGACAAGGCGGCTTCGGTCAAGGTGGCGGCAGCAGCCAGGTCGGGAAAGACAGCCTTGGCGCTGGCGTCTCGCCCCCAGGACTGTTCGCCGCGTGCGCGCATGGCATCGTCATGCGACAGTGTGCCGGCGAAAAATGCCAATGCCCACCGATCCTCGTCGGAGAGCGTGGCGAAGCTGGGCATCGACGTGCTGGTCACGCCTTGAGAAATGACCTGGTACAGCGCGAGCACGCTGCGCGAACGGGCACGATCACGATCGGTGAAGGCGATCGGCGGCGGTTCGAGCTTGGCGCCGAGCGGGCCGTCGCCTGCACCGGTTGCCCCGTGGCATGCCGCGCAGTTGGCTTCAAACAGCACCTTGGCGCGTGCGAGATCCGGCGGCTGGGTCGGCGAGAGCGGAAACGGATAGGCTTTGACCAGCGCTGCGGCCAGCGAATGGGCGCTGTCGGCCACGGCCTTGGCGTCCGCCTTTGCGGCGATGAGGTCTCCGAGCGCTTTGGCCTGCCGCTGCAACTCGGGCAGCGCCGCAGTGCTCGGCAGTGCGGCAAGCTGCTGTGCGGCGGTTGCCGCGAACTCCTTCATCTCCTCGTACTCGCTGGCACTTTGAATCTGGCCGTTGCTCACCGCGCCGCCGTAGTCAACCGCGAGGTAGTCCAGCAATTGCCAGGTCTGCTTGGCCTGGTCGCTGGCGGCAGGGGCGGCAGCCCAGGCGGGAGAAGCCGACCAGAGTGCGAACAACGCGGCTATTGCCAGGAATCGCCTGGCGCAAAGAGAAAGCATTTTCATGATGTATAAATGTTATTGATTCTCATTTTATCGATGACTCGGACCACTGGGCGTTGCACGATGCAGTGCGAGCGAAGGTTCTAAAACGAAGATTTGCCTGTTGCCGGCGAAAAATGATGGGGCTAACTACGCCGCGCACCTTTCGCTGCACGTATGGCCCTGCGCCACGGCCTGTTGTGCAGAAGGCCTTCAACAGCGTCCACATGGGTCGTCGTCATCGCCAGTGAAAGGTTACGTGGCGACCGCTACCAAGATTAGCGTTCCCAGTGCAATGCGATACCACGCAAAAACTCCAAATCCATGTCCGGTCAAATAACGCATCAGAAGGCGTATCGCAAGCAGCGCAAATGCGAAAGAAGCAATGAAACCCATTGCAAAAACGCCGATGTCGTCGCTCGACAATGCGCCCCAGTGCTTGAAGAGGTTGTATACCGAGGCGGCCCCCAAGATTGGAATGCCGAGGAAAAACGAAAACTCCGTCGCAGCCTGCCGCGAAGCCCCGAACCATAGCCCGCCGATAATCGTCGCGCCTGAGCGCGAAGTACCCGGCCAGAGCGCAAGGCACTGCACGAAACCAATCTTCAGTGCGTCGATTCGGCTGATCTGTTCGGCACGCTCAGCCTTCACTTGCACGGGGCGTCGCTCAGCCCACAGGATCGCGATGCCACCGACAACGAGTGCGACGGCCACCGGCCCCGGACTGAAAAGCAGCCTCTGCACATGAGATCCAATCAGCAGTCCGAGCACTGCCGCGGGCATAAATGCAATGGCAAGGTTCACTAAAAACCGGCGGGAGCCTTGGTCGGCATGCGCTGAGACAACAACGCTTGCCAGACGAGCCCTATATTCCCAGATGACCGCGAGCATCGCGCCGAACTGGATGAACACTTCAAAGACGTCGCGCTTCTCTTTCGCAAGGAATGAGAGCGCATTGCCCGCTAGGATCAAATGCCCCGTCGAGGAGACTGGCAAGAATTCCGTGATGCCTTCGACGACGCCCATCATTAGCGTCTTGAGAACGAGTTCAGCGTGCATTTGCAGGCGGCAGTGGTAGCGCCGAGTGGGACATCGGTTTCTCCGAAGCCGTGCTCACGGCTCCGCATGTGTCAATGAAAATCTGGATCATCGTGCTGGCGAATGGGAATCTGCGCCGTTTCGGCCGCGGCCGCGAAACGCGGCGATCAGCAGAAGCCCCGCTCCCAGGGTGATGCCAACGTCGGCTGCATTGAACGCAGGCCAGTGCCAATCGCCCCAATGAAAATCGAGCCAGTCCACCACGGCCCCATGCCGCACTCGATCAAGAACATTGCCGAGCGCGCCGCCGAGAATTGCTGCATAGCCCACGGCCTCAGGTGTTGCAGTCTTCTCGCGGGCAATGAGCCAGGTGAGAAAGGCAGAAGCAGCGACGCCAATAACAATAAAAAAGCCGCGTTGCCACCCACCCGCCTGCGCCAAGAAGCTGAAGGCCGCGCCTGGATTCAGCCAATGCCCGATGTTGAACCATGGCGTGATTTCATGGGAGCCATACAAGGGAATCCACGCGACGATGGCCGCCTTGGTCGCTACGTCGGCGGCAAGCACCGTCACGGCCAACAGGTACATCCGCAAGACAGCCCTATCAATGGCCATGTGGCTTGATGTCCTCAGACGACCGCAGCAAGCGCATCCCATTGAAAACGACCGCCAGACTGGCACCCATGTCGGCCAGAATCGCCAGCCACAGACTTGCATGTCCAGTAAAGGCCAAGGCCATGAACACCGCCTTTGTTCCAAGCGCAAAGACGATGTTGGCCGTCAGGATGCCGGCTACGCGCTGTGACAGCCGGATGAACTCTGGAAGCTTGCGCAGGTTGTCCTGCATCAATGCGACGTCGGCCGTTTCGATTGCCGTGTCGGTGCCAGCTGCGCCCATTGCGAAGCCTATGCTCGACTTGGCCAATGCCGGTGCGTCGTTGACGCCGTCGCCCACCATGCCGACTGGCCCGCGTGAGAGCAGTTCTTCGATTGCCTGCAGCTTGTCCTGCGGCAGCAACTCGCCCTTGGCGCTGGTGATGCCGACCTGGGCAGCCACGGCTTGCGCGGTTTTCGCGTTATCGCCAGTCAACATGACTGGTTCGATTCCCAGCGACTTGAGTTCGGCGATCGCTTGCCGGCTGGTGTCGCGCACTGTGTCGGCCACGGCCAGCAGGGCGAGTACTTGCTGGTCCGTGGCGAGGAGCACAACGGTCTTGGCCTGGTACTCCAACGCATCGAGCTGAGTCTCGACCTCAAGTGTTGAAAGTCCCAGCTCTTTGATCAGCCGGTGGTTGCCGACGTAATAGACATCTCCATCGACGTTGCCTTTGACGCCGCGTCCAGGGATCGCCTCGAACTTGTCCACCTGGGCATGCGGTTGGTTGTAGCCCGCCACGATGGCGGTGGCCACAGGATGCTCCGACAGAGCATCGATGCTCGCTGCAATGCGCAGAACTTCTTCCTTCGGCAGGCCGCGCAGCGATATGACATCGGTCAGTGCGGGGCGCCCATGGGTCAGGGTCCCGGTCTTGTCCAGGGCCACCGATTTCAGGTGCCGCCCTTGTTCGAGGTAAAGACCGCCCTTGACCAGGATGCCTCGGCGTGCGGCAGCTGCCAGGCCGCTGACCACGGTAACCGGCGTGGAGATCACCAATGCGCAGGGGCAGGCAATGACCAGCATCACCAGCGCCTTGTAGACCCATTCGAACCAGGGCTGCCCGAAAGCGAGCGGAGGAATGACCGCCACGGCAAGGGCAAGCGCAAACACCGCGGGTGTATAGATGCCGGCGAACTTGTCCACGAAGCGTTGCGTGGGCGCGCGTTGTCCCTGCGCTTCCTGGACCGATCGTGCAATGCGGTCGAGGGTGGTTTCGCCCTTGCGCGAGGTAACGCGGAACTCCAGCGTGCCGCGCTCGTTGATGGTGCCGGCGAAGACCGTGGCACCGGCGGTCTTCTCCACCGGCATGCTTTCGCCGGTGATCGGCGCCTGGTTCACCGACGACTGTCCCGCGACGACTTCGCCATCCAGTGCGATGCGTTCGCCCGGACGCACCCGCACAACACTTCCGAGTGGCACGGTATCCGCCTTGACCTCGCGCCATTGACCGTCGGGCTGGCGCACCAATGCGTTCTCTGGCGCCAGGTCCATCAGCTTGCGGATGGCATTGCGGGCCCGATCCAGGCTCAAGGCCTCGATCATCTCGGCGATGCCGAAGAGCCAGATGACCACCGCCGCCTCGGGCCACTGGCCGATCAGCGCCGCGCCGATGACGGCGACCGTCATCAACAGGTTCATGTTCAGCGAACGCGTCTTCAGCGCGATCCAGCCCTTCTTGAGGGTCTCGACCCCACCCAGGCCGATGGCCGCGAGGCAAGCAAGAATGATGGGCCAGGAGGCCTCGGGAGCACCCGCGAAGACCATGGCCTCCGCGCCGAGCGCCAGCACGCCGGAGACCGCCATCCGAATCCATTGCCCGCGCGAGATGCCGGTGCCGAACTCACGGGGAGCGGATGGCGCCGGGTCGGAGGCGCTTTGGAGCACTGGAGCCATGCCGAGCCGCTCGATCGCGCTGGTCACCGGAGCCAGATCGACAAGCTCGTGGCTCACGGTCAGCGTGCGGCCCATCAGGTTGAAATCCAGGGCCTTCACCCCAGGCATGCCTTCGAGCGCCTTGCGCAGCAGGCCCTCCTCGGTCGGGCAGTCCATTTTTTCGATCAGGTACACGGCCTGGCCCTGCGGCCCGGTGTCGTCAGCGTGCTCAATGCTGGCCTTCATGCCTACATCGTTCAGGGCCTTGAGGATCGGCGCGGGGTCGGGCAGACGGTGCTGGACATCGAGCCGTCGCCCCATCAGGTCGAAATCCAGCCGTTCGATGCCATCGACCGCACCAAGGCGCTTGCGGATCGTTGCCTCTTCGGTAGGGCAATCCATGTTCGGAATAAGGAAGCGTGTACCGTTCCCTGTCGCCGGTGCCGGGGTTTGCGACGCCGCCGTGCTGGGGATGAGGGCTTCGACAGCGATTGGCATGCTGCCCGCCGTCTTTTCCACCGGCTTCATTCCCAGGCCTTCGATGGTCCTGGCAATCGGGGCTGTATCGGTCAGCGAATGGGTCACCGTCAGCGTGTGGGCCTTCAGATCGAAGTCCACCGCCTGCACGCCCGCCAGTGGCTCCAGCATCGAGCGCAACTGGCGCTCTTCGCTGGGACAGTCCATCTCCTTGATGAAGTAGATGACCTGCTGCGGCGCGGGTTCCACGACCGCCCGCATGCCGATGTCGTGCAGCGCGCGCAGGATGGCGTTCTGTCCAGCTGGTTCGCGTGTGACCTCAAGGCGGCGACGGGTCAAGTCGAAAGCCATATCCCGGACGCCATCGACCTGCGCCAAGCGCTTGCGAATCTGAGCCTCCTCGCTGGGGCAATCCATGTTGGCTATCCCGAAGTGGGTCACGAGTGGCTCAACGGTCGCCGCTGCGCTCATGGCGCTCGCTGAACAGCACGCCGTGGTGCAGGAGGTTTCGGTGTCTGCTTTCATGGATCGATCCGTTCTTCTTCAAGAGTCAGGTGGTGAGACGGGCCAGCTTTGCCAGTCTCCGCGCAGGAGAGCCAAAGCGCAGACGCCGACAGCGTTGCGACAGGTGCCGTTCCCCTTGTGCTTTCATTTACAAGGGCTATTTCACACCTTGGAGTAGCTCCAAGGTCAAGCGGCTACGATGCATGTCCTGACAACATGTGAGTGTTCTGCGATGAAAATTGGCGAGTTGAGCCACGCCACCGGCGTGGACACCGACACGATCCGGTTCTACGAGAGGACGGGGGTGTTGCCGCCGCCAGCTCGGCAGACCAATGGATACCGGGTATACGGGACGGAACACATCGATGGACTGTCCTTTGTCCGCCACTGCCGGGCCTTGGACATTCCTCTGGCCGATGTCAGGCGGCTCCTGAACTTCACATCCCGTCCGGATGAGGATTGCGCGGACATCAACCGGCTGGTCGACGAGCAGATTGCGAGGGTGCGTGCCCGCCTGACCAGCTTGAAAGCACTGGAAAGGCAACTGACGACGCTGCGCGCCCGCTGCTCCGCAGGACATCAAGCGAAAGAGTGCGGCATCCTTGGCGAGCTGGTCTCTGCAGCGCAGCGGGAAGCGTAGTCAAACAGATCTATCGATGGCGCAGGGCAAGACGCCTGTGCGCAAGCACTGGCAGCAGGCGAAGGCTGTGTTGACATGCGCCGGCAAGACCGCCTAAACTACGTACCAAACAACAGACATAGAGTCTTTTCGTCGTTCGATCGCCTGAGCCATTCTTTTCCCCATGCCGACCCATGCATTCACCATACGCAAACTCGCCGACGCGGCAGGCGTTGGCGTGGAGGCGGTGCGCTATTACCAGCGCGGTGGATTGCTGGCTGCGCCGGATCGCGTGGACGGCGGCTTCCGGCAGTATTCGGAGGACGATGTCCGTCGTCTGCGCTTCATCAAGCGGGCTCAGGCATTGGGGTACTCGCTGGAGGACATCGCCGAACTGATGTCCTTGAGTACCAAGCGTGATCGGCTGCGCGTGCGGGAAATCACCCGCGAACGCATCGCGGAGATCCGGGAGCGCGTGGCCGACCTGCAGTCGATGGCCTCGGCGCTGGAAAATCTGGCCGATTGCTGCGCCAAAGCGCCAGAAGGTTCGGCCTGTTCGATCATCGCCGCGCTGACCGGGGAGCAGGACTTAGATCCGGCCATCGCCGATCCGAGCCTCGTTGCGCAGGCAAGCGTTGCCGGCCGACGCAGATCCGTGCGGCCGGGCGCTGAAGCCTATCACCGCACTGATGGGGTGGCCGCATGACGATGACGCGCATGTTCAGGCGATTCGTCTGCCGGCTGATGCTCGGTGTGCTGGTCTTCGGCCAGTTGGCCATCGCTGCCTACGCCTGCCCCGCACTGTCGGGCATGCCGCAGTCGCTTCCGACGATGGCCCTGAATGCGTCGGCCGCGGCGATGCCCGGTGATGAGGCCGGTGCTGCGATGGCCGTGTCGCCCGACATGGTCGCAACGTCAGACATGGCCGCCATGGCGAGCTGCGACCAAATCGACGACAACGCCGCCAACTTGTGCGTAGAGCACTGCCGTTTCGGCCAGCAAAGCGCCGACCATGCGTCGGCCCCGACCGTACCCGCGGCGCTGCTGACGACCCTCTACACCCTTCCGGTGCAACCCGAGCCTCTCGGGCATGGCTGGCCTTCGGCCGACGTGATATTCCGGCGCGTCGCGGCGTCTCCGCCGCACGCCATCCTGCACTGCTGTTTTCGCATTTGATCTCCTGACGCTGGTGCGGCCGGCCTGAGCCGGCTGAACCAGACCGATCGGTCGCGCTTGCGCGTGTCCGCGAGTTTCCGCTCGCCCCCGCCAAGCTCCATTCGACCTGATGGCATTCGTCAACTGGAGATCCCATGTTCATCGACTCTTTTTCTTTCCGCACGCCGGGCGGCGCTGTGCCATGGCGCAGGCTTGCTGCCGGCATCGTTGCGGCATTCGCCATGGGCGCCGGTGCAGCCCATGCCGCCGACGGCCTGACGCTGGATCAGGCGCTGCGCCTGGCACAAACCCGTTCTCGCGCGCTCGTGGCCCAGGATGCGACGGCATCGGCCGCACGGGACATGGCGGTCGCCGCCGGACAGCGGCCAGACCCCACCCTCAAGCTCGGCATCAACAACCTGCCCGTCAACGGCGCGGATCGGTTCAGCCCGACGCGCGACTTCATGAC
Source organism: Achromobacter insuavis (assembly GCF_902859645.1). Classification (GTDB taxonomy): domain Bacteria; phylum Pseudomonadota; class Gammaproteobacteria; order Burkholderiales; family Burkholderiaceae_B; genus Achromobacter; species Achromobacter insuavis. The sequence goes on along the minus strand of NZ_CADIJR010000016.1, from coordinate 55,966 downwards.
CATGCGCTCCATCGGCGTGATGCAGGAGTTCACACGCGAAGACAAACTCAAGGCCCGTGCCGGGCGCTACGAGCGCGAGGCCGAAGTCGCCGAGGCCGGGCGCAGCCTGGCGCTCGCCAACCTGCAGCGCGACACCGCCTTGGCCTGGCTGGACCGTCTCTTCCAGGAGCGTGTGCGCGACATGCTGGTGACCCAGCGCGACGAAGCGCGCCTGCAGATCGACGCCGCTGATGCCGCCTACCGGGGCGGGCGCGGCACGCAAGCCGATGTGTTCGCCGCCCGTTCGGCGGTCGCCCAGATCGACGACCGCATCGAGCAGGCCGAGCGCCAGGTCGCCACGGCCCGCACGCAACTGGCGCGCTGGATTGGCTCCGTCGCAAGCGATCCCCTGGGCTCGGTTCCGGCATTGGATATGGTTCGCCTGAGCCCGCAGGATTTGGAAGCCCAGTTGGCCCACCACCCTGAAATCGCCGTGATGCAAAAGCAGGAAGAGGTCGCGCAGGCCGAAGCCGACATCGCGCAAGCCAACAAGAAGACCGATGTGAGCGTCGAGCTGATGTACAGCCAGCGCGGCCCGGCCTACTCGAACATGGTCTCGCTCAATGTTTCGATCCCGCTGCAGTGGGACCAGAAAAACCGCCAGGACCGCGAGCTGGCCGCCAAGCTCGCCAGTGTCGAGCAAAAGCGCGCCGAGCGCGAGGAAGCCACGCGCGCCCATGTGGCCGAGGCACTGGCGATGCTGCAGGAATGGCGCAGCGACCGAGAGCGCCTGGCGCGCTACGACAGCTCGCTGCTGCCACTGGCCACCGAGCGCACGCGCGCCTCGATCGCCGCCTACCGCGGCAACGCGGGCACCTTGACCGCGGTGCTAGAGGCACGCCGCGCCGAGATTGACACGCGCGTCGAACGCTTGCGCCTGGAAATGGGCGCGGCGCGCCTGTGGGCACAACTGAACTACCTGGTGCCGGCTGGTCACGACACGGCCGCACCCCGCCCCTGAGCACAACCGAGAGACCTCCCATGAAAACCAAAAACCTCGTGATGGCCCTCGTCGCCGCCGGCGTGCTGGGCGCCGCCGGCTACGGCCTCTACACCCTCGGCATGCGCCACGGAGCCGACATGCCGGCCACGCCTTCGAATCCCAGTGGCATGGCATCGCCGCAAGCGGCGACTCCCGCTGTTGCTGCGCCTGCCAATGAGTCGGGCGAGGACGCCACGCGGCGGCATATCGCGGCCGGCCTCAAGGCCGGCGACGTCGATCCCGCCAATGGCAAGAAGATCCTGTACTACAACGATCCCATGGTACCGGCGAACAAGTTCGACAAGCCGGGCAAGTCACCCTTCATGGACATGATGATGTCGCCGGTCTACGCCGACGGCGATGCGGACCAGGGCAAGGTCACCGTCAGCTCGCGCATCCAGCAGAACCTCGGCGTGCGAACCGCTGAAGTGACCGAAGGCACGCTGTCGCCGCAGCTGTCCGCTGTTGGCAGCATCGCTTTCAACGAGCGCGACCAGGCGATCGTGCAGGCGCGTGCCACCGGCTATGTCGAGCGCCTGCACGTGCGCGCCACGCTGGACCCGGTTGCCAAAGGGCAGCCCTTGGTCAGCCTTTATGTCCCGGACTGGATTGCTGCGCAGGAAGAGTTCCTGTCGGTACGGCGCATGAAAGGCACGGACCTGGGTGGACTCGTGGACGGTGCGCGCCAGCGCATGCGTCAGGTTGGCATGGACGATGCCCAGATCGCGCTGGTCGAGCGCAGCGGCCAGACCCAGCCGCGCATCACGCTGAGCGCGCCCCTCGGCGGAGTGGCGGTCGAAGTGCTGGCGCGCGAAGGCATGACGGTGGCGCCGGGTGCGACGCTGTTCCGCATCAACAGCCTTTCCACCGTATGGGCCAACGCCGAGGTGCCGGAGAGCCAGGCCGCGCTGCTGCGACCGGGCGCCAAGGTGCAGGCCAGAAGCCCGGCCGCGCCCGGCAGCAGCTTCGATGGCAAGGTGCAGGCGATCCTGCCCGAGGTGAACCCGAGCACGCGCACGCTGAAGGCGCGCATGGAGCTTGCCAACCCGGGCGGCCGGCTGGTGCCGGGCATGTTCGTGACGATGAACTTCGTGGACATGCGCCCCGACAAGACGCTGCTCGTGCCTACCGAGGCGGTGATCCAGACCGGCAAACGCACGGTCGTGATCGTGGCCGAAGACAACGGGCGCTTCCGTCCCGCCGAAGTCGATGCCGGTATCGAGAGCGGTGGCCAGACCGAGATCAAGCACGGCCTCTCGGCCGGCCAGCGCGTGGTCGTGTCGTCGCAATTCCTGATCGATTCGGAGGCCAGCCTCAAGGGCGTCGAAGCCCGCCTGAACAGCGCGCCGTCGGCGGTGGCAGCAGCTTCACCGCCGGTCCCGATGGCCGCCAGCGCGCCGCGGCATTCCGGTGAGGCCAAGGTCGTCGGCATCGGCAAGGACGCGCTGACCCTGTCGCACGGTGCGATCCCCACGCTGAAATGGGGCCCGATGACGATGGATTTCAAGCTGCCGCCTGACGGCTCGGCACCCAAGGTGCAGGTCGGCGACCGCGTGAGCTTCGAGTTCTTCATGGGCGCGGACGACCTGCCGCAACTCACTCGCGTCACGCCGATGGCGGCCGGAGGCAAGCCATGATCGCCAAGCTGATCCGCTGGTCCATCGCCAACCGCTTCCTCGTGCTGCTGGCCACCGTGGCGCTCAGCGCCTGGGGCATCTATGCGGTGCAACGCACACCGCTGGATGCGCTGCCCGACCTGTCGGACGTGCAGGTCATCATCCGCACCACCTATCCGGGTCAGGCGCCGCGCATCGTCGAGAACCAGGTCACGTACCCGCTGACCACGACGATGCTTTCGGTGCCGGGGGCCAAGGCGGTGCGCGGCTACTCGTTCTTTGGCGACTCCTTTGTCTACGTGCTGTTCGAGGACGGAACCGACCCATACTGGGCGCGCTCCCGGGTGCTCGAATACCTGAACCAGGTGCAGTCGAGATTGCCCGCCCAGGCCAAAGCCTCATTGGGTCCAGACGCGACCGGCGTCGGTTGGATCTACGAGTATGCGTTGATCGACCGCAGCGGCAAGATGGACATCTCGCAACTGCGCGCGCTGCAGGACTGGTTTCTCAAGTACGAGCTGAAGACCGTGCCCGACGTGGCCGAGGTCGCTTCCGTGGGCGGCATGGTGCGCCAGTACCAGATCGTGCTCGATCCGGACAAGCTTGCGGCCTACGGCATCCCGCACACCAAGGTCGTGGAGGCGATCCAGCGCGCGAACCAGGAGACGGGCGGCTCGGTGCTCGAACTCGGCGAGGCCGAGTACATGGTGCGCGCCTCGGGCTACCTGGGGAGCCTGGAAGATTTTAGGAAGGTGCCGCTCATGACGACAGCCGCCGGCGTGTCGGTGCGTCTGGGCGACGTAGCGCGGGTGCAGATCGGTCCGGAAATGCGGCGCGGCATCGGCGAACTCAACGGCGAGGGAGAGGCCGTCGGCGGCGTGATCGTGATGCGCTCGGGAAAGAACGCGCTGCAGACCATTGCTGCGGTCAAGGGCAAGCTCCAGGGCCTGGCGTCCAGCCTGCCGCGAGGTGTGGAGATCGTGCCGGTCTACGACCGCTCGGGGCTGATCGAACGCGCAGTGGAGAACCTCACGCACAAGCTGATTGAGGAATTCATCGTCGTTGCGGTGGTCTGCTTCCTCTTCCTGTTCCACCTGCGCTCGGCGCTGGTCGCCATCATCTCGCTGCCCCTGGGCATCCTGGCGGCGTTCATCGTGATGCACTACCAGGGCGTCAACGCCAACATCATGTCGCTGGGGGGCATCGCGATCGCCATCGGTGCGATGGTCGACGCGGCGGTGGTGATGATCGAGAACGCCCATAAGCATCTGGAGCATTGGGGCCATGAACACCCTGGCGAGACGCTTGAAGGGACGGCCCGATGGCACGTCATCGGCGAATCGGCGGCGGAGGTGGGGCCGGCGCTGTTTTTCTCGCTGCTGATCATCACGCTGTCCTTCGTGCCTGTGTTCACACTGGAAGCGCAGGAAGGACGCCTGTTCTCCCCGCTGGCGTTCACCAAGACCTACGCCATGGCGGCTGCGGCAGGCCTGTCGGTGACCCTGATCCCGGTGCTCATGGGCTACCTGGTCCGTGGCCGCATCCCCGACGAGAAGAACAATCCGCTCAATCGCCTGCTGATCGCGGTCTACCGGCCGCTGCTCGACAGGGTGTTGCGCGCCCCGAAGCTCACGCTCGTGGTGGCGCTCGTGGTGCTGGCTACCAGCTTGTGGCCGCTGCGGCACATCGGCGGCGAGTTCATGCCGCGGCTGGACGAAGGCGACCTGCTGTACATGCCTTCGGCACTGCCAGGACTGTCGGCAGGGAAAGCGGCCGAGTTGCTGCAGCAGACCGATCGCCTGATCAAGACGGTGCCGGAGGTCGCGAGCGTCTACGGCAAGGCGGGCCGCGCAGAGAGCGCGACCGACCCCGCGCCGCTGGAGATGTTCGAGACGACGATCCAATTCAAGCCGCGCGACCAGTGGCGCGCCGGCATGACGACCGACAAGCTGGTTGAGGAACTCGACCGCATCGTCAAGGTGCCGGGCCTGTCCAACATCTGGGTGCCGCCGATCCGCAATCGCATCGACATGCTGGCCACGGGCATCAAGAGTCCGGTGGGTGTCAAGGTGGCGGGCACGGACCTGGCGACCATCGACCGCCTCACTGGCGAGATCGAGCGCACGCTCAAGGACGTGCCGGGCGTGAGCAGCGCCCTGGCCGAGCGGCTCACCGGCGGACGCTATGTGGATGTGAACATCCGGCGCGACGACGCGGCGCGCTATGGGTTGAACATCGCCGACGTGCAGTCGGTGGTTTCATCCGCCGTGGGCGGCGAGAACATCGGCGAGACGGTGGAAGGCCTGCAGCGCTTCCCGATCAACCTGCGCTATCCGCGCGAGATGCGCGATTCGCTGGAAAAGCTGCGCGTCCTGCCCGTGCTGACAGGAAGCGGCCAGCGGCTGGTGCTCTCCGATGTGGCCGACATCCGCGTCGCCGACGGGCCGCCGATGCTGCGCAGCGAGAACGCGCGCCTGTCGGGCTGGGTGTATGTCGATATCCGGGATCGGGATCTGCGCTCCGCCGTGCAGGACATGCAGCAGGCCGTCGAAAAGCAAGTGAAGCTGCCGCCGGGCTACTCGATCTCCTGGTCGGGCCAGTTCGAGTTCCTGGAGCGCGCCACCGCCAAGCTCAAGGTGGTGGTGCCATTCACGCTGCTCATCATCTTCGTGCTGCTGTACCTGACCTTCGGCGCGTTCGGTGAGGCGCTGCTGATCATGGCGGCGCTGCCGTTCGCTCTGGTGGGCGGCATCTGGCTGCTGTATCTGCTGGGCTACAACCTGTCGATCGCGGGCGCCGTGGGCTTCATCGCGCTGGCCGGCGTGTCCGCCGAATTCGGCGTGATCATGCTGCTGTACCTCAAGAACGCCTGGCAAGAGCGTGCCGACCAGGGTAAGACCAGCGAGGCCGATCTGCTGGATGCCATTCGCGAAGGCGCCGTGCTGCGCGTGCGCCCCAAGGCGATGACGGTGGCCGTCATCCTGGCCGGCCTGCTGCCGATCATGTGGGGCACGGGAACAGGCTCGGAGGTGATGCAACGCATCGCCGCGCCGATGGTGGGCGGGATGGTCACGGCGCCGTTGCTCTCGATGTTCGTCATTCCCGCGGCCTACCTGTTGATGCGCCGGTCGCGCGAACGTAAGGCATCGCCGTGGATGTTCTGGAGGCGTCATCGTGCGGCCGCTTGAATGCTCCTCCGGTGGCTACCGCGCGTGGGGTGCGGCGGCGCTTTGCCTGTGCCTGTCACTGCTGCTGGGCACGGTGGCGCATGCTGCCGTTTCCGTCGCGGAGATTCAGCATGCCGGCCCGGTGATGACGGCGGCGGTCTCGCGCCCGCTGTCCAGCAGCGCCGGCGATTGTCAGACCTGCGCGGCTTGTGTCATCGCACCGGCTCCTGTTGCCCATGCCTTCACCGGCGAGGGCGAAGCGCGAGAACAAGCGCCGGCGGCCTGGCTCGCGCACGCGACGGCGGCGCCGATTCCAACCTGGTTCTTCGATGCTGGAGACGCACGGCTGCGATGGCCTGTGCGCGTTGCGTTCTGCCGGTGGCTGGATTGATCCGATGAGGCCCTCTCGAACTTTTGAATCCAGCCAACCTGAGGAAACCATCATGAAAACATCGTATCTCCCCCTCATTGCTGCCCTGACGCTGGGTGTCTCTCTGCCCGCGCTGGCCGGCCCCGACTTCCAGGCCATCGAGAAAGCACGTGCCGCCCGGCAAGCGGCCGGGGCTGCGCAAGCGGTCACCACCAGAGTCGACAGCGCCTCCGGCCAGCGGGTGAAATGTCTGCCTGCCCCATTGGTGCTGCCGCTGGATCATGGGCCGCGTGCTCAAACGACGCCCGGAGAAAACCGGATGCGAAAGGCACGCTACGAAGCCCAGGTCAAGGCATGCGCGAATCCCGAGTCGTGAGCGCCAGCGCATGACTCTCCAACGCGGGCCATCCCAAGTGACCGCGTTCCATCCGGGGCCTGCCAGAAGGCCGGCCCATTTTTAAAGCTCAGAAAAGGAAACTCATCATGAAACTCGTCTCAACCGCAACGCTGATCGCAGCCTTGTCTTTCTCCGCCATCACCTTCGCTCAATCCGGTGACATGGGCGGCATGAAGATGGAGGGCAAGGGCATGCAGAACTGCATGGATATGAAGGGAATGAAGGGCATGGACATGAAGGACATGGATGCCAAGAAGTGCCAGGACATGATGAAAGGCATGGACGCCAAAGGCACCGCCAAGTCCGCGGCCCATGAGGCCGATGCCGTGGTGAAGGAATTTGACGCGGTCCAGGGCAAGGTCACCCTTGCGCATGGCCCCGTCAAGAGCCTGGGGTGGCCCGCGATGACCATGGCGTTTGGCGTCAAGGACAAGGCCCTGTACGACAAACTCGCCGTGGGCGCGAAAGTCCACGTCGGGTTCAAGAAAGAGGGTGACGGCTACGTCGTGACCTCGGTCAAATAACGCGCCGCAGACGATGTGAGCCTGCGACTACGGTGAACGCGCACGCGTTTCGTAGTCGCATCCTTCCTGCAAATTGATCAAGGTGATCAGCATCGTCACCCAAGGCGTTTTTCTGTTTCACCGCAGATGCAGGGCGATCCCGGCCACTGGAGCATGGCCGGCCACGCTGTCGTGCTGCGCATTGAACCCCTGCGGGTTTCGCCCCATGCGGGCTCTCATCGCTGACACCTCCGGCCCAACTTGCTGACCAGGGCCTGCGCGCTGCGCTTGCCAAGACCGGGTGTAGCTGGATGGTGGGGTGTGGCGGCTTGCTGTCTCCCCATGGTGCCACGGCGTTCGCGCCGTAAAGGGCGGCGCGCCATGGGCGCTTGCGGCCTGCGGCCGTCGTGCCCCTTGACGGCTTGCGCTGCGCCGTGACCCGCAGGGGCTGGGCAATTCCGCCCGGCATCCTTTCAGGAGTTCAGCATGAACTACGCATTCATCACCGACGAGCAGCGTGCGCTGCTGCTGGCCAACGGCCGCGCATCCTTGGAGAACCCGGACTTCGATCCGGCGCCCGTAGTCAAGCTGTTCACGCCCGATGCGGGCGCGACCTGGCTGCTGACCGAGATTGATCCCGACGACCACGACCACGTCTTTGGTCTTTGCGACCTGGGCCTGGGGATGCCGGAAATCGGCTGGGTCAGCCTGGGCGAGCTGGCAGCGGTGCGCGGGCGGCTGGGGTTGCCGATCGAGCGTGACCTGTCTTTCCGCGCCGAGAAGCGGTTGAGCGCCTATGCGCGCGATGCGCGCTTGGCCGGGCGGATCGCTGTCTGACCTGGCCTTGGGAGCGCCGCAAGGCGCTCCTTGTGCTTTCTCGACCATCGAAGGAGATCAATGCCATGAGCAGCCATCACGACTACATCATCGAAATCACGGCGCAGCACGATGCGCTCAAGCCGTTCGCGCCGGAGAACGGCCAGCCCTTGCGCTTCAAGATCGGCGACGCGGTGATCTACACCAACGAGTACGGCGCACAGTTCCGGCGCCGCGTCACCGGGTTCTACCAGCCCACCGGGCTGTCGGGTCTGTACGCGCGCGGTGCGCGATACCTGCTGGACTCGTCATCGCCGTGGATGCCGGTTGCGGAATCCAGCCTGCGTCCTGACGACTCGGCATGATGCCTACGCGCCCCTGACGGGGCGCTGCGCGCTTCGCTTGCCTCCAGGGGAAAGCCCTGCGGGCTATCCCCGCCGCGCGATGCTTGGCACCCCTCAAAGACCGCCGAACCGGCTGCGCCGGATCGGCCAGACAACATCAGCCGCAGATCGACGATGCCTCGCGTTTGCTCATCCTGATCCAGTTGTTCATTCCACTTTGAAGGCTGGGCGTCCCCGGCCACCTGGGAGATAGCCGGTCGCGCTGTCGTGCGCGTGGCGCATCGAGCCGCCTGCGGCGTCTCGCCCCTTCGGGCTTCCATCGTTCCCTCGCTCCGCTCGGCTGACGCCTCCGGCCCGGCTTCCAGCTTCGGGCCTGCGCGCTTCGCTTGCCGTGCGGTCGGTGTGTAGGGACGGCCGTTGCCATGTCCAGCCGTCTTCCCTGACTTCATCACCTTCACCGCGACTGTAGCCCGCGGCTGTGTGCCGTCAAGGCGCGCAGGGCCGTGTCCTCGGCTGCGCCTGCGGGCCGCACCAACCCTGCGCTTGTCTCCTTGACGGCCCCCGTCCGCGCGCTCCTGACCGTCGCGGGCGATGAACTCAGGAAGGACGGTGGCAACAGGGCCAACCGGGTTCCTCGTGCCGACCGCACCGAACAGCCGAAAGGCTGGGCTCCGAATCTAGGAATCCGGTGTGCGGTTTTCTTCAACAGCCTTTTTGTTCAGGAGAACGACATGCTTGCAACCCGTTTCGCTTCCCACTCCCCGGCGCTGCGCAGCGGCTACCCGCTGTCCGATGACCAGATTCGCAGGGTGGCCCCGTCCATCTTCGCGGATGCACCGCATGAGAGCCGTTCCGAGCGGTACGCCTATATCCCCACCGCCGCCGTGCTGACCGAACTGCGCAAAGAGGGGTTTCAACCCTTCATGGTGACGCAGACCCGCGTGCGCGATGAAGGCAAGCGCGAGCACACGAAACACATGCTGCGCCTGCGCCATGCCAGCCAGATCAACGGCGCGGAAGCTAACGAAATCGTGCTGCTGAACTCCCATGACGGCACGAGCAGCTACCAGATGCTGGCCGGAATGTTCCGCTTCGTGTGCAGCAATGGGCTGGTGTGCGGTGACACCGTGGCCGATGTGCGCGTACCCCACAAAGGCAACGTGGCCGGGCACGTCATCGAAGGCGCTTATGAGGTGTTGAGCGGCTTCGAGCGGGTGAAGGAATCGCGCGACCTGATGCGCGGCATCACCTTGGACGATGGCGAATCGGAGGTGTTCGCCCGTGCTGCGCTGGCGTTGAAGTACGACGACCCGGACAAGCCAGCGCCTGTCACCGAATCGCAAATTCTGATGCCGCGCCGCTTCGACGACCGCCGCCCGGACTTGTGGAGCGTGTTCAACCGCACTCAAGAAAACCTCACCAAAGGCGGCCTGTCCGGGCGCAGCACCAACGGACGCAGGCAGCAGACCCGCCCCGTGCAGGGCATTGATTCCGACATTCGGCTGAACCGTGCCCTGTGGCTGCTGGCCGATGGTATGCGCCAGCTCAAGGCTTGAACCGTTCCCCCGCCGGAGGGGCGGTTCCCCTCCATTTCCTTGTTTCACTTATTGGAGATTCACCATGAACGCCGTTACCACTACCGAAGCCCGCGCCGTCCACACCGCAGCCAGCAGCGCAGCGAACGTGCTGCAAGCCGCCGACCCGAGCAAGCACATGATTCTGGTTCCGCTGTCGCGGCTGGTGCTGCGCCCCACGGGCCGCAATGTGCGCAAGACCCCGCGCATGTCCATCCCCGAACTGGCCGCGAGCATCCAGGGCGTTGGCCTGCTGCAAAACCTGATCGTGATTCCCGCCGCTGATGGCGAGCATTACGAGGTGGTGGCCGGTGGCCGACGCCTTGCAGCCCTCAAGCTGCTGGCGAAGAAACACCGCATCGCCAAGGATTGGGAGGTGCCTTGCCTGCAGGTGGCCGATGGCACGGCCCGCACGGCCAGCCTCACCGAAAACGTGCAGCGCGAAGCCATGCACCCCGCAGATCAGTTTGAAGCGTTTGCGGCATTGGTGGCCGAGGGCCGGCCCATCGAGGACATTGCGGCGGATTTCTCCGTCACGCCGCTGGTGGTGCAGCGCCGCTTGAAGCTGGCGAATGTCTCGCCCCGCCTGATGGCCGACTATCGCGCCGATGCCGTGACGCTGGATCAGTTGATGGCGCTGTCCATCACCGACGACCACGCCGCGCAGGAGGCCGCGTTCTATGATGCGCCACAGTGGCAGCGCAACCCGTCCAACTTGCGCGAGCGGCTGACCGAGCGCGAGATTGGGGCATCGCATCCGCTGGTGCGCTTTGTCGGGTTGGACACCTACGAGCAGGCAGGCGGAGGCATCCGCCGCGACCTGTTCGCGGAAGGCGATGCGGGCGTGTACCTCAACGATGCCGCTCTGCTGGAAACGCTGGTGCGCCAGAAGCTGGCGAGCATTGCCGACACAATCCGCACCGAGGGCTGGGCATGGGTGGATGCCACGCCGGGCGTGACCCATGCCGACCTGCACGCCTTTCAGCGTGCGCCGAGGGAGCGCCGCGCACCGGGCAAGCGCGACGCACAGCGCATCGAGAAGTTGCAGGCCAAGATGCAGGAAGTGGCCGAAGCCATTGATGCCGCGATGGACGCCGACGACGAGGACAAGGCCGAAGCCTTGCAGGAAGAAGGCGAGCGCCTGGGCGAGCAGTTGCAGGCATTGGAGGATGGCTTGCTGGACTATGCCGCGAGCGTGAAGGCCGCAGCCGGTGCCATCGTCACCATCGACCGCAACGGCGAAGCCGTCATTCATCGCGGGTTGCTGCGCGAAGCCGAGGCCAAGGCGCTGCGCACGCTGGAGAAGCTGCGCCAAGGTTTTAGCGGCGCGGAAATCGAAGGCGACGACGACGGCGAAGATGCCGACGAAGCACCCAAGGCCGCAGCCATGTCCGACCGGCTGGCCCAACGCTTGAGCGCCCACCGCACCGCCGCGCTGCAAACCGAAGTCGCCCGGCATCCGCAGGTGGCGCTGGCGGCGCTGGTGCATGGCATGGTGCAAACCATCTTGCAGGGCAGTCACTACGGCCACGATCTGCCGCTGGGGGTTCGCCTCACGGTGCAGGACAGGCTGGAAGGCATGGCCCCGGACTGGCCGGAATCGCCTGCTGCTGTGGCTCTGCACGAGGCGCAGCAGGCATGGGGCGAGAAGCTGCCCGAGGACAGCGCCGAACTGTTCGCTGCGCTGCTGGCGATGGAGCAAGGCGAACTGGTCAAGCTGCTGGCCGTGTGCGTGGCTTCGACGGTGGACGTGGTGACGCCGCGTGCCACGGTGCAGCAGCCGGGCGCGGAACTAGCGCAGGCCGTGGGGCTGGACATGGCCGCGTGGTGGCAGCCGACTGCCGAGGGGTATTTCCGGCATGTTCCAAAGGCCGTGATTCTGCGAGCCGTGGGCGAGTACGCGCCCGAGCACGTCACCCGGTTGGCAAAGCTGAAGAAAGCCGACATTGCCAGCGAAGCCGAACGACTGGCCGATGGTACGGGCTGGATGCCCGCCATCTTCAAGGCCATAGGCTCGCAGGGAGCTGCGCAGGAGGAAGGCCCGGAACAGGACGCCCCGGAGGATGCCGAGGTAATGGCGGATGAACCCGCCGAGGCGCTGGCTGCTTGACCCGCGCCAATGGCAATCGCCCCGGCCTTGACCGGGGCGCTTCGCTGGAAGGAGAACCGCCCCATGACCCGCACCACGACCAGCCGCCCGCGCATGGCGGCGATCTACGCGCCCGGCACGGTGCGCGCCCGCCGCTGGCGCGGCGATGGCGACGTGTGCGGCTACCTCCCGCCCTCGGGCTGGACGACGCGCGCCGACCTCGCCGACATTCACCCCATCACGGGACGCGCCTTGCCGCGCGCCGTGTGGTGGCTCATCAAAACGAAGGAATAACCGCGATCAGCACCGCGCCCAGGCCGTTCCGTCCTGGGCGCGGTAAAAGCCCAATCCGGGCGCGGCGGTGGCCGCGCCCGGTGTTGAAGGCCCAACAGCTCCATCAGAACGCCGCCGCCTTCGCTGGCACTCAGGCGGCGGCGTTGAAATTGCCGGGCGTCACGCCCGGCAACGCGCTGTCGGGTTTTCCGGCTGCGCCTCATGCCGTCTTTGCTGTTGTTATAATATAGCCCCCTAGACTATATTAATTGTCGGCTGTCATGTCCCATACCTCTCGCCAGAAAGACAAGCTGGTCGCCCGTGTTCGCCGCATCAAAGGGCAGTTGGAAGGCATCGAGCGCGCTTTGGAATCAGACGCGGCGTGCGTGGAAGTGCTACGCCAGATCGCGTCAGTGCGCGGCGCGGTCAATGGCCTGACCGCCGAGGTGATGGAAGACCATTTGCGCGAGCACGTCCTGGAAGTTGAAACGGACAAGGAGCGCCGCCAGGGCGGCGAGGAAATGGTCGAGGTCATCCGAGCCTACATGAAATAAACCCGCCGCCCGCCGGCGACCTTTTCCAGATGACAGGGACTCCCCGATGACAATGACCTATACCCCCTCGGCCTCAGGCCACGACCATTTCTTTCTCGGCAGCGACCACCAGCGCAATGAGCGCAAGGTGTGGCTGGTGATCGCTCTCACGGCCAGCATGATGCTGGTGGAAATCGTGGCCGGTTCGATCTACGGCTCCATGGCGCTGGTGGCCGATGGATGGCATATGTCCACCCATGCGGGCGCGATGCTGATTACCGCGCTGGCCTACCGCTTTGCGCGCCAGCATGTGGGCAATCCGCGCTTTACCTTCGGCACGGGCAAGCTCGGCGATCTGGCCGGCTTCGCCAGCGCGATCGTCCTGGCCTTGATTGCCCTGCTGATCGCTTGGGAAAGTCTGGTACGGCTCACCCAACCCATCCATATCGACTTTAACCAGGCGATCGCCGTGGCTGTCGTGGGCCTGGGCGTCAACCTGGTCTGCGCTTGGCTGCTGAAGGACGACCATGCGCATCACGGTCACAATCATGGACATCACCACCACGATCACGACCATCATGTGCCAGGCAAGAGCCGCGACAACAATCTGCGCGCCGCGTACATCCATGTGTTGGCCGATGCGCTGACATCCGTATTCGCCATCGTCGCGCTGCTGCTCGGCCGCAGCTACGGCTGGCTGTGGGCTGATCCGGTCATGGGTGTGGTGGGCGCGCTGGTGATTGCCCGCTGGTCATGGGGGCTGATCCGGGACTCCGGCAGCGTGTTGCTCGATGCGGCAGTCGAGGGCGAGGAAGTGCGGCAGGAGATTCGGGAGGCCGTGGAGCCGACGGGAAGCGAGGTTACAGATCTGCATGTCTGGCAGGTGGGGCCAGGGCATTTCGCGGCCATCGTCTCACTGGTGGCTCGGGAGCCCCAGGAGCCCGCGCACTACAAGGCACTGCTCGCGCATATTCACGAACTGTCGCATGTCACGATCGAAGTGCAGCGCGGGGCCGCATGAGCATCGGCGTCACCTTGAAGGCTTGGGCCAGGCGGATCAAGCGTGATGGCGTGACGCTGTGGTTTGCCGGCAAGCATCCCGGCACGCCTTGGTATGCCAAGGCGCTGGGGCTGTTCGTGGTGGCCTATGCGCTCAGTCCCATTGACCTGATTCCAGACTTCATTCCGGTGCTGGGTTATGTGGACGATGTGATCTTGTTGCCCGTGCTGATCTGGTTGACTGTGAAGCTGCTGCCATCCGATGTGCTGGCGCAATGCCGTATTCAGGCCGATGAATGGATGCTGGCGGAAGGCGCCAAGCCGCGGAGCCGGTTCGGGGCAGTGATGATCGTGGCGCTGTGGCTGGTGATGGGGGTGGCATTGTGGTTCTGGCTCATGCCGCATCTTTAGTTTTTCCTGAGGGCATATTGAATGGCATGGGCGTGTCGGCGCGAAGCGCCGCCGGGCTTTCGAGCTGCGTCCCGTGCTTCGTGCCGAATTACGGCCATTCGGCTTCAATCCCTCACGCCTTCGCGCCTGCGCTTGCCTCCTGAGGATCGGCGCAAGGCTCATCCCTGCCGCGCGGTGCTTGACGCCCGTCGAATACCGCCGAACCGGCAACGCCGGATCGGCCAAGCCGGCGCCCCCGCCGCGATGGGCGGGGAACTGGCGAATACGCTGGAGCTTGCTGCGGCAGGTTGTACGGATGCGTGCCGTCCCCGACGCTGACGGTTCCTGCCCATCACGTTACGAAGGACGGTTCACGGGCATCCCGCCCGGCATCGCTATGGAGCTTCCATGCCACGCCTCAAGACTGGCGCCGCAAGGTGTGACCGGGGCGTTCTCGCCCGTCATTGGGGTGTTGACCTGGCCCGCGTCTGGGAGCGAGCCAGTGCAGCGTTCGTGCGGGGATGCCGAGTCAGCCCTGTCTCCTTTCGAAGCGGTTCGGCCCAAGGCGTCCTTGTCTTGTTGTGAATCCTGGCGGTGGCACGGCTGCGCCTCGGGCTTTATGGCTGCAACCGTCCGGCGAAAACAATTTCCCCCTGCGCTGCGCGCATTCCTCGCGGGACAAATTCTTTTCGCCTCCCGGTTCTCCACTGCGTTGCGACCGCAAGCGGTGCAGCCAGCCCGTCTCCCGCCGGTCGGATCACAACAAGGACGCGATGGGCGCGAACCTTGTTCAATCGTAAGGAGATTCATCATGGCAACCATCGGCACCTTCACCGCGGACAAAGACGGCTTCACCGGCACGCTGCGCACCCTGACCCTCAACGTCAAGGCCAAGCTGGTTCCCAACGACAAGGGGGACAACGAACACGCCCCCGACTTCCGCGTGCAGGCGGCGGGCTTCGACATCGGCGCGGCGTGGAAGAAAGTCAGCAAGGCCGAACGGCCCTACGTGTCCGTGACCCTCGACGATCCTTCGTTCCCAGCAACGGTCTATGCCCGGCTGATCGAGGAAGAGGACGGCACGCACACGCTGATCTGGTCGCGCAGCAAGCCCCAGGCGGCCTGATGGCCGCCAGCGCCCCGCCCACGCGGCGGGGCGCCGTGCCGCTTTCGCAGAGCTGCATGGAAGCCTGGTCATTGCAGGAGCGTGGCCCATGTTGGGCCGCTTCTGTTGAGGCATGGGGCGAGTCTGCGGCTGCAAGAACGGCCGGGCGTGTCGGTGCCTTGCACCGCCGGGCTTAGCTGGCTGCGCCCCGTGCCGTCTTTGTCGTCACGGCCATTCGGCGCCAATCCCTCACGCCTTCGCGCCTGCGGCGCTGCGCGCGTCGCTTGCTCCAGGGGATCGGCGCAAGGCCCATCCCCGCCGCGCTGCACTTGGCGCCCCTTGAACACCGCCGAACCGGCTTGCGCCGGATCGGCCGGGCCAGCGCCTACGGCGGGGCCGCCGCTGCGAGCTGGCTTTCAGCCTCGCTCATTAGCACTGCCGTGCTGCATTCGAGCGCGCCAGCGATCTTGAAAATGATCGCCAGCGTGGGCATGTGCTCGCCGCGCTCGATCTTCCCCATGTGGGAACGCTCGATGCCGGCCTGGTGTGCCAGCGATTCCTGCGCGATGCCGCGCTCCATCCGCAGAGCACGCACCGCCGCGCCGAAGGCGTGGGCCAGCTCGGCGTCATGGGTGGTGGAGCCGGCCGGTCGGCCGCGCTGGACGGTTCGCTTCTGCATAGACAGAAGCGTCAATTCGCAGCACAATTAAAACCACGTTATCTTTAACTCATTCATTCCGAATCAATCCTTTTTCGTGCTTCTACGTCTTTACAGAAATACGCATTTGCGGTTTTTCACGGAAGCACAAAACCGAATCCGTGCATTTCCTCAAATCCGCCGATACGGCTTTACGCTTTCACGCTTCGGTGGATTTGTTCCAAGAAAGGGCTGCCCATGAACCGACTCATCACCGAGGACGAGCGCAGGCAGTTGCTGGCCCACGGCCAGAATCGCGCCGCTGGCGGCTCCATCGACCCGTTGCCCGTGGTGCGGTTGTTCACGCCGGACGCGCATCTCACTTGGCTGCTGGCCGCGCTCGATCCGGCCGATGGCGATACGGCCTTTGGCCTGATCGACCTGGGGCTGGGAATGCCCGAGCTGGGCACCGTGAAGCTGTCCGATCTGGAATCCATCGTCGGGCCACGCAAGCAGCCCGTGATGCGGGATCGGTATTTTCAGGCGGCACGCCCGCTGTCGGAATATCTGCGGCTGGCCCAGGAGAATGGTTCCATCCTCGATTGAACCGTTCGCACTGCGGCCAAGCGGGGCGTATTGGGACTATTTCAGTCTTATTCCAGACCTGTCCGGTCTGAATCCGCACTCTTGCATTCAACCCGTGCTGGTGTGACCCAATCAGTCACGATCTTTTATGCGGGTACGGGCACGGTGTTTTGTGCCGCATGACGTTGTCGGGTCGGGCGGTCGTCGCATTCGGACGGGATTCGCAATACACCGGAGCCAATCAGTCTTGACACCGCATGTTACATGCTTGAATTGATGCAGATGATGGTTTTGATCTGGATGCGATAGCTTCGTTTTGATCGGCCCGTGGCGACGTTCCTGCTGTTCGACAGGAGCTTTCGTCATGGTCAGCCCTCACCATTTCCCGCACTGGTATCCCACCGCCGCCTACCTCTACGTTCTGCGGCTCGATGCACTCGCACTGGCCTGTGAGTACCTGCGGCGCCATCCCGACTACCGGCTCGACTGGCTGCACCGTCATCGCCGGCCGCAGGCGGCACAGCACGCGGCGCATCGCTGGGGCTTACGCCTGCTGGAAGACCCAGCCTTGGATGCGCGCGACGCGCATCCGGCCTGGCTCCCCGGCCATGCCGGCGTGGTGCAGCTCTACCCCGATGCCGACCCACCGCAGAATGCCACCGCCTTCGCGTTCTGGCGCATCCCTGGTCACAAGCAATTGATCCACGATGGCAAGCGGCTGGTGCTGATCGCGCGCAGCCCTGGCCATTGCCTGCGCTTCGCGCTGGCACCCGGCCTGGAGGACGGCATGGCTGTCGCCTATGCCCATCACGGCGGTGCTGCCGCACCTGCACGCGGCCATGCGCCCGGTGCGGCGCTGGCCAATGCTCGGCCCCGGCCATCGCATTCGGCCTTGCTGGAACTGCACACCTTGCAGGCGCTCGACGCAACCCTGGCGGGTGCGTCCTTGCGCGATGTGGCCGAAGGCTTGTTCGGCGTGGATGCCGCAGCCGGTTGGTACAGCGACGGCGGCCTGCGCTCCAAGGTGCGCCGCCTGACGCGGCGCGGCGATGCGCTGATGCGCGGCGGCTATCGCCGCCTAGCACAGCTTGCGCCGCTTGAGAAGGGTCGTTTTGAAGGCCACGCAAAACGACCCTGAGCAAGAGAGCTTCATTTTCTGAGACTGCCTCCATCCGGTTGCGCTGTGTGGCCGGAGCCCTGCAACCGATGGAGGTTCTCACCATGCGTCCTGCTCCCTTGCGGCCTGCCGCCGCTCCCGCAACCACCTCGGCCGCTGTCGCGCAACCGCAGCGTTATCTCACCAACGACGAAGCCGCCGACTACCTGCGACTGTCACCGCGCACGCTGGAAAAGCAGCGCGTGCTGGGCGGCGGCCCCAAGTTCCGCAAATTCGGCCGCCGCGTCATGTACGCCGTGGCCGATCTCGATGCCTGGGCTTCCGAGCGCAGCTTCGAGAGCACATCCGATCCCGAGTACGCCGAGCAGCATTCGGCGGACAGCCGTGCGCGCTGACCGCTGGCGCGCGGGTGGCTTTCGCCATGTCCAGCCCTGCGCTGCCGTCCCGGCAGCGGCTCGTGCCAGAGCGCGAACAGCTCGACCTGTTCCGTGCCCTGCCGGGCGACATGGCGCCGCGCGACAGCCAGGATTTGATGGCCTTTCCGTTCTTCTCGCTGGCGAAGTCGCGGCGCGTGGCGCCGATCGACTTCCGCGCCAGCGGCATCACGATCCGCGTGGAGGGAACGCAGGAGCATGGCATCGCCACGATTTGGGATGCAGATGTGCTCATTTGGGCGGCTTCGCAGATTGTGGAGGCGCGCGACGCGGGCTTGCGTCCATCGCGGCTCATGCAGGCCACGCCCTACGAGATCCAGCGATTCATTGGGCGCGGTACGTCGCTGCGCGACTACCAGCGCCTCAAGGCGGCCTTGGATCGCCTGCAATCCACGACGGTGGCCACGTCCATTCGGGAGACCACGGGAAGACGGCTGCACCGCTTCTCGTGGATCAACGAATGGAAGGAACTGGCCGATACCAAGGGCACGCCCTTAGGGCTGGAGCTGATCCTGCCGGACTGGTTTTACGCGGGCGTCATGGATGCCGCGCTGGTGCTGACCATCGACCCAGCGTATTTCCGGCTCACGGGCGGCATCGAGCGATGGCTGTACCGGCTGGTGCGCAAACACGGCGGGCGACAGCCGGGTGGTTGGCAATTCGATTTCCGACACCTGTATCGGAAATCGGGCAGTGCCACGCGCTTCTCAGACTTCGCCTACGACCTGCGCGCACTGGTCGCGCGGCAGTCGCTGCCCGGCTACGTCCTAGGCATCGAGCGGATGCCGGACAACAGCGCCGAGCTGCTGACCTTCCGGCCCGTGCCGTTCGCGGCACGGGGATAAACGGTGCGCAGCTTGTGGACGGGCTCGTGCTATCAGGAGTACGAGGTATCGTGCTATCGGGAGTACGACTCTCGTGCTATCAGGAGTACGGATCGGCCGCAAAGCCAATAACGGCGCGGGTTTCGGCCTCCCCTAACTTCCCTAACTTAAAACATCTAACTGGTAGTAGAAGCGCCGCACCTCGGTGGAAAACCGCCACGCGGCGCGAAGCACAGCGGCAACAACCGGGCTTTCCAACAGGGAGGGCCAGGCCATGATCGTCGCGCTGCTCAACCAGAAAGGCGGCGTCGGCAAAACCACGCTGGCTACCCACATCGCTGGCGAGCTGGCGATGCGCGGCCAACACGTCGTGTTGCTGGACGCCGACCCGCAAGGCTCCGCGCTGGACTGGACGCAGCGCCGCAGCCAGCAAGGTTTGCCAAGGCTGTTCAGCGCCGTGGGCCTCGCACGCGAAACGCTGCACCAGGAAGCGCCAGAACTCGCCAGGCGGGCCGATCACGTCGTCATCGACGGGCCGCCGCGCATCGCCGCCTTGGCGCGCTCCTCGCTGCTGGCGGCCGAGCGCGTGCTGATCCCGGTGCAGCCCAGCCCCTACGACCTGTGGGCCAGCGCCGAGATGGTGGCGCTGATCCGCGAGGCGCAGGTGTTTCGGCCTGCGCTGCGCGCGGCCTTCGTCATCAACCGGCGCGTGAGCACCACGGTGATCGGACGCGAAGCACGCGGCGCGCTGGCCGAGCAGCCGCTTCCTGCGCTGCGCGCGGAAGTGCATCAACGCATCGTGTTCGCCGACAGCGTGGCTGCTGGCCGGCTGGCACGCGAGACGGCGCCGGACAGCGTCGCCGCGCGCGAAATCACCGCACTGGTGGACGAACTGCTGCGGTGGCCGACATGAGCAGCCCCGCCAGCAAGCGCACGACAAAGCGCGTCGGCATCGGCGCGCGTCCGCCCGCGAATCCGCACGCCGAGGCGTGGATTCGCCAGGGCGACGCCGATGCGCTGGGCAAGGGCGACCTCTACACCGCACGCCTGACGCTCGACATCACGCCCGCAATGCGGGCGCGCATCAAGGTGTCGGCGTTCACGCAAGGCGTGACGGTGGCCGAACTGCTGCGCGGCCTGCTGGAGCGCGAGTTTCCAGAACAACGCAGGGAGAACACACCATGACCGCATCCGCTTCGTCTGCCCCCGCGCCTGTTGCCTTCGCGGCCACGGCTGCACCGTCGCCGCCACTCCTAGCACACGCGACGGGGCCAACATCAACGCCGCTAACGCGCGTTTCGCTGGCCTTCCTGGAGCACCGTTTCAAGCTCTACCTGCGCTTCGGCGAACCGGCGCGCACGCTGCGGCTCGACCGCTGGCGCAGTCTCGCCGTATTCATGCCGAATGCCATGTTCTGCCGCATTCGCTGGCAGTCCACCGACTACGGCACTGTTCGCTGGCAGCTCATGGTGATGCAGGCTTGCACGCCGCTGGACGCGGCGCAGCGCATCCCCGGTGTGCAGCCGGGCGCACGCCTGCTGCTGCACACCGAGGGCGAGAACCAGGTGCGCGCCGTGCTGGAGCGCATCGACGCCATCGAGGCGCTGGGGATCGCGCCATCCGCCGCTTCACCCGCGTACTGGCGCACGCTCGCCAACCGGCTCGCTGCGCGCCTGCCGCTGCCCGAATACACCGCCGAGCGGCACGCCGGATGGCTCATCGGGAGGGCGCTGCCATGACCGCCGTTTCGACTGTCGGCACCGCGCCGCGTCCTCGCTCACGCCTGCGCGCTCGCATCGTGCTCGCGTGCCTGTCTGCCTGCGGCCTCGCTGCGCTGGCCTGGGCGTCCTTCGTGCATCCGCTGCCGCGCATCATCTACAACCCGTCCGACAGCGTGGCGGTCGGCTGGTATCGCGTGGAACCGCTCCACCAGCGTACCGACTCGCTGCACCAGCCTTTGTCCGTTGGCAGCATCGTCTTGACCACGTTGCCGGCAGACACCGCCGCGCTGGCCGCGCAGCGCCGCTACCTGCCGGCGCGCGTGCCGCTGCTCAAGCGCGTGGGCGCCGTCGCGCCGCAAACGGTGTGCGTGTTTGATGCGCTGGTCTGGATCGACGGCGTGCCGGTGGCCGCCGTGCTGCCCGCCGACCGGCTGGGCCGTCCGCTGCCTTCCTGGCGGCAGTGCCGCCAGCTTCGGCCTGGCGAACTGTTCCTCTTGAGCGTGACCAACCCGGCGTCGTTCGACAGCCGGTATTTCGGGCCGGTCAGCGCATCCGCCGTGATCGGCGTCGCGCATCCGATCTGGCTGGAATCCCGCCCATGATGGCCGTCGATTCGCTGCACGTTGCCATGCATCTCATCGTGCCATCGGGCGTGTCGTCCTGCTGGTCGTCGCCGTGTCGTCGCGCGTGCAGTGCGGGTGCATTCGCACCGCACTTCGCGCTGTCTCCGGCGCAGCCGTCCAACGTGCAGGCGTCTTGCCTCGAACGCGCCCGGCCTGCGGCCGTATCCGCGTTCGCCGGCGCGCTGGCTGCTGGTGCAGCAGCGCCACCGGGCCGCGATTGCCGGGAGCGGATGCGGGAGGCAAATGCGGAAGGCAAGACAAAAGGACGCGGCACCGGGCCGCGTCGAAAGCCTGTCTGCACGTGGGGGTGGCGCGGCACGGAGCGGCTTTGCCGCCGTGCCGCTTGGGGCGCGAAGCCCGCGCCGATGCAGTCATGTCCACGTGCTTCGCACGCCCGGACACGCCAGAGCTTGCAGGGAGCCCAGCCATGACCAACCGCCGCGATGACGATTTCCGCATCCGCCCCAGCGCCCCGAAGAACCGGGGCCAGGGCTTCGTTTCCAAGGTGCTCAAGCAGGCAGGAAAGGCCAGCAGCGGCAAGTCGGCGGTGCGCCGTCCTGGCGGCAGTGGCAAGGGCGCCGGCATCGGCCAGCGGCCCGGCTCGCGGCTGGGACGCGGCCACACGGCGGCGCGCTTCGCGGGCGCGAAGCTCACGCCCATGTCGCGGCGCGTGACCATCAAGACGCTGCTGGTCAATCAGCAGCGGGCCAGTCCGCAGTCGCTCGCCAAGCACCTGCGCTACATCGAGCGCGACGGCGCCGGCCGCGACGGCGAGCCAGGCCAAGCCTATGGGCCGCAGACCGATGCTGCCGGCCTCGACGCCTTCAAGGAACGCTGCGCCGACGACCGGCACCATTTCCGCTTCATCCTCTTGCCGGAGGATGGCGCGGAACTGGACGACCTGCGCACCTACACGCGGCATCTCATGGGCCGCATGGAAGCCGACCTGGGCACACGGCTGGAATGGGTGGCGGTCGATCACTGGAACACCGACAACCCGCACACCCACTTGATCGTGCGCGGACGCGACGACACCGGCAAAGACCTCATCATCGCGGGCGACTACATCGCCGATGGCTTCCGGCATCGCGCGTCCGAGCTGGCGACCGAATGGCTGGGGCCACGCACCGAGCTGGAGATCCAGCAGACCTTGCAGCGTGAAGTGGATCAGGAGCGATGGACGAGCCTGGATCGCACGCTCAAACGCGAACTGGGCGACGATGGCTTGGTGCATGTCGAACGGTTCAACGAACCGCGGCTGCAACGCCAGCGCCTGCTGCTGATCGGCCGCCTGCAACGCTTGCAGCGCCTGGGCCTGGCCGACGAGATGCAGCCGGGCACCTGGGCCGTCCACGCCGATGCCGAAAAGACGCTGCGCGCCCTGGGCGAGCGTGGCGACATCATCCGCACCATGCAGCGGGCCATGCGCGGCGAGCCGCGCGAGCTGGCGGTGTTCGAGGCGGGCGACGATGGCCGAACCATCCTCGGCCGCGTGGCCGCGAAGGGGCTGGCCGACGAGCTGCGCGACCGGGGCTATCTGGTCATCGACGGCGTGGACGGCAAGGCCCACTACGTCGCGCTCAACACCCGCGACGAACTGGCGAACTATCCGGCCGGCGCGGTGGTGGAGGTGAAGGGATCGGCCGATGTGCGCGCGGCCGACAAGAACATCGCCGCGCTGGCGAGCGATGGCCTGTACCGCACCGACCACCACCTCGCCATCGCGCAGGGTCAGGCCATGCCCGGCCGCGATCCACAGGAAGTCGTCGCAGCCCATGTCCGTCGGCTGGAAGCCTTGCGCCGCGCCGGCATTGTGGAGCGCGTGGCCGAAGGTCTATGGAAGGTGCCGGACGATCTGCCCGAGCAGGGCCGCCGCTACGACGCGCAGCGCCTGGGCGGCGTGGCCGTGGAGCTGAAATCGCACCTGCCCATCGAGCGGCAGGCCCGAGTGATCGGGGCCACCTGGCTCGACCAGCAGTTGATCGGCGGCGGCTCGGGTCTGGGCGACCTGGGCTTTGGCGGCGAGGCCAAGCAGGCGATGCAGCAGCGCGCCGACTTCCTGGCCGAACAGGGACTGGCCGAGCGGCGCGGGCAGCGCGTGATCCTGGCGCGCAACCTGCTGGGCACGCTGCGCAACCGGGAACTGGCACAGGCCGCGAAGGACATTGCCGGCGAAACCGGCCTGGAGCATCGCCCGGTGGCCGATGGGCAGCGCGTGGCCGGCATCTACCGGCGCAGCGTCATGCTCGCCAGCGGGCGCTACGCGATGCTCGATGACGGCATGGGATTCAGCCTAGTGCCGTGGAAACCAGTGATCGAGCAACGGCTAGGTCAGCAACTTGCTGCCACTGTACGCGGCGGTGGCGTGTCATGGGAGATTGGACGGCAGAAAGGCATGTCCATCATCTGACGAGCAACCTGCTTCCGACGAGTCGAAACTGCGCCCATCCACGATCTGCATTCTCCCGCAATGGCGAGAGGCCAACTTAAGCGATGCGAGGCAGCGTTAGATCAAATTTAGTCGCTGTATCGCTGGACGTTGCCTGCACATGTCCACCATGAGCTTCGGCAATTGATTTGACGATGGCCAGCCCTAGCCCTGCACCTGCGTTCTTTCGTTGGCGGGCAGGATCTACTCGGAAAAAGCGATCGAATAACTTCGGCAGATCAGCCTCCGAAATTCGCTCGCCCGGATTTTCGACACTTATCGTTGTCCATCGCTCATCTTGCGCCAAAGCGACTGTAATACGCGACCCATAGGGAGTATGACGGATTGCGTTGGAAAGAAGATTGTTGAGCGCCCGCAGCAACATCTCACGATCCGCTCGTATTGGTTCGGCAGCACCCTTTGCGTAAAGTGTGATGTTGCGGTCTTCAGCTAATGCCTCGAAGTAGTCAAACAAACCTCGGATCAACTCAGCCAAGTCGATTTCGCCGAGGCGGAGATTTCGAGGGTCATTTTCCGTTTGAGCTAGAAACAACATGTCGCCGATCATGCGACTCATGCGATCAAACTCCTCCAAGTTGGAGTAGAGGATCTCCCGATATTCCTCTGCACTGCGGGGTTGCCCGAGCGCCACATGGGACTGCGTAATCAGGTTGGTAACGGGTGTACGCAACTCGTGCGCAATGTCGGCGGAAAAGTGCGACAGGCGGACAAACCCTTCCTCGATTCTGGCCAGCATGTCGTTGAAGGCGACCACAAGTTCAGCCAGTTCTATAGGTACGTCCAGAGGATCAAGTCTCACATCTAGCTTTGAAGAGCGGATCGTGCGAATCTCCTCGTTGACCTTGCGGATTGGAAGGTGGCCCCATTGCACGGCCAGCCAAGCCACCCCGAGCGCAATGCAGAGAACAAGGCAGGTCGCCCACCAGAGCATGCGCTTGAACTCTGCCAAGAAATCGAGATGAAAGCCGATGTCCATGGCAGCGACGATGCGGTAGCCAGGTGCCGCCGAATCGTCGGCAGGCAGTTGTAGCGCCACACCTCGATAAGACCTCTGATTCTCTTGCCACACCGTCAAATCGTCGGCGGTGATGCGGTTGACCAACTTTTTGCTGCTGGCAAGTTTCGACAGGTCAGGACCCGGCGTGGCATAGATGGTATTGCCCGGCCGATCATAGACACCATAGGTCATCCCATGATGTCCTGCCACTGCATTGGCTAAATGCTGCCGCAACTCATCTTTGTCCATGTCATTAGCGATCTGTCGCAACGGCTCTGCCAAGGCCGTGACCACTGCGTCCAGTTCATGGGCGTCCTGTTGGGCAAAGTGGTGCTCCAGGGATCTAACGACAACCCAGTTGAACGCTAGAAATACCAAGGTAGTGGCAATGCCAACCAGGGCCGTGACCCTCAATGCAAGCGACGCGGGACGGCTTCGCCGTGGCTTATGGCGCGAGGTCATCATCAGGCGCATCGAGCGTGTATCCCATGCCACGTACAGTGTGGATGAGCTTTGGATTGAACGCATCGTCGATCTTTGCGCGCAGACGACGGATGGCCACATCAATGACGTTGCTGTCGCTGTCGAAATTCATGTCCCATACCTGAGACGCAATCAACGAACGCGGCAGAACTTCACCCTGTCGGCGTGCCAGCAGTTCGAGCAACGCGAACTCCTTGCTGGTGAGATTGATGCGCTGACCAGCGCGCGTTGCACGTCGGCGCGGCAAGTCCAGCACCAAATCGGCAACTTGGATGCGATCAGGCTGGCTCGGAGCGCTTCCGCGTCGCAGCAGCGTCCGCACCCGCGCCAGCAATTCCGAGAACGCGAACGGCTTGACGAGATAGTCGTCTGCCCCCAGTTCCAACCCCTTGACGCGGTCATCTACGCTGCCACGTGCGGTTAGAAATAGCACAGGGACTTGTTTGCCAGCATCTCGCAGCGAACGCACGATGCGCCAGCCATCGACATCCGGCAGCATGACATCCAAGACCACCAAATCGTAGGTCTCGCTCATGGCCAAGTGGTGTCCGTCCAATCCGTTACGCGCCAGATCCACGACGAACCCTGCCTCCATGAGACCTTGGCGGACGTAATCCGCCGTCTTGTTCTCGTCTTCAACGACCAACAGCTTCATCGCATGCCCCATGAAATCGCTGCGGCGTAAGGAATTTTGCCGCCCACGATGCCCCATTCATCTGCTTCTTAGGGGCAATGTAATAGTCGCTTCCTGCCACGAAGATGACGCGACCATTACATGAATGTAATCCAAGGGTCATTCATCCGAAAGTGGTCACTCCATAGCATGACCTCCATGCGTCGAACCGTGCCGCCCAAGACCAAAGGCGGCTCTAAAGACGACTTTCAAGTTATCTATGGAGGATTTCAGGCCATGCCGCCTCGTTCGCCCTTTGTAATCGCGCCCCCACTGGGCCTGTCTCGTCGGCGTTTTGTTCAGGGGCTGGCCGCTGGCGGCGTCCTGGCCGGGCTGTCCACCCCGGCGCTCAGGGCATTTGCCCAACAAGGCTCCGCGACGCGCGGTGCCGCCCCTGTGCTGAAGGGCACCGAGTTCGACTTGGTGATCGCCGAATCGCCCGTGAACTTCACGGGCAAGCCAGGCGTGGCTACGACCATCAACGGCTCGCTGCCGGCACCGACATTGCGTTGGCGTGAGGGTGACACCGTCACAATCCGTGTGACCAACAAGCTGCGTGAAGCCACATCCATCCACTGGCACGGGATCATCCTGCCGTATCAGATGGATGGCGTGCCGGGCATCAGCTTCAATGGCATCGCTCCCGGCGAGACCTTCACGTACCGCTTCAAGGTTCAGCAAAGCGGCTCCTACTGGTACCACTCGCACTCCGGCTTCCAGGAACTCACGGGCATGTACGGGGCGATCATCATCGACCCCGCTGGTGCCGAGACCATCCGCGCCGACCGTGACCACGTGCTGCTGTTCTCGGATTGGACCGACGAAGACCCGATGCGGGTGTTCACCAAGCTCAAGTCCCAAAGCGGCTACTACAACTACAACCAACCTACCGTCTTCGACTTCTTCCGGGACGCCTCGCGCGACGGCATGGCCGCTGCGATCGACAAGCGCAAGATGTGGAACGAGATGCGGATGAATCCGACGGATCTCGCCGATCTGTCTGCCGCCACGCTGACCTATCTGGCCAACGGCGTCACCCCCGCCGGCAATTGGACGGCGCTGTTCCGACCGGGTGAGCGCGTGCGGCTGCGCATGGTCAACGGTGCGGGCAACACCTTCTACGACGTACGCATTCCCGGACTGAAACTCACGGTGGTGCACGTCGATGGTGTTGACATGGAGCCGGTGACGGTCGATGAGTTCCGATTCGGTCCGGGCGAAACCGTCGATGTGATCGTCCAGCCACGGGATGACGCTTACACGATCTTCGCCCAGGCGATGGACCGGACAGGCTACGCGCGGGCCACGCTGGCCGTGCGTGAAGGTCTTCAAGCTCCCGTGCCTGCCCTCGATCCGGTCGAATGGCTGACCATGAACGACATGATGGGCAGCATGATGGGGGGCATGGACCACGGCGGGTCCGGCCAAGCCATGGAGATGACGGGCATGACGGGCATGACGGGCATGACCGGGATGACCGGGATGGGCTCGGGTTCGATGTCCGGGATGGATCATGGGGCGATGGCTGGCATGAATCACGGCGCCATGAACCACGGTGGCATGGCGATGGATCACAGCCAACACGCCGCGGCGGCGGGGGGACTGGCCGTGCCCAGCACTACTGCTCGCCACGCTCGCACCGAGTATGGTGCCAGCACGGACATGCGCGTTGACATGGCGCGCACCAACCTCGATGACCCCGGCATCGGACTGCGCAACAACGGTCGGCGAGTGTTGACCCTCGCGGATCTGCATACCCCGTCGGGGCCGCTGGACAAGAGAGGCCCTGGCCGGGAGGTCGAACTGCACCTCACGGGCAACATGGAACGCTACGCATGGTCCCTGGACGGGCTGGAGTTCGGAAAGTCCACGCCGGTGCACTTCAAACACGGCGAGCGGCTGCGGGTCATTCTGCACAACGACACCATGATGACCCATCCCATGCACCTGCACGGCATGTGGAGCGAGCTGGAAAGCCCCGACGGTCGCTTCCTTGCGCGCCGCCACACCCTGCCGGTGCAGCCGGCACAACGCATCAGCTTCCTGGTGACAGCCGACGCGCTCGGCCGCTGGGCGTGGCACTGCCACCTGATGTTCCACATGGATGCCGGCATGTTCCGCGAAGTCGTGGTGTCTTGAACCCAGCGCACAAGGAAGACCAAGAATGTCCAAAGCACTCCCCACTCGCGCACTGGCCACGACGCTTCTGGCCCTGGTAAGCGTCGCCGCCCAGGCACAAGCACAGAACGACCATGCAGCGCACGGCCAGGCCGACGCTCAAACGGCCGCGCCATCCACTCAGACCGTGGCTCCTGCCGCCGACCCGCACGCGGGTCACGCGACGTCGGCGAGCGGCTCGACCGCGGCCCCGGCCATGGATCACGGCAACATGCAGATGCAGGGCGGGTCGGCGCCTCCTGACGCCCGCGATCCGCATGGCTACTCCAATGGCCTGACATTGGGATCGGGCGACTACGCCGTACCCGGTGTGCCGCGGCTGATGCTGGCCGACGAACACAGGTTCTTCTCGTTGCGCGGCGAAACCCTGGAACGCCGCTTCACGCGCAAAGGGGACGATTCCACGGCCTACAACCTCCAGGCTTGGTATGGGACGACCTACAACAAGGCCGTCGTGAAGGCCGAAGGCGATATCGCCAAAGGAAAGCTCGAAAAATCGCGTACCGAGCTTCTCTGGGGGCACGCCGTCGCACCGTACTGGGACACCCAGCTCGGCGTTCGGGTGGATAACGGAAAAGGCCCGAGCCGTCAATGGTTGGCTTTCGGCATCCAGGGCCTCGCCCCCTACTGGTTCGAGCTGAAGGCGACGGGCTACGTGGGAAGTGGCGGACGTACGGCGCTGCGTGTCGAAGGCAGCTACGAGCTGCTGCTGACCCAGCGACTGATTCTGGAGCCTCGTGCCGAATTGCAGTTCTATGGCAAGGACGACCCGGAACGCGGTATCGGCAAGGGCTTGGCCGAAGCGTCTGCTGGCTTGCGCCTGCGCTATGAATTCAGTCGCCAGTTCGCCCCCTACATCGGCGTGGAACGGGCGGGCAGCTTCGGACGCACCGCGGACTATGTGCGCGCCGAAGGTGGCCGCGCGCAGCAGACGCGCTGGGTGGCTGGCGTGCGATTCTGGTTCTAGAACCTTGTGGGTTTGATCATCTGATGAGAGGCAATCTATGAACATGCACTACGACAGAAGCCAGGGCAAAGTGCCGAGACGCCAAGCATTGATCGCTGGCTTGTTGGTGATGGCACTCGCAGGACCGAGCCTGGCGCAGAGCCGACCGATCGCCAAGGTGTGGAAGGACCCGAGCTGCGGTTGCTGCAAGGACTGGGTCTCACACCTGCAAGGCGCAGGCTTCGATGTGCAGGTTCTTGACACCGGGAACACGGCAGCGCGCACGCGGCTGGGCATCCCGCAGAAGTACGGTTCGTGCCACACGGCGCAGATCGGCGGCTATGCCATCGAGGGTCATGTGCCTGCCTCGGACATTCAACGCTTGCTGCGCGAAGCCCCGCAGGCCATCGGCCTCGCGGCGCCGGGCATGCCGGTCGGTTCGCCCGGCATGGATGGTCCGGCCTATGGTGGACGCAAGGACGCCTACGACGTGCTGCTGATCGGGAAAAACGGTAGTAGCACGGTCTATCAGTCGCATCGCTGACCATCCATCAACCCTTTTCCGTGGAGATATGCCATGCAGCATCAGCACACACAGACCCCCAGCGATCGTCCCCGGTTCTGGCGATCGCGCTACGGCGTGGCGTTCCTCATCATCGCCGCTGTCGCCGCGTATTTCCTGCTCAAGGAGCACACGGCACATGTTGCCGGCTATCTCCCCTTCCTGCTGCTGGCGGCTTGTCCGCTGATGCACCTGTTCATGCACCGTGGTCACGGCCACGGCGGACACGATCATGCCGCGCGTCAGGGTGAGGAAGGTGCCGCACCCGCCAAGGAGCAGAAGCAATGAGTCGCGTGCTCGCACCGTGCGAGCACGCGACGCCGCGCTTGTCTCCTTGCGCGCCTGCGGCCTGCTGCGATCACCAGACACCAACGGTTAACGGCGGAGGGCACTTGTCACTATGAATTCACCCAGCAAGTCTTCAGGACATGAGCACGCAGGCATGGCGGCGGGTGCCACAACGTCCGGCCCGCATACGCACCACCATCACGCCAGCCATGCCGGCAGTGACGACGCGGGCGGGTCCTCAAGCCACTCGCAGCCCGATGCCGCGACGCGCGATCCGGTGTGTGGCATGGCGGTCACGGCGGCGTCGGAGCACCGCTCCACGCACTTGGGGAACACGTACTTGTTTTGCAGCACCGGATGCAAGGCCAAATTCGACACCGATCCGGCGCGATATGCCAGCGGTGGCGCGGGCATAGGCACAGGCAGCGGCCATGCGCCGCATCACCATGCCAGCACCGCAGTTTCACCGGCCCCGGCGGCATCGCCAACCGCACCCGGAACGATCTACACCTGCCCGATGCACCCGGAGATCCGCCAGGATCATCCGGGAACCTGCCCCAAGTGCGGGATGACGCTGGAGCCCCTGCTGCCCGACCTCGACGACGACAACCCGGAGTTGCGTGACTTCTCGCGTCGCTTCTGGTGGACCTTGCCGTTGACGCTCGTGGTCCTGGCGCTGGCGATGCTGGGCGAGCGGCTGCACCTGATGGACATGGCTACGCAGAGCTGGGTCGAGTTGGTGCTGTCGTTGCCGATCGTGCTGTGGGCCGGCTGGCCCTTCTTCTCCCGCGGCTGGCTGTCCGTGGTCAACCGCAGCCCGAACATGTGGACACTGATCGGCCTGGGAACGGGTGCGGCATTCATCTACAGCGTCGTGGCAACCGTTGCGCCGGAAGTGTTTCCAGCCTCCTTCATGTCCATGGGACGGGTCGGCGTGTATTTCGAGGCCGCCGCCGTCATCATCTCGCTGACACTGCTCGGCCAGGTGCTGGAACTCAAGGCCCGCTCCCAGACTTCGGCGGCTATCAAGTCGCTGCTGGGGCTGGCGCCCAAGACCGCGCGGCGCATCAATGCGGACGGCAGCGAGGAAGACGTGCCGCTCAGCCATGTGCACGTCGGCGACCTGCTGCGCATCCGACCCGGCGAGAAGGTGCCGGTGGATGGCATCGTGCACGAGGGCAGCAGCTCGATTGACGAATCCATGCTGACCGGCGAACCGCTGCCCGTCAGCAAGCGCGCGGGCGACAAGGTCATCGGGGCCACACTCAACACCAACGGCGCGCTGGTCATGCGTTCGGAGCGGATCGGCTCGGACACCGTTCTATCGCAGATCGTCCAGATGGTCGCCCAGGCGCAGCGTTCCAAGGCACCGATGCAACGCATGGCCGATGTCGTTGCCGGCTACTTCGTGATGGCCGTCGTCGCCATTGCGGTCACGACGCTCTTTGTATGGGGATTCTTCGGGCCACAGCCCACCTGGGTCTATGGACTGATCAATGCGGTGGCCGTCCTGATCATCGCCTGCCCGTGCGCGCTGGGTCTGGCCACGCCGATGTCGATCATGGTCGCAACGGGCCGTGGCGCCACGCAGGGCGTGTTGTTCCGCGATGCCGCGGCGATCGAGAATCTTCGCAAGGTCGATACCCTCGTCATCGACAAGACAGGAACCCTGACCGAAGGCCGACCTGCTTTCGATCAGGTCGTCGCAGCACGCGGCTTTACGAACGATGAGGTGCTGCGTCTTGCGGCCAGCCTGGACCAGGGCAGTGAACACCCCCTGGCCGACGCCATCGTGCAGGCCGCGCGTGCCCAGGGCCTCCAACTCGTGAAGCCTCAGAGCTTTGAATCGGGAACCGGCATCGGCGTGCGCGGAAAGGTTGAGCACCGGCAACTGGCGTTGGGCAACACAGTGCTGATGGAACAGTCTGGCGTATCGGTGGAACCGCTCGTACCCCAGGCCGAAACTCTGCGCGGCGAAGGGGCCAGCGTCATGTACTTGGCTGTGGACGGGCAACTCGCGGGTTTGCTCGCCGTATCCGACCCGGTCAAGGGCAGCACCCCCGAGGCCCTGGCCGCGTTGAAGGCTGCGGGCCTGCGGGTCATCATGGCCACCGGGGACGGGCAGACCACCGCCAAAGCCGTCGGTGCACGCCTAGGCATCGACGAGGTGCATGGTGAGGTCAAGCCGGCGGACAAGCTCATGTTGATCGAGCGGCTGCAGAAAGAAGGCCGCATCGTCGCCATGGCCGGAGACGGCATCAACGACGCGCCGGCCTTGGCGAAGGCAGACGTGGGCATCGCCATGGGAACGGGAACCGACGTGGCGATGAACAGCGCTCAGGTCACGCTGGTCAAGGGCGACCTGCGTGGCATTGCTGTCGCTCGCACGCTCTCGGTGAGTACCGTGGGCAACATGAAGCAGAACCTCATGTTCGCCTTCCTCTACAACGCGCTGGGCATCCCCATCGCCGCCGGGGTTCTCTATCCCCTCACGGGCTGGTTGCTGTCGCCCCTGATCGCAGCATTGGCGATGAGCCTGAGTTCGGCATCGGTCGTGGGCAACGCCTTGCGGCTGAGAGCGAGCCGACTGTGACCGAAACATCTTTCAGAACCAACAGGAGTCTGCTATCGCCCAGCGAACCGTTTCTTTCGTTCCACGCCGTTGCGAAGGTGCAAGCCTTATCTCGGCATTTCGTTCTTAAACCACACCTCACACATCCAGGTAGAAACTTCTATGACCCGTTCACATTTCATCGCCAAGCTCGTCGCGCCGATCGCTGCTGGCCTGTTCGCCACCGCCGCATTCGCGCATCCTTCGCTGGTGTCTTCAACGCCGGCCGACAAGTCGCAGGTTTCCGCGCCAGCCACCATCGAGCTGAAGTTCTCCGAAACGCTGGTGCCGCAGTTCTCCGCCGCAAGCCTTGTCATGACGGGCATGCCGGGAATGGCGAGCCATGGCCCGATGAAGATCAACGCCAGCGTCGCGGGTGCCGGCGACGGCAAGACCATGGTCATCACGCCGGCACAGGCGCTCCAGCCGGGCGACTATCGCGTCGAATGGCGTGCCGTCTCCTCGGACACGCATCCGATCACGGGTAACGTCACCTTCAAGGTGAAGTAAGCCCATGGCCGGGGATTGGTTGACCATCGTCCTGCGCCTGGCGCTTTATCTGGACCTGGCGGCGGCGTTTGGCGTCGCCATGTTCGGACTCTATGCTTTGGGCAACGACGAGCGATCCTCGACGATCTCGCGCCGCTATCGCGTACTCATTGGCGCATCCGCCGCCATCGGCATTGTCCTGTCGATGTGGGGCATGACGGTCATGGCCAAGGCCATGTCCGGCGCCCAAAGCTACGCGGAGCTGTCAACGCACGTTTTCGACATGCTCATTACGGGCACGCACATGGGCATCGCCTGGTGCATTCGCATCCTGGCGTTAGTGACGTGTGTGCTCATCGCAGTGTTGCGCATGAATTCAACACTGCGTTTTGCAGCGATGGCCGCTTCCAGTGGTGTGGCGTTGGCGACCCTTGCATGGGCGGGACATGGCGCCATGGATGACGGCGTGCGCGGATACATTCATCTCGCTTCGGACATCACGCACCTCTGGGCGGCCGGTGCCTGGGTAGGCGCATTGATCGCGTTCTTGGTGCTTGCGGCGAACAAACCAAATACCGGGCAAGGCTCAGTAGAGATCCTGAGCCGAACATCCAATGGTTTCGCTCGGATAGGTACTGTGATCGTGGCGGCACTCGTCGTGACCGGAGCCCTGAATTACCTGTTGATCGCTGGGCCATCGCTTGATCCGCTCTTCTCAACGCTCTATGGCCGCCTGCTCGTAGGAAAACTCCTGTTGTTCGGAGGAATGCTCGCGCTGGCGGCAGCCAATCGGTTTCGACTGAGCCCAAGTCTGGAGGCGGCATTGAGAACAGGCAACCACGCACACGCGGTCGTCAAGCTACGGCAGAGTCTGTTCACGGAGGCGACATTAGCCGTTCTGGTTTTGGCGAGCGTTGCGTGGCTTGGCATCCTTTCTCCCAACGGCACCTAATCCTTGACTGGCACCAAATGACAGCACATGAATTGAATGTAATGCACGGGTAAGCGATCTGTAGATCGCGCGCTTCTACATTTAACGGCGCGGCGCAAGTTGTCGTCGTTTTCACAAAGGAGTCGATCATGAAATCGCAAATTGTCATTGCCGCCCTGTTGAGCGCCCTCTCCGTGCCTGCCTTCGCCGGTCATGCAGCAGCCCAGGCAGCCAAGGAGATGGTTCCGCTGGCTGACGGGGGAACGCTGTACGTCTTCAAGGATGGAAAGATGGCACAGGAAAGTCGCTTCGGACGCGCCGTGTATCAATCCATCGGCGCCTCAGTGGCGACGAAGGACGGGCGGAACATTGCCATTACCAGCAATGAAGTTGCTCGCCTCAGCTCGCTGCTTGAACAGGAGCACGGCGGGTAATTCGCGCGATCTGCTGATGCCTCCCAATGGCGTCAGAAAGAAGTCCCAGCGCCTGTCCGATTCGGATAGGCGCATGGCCTTCGGTGACTACCCCGGACAGAAGATTCAATGTGTAGGTTCAAATAACACTTAATAGGAGATTGATTTGTGGAGCTTCGTCATCTACGGTGTTTCCTCGCTGTAGCAGAGGAGCTTCACTTTGCCCGCGCTGCCGAGCGGTTGCACATCGACCAATCTCCGTTATCTCGCACCATCAAGGAGTTGGAGGAAGAACTCGGCGCACGCCTGTTTGTCCGCACCACTCGCAGCACACAACTGACCCGCGCTGGACGGCTGTTTCTGGAGCACGTTCAGCGAGTCTTTACAGTGCTGGAGCAGGCCCGCGATAGTGTCAAGTCCGCCGCCAACGGCTTTTGCGGCCAGTTGCGTATTGCCTTGTCCGATGGCGTCACGCCTTCGCGCCTGCCGGCATTGCTGGCGCGCAGCCGCGAAGAGGACCCCGAGGTGGAAATCCGATTGTTCGAGGTGCCTTTGGATCAGCAGATCAAGGGGCTTCATAGCGACCTGTATGACGCGGGCTTCTCGATGGCAGAGGATGCAGGTGATGGCATCATCGTCACTCCTGCATGGGAAGACGAATTGATGGTGGCGGTACCAGCCCGCCATCCGGTGCTTGCCTTCAAACAGATCCCGCTGAAGGAGGTGTTGCGCCATCCGCTGGCGCTGGGCGACCCAGCAGTGTGCGAAGGCCACGCGCGCCAGGTCGATCGGTTCCTACGCACATGCGGACAAGAGCCGCTGATCGCGCAGCGCGTGGCGACCTTCGACGTGATGATGACTTTAGTCTCCGCCGGCTTAGCATTGGGCTTGGCGGGCGAGGCGCACATTGCTTCCAGCCGCGAGCCGGGAGTCGTGGCCCGGCGCTTGGCGGGCAAGCCGACTATGCTCATGACCTATCTGCTGCGCCGCGATACGGAGCCGTCCGAAATGCTGGCTCGATTTATCGAACGAGTAGATTTTATTGATTCGGCTGATGAACTCGGCATCCCCGAAGACCTTCCACGCGACCGATAGTAGGAATAAGGCTATGAACAAAGTGATATTGCTGATATTGGTCACTGCACTGCCTGCATGCGGTCCTTCTCAACCTTCGGAAACCGTGGATGCGCTCGTAGCCAATCCCGAACGCATCAAAGAGATTCAACGTCAATGCAAGGAAGACCGCGCGAAGGTTGGCGACGAACTATGTCTGCGTGCTGCCGAAGCCGCCAAACGGCGATTTTTCGGTGATCGGCCCGAGCAAAAATCCAAGTAGGTTATCTCTCGGTCGCTTCGCTGCGACGAAGTTCTCGCTGTTACCTCACTACGCCGCAATGCGCTCGCGCTTGCGGCGTTTTTATTGCTTTCGCCACTAAAGGAAATCTGACTTTTTGGGCCTAAATTGCCGCCACATCGGCCTTTGACCGACCTGCGCGAACGCCTTGATCCTCAGTGCTGCGGCACCTCTGTGTGCCGTGATCGGAGGCGAGGTTATGCAAGGGACGAACGTGCTGTTCGGTCAGATCGCCGTGGTATTCGGCATCGTGATCGCTGGCGTATGGAGCGCCACGCAATGGACAGCAGCAGCCCTTGGCTACCAGCTACGCCTTGGCTCGCCCTGGTTCGATCTTCTCGGCACACCGATCTACCACCCGTGGAAACTGTTCGAGTGGTGGTTCTTCTTCGATGCCTACGCGCCGCGCGTGTTCGATACCGGCGGCGCCATCGCGGGCGGCAGTGGCCTGCTGGCGGTGGTGGTCGCCATCGGTATGTCGATCTGGCGCTCGCGCCAATCGCGGCTGGTTACGACCTACGGCTCGGCACGCTGGGCGAACGCGGATGACATTCGCAAGGCTGGCCTCACGCAGCCGGCCGGCGTGTTCCTCGGCCAGCACGACCGCCAGTACCTGCGGCATGAAGGCCCGGAACACGTCCTGACCTTCGCGCCCACGCGCTCGGGCAAAGGTGTGGGCCTGGTGGTGCCGACGCTGCTTTCCTGGCCAGCCTCGGCCGTCATCCACGACATCAAGGGCGAGAACTGGCAGATCACCGCCGGTTGGCGCTCGCGCTTCTCGCATTGCCTGCTGTTCAACCCGACCGATGCGAAGTCAGCGGCCTACAACCCGCTGCTGGAGGTACGGCGCGGCGCGCATGAGGTGCGCGACGTGCAGAACATCGCGGACATTCTGGTTGATCCCGAAGGTGCGCTGGAGAAGCGCAACCATTGGGAAAAGACCTCGCACGCGCTACTGGTTGGGGCCATCCTGCATGTGCTCTACGCAGGCGAAGACAAGACTCTGCGCGGCGTCGCCAACTTCCTCTCCGACCCGGCCAGTCCGTTCGAGCTGACCTTGCATCGGATGATGACTACGCCGCACCTCGTGAACGAGGAAGGTGGTGGCCCACATCCCGTGGTGGCATCCGCTGCGCGCGAAGTCCTCAACAAGAGCGATAACGAACGCTCGGGCGTGCTGTCCACGGCCATGTCGTTCCTCGGCCTGTACCGCGATCCCACGGTGGCCGAAGTCACCTCGCGTTGCGATTGGCGCATCGCTGACCTGATCGCTGCCGAGCATCCGGTATCGCTGTACCTCGTGGTGCCGCCTTCGGACATTTCGCGGACGAAGCCGCTCATTCGCCTGATCCTCAACCAGATCGGCCGGCGCCTCACCGAATCGCTCGACGGCTCCGACGGCATTCAGCGCCGCCACAAGCTGCTGCTGATGCTCGATGAGTTCCCGGCGCTGGGGCGGCTCGACTTCTTCGAGACGGCCCTGGCCTTCATGGCGGGCTACGGCATCCGCAGCTTCCTCATCGCGCAGTCGCTCAACCAGATCGACAAAGCCTATGGCCAGAACCATTCGATTCTGGACAACTGCCATGTGCGCGTGACGTTCGCCACGAACGACGAGCGCACGGCCAAGCGCATTTCCGAAACGCTCGGCACCGCTACCGAGCTGCGCGCGCAGCGCAACTACGCGGGCCATCGGCTCGCGCCGTGGCTGGGCCACCTGATGGTGTCGCGCCAGGAAACCGCGCGCCCGCTGCTGACGCCGGGCGAAGTCATGCAGCTTCCGCCTGACGAGGCCGTGGTGATGGTGTCCAGCGTGGCGCCGATCAAGGCGAAGAAGCTGCGCTACTACGCGGACGCCAATTTCAAGCGTCGCGTGCTGCCACCGCCCGCGCTGGCGGATGGGCAGTACGCCGACGCGCCGCCATTGCGGCCCGACGACTGGAGCGGGTTGGCGATTCCGTCCGTGCCCGCTGCACTGGCCGCCGCGTCCGCTGATGGCCTGGAGAACTTGGGTTCGGCCGACGACGGCGGCCCGCGCCGTCAGCCCGAACTCTCCGAAACCGTCGCCTACGACTCCGAGCTGGCCGCTCCCACGGCCGACCTCGCGCTGCTCGATGACGACGACGACCTGCCGCTTCCCCTTCCTCGCCAGCTTGATCCGGCCATGCAGCGCAGCGCCCGGCTGGCTTCCCTCGACCCCAACGACGGAATCGAGCTATGAGCCACTATCGCCTCAACCTGTTCATCCAGCCGGAGCACGCCAAGCGGCTCGATGAGCTGGCCGCCAAGAAAGGCGTGTCCAAGTCGTCCATCGTCGCGGCGGCGCTCGCATCATGGCTGTCGCCCGATGCCGCCGACCAGCGCGAGGCGGCCATTGCCAAGCGGCTGGATCGCCTCTCGCGCCAGGCCGATCGCATGGAGCGCGACCAGAACATCGCCATCGAAACGCTGGCGCTGTTCATCCGCTACTACCTGACCGTGAGCACTCCGGTTCCCGAGGCGCACCAAGACGCGGCACGCGCGCAAGGCAAGGCGCGCTTCGAGCAGTTCACCGAGCAGCTTGGCCGCCACCTGCTGCGGGGCCGCAGCCTGGTGCGCGACGTGGTGGAGGAACTGCATCCCGACCCAATGCGGATGGAAGACGCGGCGGCAGCCGCGCAAGCGCAGGAGCGTGCCTCATGAGCGCCGCGCCTTCATCCCTCACCACCTCGCTCGACCGCCGCATCCAGATGCTGCGCACGGCGATGGGGCCGCTGATCGCCGCCGCGCTCGAAGACCCGGACGTGGTGGAGGTGATGCTGAACCCCGATCGCACCCTTTGGGTGGATCGGCTTTCCAGTGGGCGCGCGCCGATGGGCGCGGAGTTGCCGGAGACGGACGGCGAGCGAATCATCCGCTTGGTCGCGGCCCACGTTGGCGCAGAAGTCCATCGCGGGCAACCGCTGCTGTCCGCCGAGTTGCCCGAAACCGGCGAACGCTTCGAGGGCATCTTGCCGCCCGCTGCGCCGGGGCCGGCCTTCGCGCTGCGCAAGCGCGCCATCGGCGTCATCCCTCTGTCGCGCTACATCGAGGACGGAATGATGACCGCCGAGCAGGCGGGCTTTCTCGTTCGCGCCGTGCGCGAGCGCCAGAACGTCCTGATCGCAGGAGCCACGAGCAGCGGCAAGACCACGCTCGCCAATGCGCTGCTGGCCGAGATCGCCGCCACGGGCGACCGCGTACTGGTGCTCGAAGACACCATCGAGTTGCAATGCGCGGCCCGCGACCATGTGCCGCTGCGCACGCGCGCCGGCGTCGTGTCCATGACCGAACTGGTGCGGTCGTCCATGCGCCTGCGGCCTGATCGCGTCGTCGTCGGCGAGGTGCGCGGCGCCGAGGCGCTGGATCTCATCAAGGTGTGGGGCACCGGCCATCCGGGCGGTATCGCCACGATCCACGCCGGCTCCGCGCTCGGCGCGCTGCTGCGCCTGGAGCAACTGATTCTCGAAGTGGCGGTGAACCCGCCGCGTGCGCTGATCGCCGAGGCGGTCAACGTGGTGATCCATATCGCCGGGCGCGGGCGCAAGCGCCGCATCGAGAGCATCGCCCGCGTCGTCGGCTTTGACGGCGTGGGCTACCGATTGGCGGATTGGGAGGCGGACGCGCTGGACACGCCGTTTCCCGAGTTGTCGCCAAACCCCGATGCCGTACCCGCTGCGGCGACTTCCTCATCCCTTGACTCACTTGGAGAACTGCCATGACGCAGATGACCATTCCTGCTTTCCGTTTTTCTGCAAATCCGGCTTTGCGTCTTGCGCGGCTGCGCTGCCTGGCCCGTCCTGCGGGGCAAGGGCTGCTGCTGGCCGCGTTGCTGTTGTTCCTGGCCGGAGCCGCGCAGGCCGCCGGTTCCTCGATGCCGTGGGAAGGCCCGCTGCAATCCATCCTCGAATCCATCCAGGGGCCGGTGGCGCGCATCGTCGCGGTCATCATCATCATCGCCACGGGCCTCGCGCTCGCGTTCGGCGACACGTCCGGCGGGTTCCGCAAGCTGATCCAGATCGTATTCGGTCTGTCCATCGCGTTCGCCGCTTCGAGCTTCTTCCTGTCGTTCTTCAGCTTCTCCGGCGGGGCGGTCGTATGAGTGCCCCTGACACCTTCGCGGACGGCTTCGAGGTGCCGCTGCATCGCTCGCTGACCGAGCCGATTCTGCTGGGCGGTGCGCCGCGCACCGTAGCGATCGCTAACGGCACGCTGGCCGCCGCTGTCGGCCTGGGCCTGCAACTGTGGATTCCGGGCGTCGTGCTCTGGATCGTCGGCCATTCGCTGGCGGTGTGGGGTGCGCGCGTCGATCCGCAGTTCATGCAGGTCTTCGCCCGGCACATCAAGCACCGCCCGCTGCTGGACGTGTGAGGGGAGGACGCCGCGATGCTGAACCTCGCCGAATACCGCCAGCGCCCGGCCTTGCTTGCCGACTGGCTGCCCTGGGCCGGGCTGGTCGCACCGGGCGTCGTCTTGAACAAGGACGGCAGTTTCCAGCGCACGGCCCGGTTTCGCGGGCCTGACCTCGACAGCGCGACGCAAGGCGAGCTGATCGCCACGTCGGCGCGGTTGAACAACGCGCTGCGCCGCATGGGATCGGGCTGGGCGCTGTTCATCGAAGCCGAGCGCCGGCCTGCGGCCGACTATCCGCACTCGGAGTTTCCCGAGCCGCTTTCGTGGGTGGTGGAGGAAGAACGCCGGGCCGCCTTCGAGGAATCGGGCCATCACTTCGAGAGCGGCTATCACCTGACGTTGCTTTACCTGCCGCCGGAAGAATCCCGCGCCCGTGCAGCCAAGATGCTCTACGAGAACACACCGACGAATGGCGTGGACTGGCGCGAGCGGCTGCAAGCCTTCGTCGCGGAAACGGATCGCGTCTTTGACCTGCTCGACGGCGTGATGCCGGAAATCGTCTGGCTGGATGACAGCCAGACGCTGACCTACCTGCACACGACCATCTCGACGCGGCGCTACCGCGTCGGTGTGCCCGAAGTGCCGTTCCACATCGACGCCCTGCTGACCGACTCGCCGCTGGTCGGTGGCCTGGCGCCCATGCTGGGCGACCAGCACCTGCGCGTGGTGTCGGTGCGCGGTTTTCCGACCTCGACCTGGCCGGGGAT
Source organism: Achromobacter insuavis (assembly GCF_902859645.1). GTDB lineage: Bacteria > Pseudomonadota > Gammaproteobacteria > Burkholderiales > Burkholderiaceae_B > Achromobacter > Achromobacter insuavis. The sequence continues at coordinate 15,316 of NZ_CADIJR010000016.1, read as the reverse complement.
TCTGGACGACCTCAACCGCTTGGGCTTTGCATATCGTTGGAGTACGCGCTTTCTCTGTCTCGACAAATCCGAGGCGGAAAAGGAACTCACCCGCCTGCGCCGCCAGTGGTTTGCAAAAAGGAAGAACGTCATCGCGCTGCTGCGCGAAACGATCTTCCAGCAGGAAAGCCCGTTGGTCGATACTGACGCCAGCAACAAGGCGACCGACGCCGATGCCGCCTTACAGGAGCTGGGCAGCGATCAGGTCGCCTTCGGCTATCTCACCGCCACGGTGACGGTGCTCGATGCCGACCCGGCCGTAGCCGACGAGAAGCTGCGCATGGTGGAGCGGGTCATCCAGGGGCGCGGCTTCGTCACCATCCCGGAAACGCTCAACGCCGTGGATGCGTGGCTGTCATCCATTCCGGGCAACGCTTACGCCAACGTGCGCCAGCCCATCGTCTCGACGCTGAACCTAGCACACATGATGCCGGTGTCCGCAGTATGGGCGGGGCCGGAAAAGAACGACCACCTCGACGGCCCGCCGCTGATCGTCACGCGCACCGATGGCGCGACGCCGTTCCGGCTGGTGACGCACATCGGCGACGTGGGCCACACGCTGGTCGCAGGCCCGACCGGCATGGGCAAGTCGGTCTTGCTCGCCACGCTGGCGATGCAGTTCCGTCGCTATCGCGGTTCGCGCATCTTCGCCTTCGACATGGGCCGCTCGATGCGGGCCACGATCCTGGGCTTGGGCGGCGAACACTACGACCTGGGCACGGATGGCGAAATCGCCTTCCAGCCCTTGGCACGCATCGACCGCGAGGGCTACCGCACCTGGGCCGCAGAATGGGTCGAAGGCCGCTTGCTGCACGAAGGCGTGGCGGTCGGCCCCGACGAGAAGGCGGCTATCTGGTCGGCGCTTGGAAGCCTCGCCGGTGCGCCGGTGGAGCAGCGCACGATGACCGGCCTGTCGGTGCTGCTGCAATCGAACGCGCTGCGCCAGGCGCTCGCGCCCTACGTGCTCGGTGGTGCGCACGGCAAGCTGCTGGACGCTGACCACGACCGGCTCGGCATGGCCGACGTGCAGTGCTTCGAGATGGAGGAGCTGATGCACAGCAAGGCCGCCGTCATGGCCGTGCTGCATTACCTCTTTGCGCGCTTCGATGAACGCTTCGACGGATCGCCCACGCTGCTGATCCTCGATGAAGCGTGGTTGTTCCTCGATGACCCGGTGTTTGCCGCGCGTATCCGCCAGTGGCTCAAGACGCTACGCAAGAAAAACGTGTCGGTGATCTTCGCCACGCAGTCGCTCGCGGACATCAAGGATTCGAGCATCGCCCCCGCGATTATCGAAAGCTGCGCCAGCCGCATCTTCCTGCCGAACCCGCAGGCGACTGAGCCGCAGATTCGCACGATCTACGAAGGCTTCGGCCTCAACAGCCGGCAGATCGAGATCGTCGCCACCGCGCAGCCCAAGCGCGACTACTACTACCAATCCCGCCTCGGCAACCGCCTGTTCGACCTCGACCTGGGGCCGGCCGCGCTGGCGTTTGCGGGCGCTTCCACGCCGCAAGACCAGCGCGACATAGACCGCGTGCTGCTGGACGCCGGCGTACCCGGCTTCGCGGGCGCCTGGCTGCGCCATCGCGGCCTCGATTGGGCGGCCGACCTGCTGCCCTCGTTCCCCGGCCTTGCGCCGGGTTCCCTCGCTGATCAACCCCTGGAGAACCTGTCATGAAAAAGCGTCTTGTCGCCGCCGCAATCGCGGCCATGCTTTGCACCGCCACCGCCCATGCGCAATGGGTCGTGGTCGATCCCACCAACCTCGTGCAGAACACGCTGACCGCGATCCGCACGCTGGAGCAGATCAACAACCAGATCCAGCAGCTTCAGAACGAAGCGCAGATGCTGATGAACCAGGCGCGCAATCTCGCCAGCCTGCCATCCAGCGTGGTCGGCCAGTTGCGCGCCAATCTGGCGACCACGCAGCGGCTGATCGACCAGGCGCGCGGCCTGGCCTACGACGTGACGAATCTGGATCGGGAGTTTCAGCGCCTGTATCCCGAGCAGTACGCCGCCACGGTGAGCGGCGACCAGATGTACCGCGACACGCAGGAGCGATGGAAGAACACGCTCAACGGCTTGCAGACCACGATGCGGATGCAGGCCCAGGTTTCGCAGAACCTGGGCGAAGACGAAAGCGTGCTCGCCGACCTCGTGGGCAAGAGCCAGTCAGCCGAAGGTGCGTTGCAGGCGATGCAGGCCATGAACCAGTTGCTGGCCTTGCAGGCCAAGCAGTCGATCCAGTCGCAGCGGCTCCAGATCACGCAGGATCGCGCTGCCGCGCTGGAACTGGCGCGGCAGGCGGCGGCCACGGAGCGCGGACGTGAGATGACGCGCCGCTTCCTGGGCAGTGGCACGCCGTACACGCCGCAAGCCGTCGATTTCTACAACCACTGACGAGGTGCGGCCATGAAGTACGCGCCTGTCGTGTTCGCTCTCGCGTTCCTGCTGTCCGGCTGCGATCAGCCGCTGTCGGTGGCTTCACTGGCCGCCGATCCATCCCGGTTGCACACGCTGCGCGCGCAGTGCCGCACGGGCGCGCACGACGGCGCGTTTTGCGCGCAGGTGGCCCAGGCCGACCTGCGGCGCTTTCTCTCCGGCCAGACCGGGCCGAGCGAGTATCAGACGCTAGCCGACCTGCCGCCGATTCCGCCCAGCTTCGATGAACCCGCCGATGCCGATGCGCCTGGGCAGGAGGACTCACCATGAACGACGTAACGATCATCGACCGCTTCCTCGATACCTTCTCGCGCTACATCGACTCGGGCTTTGGACTGCTGCATGGCGAGGTGGCGTTTCTGACCGCCACGCTGATCGTCATCGACATGACGATCGCCGGGCTGTTCTGGGCGATGGGCCATGCCGTCGGCCAGGGCGAGGACGTGATCGCCAAGCTGATCCGCAAGGTGCTGTACGTCGGTGCCTTCGCCTACATCATCGGCAACTTCAACACGCTGGCCGGCATCCTGTTCCGCTCCTTCGCCGGGCTGGGCCTAACGGCCAGCGGCTCGACCTTGAGCATGGAGAACTTCCTACACCCTGGGCGGCTGGCCAAGGTCGGCATCGACGCCGGTGCGCCGATCCTTGAGCAGATCGGCAACATGGCGGGCTTCCCCGAGGTGTTCGTGAACATCACGCCCATCGTCGTGATGTTCCTCGCGTGGTTGATCGTCATCCTGTGCTTCTTCGTGCTGGCGATCCAGCTTTTCATCACGCTGATCGAGTTCAAGCTGACCACGCTCGCCGGCTTCGTGCTGGTGCCGTTCGCGCTGTGGAACAAGACCGCGTTCCTCGCCGAAAAGGTGCTGGGCAACGTGGTGTCGTCCGGCATCAAGGTGCTGGTGCTCGCCGTCATTGTGGGCATCGGCTCGGGGCTGTTCGCCGAGTTTCAGGTACATCCCGCCGAGCCATCCATCGACCACTCCGTGGTCGTGATGCTGGCCTCGCTGACCCTGCTGGCCTTGGGCATCTTCGGGCCAGGCATTGCAACCGGGCTGGTGTCTGGCGGGCCGCAGCTTGGCGCGGGTGCGATGGCCGGTGCTGCGCTGGGCGCTGCGGGCGCTGCCGTTGCCGTCGGCGCCGCAGCCACGGGCGTCGGCGGCGCGGTAGCTGCTGGAGCGCGCATGGCGCCCGCTGCCGCCAAGCTGGCCGGCAGCGGCGCGCGGGCTGCCGCTGGGGCTGCCAGCAGTGCACGGTCGGCGTTCCAGGCCGGTTCCGCTTCGGCCGGCGGCGGCCTCAAGGGTGCCGCTGCGGGCTTCGGCAATGTCGCCAAGACAGGCGCTCAGGCAGCCGGGCAGAAGGTGGCCGATGGCGCGCGTTCGATGAAGGAACGTGCCGCCGCAGCTTTCCGCCAGGAAGGCACGACTTCGGCGGGAGGCGGTACAGCCGCCGCATCGGGCGGCCCAGCGTCTGGTGGTGATACGCCCTCCACCGCGCCGCAGGAGCAACCCGCCTGGGCCAAACGCCTGCATCGCCGCCAGCAACTCACCCATGCCGCAACCACCGCCGCCCACACGCTGCGCGGGGGCGACGGCGGCAGTTCCAGCCAGGGGCCGAGTCTGCGCGATTCCGATTCCTGATCTTCAAGGAGAACACCCATGCGATTCAAACGACCGCAGGTGCGCTATGCCGACACGCCGCAGCCTGCTACTCCGTACCAATCCGCCGCACAGGTGTGGGACGAGCGCATCGGCTCGGCCCGCGTGCAGGCGAAGAACTGGCGTTTCATGGCCTTCGGCTGTCTCACGCTGGCCGTGCTGATGGCCGGGGGCCTGGTCTGGCGCTCGGCGCAATCCATCGTGACACCCTATGTCATCGAGGTGGACAACGCGGGCCAAGTGCGCGCCGTGGGCGAGGCCGCTACGCCGTACCGGCCCAGCGATGCGCAGATCGCCTACCACCTGGGCCGCTTCATCGGCCTGGTGCGCTCGCTGTCCATCGACCCGATCGTGGTGCGGCAGAACTGGCTGGACGCCTACGACTACACCACCGACAAGGGCGCCGTGGTGCTCAACGAGTACGCCCGCGTGAACGATCCGTTCGCGCGCATCGGCAAGGAGTCGGTGACGGTGCAGATCACCAGCGTGACCCGCGCCAGCGACGCCTCTTTCAACGTGCGCTGGACGGAACAACGCTTCGTCAACGGCGCTCCTGCTGGCACCGAACGCTGGAACGCGGTGATTTCCATCGTGCAGCAGACCCCGCGCACCGAACAGCGCCTGCGCAAGAACCCGTTGGGCATCTACGTCAACGGCCTGTCGTGGAGCCGCGAACTGGATTCTTCCGAAGGAGCCAAGCCATGAACCCGTCTTTCCGTACTTACGTTTCCGTGCTGGCGCTCGCGGCCCTGGCGGGCTGCGCCACCCAGGGCAAGCCGCCGCCGACCATCTCGCTCGATGAGCCGGTGCAGGCGCAGCCGCTGCCGGAGCCGCCTGCACCTGTGGAGGCGGTCGCTGTGCCCGAGGTGCTGCCGATGCCGGCACAGTTGAAGCCAGCGCCCGAGGGCGAAGAAGCCAAGCCGGCGCCGGAGCCGGTCGACGAGAAGGTGCGCGTCTCACGGGCCAATACCGAGGCGCGCGTCGCGCCCACGCGCGAGGGCTACGTCAACGCGATTCAGGTGTGGCCTTTCACGGACGGCGCGCTGTATCAGGTCTATGCGGCCGTGGGCCGCGTGACCGTGATCGCGCTCCAGCCCGGTGAGGAACTGGTGACGGTGGCCGCTGGCGACACGGTGCGCTGGATCGTGGGCGACACATCGAGCGGCAGCGGGGATGCGCTGCGCGTGAACGTGATGGTCAAGCCCATCCGCTCGGGCCTCAAGACGAATCTCGTTGTAACCACCAGCCGACGCACCTATCTGCTGGAACTGACCTCGACAGAGAAGACATGGATGGCGTCGATATCCTGGGAGTACCCCAAGGACAAGATGCTCGCCTTGCAGCGCCAGGCGCAGGCGGCCAGCGCCGCCGCGCCGGTCGAGACCGGGCTGTCGCTGGAGAAGATCCGTTTCCGCTATGCCATCAGTGGCAGCAATCCGCCGTGGAAGCCGCTGCGCGCCTTCGATGACGGCGAGAAGGTATATATCCAGTTTCCCGCCGGCATCGCCCAGGGCGAGTTGCCGCCGCTGTTCGTGATCGGTGCGCAGGGCGACGGGCAATTGGTGAACTACCGCTTCCGCTCGCCGTATTTCATCGTTGATCGCTTGTTCGGCGCTGCCGAGTTGCGCTTGGGCGGGGACAAGGGCGACGTGGTGCGGATCGAGCGCACCGACGGCACGCGGGGGAACTGACCATGAGCCAGGACGACACCCCCGACCTCACCACGCCGCAGGCGGGCAAGGTCGCGCCCGAGGCGGTGGCGCTACGCGCCCAGCCGTGTCCGGTCACGCGCCTGAACCGGCGCACGCTGGCCGTCCTCGTCGGCGGCCTGTCGGTCGCCGTGCTCGGGGCCACGATCTGGTCATTGCAGCCGCATCGGCGCGGCACTGGCGAACAGACCGAGCTTTACAACGTGGATCGCGTATCGAAGTCCGAGGGGCTGGATGGCCTGCCTTCCGACTACTCGAAGCTGCGGAAGGTGCCCGAGTTGGGGCCGCCGCTGCCGGGCGATCTTGGCCCCGCCATCGTCGCTTCGCAGCAGCCGGCCGTAGCCGCTTACGCGGCCCCCGGCCACGATCCGAATGACGCTTTGCGCAAAGAGGCGGAAGCCGCTGCGGCTTCGTCGGTGTTCTTCCGCTCCGGCGGCCAGGGCCAAGGCCAGGCCGCAACGGTGGCGCAGGCGGCGCCGGGTGCGCCGGGTGCTGCAAGCGCGCTCGCAGCCTTCGACCCGCTCGCCGCCGGGCCGGCCTCGACGGCGGCCCAGCCCGCCGACCCGACCGCCACGCAGAACCGGCAAGACCAGAAGGAGGCGTTCCTGAAAGGCGGCTCTACGGAAACCCGCAATTCCGGCAACCTGGCGCTGCCGGCGTCGCCGTATCAGGTGATGGCCGGTACGGTGATCGCCGGGGCGCTGGTCACAGGCATCAAGTCCGATCTTCCGGGCGATGTGATCGCCACCGTCACGGAGCCCGTCTATGACACGGCCACGGGCAAGTTCCTGCTGATCCCGCAGGGATCGCGCATCCTCGGGCGCTACAACAGCCAGGTCAGCTACGGGCAGAGCCGCGTACAGGTGGTATGGAACCGGGTCATCCTGCCCGACACGTCATCGCTGACGCTCGACAACCTCGTGGGCACCGACCCGGCCGGCTACGCCGGCCTGGAAGACGACGTGGACTGGCACTGGAACCGCGTCTTCGCCGGCGCCGTGTTGACGACGCTGCTGGGCGTGGGCGCCGAGCTGGCCGCGCCGGAGAACCGCCAGGACGGCAACCGCATCGTCATCGCCGGGCGCGACAGCGCACAGGACAGCATCAATCAGGTCGGCCAGGAGATCACTCGGCGCAACATGAACATCCAGCCGACGCTGACAGCACGACCGGGCTTGCCGGTTCGGGTGATCGTGGCGCGCGACCTCGTGTTGCGTCCTTACCAACCCATGTTCTATCAGCTTGGAGGTGCGCGATGAGTACCGCCCGAAAACTCCGCCTCGGCCCGTTGCCGTCCAGCGGTAGCACGAAGCTGACGTTCACCTGCCCGGCCAGCCTGAAAGCCGACCTGGACGCCTACGCCGCACTGCACGCGCAGACGTATGGCGAGGCCGTCGATGCAACGACGTTGATCCCGCACATGCTGGAGACGTTCATGGCGGGGGATCGGGGATTCAGAAAGGGAAGCAGGGGCAAGGCCGCACCGCCGAAGTCGGGTTGACGATGTGGACGCATCCACCACCCACTCACGATGAAAGCGCAGCCCTCGGGTTGCGCTTTCGCTTTCTGGGGATGGATTGCGACAGGCCGGGGCATAAGATGGCTATGCGATCTTGCCCGCTGCGGCGCCCCTGCGTTTGCCACCGCAAAGCGCCCATGTGGCACCTAGCCAGAAATGCAGCAAGCGCGCGCCGCAGCCCGAATCTAGGCTAACCTATTGCCCCATAAGACCTTTTGCGCCGCTGCATGACCTCACAAAAGACTTGACAGCGGACATTTTTCATGGCCGCGCTTGGCGCGATCCTGTTTTCCGCCAAGGCCATCGTCGTCAAGTTCACCTACCGCTACGGCATCGACGCGGTCACCCTGATCGCCTTCCGCATGCTGTTCGCCATGCCGTTCTTCGCGGCGGTGGCATGGCATCAGTCGCGCCTGGCGGCCCGCGGCGAGATCGTCGTCATGACCTGGAAGGAACGCATCCAGGTCTGCCTGCTGGGCCTGTTGGGCTACTACCTGTCCAGCTTCCTGGATTTCCTCGGCCTGCGCTACATCACCGCCAGCCTGGAGCGGCTGATCCTGTTCCTGTCGCCGTCGCTGGTGGTGCTGATCTCGGCGTTCTGGTTCAAGCGGCCGGTCGAGCGCCGGCAATGGCTGGCGATGACGCTGTCGTACGCCGGCGTGGTGCTGGTTTTCGCCCACGATCTGAGCTTCGGCGGCTCCTCCGAGGTGCTGTTAGGGTCTTTGTTCGTTTTCGGTTCGGCGCTCAGCTATTCTGTGTACCTGATCTGCTCCGGAGAACTGATCAAGCGCATCGGGCCCACCCGGCTGGTGGCGTATGCCATGCTGGTGTCGTGCGTGGCCTGCATCGTGCAGTTCTTCGTGATCCATCCGGCCTCCGTGCTGATCCAGCCGATGGGCGTGTACGGCTACTCGATCATCCATGCCACCCTGAACACGGTGGTGCCCGTCTTCATGCTGATGTGGGCGGTGGCGCTGATCGGCGCGCCGACCGCGTCGCTGCTGGGCATGCTGGGGCCGGTGTCGGTGCTGTTCCTGGCGTCGTGGTTCCTGCACGAACCCGTGACGGTCTGGCAGATGGCCGGCACCGCGCTGGTCCTGGCCGGGGTATTCGTATTGATGGGGGGCGGGGCCGCCAAGCCGCCGCCCGCCGCGCCGGGCGGCAGCGCGTCCGCGCGCTGAAGTCCGGATTGCATAGTTGATTCTCAAGCTTGCGTCGCAACATTTCAAAGAAAGGAGGCCAGTATGGCCAGCAATCTCGTCAAGGCAATTCGTATCGAGCAGCATGGCGGTCCCGAAGTTCTGAAACTGGTCGAAGTCGAAGTGCCGCCGCCGGCCGCCAATGAGGTCACCATCGACCAGCACGCGGCCGGGCTGAACTTCATCGATATTTATTTCCGCACGGGCTTGTATCCCCACCCGCTGCCGCATGGCCTGGGCTTCGAGGGCGCGGGCGTGGTCACGGCCGTGGGCGCCGACGTCAAGCACCTGAAGAAGGGCGACCGCGTGGCCTATGGCCAGAGCCCGATCGGCGCCTACGCCAAGGCCCGCAACGTGCCGGCCAACCAGGTCGTGAAGGTGCCCAAGGGCATCGGCTTCGACGAAGCCGCCGCGCTCATGCTCAAGGGCCTGACGGTGCAGTACCTGTTCCGCCAGACCTACCGCCTGCAAGGCGGCGAAACCATCCTGTTCCACGCGGCCGCCGGCGGCGTGGGCCTGATTGCCTGCCAATGGGCGCGCGCGCTCGGCGTGAAGCTGATCGGCACCGTCTCCAGCCCCGAGAAGGCCGAACTGGCCCGCGCCAACGGCGCCTGGGAAACCATCGACTACTCGCGCGAGAACGTGGCCGAGCGCGTGCTCGAACTGACCGGCGGCAAGAAGGTGCCGGTGGTGTATGACGGCGTCGGCAAGGACACCTGGGAAACCTCGCTGGACAGCCTGGAGCCGCGCGGCCTGATGGTCAGCTTCGGCAACGCCTCCGGTCCGGTGGCGGGCGTGAACCTGGGCATCCTGAACCAGAAGGGCAGCCTGTACGTGACGCGGCCGTCGCTGGGCGTGCACGTCAATACGCTGGCAAAGCTGCAGGCCGCCTCGGAAGAGCTGTTCGACCTGGTGCTGAAGAAGAGGATCAAGGTCCGCATCGACCAGCGCTACAGCCTGGAACAGGCCGGCGAAGCGCAGACCGCGCTGGCCTCGCGCAAGACCACCGGCGCCACGGTGCTGATGCTGGACTGATCCGGCGCGCCCCTGGCGCCGCGGGCAAGGCGGGACGCATGGCGCGTCCCGCTTTTTTTTTGCCGTGCGCACCGGGACAAATCGCCATGCACGGGCGGACAAGCCAGCACGGTGGGCCGTTGCTATCCTGGCCTCACCCTATCCGTTGGAGCCTCACGCATGCCGTCCGCCCCTTCCTCCGCCTCCGGCCGTCCGGAACTGGCCGCCATCCGGGAATACATGATCGTCGACGGCAAGCCGCTGCGCCAGGGGCAGGGCGAACCCATCCCCGTGCACGATCCGGCCACCGGCGAGGTCATCGCCACCCAGCTCGATGCCGGTCCGGCGCAGATCGACCTGGCGGTGCAGGCCGCGCGCCGGGCATTCGCCAGCGGCCCGTGGCGCGACATGCTGCCGGCCGGGCGCGAGCGCCTGCTGCTGAACCTGGCGGATCTGGTGGAACGCCATGGCGAGGAACTGGCGCGGCTCGAGACCCTGAACAACGGCAAGCTGCTGGGCGTGGCCCAGGGGCTGGAGGTTGGTTCCGGCGCGCAATGGCTGCGCTACATGGCCGGCTGGGCCACCAAGCTGACCGGCGACACGCTGGCGCTGTCGATCCCGTTCCCGCCCGGCGTCAAGTACAGCGCCTACACGCTGCCGCAGCCGGTGGGCGTGGTGGCGGCGATCATCCCGTGGAATTTCCCGCTGCTGATGGCGATCTGGAAGATCGCCCCGGCGCTGGCCGCCGGCTGCACGGTGGTGCTCAAGCCCGCCGAGGAAACCCCGCTGACCGCCTTGCGGCTGGCCGAACTGGTGTTGGAGGCCGGTTTTCCGCCGGGCGTGGTCAACGTGGTGACCGGTCGCGGCGAGACGGCCGGCGCGGCGCTGGTGGCGCATCCGGGCGTGGACAAGATCGCCTTCACCGGCTCCACCGAGGTCGGCAAGCTCATCGGCCGCGCCGCCATGGACGACATGAAGCGCGTCTCGCTGGAACTGGGCGGCAAGTCGCCCGTGATCGTGCTCGATGACTGCGACGCCGACGTGGCGGCGCAAGGCGCGGCCGCCGCCATCTTCTTCAACCAGGGCCAGGTCTGCACCGCGGGTTCGCGGCTTTACGTGCAGAAGGGCCTGTACGCCAAGGTGGTGGAACGGCTGGCCGACCTGGCCGCCGGCATGAGGCTGGGTTCCGGCTTCGCGCCCGATACGCAGGTGGGGCCGCTGGTGTCGGCGCGTCACCAGCAGCGCGTGATGGACTACATCGGCATCGGCCGCGCCGAGGGCGGCAAGGTGCTGGCGGGCGGCGCCGCCGGCGAGGGCGCCGGGTATTTCGTGCGGCCCACGGTATTCACGGATCTGCCGCAGGATGCCCGCATGGCCCGCGAGGAGATCTTCGGGCCGGTGGTGGTGGCGCAGCCGTTCGACACGCTCGACGACGCCGTGCGGCTGGCCAACGACAGCGCCTTCGGCCTGGGCGCCAGCCTCTGGAGCAACGACCTGACCCGGGTCCAGCGCCTGATCCCGCGCATCGATGCGGGCACGCTCTGGATCAACACCCACAACATGCTGGACCCGAACATGCCGTTCGGGGGTTTCAAGCAGTCCGGCATCGGCCGTGAGCACGGCCGCGCCGTACTGGACATGTATCTGGAGAAGAAGTCCGTTTGTATCGCTTACTAGACTGACGGCCGCGCGAGACAAGCCGGGAGATACCGGCGCGTGCGAGGCCGCGCAACCAAGGGGAAGTGCATGGCAGGCAAGACCAATTGCCGGGCCCGGGCGCGCGCAGCATTGCTGCTGGCGGGCCTGGCCACGGCGCAGGCGGCATGGGCCGGAGACCCCAGCGCGCGCGACTGGATACCCGCGCCGGTGGGCACCAACATCATCGCTGGCTACCTGGCCGGGCTGCGCTCGTCGGGGCTGTATTCGGCCGGCAAGCGCATCGACGGCGCCTCGGTGGACGTGGATGCGCTGATCTACCGCCAGATGCATTACCGGGAGCTGTTCGGCAAGACCGTGCAGCTCGAATTCATCGTGCCGATGTCGCGCACCACGATGGAACTGCCGGGCGCCCCGCGCGACCGCCAGACCGGCATCGGCGACGTGACGCTGGGTTCCGCGATCTGGCTCTACAACAACGAGCAGACCAAGACCTGGTTCGCCTGGGAGCCGTTCGTGGTGGTGCCGTTGGGGCGCTACGATGGCTCGCGCCCGGACACTTCGCCGGGCAAGAACCGCTGGTCCACCATCCAGGATTTCTCGTTCGTGAAGGGGGTGGGCGAATCCACCTTCCTGGAGGCCATCGGCGAAGTGGAAATCTACGGCCGCAACAGCGACTGGATGAGCCAGACGCTGAAGAAGGACCCGTCCTTCCGCTTCTTCGCGCTGGCCTCCACCAATATCACGGACAACACCTACACCGGCATCCGCTACCGCTACGAGACCGGCGGCCGCGAGCGCGCCGCGGGCGAGACGGTGACCAGCCGCGCCCGCAATCACCAGCTGGCGCTGGAACTGACGCACCAGATCAACGACGCCAACCAGATCCAGATGCAGTACATCCACGACCTGAGGGTCGAGAACGGCCCGCGCATGCGGGGCGTGCAGATGCGCTACGTCTACGCCTTCTAAGAGCAACAGACATGACACCAGGAGAGATCCAATGATTGCGCTTTGTGCCAACAGACGCGCCGCGCGGGCCGGCAAATGGGCGCTGTGCGCGGCCCTGGCCGCGGCCGCCGGGCTTGCCCGCGCCGACCTGCCGGTCGAGGAGCTCAAGGGCGGCACCCGCCTGCCGCCGGCCACGCCGCACCGGCTGTACGTGATGGACGCGGTGTTCAATCACCTGGTCGACAGCCGCGTCAACATTTACGACGGCGACACGATGAAATTCCTGGGACTGGTGCCCTCGTCGTTCAACGGCCACATGACGGTGTCGGCGGACGGCAAGGACATCTACATCATGACCACCTACTACGAGCGCCTGAACCGCGGCAAGCGCACCGACGTGGTCGAGGCCTGGGATGCCGAGACGTTGACGCCGAAGTACGAGGTGCCGATTCCGGAGAAGCGCGCGCAGGCGCTGAACTACCGCAACTACCTGCAGCAGAGCGCCGACGGCGGCCTGCTGTTCGTGCAGAACGCCACGCCGGCCTCGTCGGTTACGGTGGTCGACCTGAAGACGCGCAAGTTCGCCGACGAAGTGACCGCGTCCGCCGGCTGCTGGAGCATCATCGTGCCGCCGTCGCGGCCGCGCAGCTTCGCCAGCATCTGCGGCGACGGCTCGTTCGTCACGGTCGACCTGGACGCCGCCGGCAAGCCGTCGGGCCAGCAGCGCAGCAAGCCCATGTTCGAGGTCGAGAAGGATCCGATCTTCACCCATACCGACCGCCTGGGCGACACCTTCTATTTCGTCTCGTACAACGGCAACGTCTACAGCGCCGATTTCAGCGGCGCCGAGGCGCGCTTCGGCGAGCCGTGGTCGCTGCTGGACAAATCCGGCAAGGACCGCGGCTGGCGCCCGGGCGGCTACAACCTGCTGGCGGTCAACCGCGCCAGCAAGCGGCTGTACGTGGGCATGCATCCGAATGGCGCGGAAGGCTCGCACAAGACACCCGCCGCCGAGATCTGGGTGTATGACCTGGCCACGCACAAGCGGCTGGCGCGCATTCCGGGCAAGAACGCGTTGTCGATGTCGGTGTCGCAGGACGACAAGCCGCGCCTGTTCACCATCGACGGCGGCAACGTCAACATCTATGACGCGGCGCCGGCCGCGCCGGTGCTCAAGGGCACGATCCAGGGCGCCGGCGAGACGGCGCTGCAGGTCGAGCCGCAGCCGGGAGGCGCGCAATGACCGATCCCGTGCTGTTCTATGCCGCCAGCGCCGCGCTCGCCTGCGTGCTGCTGCTGGGCGCGCTCGACAAGCTCAAGGACATGGCGGCCTTCAGCGGCGCCGTGACGGCCTACGAGATCGTGCCCGCCGGCCTGGCCGGCGCCTTCGCCTGGGGCTATGTGCTGGCCGAAGCGCTGGCTGGCGCCTTGCTGCTGACGCCGGGCGCGCAGGCCATGGGCGCCGCGCTGGCGCTGCTGGTGCTGGCCCTGGCGACGGCGGGCGTGGCGCTCAACCTGGCGCGCGGCCGCCGCGATATCGATTGCGGCTGCGGCGGTCCCGCCTTCCGGGGTGCGGCGGCGCGCGGCGCCGGGCTGTCCTGGTGGATGGTGCTGCGCAATGCCTTGCTGGCGTCGTGGACGCTGCCGGTGTTCGCCGCGGCGCAAGGCGCCTCGCGCAGCCTGCAATGGGCCGACGCGGCCTCGGTTTTCGGCCTGGCGATGTGCGCCGTGGCCTTGTATTTCACCGTCAATCACCTGCTGGCCTCGCACCTGAAGCTGCGGCAGCTGCATACCTAGAAACAACGGAGCGACACGATATGGAAGCCTTGATCATTTCCAATTTTCTGCTGTGGGGCGTGGTGCTCTGCCTGATGCTGGTCATCCTGGCGCTGTCGCGCCAGATCGGCGTGCTGTACGAGCGCGTGGCGCCGATGGGGGCGCTGACCATGGACAAGGGGCCGGCGGTGGGCGAGGCCGCGCCCCGTTTCGAACTGGCCGACCTGCTGGGCCGGCGCCTGACCATCGGCGAACGCGGCCAGCACAGCCAGCTGCTGTTCTTCCTGTCGCCGACCTGCCCGGTGTGCAAGAAGCTGCTGCCGATCCTCAAGTCGGTGGCCGGCACCGAGAGCGCCTGGCTGCGCATCGTGCTGGCCAGCGACGGCGAGATGCCCGAGCACCTGGCGTTCTACCGCCAGGCGGGGCTGGAGCGCTTTCCCTACCTGCTGTCGACCGAGCTGGGCATGAAGTTCCAGATCAGCAAGTTGCCGTATGCGGTGCTGATCGACGAATCCGGCGTGATCCGTGCCAAGGGCCTGATCAATTCGCGCGAACAGCTGGAAAGCCTGTTCACGGCCAAGGAGCTGGGCGTGGCGTCGGTGCAGGAATTCCTGGCCGGCGGCGCGCTGGAAGAGACCCGCATTTCACGCAAGGAGAACGGCAATGCGCTGGTTGGATAAGCTTGGAGAGCGCGCCACGCGCTCCGTCGCCCACGCCACGTCGCGTCGCAGCGTGCTCAACCGCATCGGCCGCGTTCTGGTCGGCACCGCCTTCCTGGTGCCGGTGCTGCCGGTGGCCCGGTCCGCGCCCGCGGCGGCCAAGAAGCCGCAGACCGACGAGACCGCCTGCGACTACTGGCGCTATTGCGCGGTGGACGGCTTCCTGTGCTCGTGCTGCGGCGGCAGCACGACCTCATGCCCGCCGGGCACCTCGCCGTCGGCGGTGTCGTGGGTCGGCACCTGCCACAACCCGCTGGACGGCAAGGACTACCTCATCAGTTACAACGACTGCTGCGGCAAGACGGCCTGCGGCAAGTGCATGTGCGCCTCGGCCGAGCGCGAGCGGCCGGGCTACCAGATGTTCCTGCACAACGACGTCAACTGGTGCATGTCCAACGAGTCGTCGATCTTCCACTGCACCACCTCCGTGATCGTGGGGTTGGCCAAGAAGAAGCCATGACGGACCCGGCGGAAAGGGGCGGCGGCGGGCGAGGGCGGTGGCGTGGAGCGGCCGCCGGGCTGGCCTGTGCGGCGGCGGCTGTCGCCATATCCAGCGTCATCTCCAGCGTGATGGCAGGCGCGGTCGCCGGCGAGGCGCCGGCGGCCGCGCCGCCTGCCGCCGGACCTGCCG
>NZ_CADIJR010000015.1 GCF_902859645.1 Achromobacter insuavis | reverse complement strand
GGGCCTGGGCGGCGGGGCCCTCGTCCGTGCGCGCCGGGGTCCCGCCGATCAGGGCGCCGAACAACGCCGCCATGCCATTGCGCACGGCGGCCGCGCGTTGCGCCAGGTCCTCCGACTCGGCTTTGCCGGCCGCCAGCAGATCGTCCACGCCATATACGTCGGCGATCAGCGCCTGCCGCGCCGCCAGCGCCTCGGCGGGCGCCGCGCCTTGCTGGCGCGCGATCGCGCCGGCCACGCCGGCCGCCAGCCGCTGGTAGTGCGCATGGAGACGAACGCGCAGGGTGCGGGCGCTGAACAGGCTGCTGACCAGCCCCAGGCAGACGACGCCGATCATCACGGTGGCGCCGCGGCCCATGACGTGCTCGAAGGTATGTTCGGGATGGCCCATGGCGCCGTAGGTCGCCAGGCCGATGGTGTAGCCCGCCACCACCGCGCCCGAGGCGCGGAAATGGCGCAGCAGGGTCATGGCCGCGACGCACAGCCCGAGCCAGGCGCCAAAGCCCAGCACGAACAGCAGCGGCTGCTGGCCGGCCACGGCCATCAGCGCCACGGCCGCCAGCATGCCGACCAGCGTGCCGATGACGCGCCACGCGCCCTTGCCGATGACCGCGCCCTGGACCGGGTTGATGACCAGCAGCACGGTGGAGGCGGCCGAGAACGGCGTGTCCAGTTCCAGCAGGTAGGCCACGGCCAGCGCCAGCAGGGCGGCGGCGGTGGAGCGGGCGACGTAGGCGCTGCGCGGCGTGGTCAGATCCAGCCGCGACAGCAGGGCCCGCGCGCGGCCGGGCCACGAGGGAGGAATGTCCGCGACGGCGGACCGGACTTCAGACATGAACGCATCGCTCCTGAATGCTTGCGATGAGCCAGTCTAGGAGCGGGTGCGGGCGCGGAGAAGTCGAGAGTTCGCACGCCAGGCATGCGTCGCGCGCACGGCTGGCGCGCGGGCCGCGTCAGCGCGGCGCGGGGTCGGCGTCGCGCGCGTCTTCGGTCAGCGCGCGGATGGTGCGGCGCAGCCACTGGTGCGCGGGCGCATGCTGGAAGCGCGGATGCCAGGCCTGCATGATCAGCACCGGCTCCAGTTCCAGCGGCATGTCGAACAGGCGGATCTTCATGCCCATCTCGATGGCGGCGCGCGCCAGCTGTTCCGGCAGCGGCAGGATCAGGTCGGAGCCATGCAGCGCCAGCAGCGCCGCGCTGGGCGTGGGCACGGTGAGGGTGACCTGGCGGTCCAGCCCCTGCCTGGCCAAGGCTTCGTCGATCGGGCCGTGCGACTTGCCGCGGCGCGAGACGCTGATGTGGCCCCAGCGCGCCACCCGCCGCGCGCTGATCTCGTCCTTGAACAGCGGATGGTCTGCGCAGGCCACGCCCACCATGCGGGTGGTGAACAGCGGCTGCACGCGGATCTCGTGGCCCAGCTGGCGCGAGGCGCTGATGAACAGGTCGACGCGGCCGGCGCGCAGCATCTCGTCGTCGACGTCATCCTCTTCGGGCATGAAGCGCAAGGTGGCGCGCGGCATGTCGTTCTGCAGCGCGTCGAGCAGGCGGCCGGCGTAGATGCCGGTGAAGATGTCGTTGGCGCGCACGTTGAAGCGCGTGTCCAGCCGCTTGAGGTCGACCTGCTCGCCGGGCGCGAGCACGCCGCTGGCCTGCTGCAGCGCGTCTTGGATCTGCTCGCGCAGTTGCAGCGCGCGCGGCGTCGGCACCAGCGCGCGGCCGGACTGCACGAAGATCGGGTCGCCGGTGGTTTCGCGGATGCGCGCCAGGGTGCGGCTCATGGCCGGGGCGCTGAGGTTCATGCGGCGGGCGGCGCCGACGACGCTGCCTTCTTCCAGCAGGGCTTGCAGCGCGTACAGCAGGTTCAGGTCGGGTCGCATGGAGTCGGCGGGAGGGGCGCGGCCGGCGGGGCCGTTCCCGCGAGGGCAGGGCCACGCCCCGGCCGGCGCGGGCGTTGATCTTGTTCAGACTGATTATGCATCGCCCGCCGCGGCCGTCGCCCGCGGCGGGCGTGCGGGGCGCGCACGGCTGGCGTGCGTGCGGCGGTGCAACGCCATGCGCGGCGCCTGCAGGCCCGGCCCGCGACGGCTGCAGGACGGCCCGGAAAGGCCGTACAAAAAAAGGCCGTACAAGATTCCCGATGTATGGACTCAACTGGCGTTTGTCGCCATACTGGTCGACTCATATCATCCATACATTGCGACATTCTTGCGCAATAGAACCAATGCATAACGACGACATGTATGCATCCTGGACGCTGGCGTTCGTGCGCGGCGCCGGCCCCCGCTACCGCCAGATCGCCGATTTCATCGAGACGTCGGTGGCCGCCAACCGCATGCAGCCGGGCGACCGCCTGCCGCCTCAGCGGGGCCTGGCGCAGCACCTGGGGGTGGATCTGACGACCGTGACGCGCGCCTACGCCGAGGCCGGCCAGCGCGGGCTGCTCGAGGCGCGCGGGCCGCTGGGCACCTTCATCGCGCGGCCGGCCGAACAACCGCTGCTGCAGATGCTGGACCTGGGCATGAACATGCCGCCGCTGCCGCTGGGCTGCGACCTGCAGGACCTGCTGCGGCGCGGCCTGGCCAAGGCCATGGAGCGCCACGATGTCGGGGTGATGATGACCTACCACCAGGCCGGCGGCGGCCCGGCCGAACGCGAGGCCGGCGCGCAGTGGCTGGCGCAGTCGGTCGAGCGGGTCGACCCGGACCGCGTGCTGGTGTGCCCCGGCGCGCAGGCCGCGCTGGCCGCGGTGATGCTGGCCTATAGCCGGCCGGGCGACGGCATCATCGCCGAGCCGCTGGTGTATCCCGGCCTGCTGACGGCGGCGCAGCAGCTGGGGCGCCGCGTGCTGGTGGCCGAGTCCGATGCCGACGGCATGACGCCCGCCGGTCTCGAACGCGCCTGCCGCGACGGCGGCCGGCTGGTCTACCTGAATCCCACGCTGCAGAACCCCACCGCCCACACCATGAGCGTCGCGCGCCGCCGCGACCTGGTGCGCTCGGCCGTGGCCTGCGGCGTGCGCATCATCGAGGACGACCCCTATTCGCTGTTCCTGGACGGCGCGCCGTCGGCCCTGGCCAGCCTGGCGCCGGCCTCGGTGTTCTACATCGCCACGCTGGCCAAGACCCTGACGCCCGGCCTGCGCACCGCCTTCGTGCTGGGGCCCGACCGGGACAGCCGCCGCAACGTGCTGGCGGCGATGCGGTCTTTCGCGGTGATGGCCGCGCCGCTGATGGGGGTGCTGACCACGCAATGGATCACCAGCGGCGCCGCGCGGCAGATCCTGGATGGCGTGCGCGCCGAGGCTCAGGCGCGCCAGCAGCTGGCGCGGCAACTGTTGCCGGGGCCGTTCCCGGCCGCGGCCGCCGGCATCCACCTGTGGCAACCGCTGCCCGATGGCTGGACCGCCGCCGACCTGGAGCGGGTGGCGCGCGACGAAGGCTTGAGCGTCACGTCGTCGGAAGCCTTCCACCAGGGCCCCGGCGCGCCCAACGCCATCCGCATTTCGCTGGGCAGCATCCCCGAGCGCGAGGCGCTGGCGCAGGCGCTGGCGCGCCTGGCCGGGCTGGTGTCGCGGCAGCCGCGCGGCCTGCGCGACGTGATCGTCTGAGGCCCGGGCCGGGTACGATGGCCCTGATGCCTGCCTGATGCCGACGCCGCATGCTGTTCGAAACCTTCCATTCCCTGCAGGAGACCCTGGTCGACTTCGCCCGGACCCACGCCGACTGGCTGGCGCCGCTGGGGTTCGCGTTCGCCTTCCTGAAGTCGTTGCCGCTGGTGGCGCTGGTGATCCCCGGGACCGCGCTGCTGTTGTCGATCGGCGCCATCCTGGGGCTGGGCGATAGCGGCTTCGTGCCGGTATGGCTGGCGATCGCGGTGGGCGCGGCGCTGGGCGACTGGGTGCAGTACGCCTGCGGCGTGTGGTTTGGGCCCAGCCTGACGCAATCGAAGCCGCTGCGCAAACGTCCCGAACTCCTGCATCGCAGCACGCGGTTCATCCAGAAGTGGGGCGTGCTGAGCATCGTGCTTTGCCGCTTCTTCGGCCCTCTGCGCGCCACCGTGCCGATGATCGCCGGCATCTGCGGCATGCGCGCCGCCGCGTTCCAGGTCGCCAATTGGGCTTCGGCCTTCCTGTGGGCGGCGGCGCTGCTGCTGCCCGGCTGGTGGGGCACGCGCGCGTTTCTATAGCGGTCAGAACTGATGCCGGATGCCGACCGAGGTCTGCAGCGTGTGCGATTCGCGGATGTCCAGGCGGTTGACGTAGGCGTACAGGTTGGTGCGCTTGGACAGGTCGTGCTGGTACCCCAGGGCCCAGCCGGTGATGTCCGAGCCGGTGGCGCGCTGGTACGAGGCCATGACCGTGCCGGCCTTGCCCAGCGGCGCGCTGACGCCGGCGATGTACGAATTGACCCGGTCGTAGCCCGCCGATGGGCCGGTGTTGGCGTTGCGCAGGTTGCCGTAGGTGCCGTGCAGCGTGATCCACTCGAAGTCGTAGGAGCCCGCCACCTGCAGGTTGCCCGCGGTCTTCTTGTTCGGCAGCTGCGAATTCGGATTGAGCCGCTCGTAGGTCAGCGCCGCCGCCACCGGGCCGCCGTTGTAGCGCAGGCCGGTGGTCAGCACGCGGTCGTGGGCGTCGGTGGCGAAGGCCTCGCCGTCGTGGGCCTCGAAGCTGTAGCCCAGGCCCGCCTGCCAGCCGCCCACGCGCGGCGTGGCGTAGAACACGGCGTTGTTGACGCGGCCGCCGGCGCCGAAGTCGCCGTCGTTGTAGCCCAGGCTGGCGTTGTTGGAGGACTGGCCCCAGCCGGTGCCGAACGGCGAGCCGACGCCGGCCCACTCGAAGCCGTAGACCCACTGGCGTCCCAGCCGCACTTCGCCGAAGCCGCCGGCCAGGCCGACGTAGGCCCAGCGGCCGAACATGCGGCCCTGCGCCTGCGTGCCGTTGTTGGCGTTGAAGCCGCTTTCCAGGCGGAACACGGCCTTGTAGCCGTTGCCCAGGTCCTCGGCGCCGCGCAGGCCCCAGCGCGAACCCGACTGGTTGCCGCTTTTCTGCCGCAGGCTGGAGGCGCCGTCCTTGCGTTCATAGGTGGTGCCCAGGTCGACCAGGCCATACAGCGTCACGCTGCTGGTCTCGGCGGCCTGCGCCGGGTTCAGGCAGCTCAGGGCCAGGGCGGCGCCCAGCGTGCTGCGATGGCGGATGATTCTTTTCATGGTGTGATCCCCTCGATTGGTATGGCGTTGGACAAAAGAAGCCCCTGCCGCCGGCGCGCCGGCGGCAAAGGGTGAAGCAAGCGGAGGTCTGGGGCGGGCGCTAGCGGGTCATGGCAGCGCACCGTGCGCGGGCAGTGGCGTCAGGTCGCTCGGCGTGGCCACGCACAGCGTGACGCTGGACGGGTGCGCGGCCGACAGGTGCAGCGTGTTCAGCGCGATGCGCTTCTCGCGTGCGTCGGCGGCGGTTTCGCCGCTGTTCGGGTTGACGTCGTACTTCGGGAAGTTGCTGCTGGAGATGTCCAGGCGGATGCGGTGGCCGCGCTGGAACAGGTTGCAGGTGGCGAACGGCTCGATGGTGATCTCGTAGACCTTGCCTGGCGCCAGCGGTCGCGCCTCGTCCCAGGTCTCGTGGAAGCGGCAGCGGAAGATGCCGTCGGTCAGGTTCAGCGCGTAGCCCTGCGGGTAGTCGGCGCTGGGCGGGTAGACGTCGATCAGCTTGGCGGTGAAGTCGGTGTCGGGGCAGTCGGACGAGATGTGCAGCCTGACGGTCACCGGCCCGGCCACCGCCAGGGCCTCTGGCAGCGGCTCGGTCTGGAACACCAGCACGTCGTCGCGCGCGGCCAGCGGCAGGCCGGGCTGGCGCACGCCGAAAAAGCGCGCATCCTCGCGCTGGTCGAAGCCGCCGCCCTCGAACACCGGCTGGCCCGAGGTCAGCGCGCCGCCGATCGTAGGCACCGGATTGCGCGGATCGTACTGGTAGCGCAGCTGGCCCGCATCGCCGGCCGGCGCCCGCTGATCCAGGCGGCCGTCGGCGTGCAGGTAGAAGGCGGTGGCGCGGGCCTGCGGCACCGGCCAGGCGTCGGCCTGGATCCAGGCGCCGCCGTGGTCGAAGCGGCCCTGCGCGTCGCGCGCGCCGCTGCCGCCGCCCATCAGGAACAGGCGCGCCGCCGGGTCCGGCGCGGCGCCGGCGGGGGCGTCCTGCAGCCAGCGCTGGAACCACGCCAGCCGGAAGCCCAGCCAGTGCTGCGCCAGGTTGCCGTCGAAGGCGGCGCGCGGGCCGAATTCGGCATCGCCGCTGTGGGTGGTGTTGCGGTCGCCATGCAGCCACGGCCCCATGATGAGCCGCACCGGCGACCGGCGGCCCTGCGTCAGGCCGGCGTAGTTCTCCATGGTGGTGCGCACGTAGGCGTCGTACCAGCTGGACATCAGCGCCACCGGGACGTCGGGAATCGCGTCGTAGTAGCCCTGGGCGTAGATGCCCAGCTGGCGCCAGGATTCGTCGAAGGCGTCGGCGCGCCATTGCTCGAACAGGTAGTCCTCGTACTCGGGCGCGCTGGCCAGCGGCGAATGGCCGGGACGCCACGGCATGCGCGTGAACCACTGGCGGATGTCCTCGGCTTCGAGCGCGGCCAGCACCAGCGGGTCCTGCTGCGCGGCCGGGCTCAGCTTGGCCTGCTTGTAGGCCCAGGTGGCCTGCTTCAGCTCGAACGCGCCCGATTGGCGGATGCCGCACTGGTAGCCGTTGGAAAAGCCGCCCGAGTCCAGCACCATGCAGGCCAGGCCCGGCGGATTCAGGCAGGCCAGCGCCATCTGCGTGTGCGCGGCATACGACAGGCCCATGGTGCCGACGCGGCCGTTGCTCCACGGCTGTTGCAGGATCCAGGCGAGCGTGTCGAAGCCGTCCGGGCCTTCCGACAGGTACTTGGTGAAATGCCCTTCCGAGCCGTAGCGGCCGCGGCAGTCCTGGAACACCACCGCGAAGCCGCGCGCGGTGAAGTAGCGCGCCACGTCCGGGCGCGGCACGCCGAGGCGGCCGTCGATCTGTTCCGAGCGCGACACCTCGGCCTTGCCGTAGGGCGTGCGCTCCAGGATCACGGGCAGCGGGGCGTCGTGGCCGGGACGATAGCCGGGCGGCAGGTGCACGTCGGTGGTCAGGCGCACGCCGTCGCGCATGCGCACCATCTGGTCCGCCAGCAGGACGGCGGGAGAAACTTCGGGGGCGGTCATTTTGCTTCCTGTATGTACAGCATTGAGGTGCGTTCGAGCTTGTTGGCGCGCATGACGGTGCCGTCGCGCGCGGCCCAGAAGGCCACCGGGAAATACAGCGGCACGATGCCGACGTCGTTGAAGGCGGTCTCCGCCGCCTGGCGCAGCAGGGCGTCGCGCTGCGCCGGGTCGAACTCCACCGCGGCCCGCGCCAGCAGGCGGTCGACGGCCGGATTGGAATAGCGCGCGCGGTTGAAGGCGCCGGTGCCGGCGGCCTTGTCGTAGGTGGCCAGCACATTGGTCAGGCCATTGGACGAATCGCCGGTGCTGTTGCCGTACGAGAAGATGAAGGCGCTGTACTGCTGCTTGCCGCTGGCGCCGGCGTAGACGTTGTAGGGCTGGGTCACCACGCCGTTGATGCGCAGGCCGGCGCGCGCCATCATCTGCGCCAGCGCCTGGGCCAGGTCGCTGTCGCCGGCGAAGCGGTCGTTGGACGAATGCAGCGTCAGGCCGAAGCCGTGCGGATAGCCGGCCTCGGCCAGCAGGGCGCGCGCGCCCTCCAGGTCGTAGGCGGGCGCCGGCAGGTTGGGGCTGTAGCCGCCCAGGCCCTCGGGCACCATCTGGCCGGCCGGCACGCCGGCGCCGCTGAGCAGGCGCTCGGTGATGGGGCCGCGCATGAACATTTTCGAGATCGCCTGGCGCACCCGCACGTCCTTGAGCGGGTTCACCGTCATCGGCTTGCCCTGCGCGTCGGTGACGAACGGGCTGGCGTCGCGCGCCGAGTCCAGCGCCAGGTAGATCAGGCGCGCCGACGGCGAGCGATAGAGCGTATAGCCGGCCTTGCCCGTGAGCGCCTTGGCGTCGGTCGGCGGCACGCTGTCGATCAGGTCGACCGTGCCCGACAGCAGCGCCGAGATGCGCGCCGCGTCGTTGGCGATGTAGCGGATCACCACGCGGTCGAAGTCCGGCCGCGCGCCCCAGTAGGCGTCGTTGCGCGCCAGCTCCAGGCTGTCGCCCGGTTGCCAGCGCACGAACTTGTAGGGGCCGGTGCCGATGGTCGCTACGCCGCTGTTGAAGTCTTCCGAGCGCTTGTCCTGCGCCGCGTGGCGCGACAGGATGTAGACCAGCCCGATTTGCTCCATGAAGTCGGGCGTGGGTTCCTTGGTGCGGATGCGCAGCGTCAGCGGATCGACCACCTCGACCGCGGCGATCGAGCGCACCGCGCCGCTGAACGGCGCCGGGCTGTTCGGCACCTTGGGCGCGCGCGCCAGCGAAAAGACCACGTCGTCGGCGCTGAACGGCGTGCCGTCATGGAAGCGCACGCCGGGCCGCAATTTGATCTCCCAGGTATCGGGCGCCAGCGCCCGCCACGACAGGGCCAGGCCCGGCCGCATCTGCATGTTCTCGTCGGTCGACACCAGCCGCTCGAAGATGTTCTCGGCGGCGGCCTGGTTGTTGCCGGTGCGCGAGAACAGCGGGTCCATCGACGACGGTTCGCTGGAATGGCCGATGGTCAGCAGCGGCCGCGCCAGGGCGGGCGCGGCGCCGGCCAGCAGCGCCAGCAGGGCCAGCGCGGCGACGCCGCGGCGGATCGGAGTGGAAAAGCGGTTCATGCGGCGGGAGTTCCTTGAAGGGGCGCGGCGCCGGCGCCGTCGAGCAGGTGACAGGCGGCCTGATGGCCGTCGGCCGTGACGCGCAGCAAGGGCTGTTCGGTCCTGCAGCGCGCCATGGCCTGCGGGCAGCGCGGATGGAAATGGCAGCCGGCCGGCGGATGCAGTGGCGACGGGATCTCGCCCTTGATGGCGTTGAAGCGCCGCTTGCGGTTCGACAGCCGCGGCACTTCCTGCAGCAGGGCCTGGGTGTAGGGATGGCGCGGCGCGGCGAACACCTCGGCGGTGGGGCCGGATTCGACCACCCGGCCCAGGTACATGATGACGGTGCGGTCGCTGATGCGCCGCACCACGCCCAGGTCGTGGCTGATGAAGAGATAGGTCAGGCCCAGGTCCTGCCGCAGGTCCATGAAGAGGTTCAGGATCTGCGCCTGGATCGACACGTCCAGCGCCGCGATCGACTCGTCGCAGATCAGGAAGCCAGGCTTGACCGCCAAGGCTCGGCCGATGCCCACGCGCTGGCGCTGGCCGCCCGAGAACTGGTGCGGAAAGCGGTTGCGGTAGTCCGGGTCCAGCCCCACGCGCCGCATCACCTGCACCACGTAGTCGTCGTAGTCGCGGCGCGCGATGATGCCGTTGGCCAGCGGCGCCTCACCGATGATGTCGCGCACCCGCTTGCGCGGATTGAGCGAGGACATCGGGTCCTGGAAGATCATCTGCGTGGCCATCCGCTGCGCGTGCGCGGCGCGGCCGCTCAGGGTGGACAGTTCGCCGGCGGGCGTCTGGATGCTGCCCGAGGTGGCCGGCAGGATGCCCGCCAGCACCCGGCCCAGCGTCGACTTGCCGCAGCCGGATTCGCCCACCAGGCCGACCACTTCGCCTTGGTGGATGGTCAGGTCGACGCGGTCGACCGCGTGCACGGTGTGCGAGGCCACCTTGGCGCCCAGCAGGCCGGCCAGGCGTTCGGCGTAGTCGGGCCGCTTCACGAACAGGCGCGACACCTGGTTGGCCTGCATCAGGATCGTCGGGCTCACGAAAGCACTCCAGTCTGGGGATGGAAGCAGCGCAGGCCGCGGCCGCCGGCGGCCTCCAGCGGCGGCTGTTCGGCGCGGCAGCGCTCGGTGGCGTGGCCGCAGCGCGGGTTGAAGGCGCAGCCGGCCGGCAGCGCCAGCGGCGACGGCGCCATGCCGGGGATCTGGTAGAGGCGGTCGCCGGTGTGTTCGTTGCTCGGCACCGAGCCGATCAGGCCGATGGTGTACGGGTGGCGCGGACGGTCGAGGATGTCGTCGGTGCTGCCGGACTCGACCACGCGGCCGGCGTACATCACGCAGACGCGGTCGGCCAGGCCCGCCACCACCGCCAGGTCGTGGCTGACCCACACCATGGCGGTGCCGGTCTCGGCGCACAGCTTCTGCATTTCGGCCAGTATCTGCGCCTGGATGGTGACATCCAGCGCCGTGGTCGGTTCGTCGGCGATGATCAGGTCGGGCTTGTGCAGCATGGCGATGGCGATCGCCACGCGCTGGCGCATGCCGCCCGACAGCTGGTGCGGATAAGCCTTCAAGCGCTCGGCCGGCGACGGGATGCCGACCGCGGCCAGCGTGTCGCGGGCCCGGTCCCAGGCCGCCTTGCGGCTGCAGCGCTCGTGGCTCAGCACCGTCTCGACCATCTGGGTCTCGATGCGGAACACCGGGTTCAGCGTCATCATCGGGTCCTGGAACACCATGGCGATGCGGTTGCCGCGCAGCTGGCGCAGTTCCTCGCGCGACAGCGTCGCCAGGTCGGTGCCCTTGAACAGGATCTGGCCGCCGTCGATGCGCCCGGGCGGATCGATCAGGCCCAGGATGGAAAAGCCGGTGATGGACTTGCCCGAGCCGGACTCGCCGACCAGGCCGAGGATCTCGCCGGGATGGACGTCGAAGCTGACGTCGTCCACCGCCCGCACCAGGCCGGCGCGGGTGTGGAACCAGGTGCGCAGGTTGCGCACGGAAAGGGTGGGGGATGCCGAATGCATGGCGCTTCCTATTTCTGCAGGCGCGGATTGAGCGCCTCGCGGACGCGGTCGCCCACGATGTTCATGGTGAAGACCACGGTCAGCAGCAGCACGCCGGGGAACACGCTGATCCAGTACAGGCCGGCCAGCATCTGCTGGTAGCCGTTGGCGATCAAGAGGCCCAGCGACGGCTCGGTGACCGGCAGGCCGATGCCCAGGAAGCTGAGCGTGGCCTCGGCGGCGATGGCGTTGGCGGTCTGGATCATGGCGATGACGATGACCGGCGGGATGCAGTTCGGCAGCAGCTGGCTGAACAGCGCGCGTCGGTGGCTCAGGCCCAGGCACAGCGCCGCCTCCATGTATTCCTTGCGGCGCTCGACCACCGCGGTGGCGCGCACCGCGCGGGCGAAATAGGCCCATTGCACCACCACCAGCGCCAGGATCACCTTGTCCACGCCCTGGCCCAGGATGGCCAGCATCATCAGCGCCACCAGGATGGTGGGAAAACCCAGCATCAGGTCCACCAGGCGCATGATCAGCGCGTCGATGCGGCCGCCGAAGTACGCCGCCGTCAGGCCCAGCACCGTGCCCACGGCCATGGCGAACAGGCCGCTCAGCACGCCCACCGAGAGGCTGGTGCGCAGGCCATACATCATGGCCGACAGCATGTCGCGGCCCTGGGCGTCGGTGCCGGCCCAGTAGATGTCGCCATAGATGCCCTGGCTGCCCGGCGGCATGCGGCCGTCCAGGATGGTGATGGCGGCCAGGTCATACGGGTTCTGCGGCGCGATCCACGGCGCCAGCAGCGCGGCCAGCACCAGCAGCAGGAAGATGATCGCGGCGAGGGTCGCGGGGCGGCTGTCGAGCACGCCGTGCAGCGCCTGGCCCAGGGTGGTGTCGCGGCTGGGCAGCCATTTGTTGGGAAGCAATGTCATTCGGAGGCTCCCACGCGGACACGGGGATCCAGCACGGAATAGATGATGTCCACCAGCAGGTTGAGCACGATGAACATGGTGACCACGATCAGCAGGTAGGCGACCACCACCGGGCGGTCCAGCTTCATGATGCTGTCGATGATGAGCTTGCCCACGCCGGGCCAGGCGAAGATGGTCTCGGTGACGGTGGCGAAGGCGATCAGCGAGCCGAACTCCATGCCGACCACGGTGACGATCGGGATCATGATGTTCTTGAGCACGTGCATATAGATCACGCGCGATTCGCGCAGGCCCTTGGCGCGGGCGAACTTCACGTAGTCCAGCGGCATCGTCTCGCGCACGCCGCTGCGGGTCAGGCGCACGATCAGCGCGATCTTGAACAGCGCCAGGTTCAGCGCCGGCAGGATCAGGTGGCGGATGCCGTCCCACGACGCCAGGCTGGTGGAGATGCCGAAGATCTCGCCGGTGGGGCCGCGGCCGGTGGACGGCAGCCAGCCCAGCGTCACCGAGAAGATCAGCACCAGCATGATGCCCTGCCAGAAGTTGGGCAGGCTGAATCCCAGGATCGAGCCGGTCATGATGCCGCGGTCCAGCGCCGAATCCGGCTTCAGGCCGGCCACCAGGCCCAGCGGCAGGCCGATGGCCAGCGCCAGCAGCAACGCCACGCAGGCCAGCTCCAGCGTGGCCGGCAGGCGTTGCAGGATCAGCTGGATGGCAGGCTGGTTGAAGACGAACGAGTTGCCCAGGTCGCCGTGCAGCGCGTTGCCGACGAACTTCAGGTATTGCTGGTACAGCGGCAGGTCCAGGCCCAGCGACTGCACCGCCTGCGCGATCTCGGCCTGGGTGGCGTCGGCCGGCACCAGGATCTCGATCGGGTCGCCGATGGCGTAGACGCCGGCGAACACGATCAGCGAGGTCAGCGCCAGGATCACCAGGCTCTGGCACAGCCGGCGGATAATGAACGCGGTCATGGCGCCTCGCGGCGACAGGAAGCGGGAAACGGAACGGCGCGCATCGGGGGGCTCCTTGCCGGACAATATCGGCGATATCGCGTATTGATTGCGGATTCATGAATGGCGAGAATCCGGATGGGCGGAATGTTCGATCCATCGCGCCCGGCTGGCAACCGTATGCGAAGGCGGCATATGGCTATGTGAATGACGAGAAATTTGGTGTTAACCCTAGGCCCCGCGCGTCGATTCGCCGCGCGGGGCCGGCATTGCGGACCTTGCGGGACAGGATGAACTTCAAGCAGCTAGAGGCGTTTCTCGCCTTCATGACCACCGGCTCGACCATCGAGGCCGCGCAGCGGCTGGGCTCGTCGCAGCCGGCCGTCAGCCGCCTCCTGAGCCAGTTCGAGGCCGACCTGGGCGTGCCGCTGTTCGTGCGCCGCAAGGGCCGCCTGCACCCCACGGCCGAGGCCGAATCGCTGCTGCCGGACGTGCAGAACATGATCTCGGATGCCGAGTCCCTGCATCGCCACGTCAACCAGCTGCGGCTGGGCGGGCAGCGGCGCACGCTGATCCGCGTGCAGCTGCCGAGCACGGTGGCGCAATCGGTCATGCCGGCGGTGGCCGAGGCCTTCCTGGCGGATCATCCCGACGTCGCGCTCGAAGTGCTGGTGGGCACCTACGAAGCCAGCGAGGTCGCGGTGCTGGGCCGCGAGGCCGACCTGGCGCTGGTGCGCTCGCCGCCGATGAATTCGGGCCTGTCGATGCTGCTGCGATTGGCCACCGAGGCGGTCTGCGTCATGCCGCCGGGGCATCCGCTGCAGGCGCTCGACGCGATCGGCCCGGCCGACCTCATCGGCGTCGACCTGGTGCTGCTGGGCCGGCAGCGCTCGCTGCGCCAGCAGATCGACCAGGCCTTCCGCCAGGGCCGCATGATGCCGCAGATCAAGGCCGAGGTGCACTCGGTGGAAATGGCCTGCCGGCTGGCGGCGCAAGGCATCGGCGTGTCGATCGTCAACGGCCTGTTCGCCGGCCTGTGCCAGGACATGGGCATCGTCCGGCGTCCGTTCCGGCCGGTCATCGACTACTGCGTGGGCATGGCCGCGCTGGCGGGCCAACCGCCGCATCCGCTGGTGCCCGAACTGATCCAGCGCATCCTCGACGCCATGACCGAGCGCGCCGGCCCCGGCGCGTTCACGCAGCTGGCGCCGGAGGCCGGCGCGGCGCCTACGGCATCAGCTTGAGCAGCGCGGCGATCAGCGCCCAGCGGCGCGTTACGTAGGCGCGCTTCTTGCGCAGGCGGATGGCGGCGGCGATCTGCCGCGCGGCCTTCTCCGGCGACGCCACCCAGAACAGGCCCTGGCCTTGCGCCATGGCGGTGGCGACGAAGCCCGGGCGCACGTCGGTGACCGCGATCGGCAGCTGCAGGCGCCGCACCTTCCGCCGCAGCCCGTCCAGGTAGTTCGACACGAACGCCTTGGAGGCGTTGTAGGCCGGCGCCGCGCCGCTGCCGCGCAGCGCCGCGACCGACGAGATGCCCACCAGGTGGCCCTTGCGGTGCAGGATGAAATGCCGCAGCGCGACGTTGGCCATGGCGGCGAAGCCCTGCACGTTGACGGCGATGGTGTCGGCCTCCTTGTCCCACTCCAGGTCGGTATTGAGGAAGCCGACGCCGGCGCTGATGACGAACAGGTCCAGGCCTTCCATTTGGGCGATCAGGTCGCGCACCGCCTGCGCCGCGCCGGGGTCGCGGGCAATGTCCAGCGCCAGCGTGTGGGCCGGGCGCGGCAATTCGGCCCGCAGGCTGTCGAGCAGTTCGGCGCGGCGCCCCACCAGGCCCAGCACGTAGCCCTCGGCCGAGAGCCGTTTGGCCAGTTCGCGGCCGATGCCGGAGGTGGCGCCGATGATGATCGCTCGTTTCATGCGGGGGAAGATTCCATGGGAAGGGGCGCGCCCGGATACAGTACGACGCAAAACCCGCGGATCGCGGACACAGGCAGGATACAGCGCCTTGGTGCAATCCAGGTTCCCCATTTTTTGACACCAGGAGCCATCATGTCCCATACGCTGGAAACCGTGCTGTACACCGCCCACACCCACACCACCGGCGGCCGCGACGGCGCCGGCCGCACCGACGACGGCGCGCTGCTGCTGCCGCTCAGCCCGCCGGGGTCGAGCCGGCCCGGCACCAATCCCGAGCAGCTTTTCGGCATCGGCTACTCGGCCTGCTTCATCGGCGCGATGCAGCTGGCCGGCGCCAAGCTCGGCATCGCCGTGCCGCGCGACGTGGCGGTCGACGCCGAGGTGTCGCTGGGCAAGACCGACGGCGGCGCGCGCTACGCGCTGGCGGTCAAGCTGAACATCGCCTTGCCGGGCCTGGCGGCCGAACAGCAACGCCAGCTGGTCGACACCGCGCATCAGACCTGCCCGTACTCGGGCGCGATCCGCGGCAACATCGATGTGGAACTGGCGATTCTCTGACCTTGTTCGCATCAGAAAAAAAGCCCCGCGATGGCGACATCGCGGGGCTTTTTTCCGTGCCGGATAAACGCGTTTCATGGACAGACGCGTTTCATGGACAGACGCGCGTGCCGGACAACCGCGTCGCGCCGTGAGCCGGCGTCGGCTCAGGCGTTCGGCCGCAGCAGCACTTGTGCCTCCTGGCCGCCGCCCGCGCGGTTGCGCAGGCGCAGCTCGCCATCGATGACGTCGGCCAGCTGGCGCGCGATCGCCAGGCCCAGGCCGGTGCCGCCGCTGTCGCGGTTGCGCGAGCCTTCGAGCCGGTAGAACGGCTGCAGCACGGCCTGCAATTCGTGTTCGGGAATGCCGGGGCCGCGGTCCAGCACGCGAATCGACACGCCGCGGCCATCGTCGGCCGCGCCGACCTCGACCTCGGCCGCGCCGCCGAATTTCAGCGCGTTGTCGATCAGGTTGCCGAGGATCCGGCGCAGCGCGCGCGGGCGCGTCTGCCAGGGGCCGTGACAGCGGCCCTGCAGCGTCACGGGCTTGCCGATGTCGGTGTAGTCGCACACCAGGCTGTCCAGGAACGCGTCCAGGTCGATGCGCGCGGGCGGCTCGGTGGCCGCGCCGGCGCTGCGCGCATAGGCCAGGCCGTCGCGCACCAGCTGCTCCACTTCCTGCAGATCATGCGCCAGCTTGTCGCGGTCGGCGGATTCGTCCATGAATTCCGAGCGCAGCTTCATGCGCGTGATCGGCGTCTGCAGGTCGTGCGAAATCGCGCCCAGAATCTGCATGCGCTCGGCCAGGTGCGCGGCGATGCGGTCCTGCATGGCGTTGAAGGCGGCCGAGGCCTGCGCCACTTCGGCCGGCCCGTCCTCGGCCAGGCGCGGGCTGCGGCGGTCGGGGCTCATCGCGTCGGCGGCGCCGGCCAGCTGCGTCAGCGGCCGGATCGCCAGCCGCACCGCCAGCCACGCGCACAGGATCAGCAGCGCCAGTTGCGCCAGCAGCACCGCCGGCAGCCACATCGCCAGCGGCATCACGGCCATGTGGATGTCCAGCGTCACCGCCTGGCCGTCGGCCAGCGTGGCGCGCGCCTGGATGTGCTTGGGGTCGTCGCCGACGGTGCCGAAGGCCAGGGGATAGGCGTTGTTCAGGGCCGCCTGGATCGAGTCGCGCACCGCTTCGGCGGCGGGCGTCTGCAACGGCCGGTCGAAGTCGCCGGGGCCGAGCTGGTACTGGCGGTTGCTGGCGCTCAGCCGCGGCAGCCAGGCGGCGCGTTCGTCGGCGGGCAGGCGGTTCAGGACCGCCAGCGCCACCACCACGTCGCGCTCCAGGTTGTCGAGCATGACGCTCTTGGCGGACTGGTAGCGCTCGTAGAACTGCAGCCCGAACGACAGCCCGTGGGCCAGCACCAGGCCTACCAGGAAGATCAGGAACAGCCGGCTCGCCAGGGTGCGCGGCCAGCGGCGCAGCGCCGGGACCAGGGCGGGCATCTAGGGGGCCTCGGACACGTCGACCTGCGCGGCGAACACATAGCCTTCGCTGCGCACCGTCTTGATGTACATCGGCTCGCGCGCATCCTCGCGCAGCCGCTGGCGCAGGCGGCTGACCAGCAGGTCGATCGAGCGGCCGAAGAAATCGGCGTCGCGGCCCTGCGTCAGGTTCAGCAGCTGGTCGCGGTTCAGCACGCGCTGCGGGTGGTCCAGGAACACGCGCAGCAGCCGGTACTCGGCGCCGCTGAGCGACACGAGGGTGCCTTCGGCGTCGACCAGGTGGCGCGCGGTGGTGTCCAGCGTCCAGTCGCCGAAACGCACGGCGCGGCCCGGTTCGGTGACCTGGAAATTGGGCGGCAGCATGCGGGTGCGGCGCAGGATCGCCTTGATGCGCGCCAGCAGCTCGCGCGCCACGAACGGCTTGACCAGGTAGTCGTCGGCGCCCATCTCCAGCCCCAGCACGCGGTCCATGTCTTCGTCGCGCGCGGTCAGCAGCAGGATCGGGGTGCGCCGGTGCTTGCCCGCCCGCAGCTCGCGGCACAGCACCAGGCCGTCGTCGCCGGGCATCATGATGTCCAGCACGATCAGGTCGACGGTCAGCGTTTCGAGCAGCGTGCGCATCTGCCGGCCGTCGGCGGCCAGGGTGACGTTCAGGCCGTTCTTCTTGAGGAAGTTGCCGGCCAGTTCGCGGATCTCTCGGTCGTCATCGACGATCAGGATGTGGTCTGGATTGTCCATGGCGCATTCTACTCAGCGGGCTGCGCGCGGCGGCGCGCCTGGCTGTTGACGATCAGCTGGCAGGGGCCGGGCTGGACGGCCTCGGCGCCCAGGCCGCCGGCCAGCAGCGCCAGCACGGCCAGCAGGCGCCGCCAGGAAAGGCGGGGGCGGGGAAGGGGAACGGTGTTCATGCGCGGGCTCCGGCAACAGGTGTCCGGCAGGTTATAGCGCCGCCCGCGCCGCGAAGTGTGTCGTAGTGTATGCAGGGCCGGACACGATACAAAAGCCGGGCAAAAACCCGCTTTCCGGGCACAGGACGGATACCCGGCGCGCGTCCAATGCGGTCATCGAGACACAAACGGACCGCCGCGCCATGACCACCTTCATCGACACCCCCCTCGCCCTGGCCGCCGGCATGCTGACGGTGGCCTCGCCCTGCGTGCTGCCGCTGCTGCCGATCCTGCTGGGCAGCGCGGTCGAGCGCGGCGGCCGCCTGCGGCCGCTGTGCATCGTGCTCGGCTTCGTCGCGGCCTTTTCCGGGCTGGGCATCGCGCTCAGCCTGTTGTCGGGCGCGGTCGAATCGGCCCACGAGACGGTGCGCGCGGTGTCGGTGGCGGCGCTGGCGCTGTTCGGCCTGGCGCGCATCTGGCCGCAACCCTACGACTGGCTGGCGGCGCGCCTGAGCGGTCCGCTGCAAGGCGTGATCGGCCTGGGCGCCAGGGGCGGTTCGGGCAATGCCGGCGGCTTCCTGCTGGGCATGTCGCTGGGCGCCGTCTGGACCCCCTGCGCCGGCCCGGTGCTGGCGTCGATCCTGATCCTGGCCGCGCGCGCCGACAACCTGACGCATTCCAGCCTGCTGCTGCTGGTCTACGGGCTGGGCGCGGGCATCCCGATGCTGGCCATCGCCTACGGCGGCGGCTTGGCCGCGCGCCGGGTCGGCGCCATCGCCCGCCACGCCGTGCGCCTGCAACGCGCCTTCGGGGTGCTGCTGGTGGCCTCGGCCGTTGCCATCCATTTCCAATACGACGTGCTGGCCTATGCCTGGATCAGCCGCCTGTTTTCCTGACCCATTTATCCGCAACCTGAAGGAGCGCACCATGCTGTCCATCCGCCTGCCGGCCCGCCGGGCCCTCGTTTCCGCCAAACTGGCCCTGGCCGGCCTGCTGCTCGGCGCCGCCGCGCACGCCGCCGCGCCCGCGCCGACCCCCGCGCCGGAGTTCACCGGCATCCAGACCTGGCTCAACAGTGAGCCGCTGACCCTGGCCGGCCTGCGCGGCAAGGTGGTGCTGGTCGATTTCTGGACCTACACCTGCATCAATTGCATCAACACCCTGCCGTACGTGAAACAGTGGAACCAGAAGTACAAGGACCAGGGCTTGGTCGTGGTCGGCGTGCACACGCCGGAATTCCCGTTCGAGCGCACCACCAGGAACGTGGCCGACGCCATCAAGCGTTTCGGCATCGAATATCCGGTGGCGCAGGACAACCAGTACAAGACCTGGGACGCCTACCGCAACCAGTATTGGCCCGCGTTCTACCTGATCGACAAGGGCGGCAACATCGTCTATCGCCATTTCGGCGAGGGGCGCTATGCCGAGACCGAGGCCGAGATCCAGCGCCTGCTGGCCCAGCCCCAGTCTTGAGCCTTTCGCGCGGGGCCGCCGGGACGGCGTGCGAGGGCGCGCGGGAGCGGCGTGTGACGCCGCCGCGGGGATTCAGCCGCCGGCCAGCGCCAGCATCAGCAACGCGCCCAGCAGCGCCGGCGGCATCACCCACGCGCCCAGCTTGAGAAAGCGCAGCGCGCCGACGTGCTGGCCCTCGCGCCGCACGGCGATCAGCCAGAGCAGCGTCGCCAGCGAGCCGGTGATCGACAGGTTGGGCCCCAGGTCCACGCCGATCAGCAGCGCGCCGGCGGTCTGCGCCGGCAGGTCGGCGATCTGGCCGACCGAGCCGGCGATCAGGCCGGCCGGCAGGTTGTTGATGACATTGCTGGCCAGCGCCGCCACGATGCCCGCGCCCCACAGCGCGCCGCCGGCCGAGTCGCCTGCCAGCCGCAGCAGCGCCCGCGCCAGCGCGTCGATCGCGCCGCTGAGCGCCAGGCCTTCCACCAGCACGAACAGGCCGGCCACCATCGGCAGCACGCCCCAGGCCACGTGCCGCAGCACCGGCAGGGGGCTGAGCCGCTGCTTCAGGTGGATGACGCCGGCGGTGGCCAGGCCGGCGATGAAGGTCGGAAGGCCCAGGTCGGCGTGCAGCGCCGAGGCCAGCATCAGCACGGCCGCCGTCAGCAGGATGCCGATGCCGGTCAGGCGCGCGCCCGTGGCCAGCGGCTGCGGCACGATGTCGGCCCGCAGCGGCTGGCGCAGCGCCTCGCGCTGGCTGAAGCGCAGGGCCAAGTAGGTCAGGCCGATGGCCGCCAGCGACGGCAGCGTGAAGCGCTGCAGCCAGTCCAGCAGCGGCGGCATCTGGCTGCCGTAGACCACCAGGTTGGCGGGGTTGGAGATCGGCAGCACGAAGCTGGCGGCGTTGGCGATGAAGGCGCAGATGAACAGATACGGCAGCGGCCGCGCCCCGGCGGCCTTGGCCGCCGCGTACACCGCCGGCGTCAGCACCACGGCGGTGGCGTCGTTCGACAGGAACACGGTCACCAGGATGCCCACCAGGAACACCAGGTCGAACAGCCGCCGCGCCGAGCCGCGCGCGTGGCGCGCCGCCACCATCGCCAGCCAGTCGAACAGGCCCTGCTGGCGCGCCAGTTCGGCCAGCACCATCATGCCGATCAGGAACAGGTACACGTCCAGCCCCTTGCCGACCGCGCCCAGCGCCGCCTGCCACGGGATCAGCCCGGTCGCCGTCAGCAATAGCGCGGCGCCGCCGGCCCAGACGTATTCGGGCAGCTTCCAGGGGCGCAGCAGGATGCCGAGGATGGCCAGGGCGGAAATGCCCCAGAGGGCGAGGGAAGCGGCAGGAAAGGGCATGGGCAGCGATGACGGGAATCCGGTGCGGGAAGCATTATCGCCGGTTCGGCGTCCCGTCGGCCCGTCAGGGCGGGCCGACGCTTCCGGGTTCCCGTCGGCGGCGCCTACTGGATCTGCAAGGTGTACATGGCCTGGCCGCGCACCAGCGTCAGCAGCAGCGGCTGCCCGGGCGTCGCGCCGCCCAGCAGGCCGCGCAGGTCGGCCAGCCGGCTGACCGGGCGCTGGTTGACGCCGATGATGATGTCGCCGCGCTGCATCCGCGCGGCCACCGCGCCGCGCTCGGGATAGGTGGCGCTGACCGCCACACCGTCGTTGCCCTTCAGGCGTTGCTCGCGGCCGATCTCGGTGAACTCCACGCCGTTCAGGCGCGCGTCCAGCGAGCCGCCGTGCAGCCGCTCGTTCTTCTCGGGCTCGATCCGCAGCGTCGCCTCCGAGCGCTGGCCGCCGCGCGACAGCGTCAGCCGCACCTGCTTGCCCACCGGCAGCAGGCCCTCGGCGTTGCGCAGCTGGGCGCTGGTGCCGATCGGCTTGCCGTCCAGCGCCAGGATCAGGTCGCGCGCCTGCACCCCGGCCTGCTGCGCCGGCGAGCCGTCCGCCACGCGCGCCACCACCACGCCGCTGGCGTTCGGCGCCATGCCCAGCTGGCGCGCGTTGCGCGGCGTGACGTCGATGGTGTCCAGCCCCAGCCCGCCGCGCTGCACCTGGCCGTGCTGCAGCAGCTGGCGCATGACCTCGCCCGCCAGGTTCGACGGAATCGCGAAACCGATGCCGACGTTGCCGCCCGACGGCGTGTAGATCATGGTGTTGATGCCGACCAGCTCGCCGTTCAGGTTGACCAGCGCGCCGCCCGAGTTGCCGGGGTTGATGGAGGCGTCGGTCTGGATGAAGTTCTGGTAGCCGGCCGCGCGCAGGCTGGAACGCTCCAGCGCCGACACGATGCCGGACGAGGCCGACTGGCCCAGGCCGTAGGGATCGCCGATGGCGACCACGAAATCGCCCACCCGCAGATCGCTGGAGTCGGACAGGGTCAGGGCCTGCAGCTTGTCGGGCGGAATGCGCAGCACCGCCAGGTCGGTGTCCGGATCGCTGCCGACCACGGTGGCGGTGAAGCTGCGGCCGTCCTGCAGCGACACGCGGATCGAGGCCGCGCCGCGCACTACGTGATGGTTGGTCAGGATGTTGCCCTGGGCCGCGTCGACGATCACGCCCGAGCCGATGCTCTGGCGCCCGGGGGCGCGGGCCTGGCCGCCTTCGCCCTGCGCGGAGATGTTGACCACCGCCGGCGTGACGCGCTCCAGCATGGGCGCCAGCGAGGGCAGGGGCTGGCCGTCCACGGCCATGGGCAGGGCCGCCAGGGCGCCGGCGGGTAGGGCGAGCGCGGCGGCGAGCGCCACGGCGGACAGGATGCGGTTCATAAGGGCCTTGGGGAGTCTGCGCGGCAGTATCGCCGCGCCAGGCGTCGCCCATATGACCGATCAAGCGCCTTTCCGGCGGCGTGTTCCGCCGCCGTGGCCGTCGCGCCTGGAATGCCTAGAAGCCGACCGCCTGGCCGTCGCGGCGCGAATCGGACGCGGCGAAGTAGCCGCCCTGCGGCAGGCGGCAAATCAGCTGCGCCGAGCCGAATTCCAGGCTGTCGGCCGGCGCCACCGCCACGTTGTGGCCGCGCTGGCGCAGCGCATCCACCACGTCGGCGGGCAGGTGCGCCTCGACGTTGACCACCGGCCCCTTTTCCACGCGAAAGCGCGGCGCGTCGCTCATGGCCTGCGGATTCTGGCCGAAGGCCGCCAGCCGCGTGATCATCTGCAGGTGGCCCTGCGCCTGCATCGAGCCGCCCATCACGCCGAACGACATTACCGGTTCGCCGCCCCGGGTGATGAAGGCCGGGATGATGGTGTGCATCGGCTTCTTGCGCGGACCGACCTGGTTGGCGTGGCCGGGCGTCAGCACGAAGTTCAGGCCGCGGTTGTGCAGGCTGATGCCGGTGCCCGGCACCACCACGCCGGAACCGAAGCCGTGGTAGTTGGACTGGATGAACGACACCATGGTGCCGGCCGCGTCGGCCGCGGTCAGGTAGACCGTGCCGCCGGTGGCGGGCGTGCCGGCCACCGGCACGGCGGCGCGGTCTATCGAGATCAGCCGCGCGCGCTCGGCCAGGTAGGCCGGGTCGAGCAGGGCGCGGGCGTCGGTGCGCATGTGGCGCGGGTCGGCCACGTGCTGATGCAGGTCGGCGAAGGCCAGCTTCATGGCCTCGATGCTGACGTGGTAGTAATCGGCGCTGTCGCGGCCCATCGACTCCAGGTCGAATTGCTCCAGCATGCCCAGCGCCATCAGCGCCGAGATGCCCTGGCCGCTGGGCGGGATTTCATGCAGCTGGTAGCCGCGGAACGACTGCGAGATCGGCTCGACCCACTCGGGACGGTGCTGGTCCAGGTCGTCCGCGGTCAGCGCGCCGCCGGTGCGGGCGGCGAAGTCGGCGATCTTGTTGGCCAGCGCGCCGCGGTAGAAGCTGTCGCCGCCGCTCTCGGCGATGTCGCGCAGGGTGCGCGCCTGGTCCGGAAAGCGCCACCATTCCCCCGCCTGCGGCGCCCGGCCCTGCGGCAGGAAGGCGTCGGCGAAGCCCGGCTCCCGCGCCAGCTTGGGCATCTGCGCGGCCCATTGGCGCGCGATGGTGGGGCTGACCGCGAAGCCGTGCTCGGCGTAGGCGATGGCGGGCTCGAACAACTGCGCGAACGGCAGCTTGCCGAAGCGGTCGGACAGCGCCTTCCAGCCCGCCACCTGGCCGGGCACGGTGACCGTGCCCCAGCCGGTGCCGGGCATCGCCTCGCGGCCGGCGAAGTACTCCGGCGTCCACGCCGCTGGCGAGCAGCCGCTGGAGTTCAGGCCATGCAACTTTCCTTCGTGCCAGACCAGCGCGAACATGTCGCCGCCGATCCCGTTCATCACGGGCTCGACCACGGTCAGCGCGATGGCGGTGGCGATGGCGCTGTCCACGGCATTGCCGCCGGCCAGCAGCATGCGCAGCCCGGCCTGCGCCGCCAGCGGCTGGCTGGTGGCGACCGCGTTGGCGGCCAGCACCGGCATTTTTCGGGAAGCGTACGGGAAAGACCAATCGAAGGAAGTGGACATGGTGGCGAGAAAGGTTGCGAGGGAGATTACTGCGGGGTGATGCCGGCCTGGTCGATCAGCTGCTTGGTGCGCGGGATCTCGGCCTTGATGAAGGCGGCGAATTCCTCGCGGCTGCCGCCGCGCGGCTCGGCGCCCGCTTCGGCCAGCTTACCGCGCAATGCGGGATCCGCCAGCACCTTGTTGACGGCGCGGTTGAGCTTGTCGAGGATCGGCGCGGGCGTGCCTTCCGGCGCCACCAGCCCGTACCACGGGGCGATGTCGTAGCCGGCATAGCCCTGCTCGGCGATGGTGGGAATGTCCGGCGCCAGCGCCGAGCGCTGCGAATTGGACATGCCCAGCGCCAGCAGCGCGCCGCTCTTGACCTGCGGCAGGCCGGTCATGATGGTGTCGAAGTACATCGACACCTGGCCGCTCAGCAGCGCCGGAATGGCTTCGCCGGCGCCTTTGTAGGGCACGTGCAGGATGTCGATGCCGGCCACCGACTTGAGCATTTCGCCCGCCATGTGCGAGGTGGTGCCGGTGCCGAACGAGGCGTAGGTCAGCTTGCCCGGGTTGGCGCGGGCGTACGCGATCATCTCGGGCAGGGTCTTGAACGGCTGCTGCGGATTGGCCAGCAGGATGTTGGGCGTGTACGCCACCATCGACACCAGCGCGAACGCGTCCGGGTCATAGGCCAGGCGCTTCTGCAGGAAGCGGTTGGTGACGATGGCGGCCGGACCGCCCATCAGCAGCGTGTAGCCGTCGGGCGCCGAGCGCGCCACCGAGGCGCTGCCGATCGCGGCGGCGGCGCCGGGGCGGGCTTCCACCACGAACGGCTGGCCCAGTTCGGTCGACAAGGCCGCGCCCAGCTGGCGCGAGATCAGGTCGGTGGCCGAGCCGGCCTGGAACGGCACCACGATGCGCACCGGATGCTGCGGCCAGTCGGTGGCCTGGGCGCCGGCTTGCGCGGCGAAGGCCACGGCGGCGGCGCCGGCCAGGGCGCGGATGAGACGGAAAGTCATGGATTCCCCTTGAATGCGTTATGTCGGTCGAGCGATGGCGCCAGGCGGGTCTGCTGCCCCTTGCAATGCCGGCGGACGCGTCCGGCCGACGCGCCAGGACGGATTTGACGCGAGCGCCGCCGGTCCGGCCATTGGTATTTGCATCCATGGATCACTGGATCCAATTTGTGTTATTTTTGCGTTTATCTATCATGGCGGCTTTGAAAACCCGGGGACGAGAATGCTGCAGTTTCAGAAGACAGCCGTCAGCGCCGAAGAAGAGGCCTACCAGCACCTGCAGCGCGAGATCCGGCTGGGCAACTATCCGCCCGGCCACCGCCTGGTGCCCGAGGTCATCGCCAGCGAGATCGGCACCAGCCGCATGCCGGTGCGCGGCGCGCTGCGCCGGCTCGCCTCCGAGGGCCTGGTCGAGATCCGCGCCAACCGCGGCGCGGTGGTGCGCGGCCTGAACCAGCAGGAAATGCGCGAAGTCTTCGAAATGCGCTCGGTGCTCGAAGGGCTGGCCATGCGCAACGCCGTGCGCCACATGAGCCCCGAGCACATCCGCCGCCTGGCCCGCATGCTGGACCAGCTCGAGCAGGGCTCGGGCGACGACCTGGACTGGACCAGCGCCCACCGCGACTTCCACGAATACCTGTGCAGCTTCTGCCAGCAGCCGCGCCTGTTGCGGCAGATCTCCGAATTGCACTCGGTGGTCGAGCCCTACATGCGCCTGTGGGCGGCCCAGCCGGGGCGCGTGCTGCGGGTGCGCGAATCGCACCAGGAACTGATCGACGCGCTGCTTACCGGCGACCCTGATCGCTGCGAGGCGGCGATGCGCCAGCACGTGCTGAACACGGTGCCGGCGCTCCAGGCGTTCCTCGAACGGGCGGGCTGAGGCCCGGCGCTCAGGCTTCGCGCGGCCGCGTCTTCGGCTTGCGCTTGAACTTGATCTCGCTGGCCAGCACCCCCGCCACGATCAGCGCCCCGCCCACCAGCGCCAGCCCCGGCAACCGGTCGCCGGCCAGCCGGCCGACGATGCCGCCCCAGACCGGCTCGCCGGCGTAGATCACCGTGGCGCGGGTCGGCGACACCGACTTCTGCGCCCAGTTCATGGTCAGCTGGATCACCGCGCTGGCCAGGCCCAGCCCGATCGCCGCGCCGGCCCACAACCACGAGAAGGCGGGAATCGGCTCACCCAGCACCGGCATCAGCGCGAACGACGCCAGTCCCGCCGTCAGCAGCTGCACCGCGGTGACGTGGCGGCTGTCCACCGACCGCGCGAAATGGCCGATCAGGATGATCTCGGCGGCGATGGCCGCGGCGCCCGCCAGCGTCGCCAGCTCGCCGGGGCTGACATGCAGCGCGCCGGCCTCGGGCCCGGCCAGCAGCACCAGTCCGGTGAACGCCAGCCCCACGCCGACCCAGCTCATCAGGCCGGGCGGGCGCTTGAGCACCGCCCACTGCAACAGCGGCACGATCGGCACGTACAGCGCGGTGATGAAGGCCGACTGGCTGCTGGTGATGGTCTGCAGGCCGTAGGTCTGCAGGTAATAGCCCAGGAACAGGGCGCAGCCGATCGCCACCCCGGCGCCGCCCTCGCGCCGCGTCAGCCCGGCCATGTGCTTGCGGAACAGCAGCATCGACACCAGCCCGGCCACGGTGAACCGGACCCCCACGAAGAACAGCGGTCCGCTATGCTGCATGGCGATATGGATAATGAGGAAAGTGCTTCCCCACAGCATGGTGACCAGCACCAGGGCGATTTCCTGGCGCGACAAGGCAAACATCGATTCGGGTTTCACGGCGGACTTCAGGTGTCACTAATTTGAGCAATATACTGCACATTACCAATTCCGACAGCGATGTCCTCACGCACGTGGGGGCCAATCTGAAACGGCTGCGCAAGCTGGCCGGCCTGAGCCAGTCGGCGCTGGCCGACGCCTCCGGCATCAGCCGCCGCATGATCGCCGGCCTGGAAGCGGGCAACGCCAACATCAGCCTGTCCAGCCTGGACAAGCTGGCGCAGGCGCTGGATGTGGGGTTTGTCGACCTGGTCAGCGATCCGGCGCGCGAACGGCGCCGCATCGAGGCCCGCGCCTGGCGCGGCAAGCGCCCCGGCAGCCAGGCCGTGCTGCTGGGCGCCGCGCCCGCCAGCTGTGAGGCGCAGCTCTGGATCTGGTCGCTGGGGCCGGGCGAAACCTACGTGGCCGAGCCCGACCCGGAAGGCTGGCACGAGATGATCTACGTCATCGAGGGCACGCTGCTGCTGGAGCTGTCGGGCGTGACACAGCCGGTGCAGGCCAACGACTTCGCCATCTACAGCAGCGCGCAGCCGTATTCCTATCGCAACGACGCCGACACGCCGCTGCGCTTCGTGCGCAATGTGTTGAGATAGCGCATTGCCGCGGTGGCGGCGCGGCGGGCGGGTTACGCCAGCTCCGGCCGCGCGAAACGGCGGTTCTTCAGCACCGGCAGCACGTCGCGCGCATGCGCGATGCGCGCCGGATCCAGGTCGGCGAACACCAGCGCCTCCTGCTCGCCGGCCTGCGCGATCGCCACGCCCAGCGGGTCCACCACCAGGCTGGCGCCGATGTTGCGCGGGCCGCATTCACCCACCGCCGCCACATAGCAGGTGTTCTCCAGCGCCCGCGCCGTGCTCAGCACCGACCAGTGCGCTTCCTTGAGCGGCCCCTTGACCCAGGCCGACGGCACCACCAGCACGTCGGCGCCATCCAGCGCCAGGCGGCGCGCCAGCTCGGGAAAGCGCAGGTCGTAGCAGGTCATCATGCCGACCCGCATGCCGGCCACCGGCACCAGCGGCGGCACTTCGTCGCCCGGCACCACGTTGACCGACTCCTGCATCGAGAACGCGTCGTACAGGTGCAGCTTGCGGTACTGCGCCACGATCTCGCCGCGGCGCAGCGCCACCTGCGTGTTCCAGACGCGCTCGCCCGCCGCGGGCGTGTGCACGGTCATGATGACCGTCAGGTCGAGCCCGCGCGACAGCGCCTGCAATTGCGACAGGAACGGGCCGTCCAGCGGCTGGGCGGCGCGCCGCACCAGGTCGGGGTCGGCGATGTCGCGCGCCAGGATGCCCTCGGGCAGCACCAGCAGGTCGGCGCCGGCCTCGGCGGCGCGGCGCATCAGGTCCAGGCAGACGCGGGCGTTGTCTTCC
This sequence comes from Achromobacter insuavis, assembly GCF_902859645.1. Taxonomy (GTDB): domain Bacteria; phylum Pseudomonadota; class Gammaproteobacteria; order Burkholderiales; family Burkholderiaceae_B; genus Achromobacter; species Achromobacter insuavis. The sequence goes on along the minus strand of NZ_CADIJR010000015.1, from coordinate 69,838 downwards.
CAGACCGGGCGGACGGCGAATTGGCCCATGGCGATTTTCATGATGGTTTCCTCGGTGTTCAGTGCGCGTGCGGAAACAGCTCGGCCGGCGTCATGACGCGGTCGGCCAGTTGCTGGGCGTGCAGCTCGGCGGCGAAGTCGCCGATCATCTTCAGGTTCGGTTCCAGGCCGTTGCGGTTCCAGGCCTCGGGCAGGTCGCGCGAGGTCTGGATCAGTTCGTCCAGGATCCACGGCGTGGTGTCGGCATACTTGCGGCGCTTGTCCAGCCACAGCGCGGCCGACGCATCCAGCGCCTCGCTCAGCGCCTGCGCCGCCCACGGATGGGCCGCCGCCAGCGCCGGCTTCATGCCCAGCAGGTGGATGCCGGGCACGTAGCCGACCTGGCGGAAGTAGTCCACCTCGCTGTCGCGGCAGGTGGGCAGCAGCTGGCGCAGGTCCGATCCGGCGTCGAAGAAGCCGTCTGGCATGAAGGGCGTGAACACCGCCTCCAGTTCGCCGGCGCGCAGCAGGTCCACCAGCGGGCGCTCGTCGGCCACCTCCTCGATCACGCCGGGCCGGCCGAAGCCGCCCAGCCGGTCGGTGATCGGGTGCGCGCCGGTCAGGCGTCCCACCTTCCACACCGCGTCGTCCATGCCGATGCCCTCGCGCCGCAAGAGCGCGCGGGTCCAGGTATTGCCGGAATCCTGCCAGCCGGTCATGCCGATGCGGGCGCCGGCCAGCTGGTCCAGCCGCGTGATGCCGCTGTCGCGCGCGGTGATGATGCAGCGGTGGCGAAAGCCGCGCATCAGGAAGTGCGGCACGCCGACGATGTCGTCGCGGCCCCGGGCGCGGCCCAGGCAGTAGCGGCTCATCGACATTTCACCGGCGTCGAAGCGCGGGTCGCTGGCCAGGTCGTCGGGCAGCGTGCCGACCCGGTGGATCTCCAGGTCGAGGCCGCGGGCGGTCACATCGCCCAGGGCGAGCGGGACGATGTAGTCCCAGTCGCGCACGGCGAGTCGGATCTTGATGCTCATGGAAGATGTCCTCGCGGCCGGACGGCCGCGTTGGGGGAAGGGAAGGGGATGGCCGGTCCGCGCCTAGTCCAGGCGGATGCCGCGCGCCTTGACGACGTCGCGCCAGAAGTCCTGCATGCCGACCTGCATCTTGAGCAGGTCATCGCCGTACAGGTCCAGGATGTCGTTGCCCGAACCCAGGATGAATTCGCGCAGCGCCGGCGTCTTGAGCGCCTGGCGCAGCGCCTCGCGCAGTTTCTCCAGCACCGCGGGCGGCGTGGCGGCCGGCGCGTACAGCGCGGTCCAGCCGTACAGCGTCAGGCTGGGATAGCCCAGCTCGGCCACCGTGGGCACATCGGGCGCGTCGGCCACGCGCTTGTCGCTGGTGGCGGCGATGGCCACGGTCTTGCCGGCCTTCACGTAGGGCAGCGCCGAGGACGGCGTGTCGAACAGGATGTCGATGGTGCCGCCGATCAGGTCCGACTCGGCGGCGGCCGGGCCTTTGTACGGAATGTGCGACAGCTCGATGCCGGCCAGCTGGCTCAGCAGCTCGCCCAGCAGGTGCGGATTGGTGCCGGGGCCGGCGCTGCCGTAGGTCAGCTTGCCCGGTTCGGCCTTGGCGCGCGCGATCAGGTCCTGCACGCTGCGGATGCCCGAGGCCTTGCTGGCCACCAGCACGAACGGCGAGCGCGAGATCACGCCGATGGGCGCGAAGTCCTTGTTCTCGTCATACGGCAGCTTGCGGCTCAGCACGATCGGCAGCATCACCATGGCGCTGGAGGCGCCGGCCAGCAGCGTATAGCCGTCCGGCGCCGCCTTGGCCACGGCGTCCACGCCGATGGCGCCGCCCGCGCCCGAGCGGTTCTCGACCACGAAGGACTGCCCCAGCTGCTCGCCCATCGTCTTGCTGACGGCGCGCGCCAGCACGTCGGACGACGCGCCCGGCAGCGTGTGCACGATGACCTTGATGGGTTTGGACGGATAGGCGTCCTGGGCCTGGGCCGGGCCGGCCAGGGCCAGGCCGAGCGTGGCGGCGGCGGCCAGGCGGTGGATTGCGTTCATGGATTTTCCCCTTGCTGTTCTGGGCCGGGCGCCAGCGTCGGGCGCCATCGGCAAGGCCATTGTCGGCAGGCGGGCTAATATGCGTCAATGTCGAAATTCGGCGTGATACTTGCATAACGCACAACTGTTTGGAGGCCCGCCATGAACTTCATGGCCCTGGAGGCGCTGCGCGCCTTCGTCGAAGGCGGCAGCATCGCCGAAGCGTCCTTGCGCATCCATCGCAGCCCGTCGCAGGTCAGCCGGCTGCTGGCCATGCTGGAGGAAGAGGCCGGCTTTCCGCTGCTGCTCAAGGAAGGCCGGCGGCTGTCCCTGACCGAGCAGGGCCAGGGCTTCTATCAGCGCATCGACGAGATGTTGCGGGCCGGCGACGCGGTGCGCGAATACGCCCGCGGCGCGCGCAGGAAGAGCCGCACCCACGTCAACGTGCTGGTGGCGCAGCACCTGATCGAGGGCCTGCTGGTCGACGCCGTGGCCGGCGCCGTGCAAGAGGACAATGCCTTCGGCGTCACCATCAACGCGCGCATGCCGCCCAACGTCGATGCCTGGATCAGCCAGCAGCAGTTCGACCTGGCGTTGGCGCAGCTGCCGGTCGAGCATCCGCTGCTGACCACCGAGATCCTGGCCGAATCGCGCGCCGTCGCCGTCCTCAGCGGCGCCGATCCGCGCGCCGCGCAGGCCGTCATCACGCCGCGGATCCTGGGCCAGGGCCGCTTCATCGGTCTGCCGCAGCGCGGCGCCCTGCATCACCGCTATGCGCGCGCCTTCGCCCAGGCCGGCTACGAGCCGGATGCCCAGTTCGATGTCTCGTTCGGCTTCATCGCCTGCCAACTGGCGGTGCGCGGCTGCGGCGCGGCCCTGAGCGACCCGCTGTCGGCCCTGTCGCAGATCCACCTGGGCGCGCAGATCCGCCGCTTCGAACCGGAAACGCCGCTGCAATATGGCCTGATCTACCCCAAGGCGCGCCCGCCGTCGCCGGCCGCGCAACTGCTGATCCGGCACCTGCGCGCCGTCGCGGCCGACAAGCTGCGCCAGGTCGAGGCGCTGGTCGCCGCCGCGCCGGCGGATGGCGCGCCCAAGCCGCGACGCCGTCAGCCGCGCGGCGCCTGACCGCTCACCGGACAGGATTTCGCTGCCTCCGCGCCGCCCGCATATAGCCGGGAGTAATATGGCGCGTCTGGCGGCCGGCTTCCGTCTTCTCGCATCCCTCGCGGTGTCCGTACTGAAGCGCCCCAGCGCGACAAGAAGACACAAGGAGAGAGGCAAGTGGAGAAGCAAGAATCGGCCGGCTGGTATTTCGGCTGGAACATCGTCGGCGCCGCAACGGTGCTGACGCTGCTCACGGTGGGCCTGCGCATGGGCATCGGCCCGTTTTTCCTGCCCATGGCGGACGGCCTGGGTTTTTCGCGCAGCCTGCTGTCGGGCATCGTCGCGGCCGGCATGCTGTGCTACGGCCTGGCGATGCCGCTGGCCGGCTATCTGGTCAGCACCCGCGGCACCCGCTTTGTGCTGCTGACCGGCGCCGCCATCGTGGTGGCCTCGTCCATCTGGACCGTCTTCGCGCGCGGTCCCATCGAATTCCTGCTGGCCTTCGGCGTGGCGTTGTCGGTCGGCCTGGCCTTCACCAGCCCGGTGGCGCTGACCCCGGTGATCAGCCGCTGGTTCACGCGCCAGCGCGGCATGGCGCTGTTCTTCCTGTCCACCGGCTCGATGGCCGGCATCGCCCTGATGACGCCCACGCTCACCTTCACTATCAGCGCCGTCGGCTGGCGCGAGACGCTGCTGGCCTTCGCCGCCCTGTTCGCCCTGCTGACCGTGCCGGTGGCCTTGTTCGTGATGCGCGACCAGGCGCCCGAGCACACCGACCTGCTGCCGCACCAGATCGTCGAGAAAAAATCCGCCTCGCGGCCCGCCGCCAAGGGCCCCGAGCCGCGCGTCAAGGACGCCGTGCGCACGCTGCCGTTCTGGCAGGTGGCGCTGGGCCTGTTCGCCTGTGGCTTCAGCATGAACCTGCTGGGCACGCATGGCATGCCCATGCTGATGGACCATGGCTTTGACGCCACCACCAGCTCGCTGGGCATCGGCCTGATCGGCCTGGTGGCGATCTTCAGCACGCTGGTGCTGGGCCGCATGTCGGACCAGGTCGAGCGGCGCAACATCCTGGCCGTCATCTACCTGGTGCGCGGGCTGGGGTTCTTCGCGCTGGTGATGGTCGGCGCGCATTGGGAGCTGTACGCGGCAGCCACCATCGGCGGCATCGTCTGGGCCGGCAGCATCGCGCTGTCCTCGGCCATCCTGGCCGACGTCTACGGCGTGCGCCTGGTGGGCGTGCTGTACGGCCTGACCTACCTGGGTCACCAGATCGGCGGCATGATCAGTTCATGGCTGGGCGGCTGGGCCTTCGAGGCCTTCCATACCCATTGGGTGGCGTTCGGCGCGGCCGGCGCCTTGCTGCTGCTGGCCGCGGCCATTTCCCTGCAACTGCCGCGGCGCGGCGCCTTGCGCGCCGTGCCGGCGATGGCGGCGGGCGGGCGTTGAACCCGCGCCGCCATCACGCTCAGCGGTCCTTCAGCAGCGAGACCAGCTCGGGCACGTAGCGTTCGCCGCCGCCCTGGCTGACCGCCTGGTCATAGGTGTGCAGCACGGCGGCGCCGATCTCGCGCACCGCGCCGGTCTCGGCGGCCATCGTGTTGTAGTAGGACAGGTCCTTTTGCGCGTTCGACATGAAGAAGCGCAGCGACGACGGATCCTGTTCCAGCAGGTAGGGCTTGAGGCGCTCCAGCGCCACGCCGCCGCCGCCGCCCTTGGTCAGCACCTCGGCGAACACCGCCGGATCGATGTCGGCGCGCAGCGCGCAAGCGGCCGCTTCCGACAGCAGCGCGATCGCGCCCAGCGACACGTAGTTGTGCAGCAGCTTCATGCGGTGGCCCGCGCCCACCGGGCCGGCGTGCGCGATGTTCTCGGCAAAGCACGCCAGGATCGGCCGGCATTCCTCGAACAGCGCGGCGTCGCCGCCCACCAGCAGGTTCAGGCGGCCCTCGGCGGCTTCCTTCGGCGTGCGCGTCATGGGGGCGTCGAGGAAACGGCCGCCCTTCTCGGTGACGGCCTCGGCCACCTTGACGGTGGAGGAGGGGATCGCCGTCGAGCAGTCGATGATCACCGTGCCCGGGCGCAGGCCTTCCAGCACGCCGGCCGGCGACAGCAGCACCGCCTCGACCTGCGGACTGCCCGTGACGCACAGGATGATCACGTCCGACTGCGCCGCCAGCGTCGCGCCGTCGGCGCAGCTGGTGGCGCCCGCCGCCTTCAGGGCGTCCAGCGGCTGGTTGCCCGGATGTTCCAGCACCGTCAGCGTGTGACCGTGCTTGACCAGATTGCTTGCGATGCCATGGCCCATCAGGCCGATGCCCACCATACCGATTTTTGCCATCTTCCACTGCTCCTGCCACACGGGCTGTTTGTTATGGCATAAATCTTACTCTCAGATCCGCGAGGATCCGGCCGCCGCACCGTCGTGGGGCGCGGCGCCGCGGCCATTGTCGGACGGCCTTGCCGCGCCTCGCCGCATGCCGGGCGGCGAGGCGCCAAGACCAGGCTGGCGCCGGGGAGGGCGGCAGGGCCAGCCTGTGCCGCGCATCACACGATGCGGATGCTCAGTTCGGGCAGGCCGTCCACGTGCGCCACGATCACATCGCCGCGCACCACCGGGCCGACGTTTTCCGGCGTGCCCGAATAGATCAGATCGCCCGGGAACAGCTCGAACGCCTGCGACAGCCGCGAGATCTGCTCGGCCACCGACCAGATCATGTGCGACAGCGTGGCCTGCTGCTTGCGTTCGCCGTTGACCGCCAGCCAGATGTCGCCTTCCTTGTAGTGGCCGGTCTGGGCCACCGGATGGATCGGGCCGATCGGCGCCGCGTGGTCGAAGCTCTTGCCGATCTCCCACGGCTTCTTCTGGTCGCCCATGCCGCGCTGCAGGTCGCGCCGCGTCATGTCCAGGCCCAGCGCGTAGCCGTAGACGCAGTCCAGCGCCTTGTCCAGAGGAAGGTCGCGGCCGCCCTTGGACAGCGCCGCCACCAGCTCCACCTCGTAGTGGTAGTTCTGGGTCAGCGGCGGGTACGGATGGTCGGTCACCGTGCCCGGCGGCACCACCTGGATCGCGTCCGTCGGCTTCTGGAAGAAGAACGGCGGCTCGCGGCTCGGGTCCGATCCCATCTCGATGGCGTGGGCCGCGTAGTTGCGTCCGATGCAATAGATGCGGCGCACCGGAAAGCGCAGGTCGCTGCCGGCGATCGGCACGGTGGTCTGGGCCACGGTAAACGGGGTCTGGACGGCTTGGGTCATCGCGGGTCTCCTGAAGGTTGCGAGGGTTGCCGCCAGCTTAGGTCGGCCCCGCCCGCCCCGCCTGGAGACGATTACGCAATCCGTGGACGATTCCGCGCATTTCGCCGCGCGTCCTGTGGCGACCTTGGCCCCGCCTCGTCCCTCAACGCGCCTCGGCCTCGCCGCCGCGCAGGCGCTCGCGGTAGCCGGTCGGACTGACCCCTTCCAGCTGGCGGAAGCGGCGCGAGAAATACGCCTCGTCGGCGAACCCCGCCGCATGCGCCACCTGCGCCACCGTGCGCGCCGTATGCGCCAGCAGGTCGCGCGCCAGCGCCATGCGGCGCTCGGCCACCAGCTCGGTGAAGGTCTTGCCGGTTTCCTTCTTCAGCAGGTGCGCCAGGTAATTGGGCGACAGGAACGCCGCCGCCGCCGCGTCGTTCAGCGTCAGGTTCTCGGCCAGGTGCGCGCCGATGTGCGCCAGCACCCGCCGCACGCTCTCGCGCCGGCTGCTGCCCGCATGGTGCCGCGCCAGATGCAGCAGGTCGGTCTCGTAGCGCCCGCAGGCCAGCCCGATCAGCTGCAGCAGCAGGCCGCGTATGGTCGTGGACGAACCGAACCCGCGGCGCCGGTTCTCGTCCATCAGGCGCGCGATCAGCGCCTCGGCCTCGGCCAGCCCGTCCGCGTCCAGCGCGAAATCCAGATACTCCTGGAACAGGAACGGCGCCAGCGCCGGCGCCTGCGTCATCGGCACGTCCTCCAGGTCCAGCGGATCCACCGCCAGCTCCGGCCACAGGAAACGCTGCGCGAAATTGATGATGATGTAGCGCGCGCCCGGCGGATGCGGCACCAGGTGCACCCGGTACGGCAGCACGAAACTCATCCCGCCGCGCGGAAACGGCCGCGTGGTGCCGCTGATGGTCTGGCGCGTGTCGCCCTCCAGGTTCACCTGGATCTGGAAATACTCGTGCCGGTGCGGCTGTTCCAGCGGCTCGCGCACCTGTTGCGCGCGGATATCGAAATCGAAATAATCCGCGCGCTCGGCCATGCCGTAGGTCTTGATGCGGTTCATGCGGGCGGTGAAGAAACGGGCAATTGCATGGGCAGACTGTAGCGCCGGCGCGACGCCGGCGCCAGTTGCGCCAGATATTGTCCGCTCACCGGTCGCCCCGCGCCGGCGCTGGCGCGCGCGCGGCGGTTTGCGCTACCGTGGGGCATTGCGCAGCGCACCTTCCCCCTCGCCATGACAGACACCATTCCCGCCGGCTTCGCGCCCTGGCTTCCCAGCAGCCAATTCATGCGCCACCTGGCGGACCTGGGCGGCTTCTACCGGCGCGACGCCGACGACGTGCTGGCCATGCGCATCGGCCCGGCCCACGGCAACATGCACGGCATGGCCCATGGCGGCCTGCTCGCCACCCTGGCCGACAGCGCCCTCGGCTTCGTCATCGCCCACCAGTGCCAGGCCTCGGTCGTCACCGCGCAGATGTCGGTCGAATACCTCAACGCCGTCATGCCCGGCGACTGGCTCGAAGCCCACGTCACCATCGACAAGCGCGGCAAGCGCCTGATCTACGCCACCTGCCACCTGAAAGTGGACGAACGCCTGGTGCTCAAGGCCAGCGCCGTCTTCGCCGTGCGCCAGGCGGCGGTGCCGACCTCGGACGGCTGAACGGCCGGCCCTGTGCCTGGCATCGGCCTACAGATACGGCGTCGCCAGCCAGATCACCTTGTTGCGAAGCCGCTTGGCGAACGGCGCCTGCAGCAGCTCCTCCAGCGTCTGGCGGCGCGCCCCGGCCACCTGCGCGTCGATCCGGGCGCCCACCCAGCGCGCCACGTCCACGTCGTAGATCTCGGTATCCAGCTCGAAATTGAGCCGCAGGCTGCGCGGATCCAGGTTCGACGATCCCACATAGGCCCAGCCGTCGTCCACCGTCATCAGCTTCGAGTGGTCGAACGCCCCTTGCGAGCGCCACACCCGGCAGCCCGTGCGCACCACCTGGTCCAGCTGCGCCGTCATGGCATAGTCGACCAGCCGCAGGTTGTTCTTGCCCGGAATCACGATATCCACCACCACCCCGCGCCGCGCCGCCGTCGCCAGCGCGCCGATCAGCGGCTGGTCCGGCAGGAAGTAGGGCGACTGGATCCGCACATGCCGCTGCGCCACCGCCAGCGCGCCCAGCAGGATGCTGTGCGCGCTGCCCAGGGCGCGGTCCGGCCCCGACGGCACGCAGCGCATCGGCACCGCCCCATGCGGCGGCTGCGCCTGCGGATCGAACCACGGCTGCGCCGGCAGCGACTCATGCGTCGTGAAATTCCAATCGTGCGCGAACACCGACATCAGCTGCGTCACGATCGGTCCTTCCACCCGGAAATGCGTATCGACATTGGTCGCCGGGCCCGACAGCGCCGTCACGAACGCCGCCCGCACGTTCATCCCGCCGGTGAACCCGACGCGCCCGTCCACCACCAGCACCTTGCGGTGGCTGCGCAGGTTGGCGTACGGCATGCGCAGCACCCCCAGCGGATTGGTCATGAAGCGCGCCACCGGCACCCCGCCGCGCGCCAGCATCCGCACGATCGGCGGCCGCGAATACTTGGCCCCGATCGCGTCGATCAGCACCCGCACCTGCACCCCGCGCCCGTGCGCCTCGATCAGCGCCTGCGCCATCTCGCGCCCGATCGCGTCGTTGTCGAAGATATAGCTCTGCATCGCCACCGCGTGCCGCGCCTCGCGGATCGCCTGCAGCATCGCCGGATAGGTCTCGTCGCCGCCGGCCAGCGGCCGCACCGCGTTGCCGCCCAGCAGCCGGAAGCGGCTGACCCGGTCGCCCAGCACCTTCAGCGACGCGAACTGCGGCCCCGAGATCGGCGCCACGTCCACGCTCGGCGTCTCCACCAGCGCCGCATCCACCAGCATCGCCTCGTCGCGCTGCTGCGACAGCCGCGTCTTGCGGATCCGGTTGATCCCCGCCACGAAATAGGCCAGCGCCCCGAACAACGGCGAAAACAGCGCCAGCCCCACCCAGCCGATGGCCGACCGCACATCCTGCTTGGTCATGGCCGCATGCACCGCCGCGCCCGCGCCCGCCACCACGCTGATGGTGAACACCATGTGGGGCCAGTAATCAATCAGTAGTTGGTGTATGCGATCCATGGCAACGGCGCGGCGCGGGCCTCCAGAGAATGATCCGAGCGCCAAGGATAGCAAGGCCGGCGCGGGTGGCAAGTCCGGCCGGGGCGGGCTGCCGGGAGGGCGGATCGCTGGCTGGGGGCGGACTGTTTTACACAGCCCGAAAAATCGTGCTATAGTTCGGCCTCTTCGCGGTTGGGCACGAAACAACGGGCCCGGCGGCAAAGAGAAACACCCCAGTGGTGGCTGTAGCTCAGTTGGTAGAGTCCTGGATTGTGATTCCAGTTGTCGTGGGTTCGAGTCCCATCAGCCACCCCAAAGAATTCGCTGGAAACGGCATGGAAAAGGCACTTACGCGAAAGCGGAGTGCCTTTTTTCATTGCGCGAAGGGCCTGCACCGCAGGCGCCTACCAGTCCAATCCCGTGGTCAAGCCAAACTCTGTTGATGCTGGCAAGACACGCAGCGTGTCACCGAGAGCTAGCCGGTGGATACGAACCCGGCCAATAGTCGGCGATTCAGAAACAAGCAGGATAAAAGTCTCAGGAGGCCGGGGCTCCCCGACCTCCTGAGGCGTGAATGCATCCGCTTTTGCGCGTCTTGTGCTGACACAGCAGCTCGGATCCCTCATTGTCGCAACGCCCGCCAATTCTTGCGGGACGGGGCCTGGCTCAGTACTTCATTTAGAGTGTTGTCAATCTTGACAACACTCGTTCTTTGTTGGCAAGATTGACAACATGAACGCTACTCTGATTCTCAGCGAGAAAAGCGTCGATGCCGAAGGCGGCATTATGCAAATTGTTATCTGGAAGGTGCCACAGCCAGTTCCGCCGACCTCACACGGGTTCAAGTACCGGTTGGTGTATGCCCGTGGAGGGCAGCGGATCGTTGGTTTCGATAACGAGCGCGGTAAGGGCGACCACATGCACCAGGGAGACGAAGAGTTTCCCTACGAATTTCGCGGTGTGGCGCAATTGCTGGAGGACTTCGTCGCTGAGGTCACGAAATGGAGGACCTGAACATGAAGCGAACTCTGACTATCACTATCAATCAGGATTGGCGTGCCTTTCTGACCAGCGCCAGCAAGCGGGCCGTCGCCGGGGCGCAGTCCGGCGGGTATCAGGGGGAAAGGCTGAATTTCGAATCCGCAGCGGCATTCTTCGGGCAGTTGACGGAGCTGAGGTGGAACATGGTGCGGGAGATGTTGGGCGCAGGTCGAGTCGGCGTGCGCGAGCTGGCCCGCCGCCTGGGCCGGGATGTGAGGCGCGTTCACCAGGATGCGCGCGCTCTCGTCGATCTTGGGCTTCTGGAGCAAGACGTGGAGGGCGGGTTGATATGCCCATTCGCTGATATCCACATCGATATGCATCTCACTGAAGACATGCGCAAAGCTGCGTAGCAGGCTGAGGAACCTCGCCAAAGAAAAACCGCCCGCATGGGCGGTTTGTCTTACACAGGACGAATCCTTCGGGTGGAGTTATCCGTAGTGCACGCGCGTATGCGCGATCTCATTATCACTTCACATTCCGATCCAGAAACTCCCGGATCACCCCCCCGATCTCCACCCCATGCGTCTCCAGCGCCAGGTGCCCCGTGTCATAGAGCCGTACGTCCGCGCCCGGAATATCCCGCTTCCACGCCTCGGCGCCGGCCGGCAGGAAGAACGGATCGTTCTTGCCCCAGACCGCCAGTAGCGGTGGCTGGTGCTCGCGAAAATACGCCTGGAACGCCGGATACTTTGCCACGTTCGACGCATAGTCCAGCAGCAGGTCGAGCTGCACCTCGGCGTTGCCCGGCCGGGACACCAGATAGCTCTCAAGCGCGATCGCATCCGGCGCCACCAGGCTCTTGTCCGGCACGCCTTCCAGGTACTGCCATTCGATCGACGCCGGCGTCGGGAAGTCGCGCAGCGCCTCGCGATTGGCCTGTGACGGCTCCTTCCAATAGCGCTGGATCGGCGCCCAGCCCTGTCCCAGTCCTTCCTCGTACGCATTGCCGTTCTGCGAAATGATCGCGGTGATGCGGTCGGGATGCGCCAGCGCCAGGCGCCAGCCCACCGGCGCGCCGTAGTCGAAGACCTGGATGGCGTAGCGGTCCAGCTTCAGCTGCTGGGTGAACTGGTCGATGGTCCTGGCCAACTGGTCGAACGTGTAGGCGTACTTGCCGCGGGCGGGCGCTTCGGTGAAGCCGAAGCCCGGCAGGTCGGGCGCGACGACGTGGTACTTGTCCGCCAGCATCGGAATCAGGTTGCGATACATGAACGACGACGCGGCATAGCCGTGCAGCAGCAGCACCGTCGGCGCATCGGGCGCGCCCGCCTCGCGGTAGAACACCTTCACGTCGCCCACCTGTTCGAAGCGGTGGTGGACCTGGAGGTCGGCCGCCTGGGCGCCGCCGGCCAGCACCAGCGCCGCCAGCCCGGCCGCGCCCATCAATGTCTTCGTAACCATGACAAATCTCCTTGTAACCGATAAATTGGATTTAAAAGGTTACTCATAGCTTGGGTAACTGGTCAATTAATTTTTTATCGGTTACATTGGGCGAATGCTGGAAACCGCCAAAACCCCAAAAGCCCCGATGTTCGTCGGGGACGACCTCGCGCTCGATTTCATCAACAGTGAATTCGGCGTCGGGGCGGCGCATCACGACTGTTTCGCCGACGACGAGGCCGTGCTGGCCTGGTTGAAGCTGGCCGGCGCGTTGCCCGAGGACGTCGGCGCGGCGCCCAAGGGGCTGCGGGCGCTGGCCCTGCGGCTGCGCGACAACGCCAGGTCGCTGGTGCATGCCGCCAAGCACGAGGGCGCGTCGGATGCCAGCGTCGTCAACCAGGTGCTGCTGGCTGGCCGTGCGTCCAAGGAACTGCGGTGGGACGACGCCAGCGCGTCGTTCAAGGTGATCAGGCAGCGCCGCCACGACGACGCGGCCAGCTTTCTCGAACCCATCGCCCAGGCCGTCGTCCGTCTGCTGACCGATACGCAGCTGGAACTCGTGCGGCAATGCGAGGCGCACGACTGCACGCTGATGTTCCACGACAAGACCAAGTCGCACCGGCGCCGCTGGTGCAGCATGGCCGTGTGCGGCAACCGCATGAAGGTGGCGGCGTTCCGCTCGCGCAAGAAGGGGGAATGATCCCTGCGGGGATCTCGCGTGTCCGTCGCGCAAGGCGTGGACCGACTCGCATGCCCGAAATCAGTTGGCCCGAACGCCTATGACGGTACGTGCCGGTGGCGACGGCAGCGGAGAAGAATATGTTTGATCACATCGGTTTTGGTGTCAGCGACATGGATCGGAGCCGCGAGTTTTTTCTCAAGGCGTTTGCGCCTCTCGGCGTGGGTCTTGCCATGGAAGGGCCGGGAAGCATCGGCCTGGGCAGGCAGGGCAAGCCGTCGCTGTGGTTGTATGCGCAGTCCCGCGTCAGCGCGCCCTTGCATATCGCCATTGCCGCCGATTCCCGGGAACAGGTGGACCTGTTCCACGCCGCGGCGCTGGCGGCAGGCGGAAAAGACAACGGTCCGCCGGGACTGCGTCCTCACTATCATTCCAATTACTATGCGGCTTTCGTGATCGGGCCGGATGGGCACAACGTCGAAGCCGTCTGTCATCGGCCGGCGGATTGAAGCCGTCGTCGGGCCGCGATCCGGTGGCCTTCACCGTCTGGTACTGCAAGCACAGGCATCTCTGCGTCAGGAAACGGCGGCCCGCTTGCTGCGCATGCCGGGCACGATCTTGAGATCGGCGCGCGCGCTGAGGTCGCGGTAGGCCTGGGTGTCGACGCCATAGGCCGCGACCTTCGACTCGGCGTCGTGATGCAGGCCCCAGCCGAACTGCTTGACCAGCGGCGAGGCGCGCAGGCACGCCTGCGACTTGGCGAAGAACGCCTCGCGCGCCGGCTTTCTGTCCTTGGCCGCGATACCGTGGCGGATGGCGTGCACCTCGAACAGCAGGTCGTCACTGGTGTAGTGATACGGCTGCCGCGTCAGCAGATCGTGCTGGATCTGCGCGATCGAACCCGCCTTGGTCGGCGTGGTCCCCACCGTGGCGGTGCTGTCGGGAGAGACCGTGATGAAGGCTTCCGTGTAGTTGGTCGTCATGGTGCGAGCGCCGGTGCGGGGGGGAGGGTGGGGCCGGCGCGTACGCCTGCGGGTATCGGGTTGCCGCGGTTGCCGCCCGGCCGTGTGAGTCGTCGCGACTGAGCGTGTCCCAGCATAGCCGTTCAAGCGGACGCGGCGCCAGCCTATTGGGTCATCGCCGCCGTCAGGCTTTCCATTGACGTGTGGCGGGTCGCCGGGTGACAAGGAAAGCGTCCCAAGGTTGTGTGCTTGCTGCACACGGATGGTCTTCTGAGAGAGAGAATCCAGAATGTGAGGATGTCCCGGGACGAAATGATCTGCATGCCCAAGAAAGCCAAACCAAAGACTACGGAACCATCCACGTTCGATCTCTTGAGCGAAGGCCTGGACCAGGTGCGAGCGATCCGCAAGGGCCAACTGACGCCCGGACGGGTCACGAAGCTGGGGCCCATCAATGTGCGGGCCATTCGCGAGCGTGTCCAGATGTCCCAGGCCGAATTCGCCGCGGCCATCCATGTCAGCACTCGCACGCTGCAGAATTGGGAGCAGCGGCATCGCAATCCCACCGGGCCTGCCATTGCACTGCTCAAGATCGTGGAACGCGCGCCCGAAGTCGCCGTGAAAGTGCTGCAATCCGCATGACCGCATGCCAGGTTGCCGGCCGTATCGGCTTGGCCTACCGGATCGCTGCCAGCTTCACCGCGAACCCCAGCAGGAACACCCCCGCCAGCCGCTCCAGCAGGTTCGCCACGCGCGGATTGGCGCGCATGCGTTCGGCCAGGTGGTGCGTCAGCAGCACCGCCGCCAGGCCGTAGAGAAACGTCAGCGCCGCCACCGTGACCGCCATGAAGGCGAAGGTCACCAGCCCCTGGTGCCGGACCGGATCGATGAATAGCGGGAAGAATGCCATGTAGAACATGATCGCCTTGGGGTTCAGCAAGGTGATCATCGCGGTCTGGCGCAGGTAATGGCCATTGTCCATGCGACTCGGGCGCGGCGCGGCGCCGGGCTTGCTGCGCATCATTTGCAGGCCCAGCCAGGCGAGATACGCGGCGCCGGCCCACTGCACGATATGGAACGCGGTGGGGTAGGCGGCCAGCAGGGCCGAGACGCCCGCCACGGCCAGCCACATCAGCACCTGGTCGCCCAGGATCACGCCGCAGGTCGCCGCCAGGCCCGCCTTGATGCCGCCCTTGCCGGTGGCGGTCAGCAGGGCGAAATTGCCCGGGCCGGGGATGATCAGCAGCATGATGAAGGCGAGGACGAATGCGCCATAGTCGGTGACACCGAGCATGGAAGGACTCCCGAAAAGGAAGTCCGCATTGTAGATCCGCTCGACCGATAGAAAAGGCCGGCCCCCGCCCGCCGCGATGCGCGACGGACGGGGGCCGGCCGGGCGGGGCCGCTTATGCGATCAACGCAGCAGCGACAGCACCGTCTGCGGCACCTGGTTGGCTTGCGCCAGGACCGACGTGCCGGCCTGTTGCAGGATCTGGGCCTTCGACATGTTCGACACTTCCGTGGCGTAGTCAGCGTCCTGGATGCGCGAGCGGGCGTTGGCCAGGTTGTTGATCACGTTGTTCAGGTTGGCGATGGTCGATTCCAGGCGGTTCTGCACGGCGCCCAGTTCACCGGTCATCTTGTCCAGCTTGGTGAAGGCGGCGTCCAGCGCCTTCATGGGATCGGCGGTCAGCGTGCCCTTGCTGGTGGTATCGGTGGTCAGCTTGCCCGACGCGCTGACGTAGGCGAGCGAACCCGTCTTGGGGGCGTAGTCGCCCGTGCCGGTGCCGCCCGTCACGGTGGCTTGGCCCGAGGTGGGGTCGACGTGGTAGTTCGTCTGGAAGTTCGCGGTGGTCGTGAATGCGCCCTTGTCATCGACGTAGGTGTTGGTCGACGTGCCGCTGGTGAAGCTTACGGTGGCGGAGGCGATGCCCGAGCCCAGCGTGACGGTTACGTCGTTGGCCGTGGCGTTGGCCTTGGCCTTGGCCAGCAATGCATCGGACGAGGAGGTGCTGATGAACGTGACATGGGCCGCGGCGGAGGCGGCGCCCCCCATGTTCTGGTACGTCTTGCCGCCGATGGACAGCGACGAGTTACCGGCGGCGGCGGTGTTGTTCGACACGGCCGTCATCACCGTGTCGAGCGTGGCCGCCGTGCCGCTGGCGCTGTTGGTGGTCATGTTGCCGCCGGCGTCGAGGTATGCCGCCGAGCCATTGACCTTGATGGCGCCCGTGGCGTCGACTTCGAAGGTGGTCGACGCGGTGCCGTTGGCATGGACGTAGGTGCCGGTGGCGGTGCCGGTGGGCGGGCGCAGCGAGTTGGCCAGGGCCGTGACGGAAGCTGCGTCGGAGGCCGACTTGTCGACGAACGAGAAGTTGTTGTTGGCGGCGTCGTAGGTGTACGTGGTGGCGGACGACGGCACGACGGCGCCAAGCGTGACCTTGTTGCCGTTTTCCAGCTTGCCGAATACCTGGTCCGCAGTGGCCGAGGCGTGGTTGGTCTGCACGACCCAGTCGTTGCCCGTTTGGGTACCGTTGGCCGCGGTCAGGTCGGTCACCGTGGCCGTGCGGTTCTGGGTCACGCCCGAGCCGTTGACGTTGAAGCCGTCCAGGCCCAGCGTCTTGATGCTGATTTCCGACAGGTTCAGGCTGATGGTTTCGCCGTCGTTGGCGCCGACCTGCAGCGTCAGGGGCTCTGCCTTGGCCGACAGCACCTTCACGCCGTTGAAGTCGGTCTGTTCCGAGATGCGGTCGATGTCCGACAGGCGTTGGTTGATTTCGTCCTGCATCGAATTGCGCTGCTCTTGCGAGTAGCTGCTGTTGCCGGCCTGCACCGCCAGCTCGCGCACACGCTGCAGGTGGGTGTTGATCTCGGCCGCGGCGCCTTCGGTGGTCTGCGCCAGCGAGATGCCGTCGTTGGCGTTGCGCGCCGCCTGCGTCAGGCCCTTGACGTTGGCGGTGAAGCGGTTGGCGATGGCCATGCCGGCCGCGTCGTCCTTGGCGCTGTTGATGCGCAGGCCCGAGGACAGGCGCTCGATCGCGGTGCCGAGCGCCGACTGCGATTTGTTGAGGTTGTTCTGCGCGACCAGCGACAGATAGTTGGTATTGATGACTGCGGCCATGTGTTAGCTCCTAGCAGAGAAAGGCTTGATCGCACCGGGCAGGGAGCTGCCCGATTGCCAACGTGATGAACTGAGAATCAGCGTTCAGGTTCGTCCGTTGCCAGGACTACGACATGGCGAAAATGATCTTTAGATGATTGCCGGGCAAACGGCAGTCTTATGATTTTTTATGAGATTTGATGCGGAAATCGCGGGCTGAAGACGCATGCTTGCCGTCGCAAAAGAAGAAGGCCCCACACGCGGATAAGCGGGTGGGGCCTTCGGCCTTGTCTCTCTTGGGGAAAGTTGCAAGACACCTGCAGTGTAGGCGTTTCGCGTTGCTGAAAACTCATAAATACTCGACGGCGCAACAATCGCGAGCCGCCAGGGTCCTATCGTTGTCGGCGTTGTCGGCGTTGTCGGCGTTGTCGGCGTTGTCGAACAAGGCGGCGCGTCGATCAGGAATGCGTGGCGATGCGGATCGTGCTTTCGCGCATCACCAGCAAGGACCCTTCGGAATAGATATTGCGGATCTGCATGGGCGCGTCGCGCAGGGTCGCGAGTTTCTTGCGGACCCGATAGAGCAGCGCGTCGATGCGGTGCTGGTCGTAGATGACTTCCGGGTAGCCGAGATTCTGCGACATGCGCTTGTGGCTGATGGGAAATTTCGGACTCTGGATCAGTGACGCCAGGATGATGGATTCCTTGGCGGTCAGTTCCAGTTGTTCGCCGTCCGATGAACGCAGCTGGCGCGACTGCACGTTCAGGGTCCAGTTGCGGCGTGTGTCGACGCCGGGCATCGCGGTCACGAGCCGGCGCTCGAGCGCGCAGACGGTGGCGGCCAGCAGCGCGAGCTGGATCGGCTTGATCAGGTAATGGTCGGCGCCGTCGCTCAGGCTTTGCAGCTGCGCAGGCATGCGCACGTTGTCGGTCAGCACGATGATGCCCATGGCGGGAAACGTGCGGCGCAGCGAGGCGATGTGGTCGAGCATGTCGCCGTCAGGCAGCGATGCCGCCGTCACCAGGATGCCGGGCGCGTCCTGCCTGATGTGGGCCAGCGCGTCCTGCAGGGTGCCACAGGCCTGCACCGTGCGCCCGAGGCCGGCGATGTGGTTCGACACGCTTTCGGCCCATTCCGGCTGATCTTCAACGACAAGAACGCGCATACCTGCACTGGTCATCCCTGGCCACGGATTGCGTCGACCGCGGGGAGGACAGGCCTGGGCGCTTCCCGCGGCGCATCGCGGAAACGATGCCAATCCGATTCTAGATTTGCTCGTGTCGGAAAACGCGCTCTCTGGTCTTACTGTTAGTCTGATATTTGCGAGGCGTCCCTCGCAATGAGATCGGTGCGAGGCAGAGCACCAGGATCAGAAAGCCGACCTGGGACAGATAGAACGGCGCGGACCATTGATCATGCGCGGCGGCCTCAACAGGAAACAATCGCAACAATAATTGTCATCGGGCGGCCGGTCCGGCCGGCCCGCGGATGCTCGATCCTGACCCGCCATGCTGCCCCCGGGCCGCGCCATTGCAGGTGTTGCGCCGTCCGTGGCGCGCGACGGACGGCCCAGGCCGCCAGACGGACAACGCGGCCTTATGTTTCAGGCGAGCACGCGGCCATTGCCATTCCGCCGCCAGCCAGTAGCATGCGCGCTCAGAACGATTCTGCCTCATTTAAGGACCGATCCATGACCTTGCCGCGCCCGCGCCTTGCCTTGTCCCTCCTGACGCTTACGCTGGCGCTGTCGGGGTGCGTGAACATGCCGTCCTCGAACGGATACGGCACCCGCGACGATCCGCGCTACGGGCAACTGCTGGACCTGATCAACGAGGCGCTCAAATCGGACATGGCCGTGGTGCTGGTGGCCGACCTGATGCCGCACGCGACGCTGAAAGACGCCTTGACCATGACGCAGTGGACTCCGACCGTGATCTGGATGCACGAGAAGGCGCCGCAGGTGACCTTCAGCCGCAAGTTCCAGACCAATGCGCTCAAGCGCGACCCGAAGGAAACCTACCTGTTCCAGGCGTTCGAGGTGCATATCCTGCCGCCCGGCAAATACCTGCTGACCGGCGGCGACGACTACAAGCTGAATGCGCTGCTCGATCAGGTCGGGGCCAAGCGCGGGCCGGAGGGATCGGGCCGCGGCGCCAACGGCACCGCCTATCTTTCGCCGGAACTCTATCGCGAGTTCTACAGGCAGGAGGCGTGGCGCGACGCCACCACCCACAGCGAGACCAAGACGCGCCAGGTCTGCACGGCCGTGCACGTGGCTTCGGGCGCCTGCGTGAGCTGGGGCGAGCAGCAATACACCGAGACCTCGGCGGGGATGCCGGCGGGCTACTACGAGGAAACCGATTCGCGCGATATTCCCGCCATCAAGGTGCAGGCGCGCATCCCGCCCAAGCAGGCGCTGGCCAGCTTCACGCTGCAGGGCGGTCAACTGGTGCTGAGCCAGCGCATGCACCTGAAGACGCCCAGCTACAAGTTCCGCCAGTCGGCCTGCCGCGCGGTCGACCCCAAGATGATCGAGTGCCCGCTGGAGGACCTGACCGTCTACACCCGCCCGGCGCCGATGGAGTTCGCGCAGAAGTACCTGGCGCAGCGGACCCTGAGCGCCGAGCACCAGGCGCTGCTGGCCAAGCTGCAGCCCATGCAGATCACGCCGCTGGGCAAGCAGGGCATGGAAGATCCGATCTGGGGCGTGCCGCTGTCGATGGACAAGGGGCGCTAGGCCGGCGCGCGGCGGGAAGGCGGGCGCCGCCTTCCTGACGACCGCCGCCTATGCCTACGTCGTGGAATATGCGCAGGAACAGGCGCGCGGCCTCATCGGCACGCTGATGCTGGTGACGGGCCTGGCGGGCAGCGTGTTCCTGCCGGTCACGGCGTTTCTCGATCACCTGATCGGCTGGCGCGATGCGCTGCTCGTGTACGCCGCCGTCATGGCGCTGGCCGTGGGCCCGCTGCTCTGGTTCGGCCTGCCCGCGACCGAAGCGACGGCGGCAGTGGCCGCGCGGCGCGGCGCCGGCTCCCATGGCAGGATCTTCGTGCTGCTGGTGGCCGCGATTGCCTTGAACAGCTTCGTCACGTTCGGCATCCAGGCCGTGGGCGTGCCGCTGCTGCAGGCCATGGGCATGGACCTGGCGCGCGCCGTCGCGGTCGCGTCGCTGCTGGGCGTTTTCAAGGTCGGCGGGCGCGTGCTCGACCTGCTGGGCGGAGGACGCTGGGACGGGCTGTCCACCGGCATCGCCGCGGGCGCGGTGATCCCGCTGGGGCTGGTCGCCATCTGGATCGGCGGCGCCGGCCTGCTGCCGGTCGTCGGCTACCTGTTGCTGTTCGGGGTCGGCAGCGGCGCCTTCGCGGTGGCGCGGGCCACCATGCCGCTGGTGTTCTTCGACAAGGCCGGCTATGCGGCGGCGATGGCCGCCATCGCCTTGCCGATGAACCTGATCAACGCCCTGGCGCCGCCGGCGCTTGCCGTGTCGATGGAGCAGGCCGGCCCGCGTCAATCGAACCAGTACCGCAGCCCCGTCGACAACACCGTGTTGGCCAGGCCGCCCTGGCCGAACTGCAGATCGCCCTGGATGAACCACGACACCCGGTTGCCCAGCAGCGAGTGGGCGCCCAGGCCGAGCCAGCCGGTGTGGCGCGGCAGCCCGATGCCCTGGACCTGGAATGACGCGTCGGGCGCGCCCGCGAACGCAGCGGTGAAATCGAGCGGCGTCGCGTTGCCATAGCGGTACGCGCCATAGCCGCTGAAGGTGGTGGCGCCGCCGGCCCAGTCGAGCGGCGACGATTGCAGCCGCAGGCCGAGCAGCGCGGCGCTCTGGCCGTAGGACTTGGCGTCGGCCTTCAGGCCGAAGGCGCTGTCGCGCTCATGGATCGCGCCGCGCCGCAGGTGGTCGTGGGACAGGCCCACGAACGGCGTCAGGCGCGTGCCGTCCAGGTCGAACGCATGGCCCGCCTCGACATACAGCGAGATCAGGCGGTCATCGCGGCCGCTGTCCAGGTGGTCGGCGCCGCCGGCCAGGATGTCGCGCTGGATGTCGGCGTGGATCCAGGCGTGGCCGGCGCGGCCCGCCACATACGGCCCGCCGTCAGCGCCGTAACGGCCATAGAGCGACAGGCCGGTGCCCTGGCTCCTGGCGCGGCCGCCGTAGCGGTCGAAGTCCGCCTTGGCCTCGGACCAGTTGAACGCCACGCCGACGATGCCGGCATCGCCCAGGCGTTGGTCGACGCCGAACTGACCGCCGAACAGGCGCGTGTCGGCGCCGGCAAAGCCGGCCTGCCTGAGCCGGCCGTTGCCGCCGGCCATGTCGACCCAGGGCCCGGTCCGGGCGCCCGGCAGGGACAGGTCGTCGACGCGGTTGGACAGCACGCGGTTCACGGCTTGCGACTGCTGGAAGGTCAGCGCCTGCGACGAGGCGTGGATCTGTCCGCTCAGGCTGTCCAGCGCCGTGGCCAGCGCCGCCGCGTCGCCGACGGCCTGCAGCTTCGCCGCCGCCCGCATGAAGGTATCGCTGACGTTCGCGTCGTCGCCCAGCGCAGTCGCGTCGGCGGCCTGGAACGCCGTCTCGACGGCCTGCGCGGCGGCCAGGCGGCTGGTCTGGCCGGCATACAGGCTGTGCGCCACGGTGGCCACGTTGTTGCGCGCCACGTCCAGGTCGACCTGGGTCGCGGAGTAATTTGGGCTGACCGAATACAGCAGGCCCGCCGACCCGGCCACCGTGCCGAAGCGGCCGGCGACCTGTCCTGCCTTGAGGGCGGTTTCGCGATGCCGGACCAGGTAGGAATCGTCGGGCTTGGCGATCACCAGGCCGGAGTCGTTCAGGGCTGCCTGGCCGTCGATCGTGACGGTCGTGCCGAGCTGGATCGTCAGCTTCGCCTCCGGACGCAGGGCGTCGTAGTCCCGCATGATGTGCAGGCCGTTGCCGTAGGCCGCCAGCGCGCCGTTGTTGCGCACTGACCCGCCCGCCACGCCGCCGTCGGCGCCCAGCGCGCCGTCCGCCTGGATCGCGATGTCGCTGGCGACGCTGCCGTACAGCGTGAGGGTGCCCCGGTTGATGGTCGTGGCGCCGGCATAGTGGTTCGCGCCCCACAGGACCAGCTCGCCAGTGCCGTTCTTGGTCAGGCCGGCATTGCCGCCGATGTCATTGAAGAAGGCCGATTGCCGGGCATTGAAGTCGGCCACGAAATCGCCGCTCAGCGTCAGGCGCGTGTCGAACAGCGCCGGGCCGCGCACCGCGCGGTCCGGGTTCAGCCGGCCCCAGCCGAAGCGCGCGCGGTCGCCCATGTCGTCGGCGGTCGACAGCAAGGTCTGGCGCAAGGCGCTGTTGTCCATCCAGGGGTAGGCCTGCGACACCAGCGCCGCGGTCGCCGCGACCACCGGGGCGGCAAACGAGGTGCCCGTCAGCTTGGCGTCGTCCGGCGAGCGCGTGCTGATGCACCAGTTCGCCGCCACTCCGCAGGCGTTCGACCATGGCGCGAGGTTGCCGTCGGCCAGCAGCTGGGCCACCGTCAGCCAGCCGCGTTCGAGCGGCGGCGCGACATAGGGCGCGCCGGCCAGCAGGTAGGGGTTGGGCTGGGATTCGTTGCCGTTGGCCCAGATCAGCAGCTGGCCATTGCGGGTCACGGCGGTGTCCAGGATCGGGAAGAAGCTCATCACGATCGGTGAATCGGCCTTGGCCTGGTCGCCGCCAGGCAAGGCGTATTCGGGCTCGGTGGCGAAGGACCAGGAGTTGTTGACGATAGTGACTCCGCTCGCGGTCAGGGAAGTCAACCGGGCATGCAGCACCAGGGCATTGAACGTGGACGGCAGATTCGCCTGGTACAGGCCGATGCCCGTGGCCGAGCCCTTGGGGAAGCTGTCGCCAGCCACGACCTGGCCGCCGATGATGCGGCTGACAATGGCGCCGTGCGTCTTGATGGCGCCGTGCTCGTCGGTGGCTTCGGCGGCCTCGGGCGCGATGACCCGGCGCAGCACGCCCGCAATCGCCGCCTGGTGGTGGTCCGTGGTGGGATCGGCAGGGAAGCCATTGTCGATCACGCCGACGTTGACGCCGGCGCCATCGAAGGCTGCCGCGGCCGGCGCAACCGGCGTGGGCGAGGTGGGCCGCCAGCCAGCGATGCCGGCGCCGCCGGGATCGACCGGGGCGTCGGGATCGATCGGGGCCAGGGGCGGAGCGGGGTCCGCGGGATCGGGCGGCGTCGCGGGCGGAACCGGGTCAGGCGGTGCTGCCGGCGGCGTGGGCGTGACGGGGTCAGGCGGCGTCGCTGGCGGAGTGGGCGTGACGGGATCAGGCGGCGTCGCGGGCGGAGTGGGCGTGACGGGATCAGGCGGTGTCGCGGGCGGAGTGGGCGTGACGGGATCAGGTGGTGTCGCCGGCGGAGCGGGATTGACGGGATCGACCGGCACGGCGGGCGGCACGGGGTTGACAGGCGCGACAGGCGGAACGGGCGCGCCGACCGAGCCGGTCCCGCCGCCGCCACCCGTGCCGCCACTACCGCCGCCACCGCTACCCCCACCGGTCCCTCCCGCCCCTGGCAGGCTCCCGCCGGCATGGTCATGATCGCCGCCGCCACCGCCGCCGCAGGCGGCCAGGATGGCGAGGCTCAGGATCGAGACGGCGAGTCTGGACGCGAACGGGAGGGACGGCGGGTGACGCATGGCGGTGGAGCTTCCTCGAGCGTCGTGGCTGCCGACCATCGGGAACCTTTGACGCAATAAGAATGCCCACGCGTTGCGCACGCATGGACACCTTCGCAGCAATGCTCGTTGCCCTGCATTAACCCGCCATTAGCAGCGAGCGATGGCGCGGTTTGCCGTCGCAATATCGGACGCCAGAACGGCGCCGTCCTCGCCGTCGTGCGAATGCCGTATGCCTGGAAATTCAGTCTTACGTGGAGTCCTACTTATTAATGAAATCCATAATGTCATTAAGAAAATGCTTTATTTATTCGGTTGAACGGTCTGACAAGTCAGACGTTCCCAGGGGGATCCCTGGCTACCACCAAGAATCACGATTCTTGGTCCGGTTCAACACCGCCCCGGACAAGAGCTAGAGGCCATGCGCCATTCCGCCGGGGCAGATATAGGAAGTAAGCATGTTTCGGCTGTTCTCTGGTTTGCGTATTCGCGCCCGCTTGTCGGCGGCGTTCCTGTTGGTGGCGGTGCTTGGGGGGGCGATCGGCGCCTTCGGCGTCTGGGGCATGGCCCATATCAACGCCATGAACAGCGAACTCTATGACGTCGAGCTGCGCGGATTGTCCGAAATGAGGGAGGCCAACATACAACTGGTCTACGCCGGCCGCGCCCGCAACAGCTACCTGGCGGCCTCCACCGAGCGCGAACGCCAGGCCGTGCGCAAACAGTTCGACGATGCCGTGCAAGCCCTGGACAGGCTGCGCGAACGCGCCGACGGCTATTACCACACCCCGCGGGGGCGCCAGTTGCTGAGCCGCTTCAAGCAGCTTGAAGACGCCTGGAAGCGTGACGCCGAGGCCTTCTTCTCCGCCGCCAGCGCCCTGCCGCCGATACAGAAGGACCCGCGCG
This sequence comes from Achromobacter insuavis, assembly GCF_902859645.1. Classification (GTDB taxonomy): domain Bacteria; phylum Pseudomonadota; class Gammaproteobacteria; order Burkholderiales; family Burkholderiaceae_B; genus Achromobacter; species Achromobacter insuavis. Next base: position 45,611 of record NZ_CADIJR010000015.1, on the reverse strand, counting down.
CCGCCGAGATCGAGCAACACGTGATCGCGTCTTCGGAGAAGCTGGATGCGCTCTTGAGCGAACTGGCGGCCAACAAGGAAGAGGTCACGGCGGAATCGGTCGCGCAAGCGTCTGGCCTGTACCAGCGCGTGAGCGATTTCATGATCGCGCTGTCGATCGCCGGCGTCGTGCTCGGTCTTCTGCTGGGCTGGCTCATGACGCGCGGTATCGTGCGCCCGCTTGGCCAGGCCGTCGACGCCGCCCGGCGAGTGGCCGCCGGCGACCTGACCGGCGACATCCGCGTCGCTACCCGCGACGAGACCGGCGACCTGATGGCCGCGCTGCAGGCCATGAACCACAACCTGGCGGGCATCGTGCGCGACGTGCGCGACGGCTGCGAGGGCATCGCCTCGGCCTCCTCCGAGATCGCCCAGGGCAACGCCGACCTGTCGCAGCGCACCGAGGAACAAGCCGCCTCACTGGAGGAAACCGCCGCCTCTATGGAGCAACTGACCGGCACCGTGCAACTGAACGCCAGCCATGCCGGCCAGGCCGAGCAGCTCGTCACCCAGGCCTCGGCCGTGGCGGTGCGCGGCGGCAACGAGGTCGACGGCGTGGTGCGCACCATGGAGGCCATCTCCGACAGCTCGCGCCGCATCGCCGATATCACGAACGTGATCGACGGCATTGCGTTCCAGACCAACATCCTGGCCCTGAATGCCGCGGTCGAGGCCGCGCGCGCGGGCGAGCAGGGCCGCGGCTTTGCCGTGGTGGCGGGCGAGGTGCGCACCCTGGCGCAGCGCTCGGCCGTGGCCGCCAAGGAGATCAACGCCCTCATCAACGAGTCCGCCAGCCGCGTCGAAGACGGCGCGCGCCAGGCCGACGCCGCCGGCCGCACCATGCGCGAAGTGGTGGCCAGCGTCGGCCAGGCCGTGACGCTGGTGCGCGAAATCGCCGGCGCCTCGGCCGAACAATCCACCGGCATCGGCCAGGTCAACCAGGCCGTGGCGCAGATGGATGGCGTCACCCAGCAGAACGCCGCGCTGGTGGAACAGGCCGCCGCCGCGGCCGCCAGCCTGCGCGAGCAGGCCGGCCGCTTGACGCAACTGGTCCGGCGCTTCCAGGTCGATGCGACCGTCGGCGCGCGGGTCCTGGCGGTGCGTCCGCTGCCCGCGCTGCCGGCGGCGAAATAAGAGTGAATCGTCTCATTAGTGCGAATAACGGAACACACTGTTCCGTTCATGGGAAATTTGGCGGAATGTAACTCCGGCAAAACAATTTCCCAGTCCATGCGCAAACCCCGAGTTGCATCGAGCGGGCGCTTACGCGCCGCACGCACGCATTGGCGCCCCTTCGTGCTTGGGGTGCTGATCGTGTTCACCGCCGCGGCAGTCTGCGGCCTGTACCTCCATGGCTCGCATCAGGGCGAACACGCCGCGATGGCCATTGGCTGGACCCTGGTCGGGATGCTGGCCATCGCCTACTGGGTCTGTCGACGCTGAGGGCGAGGCGGCGGGCAGGCGGGGCCACGCCGTCTTCGCCTATTCACTTATCCGCTCCTTGAACACGCATTCCCCCGCCGCGCAGCGGTAGCGGTTCATGCGCAGGCCGCCGTAGTCGTCCACATTGCCCAGCATCAGTTCCGTGGCGCTCGCGGGCAGTTGCGCTTTCAGGGTCTGCTCGGAGAACGGCGCCAGCATGATGGGGGCATCGAAGCCGGGCAGCCGTTGCTTGACGGTCTGGCCCAGCCAGATCACGGTAGCGTAGTAGGGCGAGGCGTTCTTGAGCGTCAGCGTGTGGCCGTCGGTGCGCGCCTGCAAGACCTGCTCCGGCGCCGCCTCGCCGCGTTCGGCGAGATTGGCCGGCCGCAGGAACAGCTTGAGCTGGCTCTGTGTGGTCAGCTGCAGGATGCTGGCGTTCTTGTCCTTGGGCGCCGGCGGAATCTCGCGCACGTTGAAATAGAACAGCGTTTCGCGGTCCTGCGGCAGGCGCGCCTTGGCGGCGGCGTTCATCTGCATGATCCGCACCTGCGCCTTCTTGCTCGCGTCGATGCGTTGCAGCGGGGGCAGCGCCAGCAGGTCGTTGGTCATCTTGCCGTCGTGGTCCTCGATCCAGGACTGCGCCAGGTAAGGCGTATCGGTGCTTTCATTGGTCAGGACGATCGACACCGATTTCTGTTCGGCGCCCATGATGATGCGGGTGCGGTCCACGTTGACCGCGGCCTGGCCAGCTGCGGGCAGAGCCAGCAAGGCGCCAAGAATCGGTCCGGACATATGGCTGATTTTCATGTCTGTGCTTTCAAGGGAGTCGTCGTGGGATGCGGGGAGGCCTCGCCTCATCGGCAGGGCAGGGGCTGCGGGCCTTCGGCCAAGGCCGCGGGGTCGGGCAGGGTCAGATGGCATTCCTTTTCGCCGGCCCAGGTCACGGTGAGCGCGTCGCGGTCTTCCGCTGCCACGCCGGTCAGATAGACCAGCCCGTCGTCACCCACCATGCCGGCTGTCCTGCCGGTGCGGGTGGACAGCACCAGGGCGCCCAGCGGCGGGCTGTGGCCGTCGGCCAGCCGCACGTGGCCCAGCACCTGCTCGCCCTGGCTGGCGCGGACGCGCGAGTAGCCGATGGCGCCTTCGGTCAGCACCTGGCTGATGATCGAGTCGGCCACGTCCACATCGTCGGGCAGGGCGTTCACGTCCACCGCCACGCTGCTTTCGTGGTAGCTCGACACGCTGTTGACCACGGCGATGCCGAAGCGGTTGGTGACGCCGCTGCCGTTGTCCACCGGCACGCCGCCAATGCCGTCGGTGTCGACCATCAGGCGCGGTTCGTTGCCGGCGGCCGGCTGGCCGAACGCCGCGCCGGCGGCCGTGGCCGTCAGCGAGCCATACCAGTTCAGGCCCACGTTGCGGTATTGGCCGGGCTGCATGGTGAAGTCGGCGCTGGCGCGGCCATAGGGCGTGCGGGTCTGGATGTTGCCGCTCACGTTCTGGCGCTGGGCGGCGCCGCTGCGCTCGTCGCTTGCGCTCAGGTTCCAGGTGGTGTCCGCGCTGCTGAAGTCGGTGTAGCTGGCGGTGTGCTGCATGCGCCCGTTGCCGCTGTTCTGGTAGCCATAGCTGGCCTGGCGGTTGTCGCCCAGGGGAATGCTGACCATGGCGTAGATCTGGTTCTCGGTCTCGCCGTAGAAGCTCTGGGTGCGGGCGAACGACAGCGACAGGTTGACGTTGCGCAGCCAGCCGAAGCTGGCGTTCTTGTTGAGCGACAGCATGTAGTGGTTGTTGGTGGCGCCGTCGTTCCAGTAGTTCAGCCGGCTCAGCGACAGCGACACGCTCATTTCCAGCGGACGGATGTATTGGCTGTACGCCACCGTGTAGCTTTGCTTCTCGTCGCGGAAGTACTCGCCACGCATGGCCGCGCGCGAAATGTATTCCTGCAGCGACAGGAAGTGCCGCCCCGAGAACCGGTAGCCCATGAAGGCGATGGTGCTGCCCAGGCTGTCGAAGGTCTTGGCGTAGTTGACGCGGTAGCTGTAGCCGATGCGGCGCGGCGCGTTCGAGAACGGCAGTTTTGCATCCGAGCGGGTCACGTCGGCCGACAGTGCGCCCAGCACTCCCAGGTTCTGGCCGGCGCCCAGCGCCAGCGCCTGGTAGTTGCCGTTGGTGGCGATCACGCCGCCATACAGCGAGGTGTCGTTGAACGCGCCCCAGGTGGCCTCGCCCATCACGAAGCCGGGGGCCGCTATCTGGTTGTTGGCGCGGCCGCCGAACAACGGCCGTCCGGCCGACACCTGGTAGCGCAGGTTGCCCTTGCGCGTCATGAACGGCACGCTGGCCGTCGTGATCTGCCAGCTGCGGGTGCTGCCGTCGCTTTCCTGCAGCGTCACGTCCAGGTTGCCGCTGATGTTGCGGTTCAGCGCGGGCAGCACGAAGGGGCCCGGCGACACCCGCGTCTGGTACAGCAGGCGGCCGTTCTGGCTGACCGTCACCTGCGCGTTGCTGTTGGCGATGCCGGTCACCTGCGGCGCATAGCCCTGCAGCGACGGCGGCAGCATGCGCTCGTCGCTGGCCAGCGTGACGCCGGCGAAGCGGAACGAGTCGAAGATGGAGGATGACAGATAGGTCTGGCCCAGCGTCAGCTTCGCGCCCCACTGCGGCAGCGGCCGGAACAGGTAGGTCTGCGGCAGGCTGAAGCTGGATTGCGAGGCTCCTCGGCTGTCGTAGCGGTTGTATTGGTAATCGCTGCGCAGGCGCCATGCGCCCAGGTTCACGCCGGCGGTGCCGTACAAGGTGTAGCTGCTCGTGTTGCCGCCTTGCTGCGCCATGTAGCGGTTGGCCAGCAGGTTGTAGTCGAGAATCACGCCGTTGACGCCGTCGCTCCAGCGCGCCGGCGGGACCCAGTCGGGGTCCTGGTATTGCAGCCAGGCCTGCGGCAGCGTCACGGTCAGCGACTGGCTGTCGGGCCGGTACTCGACCTTGCTGTCGGGCGTGTCCAGGTCGATGCAGGGGCCGGCCTCGGTGTTGACGTTGGCCAGCCGCGCCACGGCGTCGTCCTTGAGCGTCAGCATGTCGAGCATCGCCGGAGTGATACAGAACACACTGCCGTCGTCGATCACCGGCACCACCTTGACCAGGTACTGGCCCTGGATCAGGCGCTGATTCAGGTAGAAGTCGACCAGATAGCTGCCGGGCGCGAGGTAGCCGTCGCGGCTGAAGCTCGACAGGTCGATGTTGCGCTTGTCTTTGGTATTGAGAAAGCCGCTGCTGAATTCCGTGGCCTGTGCCGACAGCACAAAGGTACTGATTGCCATGAGTGATGCCAAGCGGGCCAGGATCATGATGTCTTTTGCCGTATCTCCGGCCTCAGGGATTGCCGGAAAACCTCGGCAGCGATGTGGCGGCGCGGCCACCTCGGTACGGAATGGAGGGCGTCGGATACCCCCGCCGCGTGGGCGGCGGGGTTCTCGGGCGCGGGGAGTCGCGGCGGCGGGCCGCTTAGAAATACGTCAACGTATAGGTCACCGAGCTGTTGACCGAGCCGGCGGCGCCCACGCCGGTCGCCATCAGGCGGGCGAAGAAGTTCAGCACGTTGCCGTTGCCAGTCGTCATCTGCTGTGCGGTCGCCGCCGTCGGGGCGGTGCCGATCTTGATCGGCGTGTTGTTGTCCTTGTCGAGCAGCTGGACCACGACGTTGGCGGCATTGCCGGTGTTGGTGAGATAGCCCGACGCCGGGGTGGTCGAGGCGCCAGTGAACGTCACGCCAATCTTCGACAGCTTGCCGTTCGGGTTCGGGCTAGTGCCGGTATCCGTGTCAAACGTGCACCCCATCAGGTGGACGTTGATCGGCACCGAGGTGGAGAACTTGCCTGTGGTGGTCAGGTCTTTCTTGGAGACCTGGCCCAGATCGATGGCCAGGTTGGAATCCGCGGCCGTGATGCTGCAAGGCGCTTCGGTGACCGAGCCGGTGAACGTGATGGTGCCTTGGCCGAAATCACCAGCGGCGAACGCCGCGACCGGGCCCAGGAGGGCGGCGGTGGTTGCGGTGGCGAGGAGCGTCTTCTTAAACATGGATAGTCCTTATTGATATCCGAGGGGGGGCTTGCCTGCGCTGGATGCCGCGCAGTGGTTGAAAAAAACGGATGCGCCGGGCGCAGAAAATTATGGGTCGGCTTGGCGCCGGTTTTTCTTCCGCCCGAAAGGGGATCTATTTCATTCGCATGGAATGTCGAGGCGTTTCGCGGTTCGTCGGGGACGGCGATGCGGATGTGCCGCTCGCGGCGTGGGGGCGCTTGTTCACGCGGCGGAACAAGGGTCGGCCAAGGGTGGCGTGAACGCGGGCGGCGGGCGCGGATGCGGCGAGGCGAGCATGAAGCCAGGCCAGGCGGGCGGGGCCGCGCTCGAGCGCCACGCGTGCAGAGGGATATGAGATATTTCCGTCATGCTGGCCATCTTGCATGGTCCGGATTATCTGAGCGTTAACTCGCATCAGATCGGAAGCCGCGGCGGTGCCGGGGCGCGGCGCCCAGGCGGGGCGCTCGGGGAAGCGGTGTCAGGAAAGCGCGGGCGATCCCGGGGCGCCGCAGGGCGCCCGGGTGGGGCGCCGGACGGGCGTCAGGCGCGCCAGGCGAGCACGGCGGCGACCACCACGCAGACCGCGGCGAACACCCGTTGCAGCACCGCTTGCGGCACGCGCGGCGCCAGCGTGCGGCCGGCCGCCATGCCGGCGATGGCCGCCGCCACGAAGGCCCATTGCGCGGCCGAGAGCGTCAGGCCGTGCAGCAGCGCGGAACTGACCGTGGCGGCCGATACCAGCGCGATCACCATGAGCGAGGTCGAGACGATGCTGATCATGCGCGCGTCGCTGAAGTGCGTCAGCGCCGGCACGATGATGAAGCCGCCGCCCACGCCGAGCATGCCGGTGCACAGGCCGGATACGGCGCCGATGCCGCCGAGCGTGGCGGCCGTCAGGCGGTTCCAGACGAAGCGGCCGGTCTCGGGCGAGAGGCGGCAGGCCTTGGGCGGGGCGTCGGCCGCGCCCGGGGCCGGCGCCTGGCGGCGCGACTGCTGCACCATGCGCGCGGCCACCAGCAGCATCACCGCCGCAAAAGTCAGACTAAGCCAATGCGCCGGCAAGCGGCGCGCCAGCGACAATCCCACCGGTGCGGTCAGCGCGCCCACCGCGGCCATCAACAGGGCGGCCTTGTAGCGCACCAGTCCGCGCATCAGGCCCTGCAGGGCGCCGACCGCCGACGCGATGCCCACGGCGATCAACGCCACCGGCGCCGCCTGCGTCAGCGTCAGGCCCAGTCCGAACATCAGCGCGGGCACGGCCAGGATGCCGCCGCCGGCGCCCGTCAGGCCCAGGGAGACACCGATGCACAGTCCCAGCAGGGTCGCGGTCATCATGATTAATTACTTTTGGCAATTAGCTTATTACTTCAAATAAGTATAGCGCGCCGGAACGGAGAGCCCGCCATGCGGATTTTGTTGGTCGAGGATGACGCCTCCATCGCCCTGGCGGTGCAGGCCGGCCTGGGGTTGCAGGGCTTCGTGGTCGATGCGGTCGGCGATCTGCGGCAGGCCGACCTGGCGGTGCAGACCTCCCACGTCAGCGCTTGTGTGCTGGACCTGGGCCTGCCCGACGGCGACGGCGTGACGCTGCTGGCGAAATGGCGCGCGCGGCGCCAGAACCTGCCGGTGCTGGTGCTCAGCGCCCGGTCGGGGGTGGCGCAGCGCGTCGGCGCCCTGCGCGCGGGCGCCGACGACTACGTCCTCAAGCCGTTCGACCTGGACGAACTGGGCGCGCGGCTGCAGGCGCTGATACGGCGCGCCGCCGGCCATGGCGCCGACCGCATCGACCACGGCCGCCTGACCCTGTTCCTGTCGCGCGGCGAAGTGCTGTGCGACGGCCGGCGCGTCACGCTGCAGCGGCGCGAGCTGGCGCTGCTCAAGACCCTGCTGCAGCATCCCGGGCAGATCCTCACCATGGACCAGCTGCGCGACAGCCTGTATGGCTTTGACGACCGGGTCGAGAGCAACGCGGTCAACGTGCACATCCACAAGCTGCGCCGCAAGCTGGGCGCCGACCTGATCGAGACGGTGCGCGGCTGGGGCTACCGCCTGGGGATGCCGGCGCCATGAGCCTGCGCGCCCGCCTGTTGCTGCTGCTGGGCGCGGTCTGGCTGGTGTTCGGCGGCGCCGTCACGCTGTGGGCGTTCCAGCATGCCAGCGCCGAGCTGGACGCGGCCCTGGATTCGCGGCTGGCGGCATCGGCGGTGATGGTGGCGCGGCTGATGACGCAATGGCCGCGCGCGCCGCGGGAAGACGCCGTGGAGATGGCGGCCGCGGTCGGCCTGCCGTTGTGCGATGGCCTGGCTTGCGAAGTCAGCGGACCTGCCGGCGACGCGCCGGCGCGGGCGCGGGCGCCGGGCGGGCCGGCGCTGGATGGCGCGCCGCTGGGGTTCGGCCTGCTCGCGCACGCTGGCGGCCCGTGGCGCACCTACGCCATCGAACGCGACGGGGTGCGCATCGCCACGGCCGGCCGCATGGACATCCGCGCGGCCCTGCACCGGCAGATGGCCTGGATGGCGCTGCTGCCCGGCGTGGCCGGCCTGCTGGTGGGGGTCGGGCTGCTGTGGTTCGGCGTCGGCCAGGGCCTGGCGCGCCTGTCGCGGCGCATGGCGGACATGCTGCTGCGCGAACGGCATTTCTCGGACCACGCGGCGCACGAGATGCGTTCGCCGGTGACGGCCATCAAGGCGCACCTGCAGGTGCTGGAACGCTTGCCGGCGACCGTCGGGGACGCGGCCAGCCGCCAGGCGGTGGCCCATGCGCTGCAGGGCACCGCGCGGCTGGAGCGCCTGATCGAGCAACTGCTGATGCTGGCGCGCGCCGACGATGACGGCGCCGACGCGGCCTGCGACGCGCTCGCGGTGCTGGCGCGGGTGGCCAGCCGCAAGCCCGCGCGGGTGCGCTGGCACCTGCCCGCCGGCCAGCCCTGGGCGGCGCTGCCGGATGCGCTGCTGGATTGCGCGGTGCGCAATCTGGTGGACAACGCGCTCAAGTATTCGCCGGCGCAGGCCGAGGTCGAGGTCCGCGTCTCGGTCGTGGCGGCCGACCTGGTGGTGACGGTGCGCGACCGCGGGCCGGGGCTGACCCCGGCGCAATGCGCGCAGGCGGTGGAACCTTTCTGGCGCGGCGGGCGCCAGGGCGAGGGCGCGGGGCTGGGGCTGTCGATCGTGGCCGCCATCGCGCGACGCCACGGCGGCACGCTGGCGCTGGAGTCGGCGCCGGGCGCGGGCCTGCGCTGCCGCCTGAGCGTGCCGCTGGCCGCCGGCGTCAGTCCCAGGAGCGCGAATAGCGATGATCGAGAAACAGCTCGGGCAGGCCCGACACCTGTTTGAAGCGCAGGACCTCGTCGTCGTCCATGCCGAGCTGGCGGGCGATGTCGGCCTCGTTCCAGCCGGCACGGAGCAGGCGCACGACGATGTCGGTCATGGGCATCACGCCGTGCACGCCGCGGGCGCGGTTGTGGCGGATGGTGGCGGCGATGCGGTCGGCGGCGCCGGCGCGCCCGGGGCGGATCGCCACGATGGGCAGATAGCCCTGCAGGCGCTGGCGGATGGGGCCCTTCTTCTTGCCCACGCGCTGGCGGTGGAAGCCGTCGACGACGACGTAGCGGTCGGGGCCGGCCTGGTGCGCGACGATCGGCTGGGTGTAGCCGTCGGCCTCGATCGACAGCTCCAGCAGCCGCATTTCCGGCGGCGCGACGCTGTTGGGGTTGTAGTCGTTGGCTTCGACGGCCTCGCCGGGGATCCATTGCACGCAGTCGACCGGCTCGGCGGCGAAGGGGCTGTGTTCATGCAGGCACAGGCGGATCCGGTTGATGGCTTCGATCCGTTGCCGGATCGGCAGGCTGTCCAGTTCGTTGAACAGCATCCTGGCCCGGTTCTCCAGGCTGTCGAGAAGTGGCATGCGCATTCCTTTTCAAGGTGGTCCAGTTGCCGCGGCTGGTGTGGGGCTGGAAGCCGTATGGTTGCAGCAGCGCGGCGCTGAGCCAGGGCACGCGCAGGGTGCAGGGCTGGTCCAGGTCGTCGATGTAGTCGAGCACGCGCTGGCGCAGCGCCCGGAACAGGCCGAGCTGGCGCGCTTCGGGGCGGATGTAGCCGTCGCGGATGCGCACCGTGCCGCTTTGCAGTTCGATGCTGATGAAGCCGAGCACGCGCGCATGGTTATGCCGCCGGACGATGAACCAGCGGTGCCGGGGACTGTCGTTCAGGGGATAACCGCCGCAGTCGCGGCGCACCGTGGCGCTGGCGAAGAACCGGCCCATCTGCGCGAAGAAGGCGGGCTCGTCGTCGTATGAGCGCAGCAGCAGGAAATCGTAGTGTTTCAGGGGATGCGTCATGGCGCGGAGCGGTGCGGGTCGGGAAGCAGGCTGTCGATGTCGCGGCGCGCCGGGCCGAAGGACAGCGAGCGCGCCATGTCCTGCTTGAGCAGCGACAGGCCGATGCGGCGCCAGGAGGGCTGCACCTTGCGATTCTCGAGGTCGGGGATGCCGGCGTCGGGCCACATCGCCAGCGGATGGCCGCGCTGTTCCCACCAGGCGATGAAGACGTCGATGCGCCGCGTGTACACCTGGCGCAGCGCAACGGGCATGCTGGCGAGCAGGAACTGGCTGTACTGGCGCCAGGTGTCGAAGGTGGGCGGCAGGCCCAGCCCGCCGCGATAGCCGAGGAAGCGCTGGCGGCAATAGCGCGCCGCGTAGTTGGCGCCCTGTACGCGCTTGACCGTGCGGAACCAGGTGGCGGGTTCGAGCTTGTGGAACAGGTCCAGCCCCTTGCGCTGGTCGTCGCCGTAGGGCTGGCAGATGCGCATCTGCGAATACGGCACGCCGGCGCGCAGCATCTGGTCGTAGAGGCGGTTGTAGGCGTGACCGTTTTCGCCGGTGTAGCGCCACAGGTCTTCGAACTTCCAGTCGTAGATCGGGAAGAAGGTGACGGCGTTGTCGCGCTGCTTGTCGCGGGTGCTCCAGGCCAGCGGCTTGTGCGCGCCGGGCGGCGTCCAGGCGCATTTCTTGGTGCGGCGTTTGACGGCGAGATAGCGGTTGAGCGATTCGTCGGAACGGATGCCGACCAGGAACGCGGTGGTCGCGTCGCGCGCCAGCCAATGATTGAATTCGGGCACGAATTCCTCGAATTCCATGCGATGGCGGTAGAACGGGAAATAGCCGGGATCGTTGATGACGGACGGATGCCGCGGCAGCGGCCGGATCCAGTCGGCCTCGCGGCCGGGCTCCCAGGCGCACCAGTAGGGTTCGCGCAGGCTCGAGGCGTTGCGCAGGTTGATCGGCAGGCAGATCCACCAGGGGTGGACGTCGGCGCGATCGAACATGGCGGTGACGTGGGCGATGGTGGCCTGGTATTGGCCTTCGAGGTCGATGAAGACCGCGTGCACCGGGCCGCGTCCCATTTCGCGCGCGACCTCGAGCGCCAGGTGCAGGGTGACGGAGCTGTCCTTGCCGCCGGAGAAGGCGACGCAGACCCGCTCGAAGTGCTGGAACACCAGCCGGATGCGGGCCTTCGCGGCTTCGTGGACGTCGAGGTCGCGGTAGTGTTTCAAGGCCATGGGGGGAGCATCCTGTTCGCGTCGTTCCCGGCCCGGCGCGCGGGCGGGCGCTGCGGCGCGCCGATGCGCCCGGGCAGGGGCGGATCATGCATATGCGCTGCAACAAGCGTGTGAGGATAGCCCGATCCCACGGCGCGATCGGGGTCATTCCGTCCGCTATTTTCCGAGAGATCGGCGCGCCCGCCACGCGTGTGGCGGGCGCGCGTCTTACGCCTTCAAGTGCTCGTACAGGATGGTGGCGCCGATGCCGATCAGCGCCAGGCCGCCCAGCACCTCGGCGCGCTTGCCGGCGACGTTGCCGACCAGCCGGCCGATCATGACGCCCAGGGTCACCATCAGCATGGTCGCCAGGCCGATGGCCAGCGCGGTGACGGCGATGTTGTTGTCGATGAAGGCCAGGCTGACGCCGACGGCCATGGCGTCGATGCTGGTGGCGAAGCCGGTGGCGGCCAGCAGCCAGAACGAATGGCGGCCGACCGGCGCGGCTTCTTCGTGGTCGGCGCCCAGGCCGTTGCGGATCATCATCGCGCCCAGGATACAGAGCATGCCGAAGGCGATCCAATGGTCCCAGTCCTGCACGAAGCGGGCGGCCATGGAGCCGAGCGCCCAGCCGATCACGGGCGTGATGGCTTCGATCACGCCGAAGATCACGCCGGTGCGCAGCGCTTCGGACAGCCGTGGCTTGTGCAGGGCGGCGCCTTTGCCGACCGCCGCGGCGAAGGCGTCGGTGGACATGGCGAAGGCCAGGATGAGGGTGGAAAGGGCGTTCATGCGGGAGAGGCTCCGACCGGGCGAAACACACAGACTTTCCATATCGCCCGGTCAGAAGCTATGGAAAAGTCCGTGGTCTCGCCAAACCGTGTCGGTTGCCGGCGCCATGGCCAGAAGGGCCAAGAGTGTTGACGCGGGCGCTTCCGGACGGGGCCGGAAGAGGCTACTCCCCAGGGAGGCTTGCAGTGTAGCAAAGGGCGCGGGGCGCCGGGGCGAAATTTTCAGGTTCAGGTCAGCCGGGCGCCGTTGGGCACGTCCAGCTCGGGCGTGACCAGCACGGTCTGGTCGGCGGCGTCGGCCAGCCCCAGCACCAGCACTTCCGAGCGCACCGGGCCGACCTGGCGCGGCGGGAAGTTGACGATGCCGAGCACGCGCTTGCCCGGCAGTTGCTCGAGCGTGTAGCGGCCGGTGATCTGCGCCGAGCTTTTCTTGACGCCGACGCCGGCGCCGAAATCAATGGTCAGCTTGTAGGCCGGCTTGCGCGCCTCGGGAAAGGGATCGGCGGCGATGATGGTGCCGACGCGGATGTCGACCTTCATGAAGTCGTCGAAGCTGACGGTGGGGGCGGGCGGGGTGGCGGGGTCCTGGGTGTAGTGCATGGGCGTGGGCGATCGGTTCAAGGGGGGCGGGCGGCGATGCCCGCGATGGCCCCATCATGCCAGATCGATGCCGCCGCGGGTCGGGCGCAGGGCGGCCAGCGCGGCCAGGTCGACGAGCGCGATGCGGCCGTCGATGGCGCCGACGGCCAGTCTGCCGCCGTGCGCGGCGAGGGCGTAGAGCACGGTGGCGATGCCGCCGATGCGGACCCGGGACGCCAGCAGCAGGTCGCCGCTGTCCGCGTCGATCAGCATCAGGGTGCCGTCGAGGAAGGCCGCCAGCACCAGGCCGTCGGCCACGACGATGGCGCTGGCCGAGGCCGGGGTGGCATGGCGCCAGCGTTCCTGGCCGCGCGCCAGCGACTTGCGGTAGATGAAGCCGCGATAGGCGTTGCCGACCGTGGGCGAGTAGTGCTTGCCGGCGATCACCAGGCCGGCGCCGAGCGCGTCATCGACGTAGGCGCCGCGGCATTCCATGGCGTGGCTGGCGGGCGTGCCGTCCGGCTTGAGCAATGGCCACAGGCGTTCGAGGCGACCATCGGCGTGGACCCGGCACAGGTGCTTGCCTTCGTGCGAATCGGGCGGCGTGCCCTGCACCGTGAACAGATCGGGCGCGCCGTTGATGCCGATGTAGTGGTTGAAGCAGTCGTAGTGGCCGAGATCGAGACGCCGTGCGTCGGTCAGCGTGGCATCGAGCAGGACGTCGCCGGCGCCGCGGCGGCGCGCATCGATGCGGTCGCGGCGGCCGAGCAGGCGGCCGTCGGCGCTGGCGCAGAAGGTGTATTGGCCATCCTCGTCGCGCAGCGTCGTCAGCTCGCCGTCGCGCAGCGCGTACAAGCGCGAGTCGCGGCGGAAGCGGTCGGCGGGATCGGGCGGGGCGATCGCGTGCACGACGAGCGGCGTGGTGCGCAGGATCTCGGCGCCGCGGCCGCCGCCGTCGTGACGCGCGAGCAACGCGCCGTCGGCGCGGTAGCGCTCGAGCAGGCAGCCGTCGTGGACCGCGGCGAGCGTGTCGGCGTCGAGCCACGCCAGGTCCCAGATGGCGCCGCGCAGGCCCAGGTCGGGCAGGCCCAGCCATTGCGCCAGGCGCGAGGCCGGGTCGCCGTCATCGCGTGGCATGGCCGGGTCGAGGACGGCGGCGGCGGGGTCCAGGTCCGGCGTGACGGGCGCGGCGTCGGCCTCGGCCCATACCGGCAGCAGCGTTTCGAAAGCGGGCGGGACGTCGCCGTCCTGCTCGTCCCACGATTCATCCCAGGGGCGCACCCAGGCTTGGATGCGGCCGTCGTCGAGGTAGCGGCAACGCACCACTTCGGGCACGTTGAGGAAGGGGCGGCGGCTGGCGCCGCTTTGCCAATTCCAGGCGATCAGTTCGCCCTCGAACAGATAGCCGCCGTCGTAGCTGCCCGCGCCGATGGCGATGACGGGCTGGTCCGGATGGAAGGCGACGTCGTTGATGGGCAGGCGCGGCGCGTCGCAGGCCGCGAACGGCACGGGATCGCCGCGGCGGTAGAGGCCGACGCGGTAGCGCAGCGCGGCGCCGCCATAGGCGGCGCGCGCAGGCGGATTGATCAGGAGGGGAAAGGCGGAGGCCACGGCGACGATGTCGCCGGCCGGGTGGAAGAACACGCCGGTGATCCGGCCGGCGCCCCGCAGCGCCGGATTCATGAACGCGTTCATGATTGATGCGGCCGGCGTCCCGGGGCGCGCGGCGGATTCAGGCCTCGCGGGCCGCGCACCGGCCGCGCGAAGGCGGCGGGGATCGGCGCGGTGGCGGGCGGGCGCATGGGTGGACGGCCGTCAATGACGCGTCATGATTTGGCGGCGGCGGCCGTGGTGGCGCTTTTCTTGCCGCGCGGCTTGGCCGCGGGCGTTTCGCTCACCGGCGGCGTGTCGAACTCCTGTTTGTTTCGTTCGCCCCGCGGGGTGTTTTCCGGATGGGGTTTGGGAAAGGCCCAGGGTTTCGTTTTCTGATCCATTGCTTGTACTCCTTGCACAGGCGGAACAGTAGCATTTGCCGTGGCCGTGAGTAAGTGAGGGTTGACGTCAATATTCATCACATCGTGATATGAGGAAAGCGGAGGGCGCGGCGCCGCGGGTGCGGTGCGGCGGGCGATGGCGCGGCGGGCCGGCTACCCTACGACCACCGCGGCGGCGCAGCGTTCATTTCTGGAGGCGTTGTGTCTGGATTTCGCCGCATGAGCGCATTGCGTGAATGGCCCGTGCGGGCCGCGGCGTCATGGCGGCGCTGGCGGGAAGCCGCGTCCGCGGCATCCATGCAAGGGACCGCCGCGGCGCCTGCCGCGATGCTGGTCCCGGTTGCATCCGATCATTTTACCTTGGCCGCGCGGCGCCCTGGCCTGGCGGGCGAACAGCGCGCTCGATGCGGCGCAAAGTCGCCATCCGGCGCGGGGTCGGACTCATCCATTTGCGTCGCTGAAAGCAGTAGTCGCGGCCGGCGCGGGCGGGACTACGATGGGGCCGTGCACATAGGGAGGGAACTATGGACACGACCAAGGAATGGTACGCCGCCGTCAAGGAATGGCAGCGCGCGCGCGACGAATTGACCGCGGCCGTCGCCGCGATCAAATGGCCCGATCCGACGGCGGCCTGCCTGGCCACTTACGACCGCGCCTATGCGCATGAAACGGCCGCGCGCGAGCGCATGAACCAGGCCTACGAACGCGTCCGACGATAGGGCGCGCGCGCGGTTGCTACACTGCCGCGCATGACGCAAACCCGGACTTCCCTGACGATCCGACCGGCGCGCCCCGACGATGTGGCGGCGCTGGAGGACATATTGACGCAAACCTATGAAGGCACCTGGCGGCCGCAGATGACGCCGCAGAAGTACCAGCACTTCCTGGATAGCGGCAAGATCCCGCAATACGTCGCCGAGCGCGGCGCGCGCTTCCAGGTGTGCGAGGCCGGCGGCCGCGTGGCGGGCATGGTGGACTGGGAGAAGAACTTCATCTGGGCCCTGCACGTGCATCCGGCGCAGCAGCGGCGCGGGGTCGGCGCGGCGCTGCTGGCGCTGGCCGAGGATGGCATGCGCGCCGCCGGCTTCGGCGAGGCGCGGCTGGAGACCGACACCTTCAATACGCAGAGCCGCGCGTTCTACGCCAAGCATGGCTATGCCGAGGTCGACACCTATCCCGACGAGGAATGGGACAGCGGTTTCACGACGGTGCTGCTGGTGAAAGCGCTGGCGTGATCCGGCGGGCGGTGGCGGGATGCGCGGGTGCGATCCGTTGATGTGATCGGCTGCCGGCGGCGCCGTCGCCGGGGAGCCACGCGCATTGTGGCTCCATGAATTGAGGGTTATATGGCTCTGGCAATGGAGCCAGCGCGGCGCTATGGTGTGTGTTTCCCTTTCCCGCGCCTATTCCGCCATGTACCTGCCGTCCGCCTTCCGTGAAGATTCCCTCGAGGTCCAGCACGATTTCATCCGCGCGCATCCCCTGGGGGTGCTGATGACCAGCGGGGAGGGCGGGCTGATGGCCAACCACATTCCCTGTCTGCTGTATCCGGAAGGGCCGCACGGGGTGCTGCGGCTGCACATGGCGCGCGCCAATCCGCAATGGAAGGAACTGGCCGCCGGCGGCGACTGCCTGCTGGTGTTCCATGGCGCGCAGGCCTACATCACGCCGTCCTGGTACGCCACCAAGGCCGAGACGCACAAGGTCGTGCCGACCTGGAATTTCGTCGCCGTGCATGTGTGGGGCACGCCGACGGTGCACGACGATCCCGTCTGGGTGCGCGCGCAGATCGGCGCGCTGACCGAAGCGCAGGAAAAGGCGCGGGTGCAGCCCTGGCGCGTCGAGGATGCGCCCGAGGATTTCATCGCGGCGCAGATGCGCGCCATCGTCGGCGTCGAAATCGCGATCACGCGCATCGAAGGCAAATGGAAGGTCAGCCAGAACCGCACCGTGGCCGACCGCCAGGGCGTGGCGGCGGGGCTGGCCGATGAACAGGGCGACGCCGTGATGGCCGGACTGGTGGCGCGTCGCGGCGGGCTGGCGTGACCGGCGGGCGCTGCATCGCGGCGGATGAAGCATGGCGGTTGCACGCCACGGCTGGAATCACACGGGTTGACCGACACCGATCGAGGCCTGCAGGCGGCCCGATCAGGCCGCGCTAGCCGCCTGCAGGCGCCGCTGGCGCGCGGCGCCGCGGCCCCACGCCAGGCAGGCGATGGCCGCCGCCTGCAGCGCCGCCGCCACCGCGAGGAACCAGAACAGCGGATGCTGCTCCTGGCCGGACAGCGTGCGCAGCACGCCGAACACGGCGGGCGCGAAGGCATAGGCGCCCTGCGACATGGCCACGATCAGCGGCACCACCCGCGCCGCGTCCTCGCGCGCGAATTCGGCCTGCGCGATCAAGGGCGGCAGCGAGGTGGCGTTGCCGATGCCGGCGCCGAACAGCAGCACGCCCGCCCACACCGCCCAGGCATGGTCCACCGCCAGCATCAGCACCAGCGAGCCGGCGATCTGCGCGCCATAGGACAGGCAGGCGATCAGGCGGCGGTCGGCCGAGGCCGGCATCAGCCAGCCCACCAGGCTGCGGCCGGCGATGGCGCTGGCGGTGGCCAGGCCCATCGCGATGCCGGCGGTCTGCGCGCCCAATAGCGGCGCCAGCAGCGACAGCAGGTGCGCGATCAGGCCGATCTGCGCGAACAGCCCCAGCGCCATGCCGGCGCCCAGCGACAGGAAGGCGCGGTCGCGCCACAGGCGCGGCACGCGCGCCAGCGCGGCGGCGGCGGCCTGCGCCGGCGCGTCCGGCGGCACGCCGTCGGGATGCTGGCCGAGCTGTTGCGGCGTGACGGCGAACACCTTGCGCGCCAGCACCGCGATCACCAGCACCATCGCCGCGCCGACCCACCAGGCCGCCTGCGCGAAGCCGTAGCCCGCGATCAGGAACACCCACAGCGGCGAGAACACCACGCCGCCGATGCTGGCGCCGTTGTAGGCCATGCCCAGCGCGGCCGGCCGGCGCTTGACGAACCAGGGCGAGATCAGCGCGTTGACCGCCGCCGCGCCCAGCGTGACCCAGCCCATGCCGGAGAACAGCGCGGCCGCGTACAGCTGCCATGGCGCGGCCGCGCGGGCCCATCCCGACACGCCCAGCGCCAGCGCGATGGCGCCGGCCAGGGTGACCGCCGGCACGCCCCAGCGCCGGTACAGGCGCGGCAGGTTGGCCACGATCAGCGTGCCGCACAGGAAGTGCAGGGTGACCGCGGCCGACACCAGCGCCACGCTCCAGCCGGTGCGCTGCACCACCGCGTGCAGGAACACGGGCGGGCCATAGAAGCCGACGCCCCAGCCGAAGATGGCCAGCACGAAGGTGGCGTAAAGGACTTTCCGGCCGAAAAAACGCAGTGGGGTGTGCATGGCAAGCGGCTGGCGATGGCGCCGGCTGTTTTGTTGGGATGACTCGCAGTATGCTTGGCCCTGTAGACAACACTTTGGCCGGGACCGAATCATGGAATCCGAGTTCGCCGATATCAACCTGTCGGCCGTTGCCGGCGCGATCGCCGATCCGGCGCGGGCGCGCATGCTGTGCGTGCTGCTGGACGGCCGCGCCCGCACCGCCACCGAACTGGCCGCGGCCGCCGAGATCGGCGCCTCCACCGCCAGCAGCCATTTCCAGCGCCTGCGCGAGCAGGGGCTGGTGGAGCAGGCGGCGCAGGGCAAGCACCGCTATTACCGGCTGGCCAATGCCGAAGTCGCGCGCGCGCTGGAGGCGCTGCTGGTGGTGGCGGGCGCCGAGCGCACGCCGTTCAAGCCCAACACGCCGTCGGCGCTGCGCGAGGCGCGCACCTGCTACGACCACATGGCTGGCACGCTGGCCGTGCGCATCCACGACGCGATGCTGGCGCGCCAGTGGCTGGCGGCCGATGGCCGCGACTACGCGCTGACGCCGCTGGGCGAGGCCTCGCTGGCGCAGGTCGGGGTCGACGTGGCGCAGGCGCGCCAGCGCCGCCGCCGCTTCGCCTGCCCGTGCCTGGACTGGAGCGAGCGCCGCTCGCATCTGGGCGGCGCGCTCGGCGCCGCGTTGCTGGAGGCGCTGCTCGCGCGCGGCTGGATCGACAAGGACCTGGATTCGCGCGCGCTGTCGGTCACACGCAAGGGCGCGCGCCAGTTTCCGGCGTTCTTCGGCATGCCCGACGAGGCCTCCGGCGATAGCGCGGACTGGCGCCGTAGCGGCGGCCACGCCGCGGCCTAGCCCGTCATGAAATCGCTTTGCCGCGGACGAGAGGCCGCGGCGGTTTCCGCACGACCCCATCGACATCACGCGTCGCCCCTTGGCCGGCAGGCCGGGCCGGCGCACGCACCGCTTTTTTCATCGGGCATTTGCCCTGCACAGGAGGTGGCCTTGCCTACGCTGGCCCTGCACGCTTTCCGCCGCACTCTGCCAATCGCGACGGAACTGCGCATCGACGTCAACCATGCTCCGCATGAAGTGGAGACGGAACTCGATGCCATCCACGACCGCATGAATCGTCCTTCGGACCGCTTGTATGGATTGCCGGAGGTTCAAACCGACATCCCTGGCATGGTGCTTCGCTACCGCGAAGCCGATGGCGAGTATTACGTGTATGTGGTGGACGCGCGGCGCGGCCGGCTGGCGGGCTATACGGTGTTCAACCGGCTGATCGAGGTGGGGCGGCGCGCCGATCCCTACGTGCGCGCGCCGCACTCGAAGTACGCCGCGCCCTACCAGGGCATGGGGCTGGCCACCGCGGTCTATCGCTGGGGGCTGGAGGCCGGCCTGTGCATCATGAGCGGCGCGCGCCAGTCGGCCGGCGCCCATCGCCTGTGGCTGGGGCTGGCCCGCGACTACGAGCTGGGCTACGTCGACCTGCGGCGCAAGCGCCTGACCTATCTGGGCGCCACGGTGACGCCGCCGGTGCTGGGCGACCTGCATACCCGCATGTTCCTGCTGGGACGGGGCTGGACCCGGCCCGACTACCTGCGGGCGACCGGCATGCAGGCGCCCGAAAGTGCGCTTTCGCAACAGTCATAGGGGAAATCCCCGGGACGGATCAGCGCGGCGGCGGCCAGATGACAGTGTCATCGAGTGTCATCTGGCTGTCAGCCGCGCACCGCCTGCCTGTCCGGCCTGTACCCCGCGTCCGGCGGAAACGGGGACGCAATTCGTGCATTGCAACAATGTTTCTATCGAATGCCGAGGTTACAAAACTTATCCGAACTGTCATGAACAGCCGGGGTATGCTGGTCCGCAGAAAGAGGGCATCCGAAGTGCATCAGAACAACTTGATCTACAAGGGATACCGGCTGACGGCCAAGGTGTCCCGGGGCGCGGGCGAAGAGGTTCAGACGCTGCCCAGCGGCCCCGTTTTCATCGCATCGATCATGGTGGTCCAGGCGGGCGCCGTGCTGGAAGGCGGCGACGAATACCCCGTGCCACGCTTTGCCGAAGGCGGCTTCGTCTACAGCCCGCGCGAGGCGGTGCATGCCGCCATCCTGCACGGGCGCGAGATCGTCGACGGCCTGACCCACGTGCCATCCTGACGCCTGACGGCGAGGGAATTTCCACGGCGCCCCTGCCGCGGCGCGCCGGTCGCCATGATGCGCCGCCCGGCGGCGGCCGTATTCACTCGGCCGCGAACACGGCCTTCCAGTCGCGCGTCTTGGCCAGCGTCAGCACGCTGGCCGACTGTTCCAGGATGGCCACGGCCTTCTTGAGTTCCTCGGCCGACGCGCCGTCTTCCAGGATCACCATGCGCGAGTTGCGCGCATCGGCCATTTTCACGTCCGACATCTTGCCGTGGGTCTGGTAGACCTGGGTCCAGTCCATTTTCTTGCCGGCCTTGAGCGCGATCGGTTCGATGTACGTCAGCGCGGTGCTGCCGGCGGCGCGCACGCCGAAGGCGAAGTCGGCGGTGTGGCCGCTGCTGCCCTTGGCGCGCGCGCCCTTGACCATGCGGTTGGGACCGACGCCGGCCGCCAGCGCCCGGCCCACCTGGGCGCGAAAACGCAGCTGGCTGAAGCGCGGCATCCACTTGGCGCACTGGAACGACAGCGCCATGGCCAGCTTGACCGCGTCCCACAGGGCTTCCTGCAATTGCTCGTTGGGGCCCGTGGCGACGATGGCGCCCGACTTGTCGAAGTGCGCCAGGCTCACGCCCGGCGTTTCATTGAGGATGTCGATGCGCTTGGGCGCCAGCTCGATGCCGTAGCTGGAGGCATGCATCGACGTCTCACAGGCGTCGGTGAGATAGAACGTGGCGTCGTCCGGGTAGGCGATGAAGAACGCGGCGTGCTGGCCGTCCAGGCCCAGCGTCATCGGCGAGATGGCGCGGATGGCGTGTTCGCCCGCCGGCAGGACGGTCCAGCCGGAGGCTTCCAGGAAATTGCTCATAGGATCAGTTCGATTTGACGGCCCTTGAGGGGATGCGCGAAACCGCCGGTCAGGGCCAGGTTGGCCCTCGGCAGGAAATACTGCATCAGCTCGGCGACCGTGTGCAGGGCGGGCACGATGGGCTCGGCATAGCCTTCGCCTTCGTCCACCCAGATGTGTTCATGGCTGCGGTCCGCCAGCGGTTTGCGGTACTGCGGCCGGCCTTCGCCCACCAGGCTGGTGTGGAACGAGTCGTCGGTATCGACGCCGAACACGCGGTGCGGGCCGACGAACAGGCTGGCGCAGAAGGCCTCGGCCAGGAAGATGGTGGCCTGGCCGTGCACCACGGTGCGGGCGCCGCGGTAGATGGCGCGGAAGATGACGTCGTCGCGCACCTCGCCCTTGACGCGGCACGGGCTGGCGAACTCCATCCATTGGATGCTGGTGGCGGCCGGCTTCGGGATCCAGGTGATCTGCTTGACCGTTTCCTTGGGCTCCGCAAGGATCTCTTGCACCTCATCAACGGTGATTAACGGTTCGAACTTGTTGGCCATGGAACGGATCTAGTAACTGGAAATGCGCCGTGCCACCCCTGTCGCCGCGGCAGGGCGCGCGGGGCGGGAGCACGCTTTTCCCGTCGGGCCGGCCAACGGGAAAAGCCCCCTCGCTGGGGAGCTCTGGCCCGCGCAGCGGGAGTGCGCGGGGGCGTAATCTTACAAGATGAAGACGGTCTCGGCTTTTGGCTGTATGGATATACAGCGGTCATCGCGTCGCGGCCAGCGTCCTACAGCGAGCTGGCGGCGAAAGTATCGCATTGCTTGAGATCGCCGCTGTCCAGGCCGCGCTTGAACCAGCGCACGCGCTGCGCCGACGAGCCGTGGGTGAAGGCGTCGGGCACCACGTAGCCCTGGCTCTGCTTCTGCAGCCGGTCGTCGCCGATGGCGGTGGCGGCGGCCAGCGCTTCCTCGACGTCGCCGCTTTCGAGGATGTTGCGGGCGGCGTTGGCGCGCTGCGCCCACAGGCCGGCGAAGCAGTCGGCCTGCAGTTCCATGCGCACCGACAGCGCGTTGGCCTGCGACGGGTTGCGCCGGCGCAGGTTGTCGACCTGATCGGAGATGCCCAGCAGGTGCTGGACGTGGTGGCCGACCTCGTGCGCGATGACGTAGGCCTGGGCGAAATCGCCGGGGGCCTTGAAGCGGTTCTGCAGTTCGTCGAAGAACGCCAGGTCGATGTAGACCTTGCTGTCGCCGGGACAGTAGAACGGCCCCATCGCCGCCTGGCCGGTGCCGCAGGCGGTGGGCGTGGCGCCGCGGAACAGCACCAGCTTGGGCGGCACGTACGGGCGGTTCAGGTCTTTCTGGAAGATGGCGCTCCAGGTGTCCTCGGTCTCGCCCAGCACCTTGGAGACGAAGCGCGCCTGCGGGTCGTTGGCGGGCGGGCGGCTGGCGGGAGCCTGCTGTTGCTGCGTGGCGGGGCCCTCGGCCATCTGCAGCACCACGCTGGGGTCGACGCCGAAATACATGGCCACCAGGGCCAGCACGATGGTGCCGATGCCGATGGTGCCTCGGCCGCCGATGCGCGGACCGCTGGCGCGGCGGTCTTCCACGTTGTCGCTTTCGCGGGAATCGTCCAGGCGCATACTGTGTCTCCGGGCGGCTGGCGCCGCCATGTGTTGCGTCGGCCGCGGTTGACGATGCGGCCTTCAAGAGTGTTAGGATAATCCCATGGCCCTTCATTTAGATATCCACCCCGCGAATCCCCAACCGCGCCTGCTCAAGCAGGCCGCCCAATGGCTGAACGACGGGGGCCTGGTGGCGGTGCCCACCGATTCCAGCTACGCGGTGGTCGCGCGCCTGGACGACAAGAACGCCGCCGACGGCCTGCGCCGACTGCGCGGCCTGGACGATCGCCACCATCTCACGCTGCTGTGCCGCGACCTGGCCGAGATCGGCCACTTCGCGCGCGTCGACAACCGCCAGTACCGCCTGCTCAAGGCCGCCACGCCGGGGCCGTGGACTTTCATCCTGGAGGCCACCAAGGAAGTGCCGCGGCGCGTGTCGCATCCGTCGCGCAAGACCATCGGCATCCGCGTGCCGGACCATGCCGTGATGCTGGGGCTGCTCGAACAGATGGGCGCGCCGCTGCTGTCGACCACGCTGATCCCGAAGGATGAGACCGACGCGCTGAACGATGCCGAGGCCATCCGCGAGCGCTACGACCATGAGCTGGCGGCCATCATCGACGCGGGCGCCTGCCCGCATTCGCCGACCACCGTGATCGACCTGACCGGCGACGACCCTGTCGTGGTGCGGGTGGGGCGCGGCGATCCCGCCACGCTGGGCCTGGCCTGACGCGGCTGAGCGCCCGTTCACGCGGCGGCGCCATTGCGGCCGCCGCGACGGCCGCAATGGCGCCGCTCCTCATTTAGCCGCACTGTTCGTCACGCGGCTCCTCTACAATCCGCTTCGCCATGAATGACATCATCCAGACGATCGCGGTCTACGCGATACCGGTTATCTTCGCCATCACCCTGCACGAGGCCGCGCACGGCTATGTCGCGCGCATGTTCGGCGATCCGACGGCGTACCAGGCGGGCCGCATCAGCCTGAACCCGGCGCGCCACATCGACCCGGTCGGCACCCTGCTGGTGCCGGCGGTGATCCTGTTGATGTCCAAGCTGCTGGGCAGCCCCGGCATGCTGTTCGGCTGGGCCAAGCCGGTGCCGGTCGATTTCGGCCGGCTGCGCCGCCCCAAGAAGGACATGCTGTGGGTGGCGCTGGCCGGTCCCGCCGCCAACCTGCTGATGGCGATCCTGTGGGTGTTTTCCCTGCGCCTGTTTCTCGAAACCGGCATGCAGGAGAGTTTCTGGTTCGAAATGGCGATGGCCGGCGTGCAGGTCAACCTGGTGCTGATGGCGCTGAACCTGCTGCCGATTCCGCCGCTGGACGGGGGACGCATCCTCTTCAGCCTGCTGCCCAACCGCCTGGCCTGGCAATACTCGAAAATCGAGCCGTATGGCCTGGTGATCGTGGTGGTGCTGCTGGTGACCGACGTACTCTGGATATTGATGCGTCCGGTATTGGCGTTGGGAACGGCAATCGTTCAGTGGTTTCTGTAGGATTTTGGCCAATATCCGTTAAACTCAGCGGTTTCACTGATTCTGGCCCTGAGGCATCCCGCCACCGGGCTTTGGAGCCCCTCATTTATGGCATCCCCTGCAACCGCCGCAGGCGTTAATTTCCAGGGCAGCATGGTGGCCCTCGTCACCCCGATGCAGCCCGATGGCAGCCTTGACTACGCTGCCTACCGGTCGTTGATCGACTGGCATATCCAGGAAGGAACCGATGCACTGGTGGTGGTGGGCACCACCGGGGAATCGCCGACGGTCTCCATGGAAGAGCATGCGGAGCTGATCCGCGTGGCGGTCGAGCATGCCGCCGGCCGCATTCCGGTCATCGCCGGCGTGGGCGCCAACTCCACCGACGAAGCCATCCACCTCACGCGCCACGCCAAGGCGGTGGGCGCGCAGGCTGGCCTGTCGGTGGTGCCGTACTACAACAAGCCGTCGCAGGAAGGCCTGTATCGCCACTTCCGCACCATCGCGGAAGCCGTCGAGCTGCCGACCATCCTGTACAACGTGCCGGGCCGCACCGTGGCCGACATGAGCAACGAAACGGTGCTGCGCCTGGCGCAGGTGCCGGGCATCATCGGTATCAAGGACGCCACCGGCGACATCGCGCGCGGCGGCCTGCTGCTGCGCGAAGCGCCGGCCAGCTTCCAGGTCTTCAGCGGCGATGATCCCACCGCGGCCGCCCTGATCCTGCTGGGCGCGCGCGGCAACATCTCCGTGACCGCCAACGTCGCGCCCAAGCTGATGCGCGACTTGTGTGCCGCCGCCCTGGCGGGCAACGTGCCGAAGGTGCGTGAACTTAATGCGCACCTGGCCCGTCTGAACAAGGCTTTGTTCGTTGAAGCCAATCCTATTCCCGTCAAGTGGGCGCTGGCCGAAATGGGCCGCACCGCACTGGGCTACCGGTTGCCGCTGGTGGAACTGGGCGCGCAGCACCACGAAACGGTGCGTCGCGTGCTCCAGGAAACGGGCCTGCTCTAAATATCGTGAGGATACGTATGAACAAGCGTCATGCCGGTTTGTCGGCATTGATGTCTCTGGTGTTGTTGGCCGGCTGCAGCGAGGTCAACCAATTCCTGGGCAATGAAGAATCCGTCAATTACAAGAGCGCCGTCACGCAACGTGGCGAGCCGTTGAGCATTCCGCCCGACCTGACCCAGGCCGCCAGCGATCCGCGCTACCGCGCGCCGGCGTCGGGCTCGACCACCTATTCGCAATTCCAGCAGCAGGGCCAGGCCCAGGCCACCGCGCCCAAGGCCAGCAACGTGCTGCCCGGCCGCCAGGACATGCGCGTCGAACGCGACGGCGACCTGCGCTGGCTGGTGGTCGACCGCGCGCCCGAGGACGTGTTCCCGCGCCTGGTCGACTTCTGGACCGAAAACGGCTTCACGGTCGCCAGCAACAACCCCGGCGCCGGCCTGATCGAAACCGACTGGGCGGAAAACCGCGCCAAGATCCCGGAAAGCTGGCTGCGCCAGGCCCTGGGCGCGGTGTTGGAATCGGCCTGGGACAGCGGTGAGCGCGAGAAATTCCGCACCCGCGTCGAACGCGTCAACGGCCACACCGAAATCTACGTCAGCCACCGCCAGATGCTCGAAAAGCGCGTCGGCGGCGACGGCTCGCAAGTGCAGTGGCAGAACGGCAAGGAAGATCCGGGCCTGAACGCCGCCATGCTGGCGCGCATGATGGTCTATCTGGGCACCGACGTCGACAACGCCCGCAAGCTGGTGCAGCAGGCGGAAGCCGCGCCGCAGAAGCCCGCGGTGCAGCAGGATGTCCGTGCACAGGGCGCCGCCCTGATCGTCAGCGAATCGTTCGACCGCGCCTGGCGCCGTGTCGGCGTGGCGCTGGACGGCGGCGGCTTCTCGGTGGACGATCGCGATCGTTCGGCCGGCGACTACTTCGTGCGCTACGTCGACACCGACACCGGCGAGAAGATCGACCAGCCGGGCTTCTTCAGCCGCATGTTCTCGGGCGACAAGAAGGCCGAGGCGCCGCAGTACCGCATCCACCTGACCGCCAGCGGCGAGCAGACCACGGTGACGGTGCTCGACGCCAAGGGCGAGCGCGACAACAGCGCCACCGCCCAGCGCCTGCTGAGCGTGCTGAAGGACAAGATGTAAGGTGTCCGCCGCGAGGCGCCTCCCGGCGCTTCGCGACAGTACGAAAAGGCCCCCACGGGGCCTTTTTCTTTTTGCGCCGGCACGCGCGCAAACAAAAAGCCCTGGCGCGAGGCCAGGGCTTTTTTCGTGATCAGCGGCGGGGGGATTCGCTGATGACGATACGATCAGGACGCGGGCGTGGTCGAACCGCCGGGGGTGGTGGAACCGCCGCCGGGCGTGGTGCCAGGGGTGGGCGCGGGCGCCGGCGAGGTGGCCGGCGGCGTGCTCGAAGGCGCGGGCGTGCTGGCGCCCGGCGTGGGGTTGTTCGCGGGCGCCGGGGCATCTTCCTTCTTGTTGCAGGCGCTGAGCGAGACGGCCAGCACCGACGCAATAATCAAGGTTTTGCTCATCATTTTTGGACTCCTGTAGATGACGACTCTTGAAACCCCTTCAGGGGAAACCAGAACCCAGGCTACAGGAACCCGTCAGCGATGCGAGTGTGGAAATTAAAAAGGTCGCATCCCAACGGCAACAAACCTTTCCGCGCGGTGTGATGTCTTGCTTTATGTGACCCTGCGCATAGACCTCATTGCGTTCTGTGCAAGTTGGATACGCGCAGGTGTCGGGATACTACGAGGTGACGTAATGGATCCAGCCGGAGTCGAGCCAGTCGGCCAGGCATGAGCGCGCCTCATCGGACAGGCGCGCGCAGGCGGGATCGGCGCAGTCCAGGCTGCGCGCGTCGGCCAGCTTACACAGGGCGGGCGAGGCCGGCGTCATGGCGGTCTCGCCGTTGATGAAGAGCTGCTTGCCGCGATAGAGCATGCGGCTGCGGCGGTCCAGTACCAGCTTGCCGTGGGCGGGCCAGTCCTCTTCCAGGTCCACGTCCAGGCCTTCAGGGCCGTCGAACACGCTGAGGTTGCTGGGCTCGGTCAGCCAGCAGCCCAGGAAGCGCGAGGCCAGCGCGTCGTCGAAACGCAGCTTGCTGACCGTCTCCAGCGTGGCCTCGACCAGCGCGTCCGGCACCTGCGCCGGCGTGGCCACGGCGGCCTGCGCGGGGTCGCGGTAGACGGCCGACAGCTTGGGGCCGGGCAGCGCCGGTTCGCCATAGGGGCCGCCCAGCAGGCCGACGCGCGCCATCACCTGGTCGGCGGCGGCTTCGAGC
Source organism: Achromobacter insuavis (assembly GCF_902859645.1). GTDB lineage: Bacteria > Pseudomonadota > Gammaproteobacteria > Burkholderiales > Burkholderiaceae_B > Achromobacter > Achromobacter insuavis. The sequence continues at coordinate 18,393 of NZ_CADIJR010000015.1, read as the reverse complement.
AGGCCGCGCGCCAGCGTGGCCTGCGTGGGGGCGCGGAAACCGATGGAGATGGTCATGCAGCCGTCGCCCGCGGCGATGCCGTCGTGCGCGGCCTGTGGCGGCAGGTAGAGCATGTCGCCCGGCGCCAGCACGGCCTGTTCCTCGGGCTGGAAGTGGCTGAGGATCTTGAGCGGCAGGCCGGGCTCGAGCGACAGGTCCTTCTGGCGGCCGTAGCGCCATTCGCGCTCGCCGGCGGCCTGCAGCAGGAACACGTCGTAGCTGTCGAAGTGCGGGCCGACGCCGCCGCCGTGGCTGGCGATGCTGATCATCACGTCGTCCAGGCGCGCGTCGGGGATGAAGCGGAACTGCTGCATCAGCTCGGCCGCGGCGTCGCTGTGCAGGTCGACGCTTTGCACCAGCAGGGTCCAGTCGCCTTCGTTGTCCTTGGGCAGGCGGGCGAAGGGGCCGTTCTCCATCTGCCATTCGCCGTTCTCGCGCCAGATCAGGCGTGATTCGACGTCGTCGCGGCGCGCCAGCTTCTTGATCGCGGCGATGGTCACCGGCGGCTTGAAGTTCGGGATGGCCTGGCGGATCAGCAGCGGCTTCTTCTGCCAGTAGCGGCGCATGAAGTCGTTGGGGCTCTGGTCGCCCAACAGCGGCAGGGGATGGTCGAGGTTCATTGCAGGTGCTTTTTCAGGCGGTAGAGGGCGTCCAGCGCTTCGCGCGGGGTCAGGCTGTCGGGGTCGATGCCGGCGAGTTCCTCGCGCAGCGTGTCCAGCGCCTCGATGGCGTCGGCGCGATCGGCTGCGGCGTAGGCCTGCGCGTCGGCGTCGGCCGCGGCCGAGAACAGGCCCAGCTGCGGCGTGGGCGCGCCTTGCGCTTCGAGCCGTTCGAGTTCGCGGGTGGCCTGGCGGATGACGGCGGCGGGCACGCCGGCGCGCTGCGCCACCTGGATCCCGTAGCTGCGGCTGGCCGGGCCTTCGCGCACTTCGTGCAGGAACACGATGCCGCCGGCGGATTCAGCCGCGGCCAGGTGCACGTTGGCCGAGGCGGGCTGCTCGGCCGGCAGGCGCGTCAGTTCGAAGTAGTGGGTGGCGAACAGCGTCAGGGCGCGGTTGTGCGCCAGCAGGCGGCAGGCGATGGCCCAGGCCAGCGCCAGGCCGTCGTAGGTGGAGGTGCCGCGGCCGATCTCGTCCATCAGCACCAGGCTGTTGGGCGTGCTGGCCGCGAGAATGGCGGCGGCCTCGGTCATCTCCATCATGAAGGTCGAGCGTCCGCCCGCCAGGTCGTCGGCGGCGCCGATGCGGGTGAAGATGCGGTCGATGCGGCCGATGCGGGCGCGCGCCGCCGGCACGAAGCTGCCGATGCGCGCCAGCAGCACGATCAAGGCCACCTGCCGCATGTAGGTCGATTTACCGCCCATGTTGGGGCCGGTGATGAGCAGCATGCGGCGCGCCGGATCGAGGCGGCAGCCGTTGGGCGTGAAGCGTTCGATGGCCTGCTCGACCACCGGGTGGCGGCCGGCGTCGATATCGATGTCGGCCTGCTCGGACAGTTCGGGGGCGATCCAGTCGTGGCGCCGCGCGTGTTCGGCCAACGCCGCCAGCGTGTCGAGTTCGGCCAGCGCGCCGGCGCAGTCGGACAGCGGGCGCACGTGTTCGGCCAGCACGTCCAGCAACTGCTCGAACAGCCACTTCTCGCGCGCCAGCGAGCGGTCCTGCGCCGACAGCACCTTGTCTTCCCAGGTCTTGAGTTCCGGGGTGATGTAGCGTTCGGCGTTCTTGAGCGTCTGGCGGCGGCGGTAGTCTTCGGGCACCTTGGCGGTCTGGCCCTTGGTGACCTCGATGTAGAAACCGTGCACGCGGTTGAATTCGACGCGCAGGTTGCTGATACCCGTGCGCTCGCGTTCGCGCGCTTCCAGCTGCACCAGGAAGTCGCCGCCGTCGGCGGCCAGGCCGCGCAGTTCGTCGAGTTCGGCGTCAAAGCCGGCGGCCAGCACGCCGCCGTCGCGGATCGCCACGGCCGGCTCGGCGGCGATGGCGCGCACCAGCAGGGCCGCCAGCGCCGGGTCCACCGACAGGTGCGAGATCAGGTCGTTCAGGCGCGGCGAGGCGGCCATCGGCGCGACCAGGTCGCGCAGCGCGGGCAGGGCGGCCAGCGCGTCGCGCAGGCTGGCCAGTTCGCGCGGACGCACCGAGCGCAGCGCCAGCCGCGCGGCGATGCGTTCGATGTCGGGGAAGGCGTTGAGCGCGCCGCGCAGCGTTTCCAGCAGGCCCGCGGAGCCGAAGGTCTGTTCGACGTCCATGCGGCCGGCCAGCAACGTCGAGATGGCCTGCTGGCGGGCGTGGGCCTGTTCGTTCTCGCGCAGCGGATGGTGCAGCCAGCGGCGCAGCAGGCGGCTGCCCATCGGCGTGCGGCAGCCGTCCAGCAGCGAGAACAGCGTGGGCGAATCCTCGCCCGACAGCGTCTGCGTCAGTTCGAGGTTGCGGCGCGTGACGGGATCGAGCAGCACGAACTGGCCGGGACGCTCGGCCGACAGGCTCTGCACGTGCGCCAGCGCCTGCGACTGGGTGCGGGCGGCGTAGCGCAGCAGCGCGCCGGCGGCGCAGATGCCGGCCGGCATGTCTTCGATGTCGAAGCCGGCCAGCGTGTCGGTCTTGAAATGCGCCAGCAGGTGCGCGCGGGCGCCGTCGCTTTCGAAGTGCCAGTCCGGCACGCGCGAACGGGCGCCTTCGAACGGGAAGTCGAATTCGGCGCTGTCGGCGCAGACGATCTCGGCCGGCGCGACGCGATGCAGTTCGGATTCGAGCTGCGCCGGCGCGCATTCGGTGACGCGGAAGTCGCCGCTGGCCAGGTTCAGCCAGGCCAGCCCGGCGCGCGGCGCGCGCGCATTGCCGGACACGAACACGGCGGCCAGCGCGCGGTCGGCCTTGGCCGGCAGCAGCGCGTCGTCGGTCAGCGTGCCGGGCGTGACGATGCGCACGATGCGGCGTTCGACCGGGCCCTTGGAGGCCGCGGGATCGCCGATCTGTTCGCAGATGGCGACGGACTCGCCCATCGCCACCAGCCGCGCCAGGTACTGCTCCATCGCGTGCACCGGCAGCCCGGCCATCGGGATCGGCGTGCCGTTGGACGAGCCGCGCTTGGTCAGCGTCAGGTTGAGCAGCCGCGCGCCGCGTTCCGCGTCTTCATAGAACATTTCATAGAAGTCGCCCATGCGGTAGAACAGCAGCAAGGGGCCGGCCTCCGCCTTCAGGCGGAGGTATTGCTGCATCATGGGGGTATGGCCGGCGTGGGCCTCGGCGGCGGTGGTCTGTGTTGCGGAATTCATGCCCGTGATTGTATCGGGCCGGGGCGGGGGCGGGGCGCCCGGCGGGGAACGACCGGACGGTTTCGGCGGGCCGATGGCGCGGGCGGCAAAGGGGCATCCGTCGCGTCGGCGCCATCGGCGCGACGGATGCAGGCGGAACGTCAGTGGTTGTGTGTCAGCGCGCCCAGCATTGCCGCGCGATCGCAGCGAGCCAGGCGTTGGGCGGTGGCTTCGCGCCAGCCCATTTCCCAGGCCTGGACGCATCGCGACCATTCTGAGATGGATTCACCGGTGTGTGCCGGCATGGCCCCTGCCCGGAAATAGGGGCAATCAAGCAGACCGAGCCCCTGGCGGGCGGCGTCGGCGCCGAGTTTGCGCAGGTCTTCTCGCATGGCGACTCCGGAAGGTTTTGGTTGAACCAGTATGCGGCGCGTGCGCGGGCGCCGCAATAGTGTGGCCATACCAGGCGCACCCGTGCGCCGCCACCCCCCGCAGGCTGCTTGCCGGCGCGGCCGCGCCGCCGCGGGGCGGAGGCCGCGCGGTGCCTGGATCGGGCGCTGTTTTGGGAGCGGCACTTGCGGTAAGGGGAGGCGGCCAGGTGGCCGTCTAAAGGTGATGCCATGACGCAATCGCAATCGCAATCCACGTTGCCGGAGACCAACCGGCCCCCCAAGGACCCGCGGTCCGATTCGACCCAGCCGCCGGGACAGCAACCCGGCACGACGCCGCTCGCGCCCGACGCGGACGAAGACGCGCAGCAGGACCTGGAGGACCTCGAGCCCGAGGAGCCTGTCGGCGATCCGGCCGCCAACCAGCGGACGGATTGACGCCGGGACAGCGCGCGCGTCCTGTTCCTGGACGCGCGCCCACGCATCACACCGAGGAGCCACAAATGGCTGCAAACGCGAAGGGAAACATGGAGATGATCCATGACTTGCTGTATCAGGCCCTGGAGACCGAACTAGGCGGCATCAATGTCTACACCGCGGCAATCGCCTGCGCGAGCAACGAGGACCTGGCCAAGGAATGGCGTGGCTATCTCGAGGAAACCAAAACCCACAAGCAGGTCCTGCTTACCGTTTTTGAAGAATTGGGCCTGGACGCCATGGCGTACGTGCCGAGCCGCCACGTGGTCCGGCACCACGGGGAATCGCTGGTCACGGCCATCGCGCTGGCGAAAAGCGGGAGCGATCCCGCGGCCGCGCAGATCGCGGCGGGCGAATGCGTCGTGCTTGCCGAAACCAAAGATCACCAGAATTGGGAGCTGATCGGCCTGGTGGCGGAAAAGCTGACGGGAAAGGTGGCGCAGATCCTGAAGAAGGCCCACGACGCGGTGGAACAGGACGAAGACCACCACCTGTATCACTCGAAAGGGTGGACGCGGGAGTTGTGGATCGAAGCACTGGGCTTTCCGGCGGTGCTGCCGCCGCCCGAGGAAGTCAAAAAAGTCGCAACCGCCATTGGCGCTTCGCGCGCGGAAAAGGCGCGGGACGAGATGCTGTAGCGGAACCGCCGCCGCCACACGCGTCTCGCAATGCCTGGAATCCCGACATGAATGTGCCGCTGACCACGCGTTATGACCCGTGGGGCCAGGAGCAGAAGGGCCTGTACGGCCTGTTGCGCCTGCACCTGATCGCGGGAGGGGGGGCCCGCGGCAGCCGACATAAGTTCTTCGACAGGGTCTGCTACGAGCGGGAGGCAGGCGGGGGACGGGAGGAATTCCGGTGCCCCGGGGCGGCAAGGGCGCCAGCGGCGCCGGTCTTACGCTTCCTGGCCGTAGCCGAAGGGCCAGCGGCGGCGGGTGGGTTCGGGCTTGGCGGTGTCTTCTTGCATGTTTTTCTCCGTGTCGTGCATTTCCGGGGAAATTCTATTTCCCCAGATGTAACAGCATTGCAAGGGATCGTTAGCACTCGCTCGGCGCAGGAGCCGGGGCGGGACGCCGTTCCCTGAACAGGCCCTAGTCGGCCGCGAACAGCGTGACCTGGCGCTCGAGCGCGTAGGTGGCCCGGTAGCTGGCGGGCGTGGCGCCGCGGTCGATCAGCAGCAGGCCTTCGCGCTCGGCGGCGGCCAGGACCTCGCGCAGCTTCTGGCCGCCTTCGAGGCCGGTGGCTTCGCACAGGCGGTCCAGGGGCAGGTAGTCGCCGTTCTTGACGCCGGACAGGCGCGGAAAGGCGCTGAGCCAGATGCTGCGGCTGGGCGGGGAATTGATCAGACTGGTCATGGGGCGGGGTTCCCTTGCGGTCGGATAACTGTATGGATGAACAGTATATCCGAACGTCGGACCGATTCCCGTCGGGAATGTCGCATCGTTGCGGGTCTGGGGGGAACGCTAGCCTGCCGCGCCGGTATGGGCCAGCAGACAGGCCACCAGCGCGTCGAAGACCGTCTTGCAGCGGGGGCTGGCGCGCAGGTCTTCGTGCATGGTGATCCAGGTGTCCAGCTGGAACGCGGCCTGGTCCGGCAGCACCCGCACCAGCTGCCTGTCGCGGCGGGCCAGCGCCACCTGGCAGACGCCGATGCCGGCGCCGGCGCGGATCAGGGCCAGTTGCGCCAGGTCGCTGTCGGCGCGCAGGGCGAAGCGTTCGCGGCCCCAGGGGATCGGAAAGCGCTTGCTGGCGCCGCGCAGAAAGGGCGTCTCGGTGTCGTAGCCGATCAGGGCGTGGCTGGCCAGGTCGGCCAGGGTGGCGGGGGTGCCGCAGCGGCGCAGGTAGTCCTTGCGGGCGTACAGGCCGATCTCGACCTGGCCGACCGACCGCGCGATCAGTTGTTCCTGCCGGGGCGGGGCCATGCGCACGGCGATGTCGGCCTCGCGCAGCAGCAGGTTCTGCACGCGATTGGTGGGCGCCAGCTCGATGGTCAGGCGCGGGTGTTCCTGGCGCAGGCGCGCGAGCGCCGGGGGCAGCACTTCGATGCCGATGACTTCGCTGGCCGAGACCCGCACGGTGCCGGCGACGCCCGGGCCCTGCGCGGCGGCCGCGCGTTCCAGGGCGGCGGCGTGGCTGTGCATGGCTTCGGCGTAGCCGCGCAGCGACCGGGCCGCGTCGGTGGCCAGCAGGCCGGTCTGCGAGCGGGTGAACAGCACCTGGCCCAGGGCGCGTTCGAGCGCCGCGATGTGGCGGCCGACTGTGGGCTGGGTGATGTCGAGCGCGCGCGCGGCGCCGGACAGCGAGCCTTCGGCGAGCACGGCGAGAAAGCTGCGGTAGAGTTCCCAACCGATCGGTTTGGTCATGCATAAATATATAGCTGCAAGGCTGAGTTCGGCAATTTATTTTGTATGGCCGCAGCGCCAGAATGGGCGTCATGGATTCACGGGAGATGACCATGACGACGATCGAATCGAGCCGGCCGGGCACCGCGCTGGTGCTGGGCGCCACCGGTGGCGTGGGGGGCGAGGCGGCGCGCCAGCTGCGTGACGCGGGCTGGGGCATCCGCGCCCTGGCGCGCGGGCTGGAAACCGAGACTGCGGCGCGCGACGGCATGACGTGGCTGCGCGGCGACGCCATGAACCGCCAGGACGTGGCGCGGGCGGCGCTGGGGTGCGAGGTGATCGTGCATGCCGTCAATCCGCCGGGCTATCGCCGCTGGGGCGAGCTGGTGCTGCCGATGATCGACAACACCATCGCGGTGGCGGCCGCGCAGGGCGCGACGATCGTGCTGCCGGGCACGATCTACAACTACGGGCCGGACGCCTTTCCGTTGCTGCGCGAGACCTCGCCGCAGCAGCCGCTGACGCGCAAGGGCGCGATCCGGGTCGAGCTCGAACGCCGCCTGCAGGTGGCCAGCGCGCAGGGCGCGCGCGCCGTGGTGTTGCGGGCGGGTGATTTCTTCGGGCCGCGCGCCGGCAACAACTGGTTCTCGCAAGGGCTGGTCAAGCCGGGACGGCCGCTGCGGCGGGTGAGCGTGCCGGGGGCGCCCGGCGTGGGGCATCAATGGAGCTACCTGCCGGACGTGGGCCGGACGCTGGTCGAACTGCTGGGGCGGCGCGAGGCGCTGGCGCCGTTCGCGACGTTCCACATGGCGGGGCATTGGGATGCGGACGGCACGCGGATGGCCGAGGCGATCGTGCGGGTCGCGCGCCGGCATGGGGCCGCGCCGCGGGTGGGCGCGTTTCCGTGGGGACTGCTGTGGCTGGCGGCGCCGTTCTCGGAGACGCTGCGCGAACTGATGCAGATGCGCTACCTGTGGCGCCAGCCGCTGCGCATGGACAACGCGCGCCTGGTCGGGGTGCTGGGCGCCGAGCCGCACACGCCGCTCGACGTGGCGGTGGAGGCGACGCTGCGCGGACTGGGGTGCCTGCCCCAAGCGCTGCCGGCGATGCCCGCCACGGCTTGACGCGGGCTCCGGCGCGCGCGGCTTGCTGGCGCCGGACCGCGCCATGCACAATGGCGCCACGCGGCCGTTTGCAGCGCCGCGGGAGCGCCCGATGCCTGATTTGCCCTTTCCCGCCACGCTGGACGCCAGCGAACGCGTGACCATTGCCCACGGTTCCCACCGCGCCGAGTTCGCGCCGGGCGGGGGCGGACGCCTGACGCGGCTGTCGACTGGCGAGCATGACTGGATCGTGCCGCTGGCCGAGACCGGCTGGCCGCCGGCGCAATGGCCGCGCGCCGGATCGTACCCGCTGACGCCGTACTCGAACCGGGTGCGCGATGGCGTGTTCGCCTTCGAGGGGGCGCGCCATGCGCTGCAATCGTTGCCGGGACGCCCGCAGGCGATCCATGGCGGCGGCCTGTACCAGGCCTGGCAGGTGCGCCACGCGGCCGACGACGCGGTCGACCTGGTGCTGCAGCAGCCGGCCGGCGTGCTGGGCTGGCCCTGGCCGTATGAATGCGTGCAGCGCTACCGGCTGGATTCGCGCGGGTTGTCGCTCACGCTGCTGATGATCAACCAGGGCGAGACGCCGATGCCGTTCGGCTGCGGCATCCATCCGTATTTCACCGCCACGCGCGTGGCGCTGCACGCGCGGCGCATCTGGCCGACCGACGCCGATGGCCTGCCCGGCGCCAGCCAGACCACGCACGTGCGCGAGCTGGGGCAGTCGGCCGAAGGCTGCGATACCTATCTATCGCAGTGGGGCGGACGCGCCACGCTGCACTGGCCGGACGGGCACGAACTGGCCTTGCACGCCGATGCGGCGTTCGCGCACCTGGTGGTCTACACCGCGCCGGGCTCGGATTTCCTGTGCGTGGAGCCGGTGACCAACGTGGCCGATGCCTTCAATCTGGCGGCGGCGGGCGAGACCCGCACCGGGCTGCAGGTGCTGGCGCCGGGCGAGCGTTTCAGCGCGACGCTGCTGCTGGCGCTGCGGCCGCCGCGCGGCGCGCGTTGAGGCGGGCCAAGGCCGGCGTTGAGGCAGGCGCGCGCGCCGCTGGCAACGGCCGGACGCTCCGGCGATAATCCGGCAAAACCCAATCCAGGAGTCGTTACGTGAAAAAGCTCAGCACCGAACAATTGCAGGCGGCCGCCGAGACGCTGCGCCGGGTGCAGGCGAGGCTGGCCCGTTCGGGCAGCCTGCCGCTGGAGCCGACCATCTACGCCAGCGCCAAGGGCTTCCGGCGGACCGTGCCCGACTATGTCTGGTCGTGGCTGTCGGGCCTGCTGGCGCCGCACAAGAGCCTGTCGGCCTGGATGGACGCGCACCAGCCGGGCTGGCGCGACGGCAAGACGCCGGCCGCGGCGGTGTATGCCCGCACCGAGAACGGCTGGTTCGCGTGGCTGATCGCGCAACTGGAAGACGAGATCCGCGATCCGCACGCCCGCGCCAAGCGCGACGGGAACGCCTGATCCGGGCCGGGAGGCCTGGCAAGGACGCTGCGCGATTGCGGACGGCCATGTCCGTACTCTCGCGCCCGCCGGCCTCTTTTTCGCGGCGTCGCGCCGGGCCATAGTGTTGCCTGTTTTTCACCGCAGGAGCCGACATGGCCTTTCCCGTTTCCGCCACCTTCAAGCCCGCGCCGGATGGCACGGTATTCATCGTCAATGTGATCCACGCCCATCCGGGCCGGCAGGAGGACGCCTTCCAGGCGATCCAGGACGTGGTGCATTACGTCGCGCGCACCAAGCCGGGTTTCCTGTGGAGCAACCTGGCCAAGAGCACGGACGGCAAGACCGTGGTGAACATCGAGGCGATCTCGGGGGCGGGCAAGGTGGACGAATTCTTTTCCGATCCGGTGTTCCTGGAGAAATTCCGCAAGCTCGATGCGGTATCGACCAGCGAATTCCACACCTATCAGGTCGACGACCTGGTGTTGCCCGGGCTGCCCGCGGCCTGAGCTGGCGGCGCGGCGGCGTTGCCGCGGAGGATGCCATGCCTATTTGACGAGGATGGCGCGGCCTTCGACGAATTGCGCCGTGGTGCTGTTGCTGGAGATCTGGCCCGAGTCCTTGTTGTAGGTGATGTCGGTGCCGGTGGTGCGCGCGCCGTTGCCGGTCAGCAGCACGCCGTTGGCGCCCAGGCTGGCGGCCTGCTTCTTCAGTTCCTCGATGGCGTATTCCATCGATTCCTGGGCGGTGAGGCCGGCCGAGCTCTCGGCCTTGACCAGCCCGACCACCTCATACGGCGCATGCGGCGGATCAGAATAGAACCTGACCGCCGACGCCAGCGATGGCGCATGGCGGTTGCCGGTGGGAATGGCGGTGCCGTCGGCGCAGCCGGCGCACAGGGCCGCCATCGACATGAGCATGGCTGCTCTGGCTACTTTCATGGATCGATCTCCTGGAGGCGTCGCGGGCCGCCGGCCGGCCGGACACGTGCCATTCTGGCGCCAGCGGCGCGCCAGGCTTCGCGCCATTTGATCGAGCTGTGTGAAGAAACGTAGAGCGGCGCCGACAGGATGTAACGGCGGCTCGGGGAGGGGTCAGGCGCCGGCCCGGGCGCGCGCCAGGGCGGCGCGCACGCGCCGCGCCACCAGCACCAGCAGTTCCTGCACCGCGGCCACCAGCAAGGCGGCCAGGATCGAGCCGAGCACCAGGGCATCCCACAGGCGCGGCGGGCCGACCCGGAACTGGATGGTGTCGAACACCAGCCCGGCGGTGATGCCGGCGACGATGACGGCCTTCCAGCCTTGCAGCGGCACCAGCCGCAGCATCAGCAGGGCGACCGCCACCATGCCCCAGAGCATCGGTTCCAGCGCTTGTTCGAACAGGTGAGAAATCAGAGCCAACTCCCGAAAGCGCGGCGGCGGGCTGGCAGCCCGCGGCGCGCAGTCGAGTTTTTACCTCTTTCTTCGCTGTAATGCGAGACGCCCGTCCCAATTTTTTCGGGGGACGGGGAGGGCGCCTCAGAAGCCTTCCAGCACCACCTTGCCGCGCGCCTTGCCGCTCTCGATGAAGGCGTGGGCGCGGCGCAGGTTTTCGGCGTTGATGCGGCCGTAGTGTTCGCCCAGCGTGGTGCGCAGGGTGCCGTTGTCGATCAGCCGCGCGGCCTGGTTCAGCAGTTCGTGCTGCGCGATCAGGTCGGGGGTGTTGTGCAGCGGCCGGGCGAACATGAATTCCCAGTGCAGCGAGGCCGACTTGCCCTTGAGCAGGCGCACGTCAATGGCCGAGGGGTCGTCGATCAGCGCGATCTTGCCCTGCGGCGCGATGGACTCGGCCAGTTGCGCGAAGTGCTGGTCGGTCTGGGTCAGGCCGGCGATGAAGCCGACCTGCGGATGGCCGATGCGCTTGAGTTCCTCGGCCAGCGGGCGGGTGTGGTCGATGACGTGATGCGCGCCCAGCTCGGTGACCCAGGCCTGAGTCTCGGGCCGCGAGGCGGTGCCGATGATGGTCAGGCCGGTCAGCTGGCGCGCCAGCTGCACCAGGATCGAGCCGACGCCGCCGGCCGCGCCGACGACCAGCAGCGTGCCTTGGCTGGGGGCGGCGTTGTCGAGCACGCGCAGGCGGTCGAACAGCAGCTCCCAGGCGGTGATGGTGGTCAGCGGCAGCGCGGCGGCCTGGGCGAAGTCCAGGCTCTGCGGCATGCGGCCGACGATGCGTTCGTCGACCACGTGCAGTTCGCTATTGGCGCCGGGGCGGGTCAGGGCGCCGGCGTACCAGACGCGGTCGCCGGGCGCGAACAGGCTGGTCTTGGCGCCGACCGCGCGCACGATGCCGGCGGCGTCCCAGCCGATGATCTCGGGCTGGCCGTCCTTGGGCTTGCGGTTGGCGCGGATCTTCACATCCACCGGGTTGACGGAAATGGCTTTGACTTCGACCAGCAGGTCGTGGTCGCCGGGCACGGGCTCGGGCGCGGTGATGTCCTGCAGCGATTGCGGGTCGGTGGCGGGCAGGTTCTGGAAGTAGGCGATGGCTTTCATGGGGGATCTCTGGACGGGAAAAGGGGATCAGGCGATGGTGCGGACCACGCCGCCGTCGACGCGCAGGGCGGCGCCGTTGGTGGCCGACGACTGGCGCGAGCAGGAGTAGACGACCATGTTGGCCACTTCCTCGACCGTCGCCAGGCGGCGCAGCAGCGAGCTGGGGCGGTGCTGGGCGATGAAGTCGCGTTCCATCTGCTCTTGCGGCAGGCCCTGTTCCCTGGCCATTTCGGCGAAGAAGTCGACCACGCCTTCGGAGCGGGTCGGGCCGGGCAGCACGGCATTGACGGTGACGCCGCTGCCGGCGGTCAGCTCGGCCAGGCCGCGCGAGACGCCCAGCAGCGCGGTCTTGCTGACGCCGTAGTGGATCATCTCGGCGGGAATGTGCAGCGCCGATTCGCTGGAGATGAAGACGATGCGGCCCCAGTCGGCGGCCAGCATGCGCGGCAGGTAATAGCGCGACAGGCGCACGCCGCTCATGACGTTGGTGTCGAGCATGTAGCGCCAGTCGTCGTCGGTGATTTCGGTGAAGGACTTGGGCGCGAAGTAGCCGGCGTTGTTGACCAGGATGTCGACGTCGGGATGGGCGGCGCAGATCGAGGCGGCGCCGTCGGCGGTGGACAGGTCGGCCTGCACGGTGTGGACCTGGGCGCCTGGATGCTGGCGCGCAACGGTGTCGGCGGCCTGCTTGAGCTTGTCGGCGTTGCGGCCGTGCAGCACCACCTGGGCGCCGGCCTCGGCCAGGCCCTGGGCGATGGCCAGGCCGATGCCGCCGGACGAGCCGGTGACCAGGGCTTTCTTGCCGTCGAGTTCGATTTTCATGGGGGACTCCAAAAGCGTTGCGGGGATGACGCCATCATTACCCAGTGGCGGACGATGAAAAACCGGCTAGCATCGGACTCAGTTTCAATATTTCTTTGAAAATGGGTTGCCCATGGTTCGGTTTGAAGACCTGCGCATCTTTGTCGCCGCGGCGGACCACGGCAGTTTTTCGGCCGCCGCGCGCGAGCTGGACCTGACGCCGGCGGTGGCCAGCGCCGCGCTCAAGCGGCTGGAGCTGTCGCTCGAAACCCGCCTGTTCGTGCGTTCGACGCGCAGCCTGCGGCTGACCGGCGATGGCGAGCGCTACCTGGAGTATGCGCGCGCCGCGCTGTCGAGCCTGCAGGCCGGGCAGAGCGCGCTGGCGCGCGACAAGACGGCGATCTCCGGCACGCTGTCGGTGGCGATTCCGTCGGACCTGGGGCGCCATGTGCTGCTGCCGTGGCTGGACGACTTCCAGCAGCAGCATCCGCGCGTGAACTTCCAGGTGCGCATCAGCGACCGCCTGGCGGACCTGTACCGGCAGCCCGTCGACATCGCGCTGCGCTACGGCACGCCCGGCGATTCCGGCCTGGTGGCGCTGCCGCTGAGCGAGCACAACCGCCGGGTGGTGTGCGCCTCGCCGGCCTATTTCGCGCGCCACGGCATGCCGCGCACACCGGCCGACCTGCGGCGCCACAACTGCCTGTGCTTCGTGCTGGGCGAATCGCTGCACGACCGCTGGGCCTTCGAGCACGAGGGCGGCGCGCTGACCGTGCCGGTCAAGGGCGACCGGGTGGGCGACGATGGCGACCTGGTGCGGCGCTGGGCGCTGGCCGGCCATGGCGTGGCCTACAAGTCGCGCTTCGACGTGCTGAGCGACCTGCGCGCGGGCCGGCTGGTGCAGGCCTTGCCCGACTACACCGGCGAGCCTTCGCCGCTGTACCTGCTGTGCGTGCACCGCATGCTGCTGTCGCCCGCGGTCAAGCGCCTGCGTGAATTCCTGCAGACACGTCTGCGCGAGTTCGAGGCGGGCGCCGCCGCGCCCTGAGGCGCAGGTCACTCCGCGTCGGACCGCCTCGTTCAGTGGTGCGCGGCGGCGCGGTTGGCTGCTCGGGTGCGGGCGGCCTTCTTGGCCGCGGCCGAGCGTCCCGCCGCGCCCTTGGTGGCGGCGGCCTTCTTCGCGGCGGCGGACCGATCCGCGGCCGTGCGCGTGGCGGCGGTCTTGGACGCATGCCGCGACAGCGCGGATTTGGATGCCGGTTTGGCGCTTTCACGCTTGAGGGCGCGGGTGGTGGCGCGGGCGCGCGTGGCGGATTTGGCATGGCCGTCGTGCGCGGCCTCGCTGTCCTGTTCGGCCTTGCGCCGGGTGGACGCGCTGGCCTTTTTCGGTGTCGCCAGATCGACGCCGGCGCGGCGCGCCTTCGACAGGCCGATGGCGATGGCCTGTTTGGTCGAGCGCACGCCATGCTTGCCCTCGCGCACGTGTTCGATTTCCTCGCGGACGAATTCGCCCGCCTGGGTGGATGCGGATTTGCCTTGCTTCCTGTCGCGCTCGGCGCGTTGCAGCGTTTTTCGTTCAGGCATGACAACCTCCTGGCTTGCGTTGCGGAAAGCGGGTTCCGGGCCGCGGCCGAGGCCGCGTGGACGGAACTCGTAACACCACTCTATGCCCCACGCGGTATCCTGTGTGTTCGAATGGATTGCCGGTCGTAAGCGCCGGAACATCGTGCGCGGCCGACGATTCGCAACGCTTCCCCCTCAACGGAGATGAGCCATGTCGAATCACGTCTACAAGCAGATCGAGCTGGTGGGTTCTTCCACCAAGTCCACCGACGATGCCATCAGCAAGGCGATCGAGCGCGCATCGGAGACGCTGCGGCACCTGGATTGGTTCGAGGTCACCGAGGTGCGCGGCCACATCAAGGACGGCAAGGTGGCGCATTGGCAGGTCGGCCTGAAGATCGGCATGCGCCTGGAAGGCAACGACGTCTGAGGTCTTTGCTCCTTTTTTGAGCGGCCCTTCCAAGTGATTGCCGGATAAGGCTTTTTTCAGCTTGTCATGAGACTGTTCAGAGGTTTGTCCACATTTCGTGGGGACAAACCCGGCGGTCCCGAAGGGTCCGCGTCGGTCCGCCCCGGCGGCTGCGCCGGCGGAGCGGACCTGGGCGTTTATTGCCCGCCGCCCGCAAGGCCTTGGCGGCAAAGGGTTTTTTGCGGCTGCCCGCAGGCTGTCCTCAGCCTTATCCACATTTCCCGGGGACAACCCGGCGCCGCTTTTCTCCGCGTTGGGCCTTTCTTGACCACCCCTCGCAGGTCATTGATGCGAAAGGGAAAAGCGGACCTGCCCTCATTCTGTCCTCATGCTTGTCCACAGAATGCTGGGACAAATGCACAAGCGCGCCGGGCGGTGGCGCCGGCCGTCCGGGAACCGTCGGTTTGCGCCCTTTGACGGTGGATAAGTGCGCCAAAAATCATCCATCGGGTGGATTGCGCATTTTTTGACCGCATTCCGCAAGTGCTTGTTGCCATGGGTTTTTTTGCAGCTTCCCCATGGCTGTCCTCAAGCTTCTCCACAGTTGCCGGGGATATGTGGGCCCCCACGCGGCGCGCTGCGCGCTTGCTGCCCCCCGAGGGGGCTGCCCGGCCTTCGGGCGGCCGGGCGGCTGTTTTTGCGGAGGGTGGGCGCTTTCGTTGGCGCAGGGATCGGGGTGTTGATGGTGCGGGCTTCGCGCGTAAAAAAAGCCCTCCGGCTTGAGCCGGAGGGCTTGATCGCCCGGAGGTAGACGGGCGATCGGTGCCGGGCGGGGAGGCGCCCCTGACCCGGCAACGGCGGCGATCAGCTATTGAACTTCTTGACCCAGTCAACGTAGCGGTCGATCCAGCCCTGGAGGAACTTGCGCGTGCCTTCGTTGGTGATGTTGTACTGGTCATCGACCAGGCCATCGGTGTACTGCAGGAAGACTTCCGGCGTGGTCAGGGCATTGGCGCCTTCGGCGGCCAGGATGTTGCGCAGGTGCTGCTGCATGAGCGCGGTGCCGGCGGCGCTGGGCGAGGCGCCGAGGATGCCGACGGCCTTGCCGGCCCACGAGTTCTGGCCCCACGGACGGGTGCCCCAGTCGATCGCGTTCTTGATGGCGGCGGGCACCGAGCGGTTGTGCTCGGGCGAGACGAACAGGATGCCCTGGGCGTCGAGGATCTGCTGCTTGAGCTTGGCGGCCGGGGCGGGCAGGTTGTTCTCGTTGTCCTGGTTGTACAGCGGCACATCGCCGAGGCTGACGTAATCGAACTTGAAGTCCGCGGGGACCAGCTTTTCCAGCGCACGGGCCAGGCGCAGGTTGATCGACGCGGCGCGCAGGCTGCCGACGAAGACAGCGATCTTGTAGGTGCTCATGGGGCGGGTGCTCCTGGGGACGGGGGAAGGCCCAGTGTAGACCTGTCCTCATGACGGCTCAATGGCGGCGGCCCCATAAGGTTATGGTCACGCGCCCATCAGGCTGACGTGCGCCGAGACCACGCGCCAGCCCTGCGGCGTGCGCATCCAGGTCTGGCTCTGGCGGCCGATGCGGTCGCTGCCGTCGCGCTGGAACTCGATGTTGGTGGTGGCGAAGTCTTGGCCATAGGTGGTGATGGCGGTGCGCAGCACGCGCCGCGCCAGGCCCTGCGGCGAACGCCCGGCGCGGAAGGCGCGGATGGCGTCGTAGCCGTAGAGGTTCTCGCCGGCGCCGTAGCGCAGCGTGTGGGGGCTGTTCCAGAACAGTTCGTCCAGCACCTCGACGTGGTTGGCGACCAGGGCGGCCTCATAGCGGGCGAAGGCCACGGTGACTTCGGCGACGACGTCGGGCAGGTTGATATCCATGGCGGGCGGCGGGCTCCGGGTTGAATGCACCACGATGGTGCGTTATTTAGGGTAATCACCAATATGGTGTGTGTTGCGGTGCGCAAATCCGGCGACAGCGGGCGGCCATCACGCTGCGCACGGGCGGATGCTGCGGTGCAAGGCTGGCACGCGGCTTGCTAGGGTTTACACCACATAACACGCTGCACGCCGCCCCAGGAGTTTCACCATGTCCAGTTCCGCCGTTCCCGCCCCGGTCACCATGCTGGTCACCCGGCACATCACGCCCGAACGCTACAGCGATTTCCTGTCCTGGATGCGCCAGGGCGAGATCCTGGCCGCGGGCTTTCCCGGTTTTCTCGGCTCGGGCGTGCTGCAACCGCCCGAGGGCGGCGACCAGTACCAGATCGTGCTGCGCTTCGTTGACGAGGCCAGCCTCAACCGCTGGGAGCAATCGCTGCCGCGCCGCATGTGGCTGGAGCGCGGCGCCGCGCTGGTGCGGGCCAGCCATGCGCGCCGCGTGAGCGGCATGGACAGCTGGTTCGGCCCGCAGGGCGGCACCGGCGCGCCGCCGCGCTGGAAGCAGGCCGTGAGCATCTGGCTGGCGTACTTTCCGGTGCTGCTGGCGTTCACGCTGCTGGTGAGCGAACACCTCAGCGCGCTGCCGGTGTTCTGGCGCGCGCTGATCACCAGCGTGACCATGACGCCGGTGATGGTGTTCGTCTGCATTCCGTTCGTGACGCGGCGGCTGGGCCGCTGGCTGCGGCCGCGCTGACGCGGGCGGGCGCCGGGGCGCGGCCATGCCGGCTACGCCGCCTGCGCGCGCCGGCTGGCGTACAGCCGGTGCAGCGTGATCTTGCGCACGGCGGCCTGGCTGTCGCCGATGTGGGCGCGCAGCAGCGCGGTGGCCTGTTCGGCGTCGCGCCGCAGGATCGCCTGCAGGATGGCGCCGTGTTCCGCGTAGGTGCGGGTGATGCGTTCGGCTTGGGTGAAGTCGAGCCGCCGCACGATGCGGATGCGTTCGGTGGCGGCGCGATGCACGCGGGCGATCTCGGGGTTGCCGGCGGCGGCCACCAGGTCCGTGTGGAAGCGCTCGTCCAGCCCCGCCAGCCACTCGCCGTCGTGCGACTGGCGGGCGCTGTCCACCAGCCACAGGTCCACCAGCGGCTGCAGGGCGCGCACTGGGTCCGGCACCTGGCCGGGCGCGCACAGGGCCTGCACGGCCGCGATTTCCAGCACGCTGCGCAGCTCGTAGAAATGATCGAGCGTGTCGAAGTCCAGCGGCTTGACCAGCCAGCCGTTGCGCTGGCGCACCTCCAGGTAGCCCTCGCGTTCCAGCCGGAACAGCGCCTCGCGCACCGGGGTGCGGCTGACCCGCAGGCGCTCGGCGATCTCGGTCTCGGTGAAGCGGTCGCCGGGCGCCAGGCGGAAATCGAGGATGTCGCGCTTGAGCGTGCCGTAGGCGGAATCGGCCAGGCTGCGGGGCGTGTCGATGACGGCGAATGCGGAGTCCATGGCTGGCCTCGATGAATGGACTAGACGGGGCGGACGAGGGCGACGCCGGCCTGTTCCAGCCGCTGCGCGGCCAGCAGGCAGTCGGCCTCGCGCCACGGCGCGGCGATCAATTGCACGCCCAGCGGCAGGTGCGCGTCGGCGCCGATGCCGGGCCACACGGGTGCGGCGCACACGGGCAGGCCGATGCATGAAATGGGCTGCGTCAGCAGGCCCATGCTGGCGCGCGCCGGCAGGGTCTGGCCGGCCAGCGTCAGGCTGGTGGTGCCGATGGGCGTGGCCGGCACCGGCGTGGCGGGCGCGATCAGCACGTCGTAGCGTTCGAACAGCGACAGCGCCTCGCGATAGACGCGATGGCGGATGCGCTGGGCCTGCTGGGCCCAGGCCGCGGGCACCAGGCTGCCGGCGACCAGGCGGTCGCGCGAGTAGGGCTCGTAGTCGTCGTAGTTCGTGATCAGGCGGCGGCGGTGCAGGGCGCCGCCTTCGGCCGAGGTGATGATGAAGGCCGCGGCGCGGGCCTGTTCGGCGCCGGCCAGTTCGACGGTGTCGGCCGCCGCGAGCGCCTGCGCGGCAAGCCGCACTGCGCGGCGCGCCTCGGGGCCGGCCCAGTGGTCGAAATAGCCGCCCAGCACCGCCACGCGCAGCGGCCGGTCGGCGCCCAG
>NZ_CADIJR010000014.1 GCF_902859645.1 Achromobacter insuavis | reverse complement strand
GGGGTAGCCTCGCCTCGGGCGTTACCTTGCGATCAATCGGCGGTCCTAGGCCGCTAGATTCCTTATCGACGCTGTGAGGCGGGGTGGGATGCTCTCGTTGTGGCAGTCCGGCTGCTACCGGCTGATGGATGACGACGTCCCTACCCCAGCACCCTCCCACTGCGGAAGGCGCATCTACACCATACAAGGATGACGACGGGGCAGTCCGGAGCGAACGCTCCGGACCGCAATCGCAGCCCCGCGCCCCACCGGCCGCCGACGCCACGGGCTGCACCGTGATCACTTCACCGGCGCGGGGGCGAATCGTGTGCTTGGCGTTTTGGTGGAAGATCGCGTCGGGACGGAAGATTTGGCGGGGCCGCCAAAACCGGCCGCGCGGGCGGCCTTCTTTGGCATTTGGGGGGAGGCCGGGCGAGATGCGGAAGAGTCTGTGGGCATTGCCGGAGGTGTTCTGCCTGGAGGAGGGATGCATTGGGAGTGTTCCCGCGGAAGAGTCCGGGATGCATTGGGTGGGGCTCCCCGCGGGAGAATCAGCGATGCATCACCTTATGTCTTCCCCGTTACCCACTCTTCCCTAATCAGGCGGCGCGCCAAGCCCGTCACGCGCACGCCACCCTCCACCGCGCGCCGCCCACTCTCCCCCCCCCCCGACCGGACGGCCCCCCAGCAAGCCACCCGTCACCCGCGCACAGCGTCATCAAACCAAGCCAAGACACCGCGTAAGTTGCGGGCGGCCGCCCGCGCGGCCACCCGCAACGGGCACCAGCAATCTCGTGAAGTTTCCCCGCTCCAGTAGCGCGACAGGCCAAGAAAAACGTAGCCCGTCTGGCAGGCGGTCCTGGCGGCGGGCAACCTCGATGCGCCCGACGGAATCCGAAGGCAGCCGCCGACAGGCGGCAACGAGGATGAGGATGGGGCAGTCCGGAGCGAACGCTCCGGACCGCAATCGTGGGCGCCCGCCGCCAGGACCGCCTGCCAGACGGGCGGCCTAAGAAAGCCCCCCCCGCCGCCAGCAGAAACAACCCAACGACAAGCCAAATGCCGCCCTAGGCAGCAGCCTCTTCAGCCGCCGGCCCCACCTGCCCCACATACCGGCAGTCCAGCTCCAGCGACAACTCATCCATCCCCAGGATCTCCACCTCCACCGCCGTCCCGCGCTCCAGCTCGGGCATTCCCCCGATGCGGGTGACGAGCGGGCAGTTGGCGAAGCGCACCAGGTCTTCGCGCAGCACGTGGGCCACCGTGCGGGTGATGTGGTGCTGCTTCAGCCAGCGCAGGCACCAGTAGCGCTCCATCGCGCTCTGGAACTCGGCCCAGGCCGCGTACTGCGCGTCGAACGCGCCGATGATCGCGAACAGGTCCGCGTCGCGCGGCTTGAAGGGGGCCACCAGGCGCGCCGAGACGCCGTGTTCCACCGCGGCGATCAGCTGCCACTGGTTCACCAGGTCCACGTAGCGGCGCAGCGGCGACGTGCTCCAGGCGTATTGCGGCACGCCGATGGCCTCGTGCGGCAGCGCCTGCGTGCTCATGCGCACGCGGCCGGCCTGTTGCGAGCGGTAGATGCCGGGCACGCCGTGCTGGTTCAGCAGGCCGCCCCACAGGTTGTTGGCCAGGATCATGTACTCGGCCACCATCCGGTCCAGCGGCGCGTTGCGCTGGCGCGGCACCAGGCGCACCGGGGTGTCGGGATCGTCGGGGTCGCCGTCCAGGTAGAAGCTGTACTCCACCCGCGAGTTGTTCTCGGGCTTGCCGCGCACGTTCTCGCGCTGCGCCGACAGCGCCTGCGCCAGCTTCCACAGCGGGCGCAGCCAGTGGCCGTAGGGCATGTCGGTGGACGTGTCGTTCAGGCTCTCTTCCGTGACTTGGGCGTCGAGCATGTTGTGGCGCAGGTTCTCGCGCACCACCACGCGCTCCAGGCGCGTGTCGGATTCGATGACCTCGCCGGTTTCCGGGTTGGCCGTCACGTACAGCGACAGCACCGGCACCTCGCGGCCCGCGTCCAGCGAGAACGCCTTGATGACGTTGTCGGGCTGCATCGGGATCTTGTCGCCCGGCATGTAGACGGTCGACAGGCGCGCGCGCGCCAGCTTGTCGAATTCGCTGTCGCGCGTCACGGTCAGGCCGGGCGCGGCCACGTGGATGCCCACGCGCAGGTTGCCGTCGGGCAGGGTGGAGACCGACAGGGCATCGTCGATCTCGGTGGTGGTGACGTCATCGACCGAATAGATTTCGGCGTCCGACAGCGGCAGGTCGCGGTCGACCGGCGGCAGTTCCAGTTCGGGGAAGGCCAGGCCGCGCGGGAAGTTCACCGCCAGGAAGCGGCGCTTGTGCAGCGCCAGCGCGTGCGGCCAGGCGCCCAATTCCAGCAGCAGGCGGTCGGGGCTCTTGCCGAGCTTGGCGCAGGCGGCGTCCAGCGCCTTCCATTGCTGCGAATTCTTGTCGGGCCGGATCAGCAGCGATTCGGCGGCCTGGGCGATGGGCTCGGGCAGGCGGCCGGCGGCCATTTCGTCCACCCATTCCTGCTGCTGCTCGGCCTGGCGCTGTTTCTTTTCCAGCGCGGCCAGGGCGGCGGCCAGGATGTCGGGCGGGGCGGGGCGGTAGCTGCCCTTGCCGCGACGGTGGAAATAGGCGGGCGCGCCGTGCAGCCGCATCAGCAGCGCGGCCTGCTCGACCGGGGTGGGGGCGTGGCCGAAATAGTCGGCCGCCAGCACGGGAGAATCGAATTCCTCCTGGGGGGCGCATTCCCACAGGAACTGCAGGTCCAGGGTGTCGGCCAGCGCGGTCGCCTGGGCCATCAGCGCGGCCGGTTCGGGCGCGGCGAAATTGAACAGGGTGTTGGCGCGCTTGATCTTGCTGCGCTTGCCCGATTCCGACTCCACCTGCAGGCTGGCGTCGGTTTCGGACAGGATATGGCCGGCCTTGAAGCTGCCGTCGTCTTCGTAAAACACATACATGGTGAGGGTCGTCCTGGGCGGCGCGCATGCGCCGCCTTGCGCAGCTATCTATCGTTGATGTCAGTGTTATTTGGGGCCATTCGGCGCGGAGCCAAGAGCGAATTCGAGCACCTCGGGCATCCAGTCGGCGAAATCGGACAGGCCGTGGTCGCTGCCCTGCACGATGCGCTGGCGGCAATCCGCGTAGCGATCGCGCATTTCGCGCCAGTCCAGCACCTCGTCGCCCGTCGCCGCCACCAGGAAATACCGCTCTGGCTGGGTGATCCGGCTGACGTGCAGGGCGGCCAGTTCCTCCACATACTCCGGCAGGAACATGAACGGCGCGTCGGAATGATACATGCGGTGCTCGCCCACCTGGGTCGCCAGGTCGCGCGCGGCCTCGACCGCGGGGTTGAGCAGCACCGCCTTGCAGCCCAGCTGTTCGGCCAGCCAGGTGGCGTAGAAGCCGCCCAGCGACGAGCCGACCACGGTCAGCGCGCGCGGGGCGGCGGCGCCGGCCAGTTGGCGCTGGGCGATGCCCAGCGCCAGCGCGACGGCCTCGCGCGGGCTGGCCGGCAGTTGCGGGCAAGCCCAGTCGCCGGCCAGGCCGCGGGCGGCCATGGCGTCGGCCATCAGGCGGGCCTTGAACGAGGTCGGCGAGGAACGGAAGCCGTGCAGGTAAAGAATCATCTCGTGCCTTTCCGGTGGAGCGGGATCGCGGGGGCGCCAGGCCTCAGCCGCGCGCCTCCAGGGCGGCCAGCAGTTTGCCGTGGATGCCGCCGAAGCCGCCGTTGCTCATCACCAGCACCTGGTCGCCGGGTCGCGCGGCATGCGTGACGGCGGCCACCAGGGCGTCGATATCATCGTAACTGGAAGCACGCTCGCCCAGGGGCGCCAGCACCTCCGCCGGATTCCAGCCCAGAGCGTGCTTGCCGGCGCGGGCGCCGAAGCAGAACACCAGGTCCGCGTCGCGCAGGGAGTCCGGCAGGCGCGCCGCCATGGCTCCCAGCTTCATGGTGTTGGAGCGCGGCTCCAGCACGGCCAGGATGCGCGCCGGTCCGACCTGGCGGCGCAGGCCTTCCAGGGTGGTGGCGATGGCGGTGGGGTGATGGGCGAAATCGTCATAGACCTTGACGCCGTTGACCGTGCCGCGCAGTTCCATGCGGCGTTTCACGCCGCCGAACCGGCTCAGGGCCTCGACGCCCTCGGCCGCCGGCACGCCGGCGTGCTCGGCGGCGGCCAGCGCCGCCAGCGCGTTCATGCGGTTGTGTTCGCCGCCCAGGGTCCAGCGCACGGTGCCCATGTCGACGCCGTCGCGCCGCACCTCGAAGGCGCCGCTATCGTCGGGCGCGCCCGCCTGCCAGGCGCCATCGGCGCCGAACGTGACGGTTTCCGACCAGCATCCGCGCGCAATCACGCGGTCCAGCGCCTCCGAGTGCGTCGGGCGGATGATGCGGCCGGACGCCGGAATGGTGCGGACCAGGTGATGGAATTGGGTTTCGATGGCGGCCAGATCGGGGAAGATGTCGGCGTGATCGTATTCCAGGTTGTTCAGCACCGCGGTGCGCGGGCGGTAGTGGACGAACTTGGAGCGCTTGTCGAAGAACGCCGTGTCGTATTCGTCCGCTTCGATCACGAAGGGGCGGCGCGCCGGGTCGTAGCGCGCCGACACGTGCAGGTCCTGGGCCACGCCGCCGATCAGGAAGTTGGGCGCCAGGCCCGCGGCCTCCAGGATCCAGGCCAGCATCGAGCTGGTGGTGGTCTTGCCATGGGTGCCGGCCACCGCCAGCACGTGCGCGCCGGGCAGGATGTTGTCGCCCAGCCATTGCGGGCCGGACACGTAGCGGGCGCCGGATTCCAGAATGGCTTCCATCAAGGGGTTGCCGCGGCTGACGACGTTGCCGATCACGTACAGGTCCGGCTTGAGGGCCATCTGCTCGGGGCCGAAGCCCTCGATCAGCTCGATCCCCTGTTCGGACAGCTGGGTGCTCATGGGCGGGTAGACGCCCGCATCGCAACCGGTGACCTTGTGGCCGGCGGCGCGCGCGATCAACGCCAGGCCGCCCATGAACGTACCGCAGATGCCAAGAATGTGCAGGTGCATTGAAAACTCTCCTGTCCTGCATTGTATATATAGGCGCAGGTCATGCCGGCGCGGCGGCCGATGCGGCGCAAACCGGCCGCAGCGGTTATGATCGCGCCATGAATCGACGCCTACTCCTTTCCGCCGCCGTGGCCGTTGCCGCCACGGTCGCGGGTGGCTACACCCTGCTGGGGCGCAACAAGCCGCAGCCGGCACCCGCGGCGCCCGCCGCCGAGGATCCTGTCGCCGCCCTCATGCAGTTGCAGCTGCCCGACCTGAACGGCGCGACCCAGTCGCTGGCCGCCTGGAAAGGCCAGCCCATCGTGGTGAATTTCTGGGCCACCTGGTGCGCGCCATGCGTCAAGGAAATGCCCGAGCTCGACGCGTTGCAGAAAAAATACCCGCAAATCAAGTTTGTCGGTATCGGCGTGGATTCTGCCGCCAACATGCAAAAATTTGTCGAGAAAGTACAGGTTTCCTACCCGTTGTGGGTCATCGGCGCCGGTGCCATCGACACCCTGCGCAAGCTCGGAAATCCCAGCGGTGGCCTGCCGTTTACCATTGTTTTCAATGCAGATGGCAGCATTAACCGGAAGATATTAGGTGAAATTCAGCCTGATGATCTGAACCAGACGCTATCCGGTTTGAAGGCGTAAGTCTGTTGGACAAATAGTAGGAATTGGCGTAAAAAGCTGGTTTATCGGCTGTTTTGCCAACAATTGGCAATCCACTCATTGGCAAGCGCATGGCGCAAAACATACTGGTATTGCATGGCCCGAATCTGAACCTGCTCGGCACCCGGGAACCTCACATCTACGGCAGCCTCACGCTGTCCCAGATCAACGAGGGTCTGGAGCGGCTGGCCGGTGACTTGGGCGCCACGCTGACCGCGTGGCAAGGCAATCACGAAGGCGCGCTGGTTGACCGCATTCAGGCGGCCCGGCAAGACGGCACCGATTTCATCATCATCAACGCGGCGGCATATACGCACACCAGCGTCGCGATCCGCGATGCGCTGGCCGGGGTCGCGATCCCATTTATTGAAGTACATTTGTCCAACCTGTATAAGCGAGAGCCCTTCAGGCATCACTCATATCTGTCCGACTTGGCGGTAGGCCTCATCAGCGGCCTGGGCGCGGACGGCTACGAAGCGGCTCTGCGTTACGCAGTGCGGCACTGATCTCGCACCAACTCTCAGCTTTTACATCTTATATGGCGCGGCCCCGACGATCGGGACGTTGCCGACACTATCTCGGGAAGCAGCTTCTATGGACCTTCGAAAACTCAAAACCCTGATCGACCTGGTGGCTGAATCGGGCATCGCCGAGCTGGAAATCACCGAAGGCGAAGGCAAGGTTCGCATCGTCAAGTTCTCGCAGACCCTGCAGCCGGTGGCCTACCACCAGCCGGAAGCCGGCGTCGCCGCCGCGCCGGTGGCCGCCGCCGCGCCCGCCGCTGCCCCCGCCGCGGCCGAAGCCGCCCCGGTGATCCAGGGCCACGTGGTCAAGGCGCCGATGGTCGGCACTTTCTACCGTTCGCCGAACCCGGGCGCCGCGCCGTTCATCGACGTCGGCGCCACGGTCAAGGAAGGCGATCCGCTGTGCATCATTGAAGCCATGAAGCTGCTCAATGAAATCGAAGCCGACAAGTCCGGCGTCATCAAAGAAATCCTGGTCGAAAACGGCGAGCCCGTCGAGTACGGTCAACCCCTGTTCGTCATTGGCTGATAGCTGAAAATGTTCGAAAAAATCCTGATCGCCAACCGGGGCGAAATCGCCCTGCGCATTCAGCGCGCGTGCCGCGAGCTGGGCATCAAGACCGTGGTGGTGCACTCCGAAGCGGACCGCGAAGCCAAGTACGTGCGCCTGGCCGACGAATCCGTGTGCATCGGGCCCGCGCCGTCGCGTGAAAGCTACCTCAACATGCCGGCCATCATTTCGGCGGCCGAAGTCACGGATTCCGAGGCAATCCACCCGGGTTACGGGTTCTTGTCCGAAAATGCCGACTTCGCCGATCGCGTCGAAAAGAGCGGCTTCGTCTTCATCGGCCCGCGCCCCGACACCATCCGCCTGATGGGCGACAAGGTCAGCGCCAAGCGCGCCATGATCGAAGCCGGCGTGCCGGTGGTGCCCGGTTCCGAAGGCGCGTTGCCCGACGATCCGCAGGAAATCATCCGCGTTGCGCGCGAAGTCGGTTATCCGGTCATCATCAAGGCCGCTGGCGGCGGCGGTGGCCGCGGCATGCGCGTGGTGTACACCGAGGCCGCGCTGCTGAACGCCGTCACCATGACGCGTTCGGAAGCGGGCGCCGCGTTCAACAACCCGGAAGTCTATATGGAGAAGTTCCTCGAGAACCCGCGCCATGTGGAAATCCAGGTGCTGGCCGACGGCGGTCGCAACGCCGTGTGGCTGGGCGAACGCGACTGCTCCATGCAGCGCCGCCACCAGAAGGTCATCGAGGAAGCGCCGGCCCCCGGCATCGCGCGCCGCCTGATCGAGCGCATCGGCGACCGCTGCGCCGACGCCTGCCGCAAGATGGGCTACCGTGGCGCCGGCACGTTCGAGTTCCTGTATGAGAACGGCGAGTTCTATTTCATCGAAATGAACACCCGCATCCAGGTCGAACACCCGGTCACCGAGCTGATCACCGGCATCGATCTGGTGCAGCAGCAGATCCTGATCGCCGCCGGCGAGAAGTTCACGCTGCGCCAGCGCGACATCACCTTCAAGGGCCATGCCCTCGAGTGCCGCATCAACGCCGAGGATCCGTTCCGCTTCGTGCCCAGCCCCGGCCGCATCACCAACTGGCATACGCCGGGCGGCCCGGGCGTGCGTATCGATTCGCACGCGTTCAACGGCTACTTCGTGCCGCCGAACTATGATTCGATGATCGCCAAGGTCATCACCTACGGCGACACGCGCGACCAGGCCCTGGCCCGCATGCGCACCGCGCTGTCGGAAATGGTGGTGGAAGGCATTTCCACCAACATCCCGCTGCACCGTGAACTGCTGCAGGATGCCCGCTTCATCGAGGGCGGCACCAGCATCCACTATCTGGAAAACAAGCTGGCCCAGCGCCCCTGACCAGCAAATAGGGGCCCTTGGCCCCTTTTTTACTGCCTTAACCGGCTGACCGGGCCGCGGCGTTTGCCGCGGCCCGTTGGCCAGATGGAAGAATCATCATGCGTGAACTCGTGCTCCATTGCCAGGAGGCGCAAGCCGAGGCCCTGTCCGACGCCCTGCTGGAAGCCGGCGTGCTGTCGGTGTCCGTCGAGGACGCCGACCTGGGCACCGACGACGAGCGTCCGCTGTTCGGCGAGCCGGGCACCGAGCCCGACGTGCAGGCCTGGGAACGCAATCGCGTCGTGGCCCTGCTGCCGGACGGAGCCGATCCCGCGCAGATCATGGAAGAAGCCGCCGCCGCGGGCGAGCTCGACCCGGCGCTGTTCGCCGGCTGGAGCCTGCGCGACGTGCCGGACGCCGACTGGGTGCGCCTGACGCAATCGCAGTTCGGTCCCATCCACATCGCCGAGCGTCTCTGGATCGTGCCCAGCTGGCACCGCGACAGCCCGGACGTGCCGGGCCTGGAAGCGGCCGCGGCCGAGGACGGCGCCATCCATATCG
This sequence comes from Achromobacter insuavis, assembly GCF_902859645.1. Classification (GTDB taxonomy): domain Bacteria; phylum Pseudomonadota; class Gammaproteobacteria; order Burkholderiales; family Burkholderiaceae_B; genus Achromobacter; species Achromobacter insuavis. The sequence continues at coordinate 95,238 of NZ_CADIJR010000014.1, read as the reverse complement.
AACTCGATCCGGGCCTGGCCTTCGGCACCGGCAGCCATCCGACCACGCACCTGTGCCTGGCCTGGCTGGAAGCCGAGTTGCCCAAGGGCGCGACCCTGCTGGACTACGGCTGCGGCTCGGGCATCCTGGCCATCGCCGCGCGCAAGCTGGGCGCCGGTCCGACCCAGGCCGTCGACATCGACGCCCAGGCGGTGCAGAGCACGGTCTTCAACGCCGAGGTCAACCACGTCGAACTGCAGGCCATGTTGCCCGACGGCCTGGCCGACGGCACGTTCGAAGTGGTGGTGGCCAACATCCTGTCCAACCCGCTGAAGGTGCTGGCGCCCATGCTGGCCGGCCGCGTCGCCGCCGGCGGTCACCTGGTGCTGTCTGGCGTGCTGGAACGGCAGGCCGAGGAAGTCGCCGCCGCCTACGCGCCCTGGATCGCCATGTCGGTCTGGCGCGCCCGTGACGGCTGGGTCTGCCTGCACGGCCAGAAGGCCTGAGTCCGTTTCCGCCGGATCGCGCCATGGCCCTGACCACCCGCTGCCCGCAATGCGGCACGTCATTCAAGGTGGTGCCCGACCAGCTCCGGGTCCGCAACGGCCTGGTGCGTTGCGGCGCCTGCGCGACCGTGTTCGACGGCCGCGCCTGCCTGCTGCCTGAGGCGGGCGTACCGGCATCGGGCGTACCGGCGTCGGGCGTACCGGCTGCGGTTCCGCCGCCCGCCTCGATCCCGCCCGCCGCGCCCATTGCGTCGCCGGTGATCGCCGCGCCGGTCCTGGCGCCACCCGCCCAACCGGCCGACGAACCTCCGCCCCTGGTGCGGCGGCCGTCCGCCGAGCAACCCCCCGTTGCGCCCTGGGATGACCTGCCCGACGAACCTTTCCTGGCGCCGCCGCCCGAAGCGGCGATCCGGCCCGTCACGCCGCCGCCCGCAGTGTCGCCCGCCATACCGCCCGCGGTGCTGCGCGGCCGCGAGGATATCCGCCGCCGCATCGAACCCGACGCCGCGCTGGCGGAAGAGGGCGATGACGACGAAGACGAGAACGAAGACCTCGATCGCTACGACGACGAGCCGCGCCTGGCCCGGCAGCCGCGCTGGCAGGAACCCGCCGCGCCGCGCGACGAGCCCATCGTGGCGGTGCGCGACAGCGCGCGCTGGGACGCGCCGCGCGCCACCCGGCCGGCCGAGCCGGTGTTCGTGGTGCGTGACGACGCCGCCGATTCGCGCCACGACGATGACGAGGATGACCGCGACAGGGATCTCGACGACGATTTCGACAGAGACCACGACGACGTCGATGCCGAGCGCGACGCGGACTCGCCGGAACCGATCCTTGGCGACACGCGCACGCGCTACTCCAGCGCCACCGACGTCGGCCGCGCGCCGCCCGAATTCCTCGACCAGGACCGCCAGGAGCGCCGCGGCCTGCTGCGCAAGCTGTGGGGCTACGCCTGCCTGCTCGGCCTGATCGCGCTGGGATTGCAGCTGCTGTACGTGTACCGCATCGACATCGCCAACTCCGTGCCGGTGCTGCGGCCCGCGCTCGAGACCGTCTGCAAGCCGCTCGGCTGCACGGTCGGCTACGCGCGCCGCCTGGAGCGGATCGCGATTTCCTCGTCGTCGCTGCAGCCGCCCACGGGCGCCGCCGCCATCGACGACGGCCGCACCCGACTGGTGTTGAACCTGGTCCTGCGCAACCGCTACGACAAGCCGCAGCACTGGCCCGCGCTGGTGCTGGACCTGACTGATTTGTCCGATACCGTGGTGGTGCGCCGGGTGCTGATGCCCGAGAATTACCTGACGCCCGAGCAGTTGCGCGGTCCTTTCGGACCGGCAGGCGAACTGAAGATTTCCGTGCCGATTGAAGTGACGGGTGTCCAAGTCAACGGCTACCAACTCGACAAGTTCTTTCCCTGAAGGATGACATTCATGGCAACCCCTGTTCTAGTCTGCGGTTCGATGGCGTTCGACACCATCGCGGTGTTCGAAGGTCGCTTCAAGGAGCACATCCTGGCCGACCGCATCCAATCCCTGAGCGTGTCGTTCCTGGTGCCCAGCATGCGCAAGGAATACGGCGGCTGCTCCGGCAACATCGCCTACAACATGAATCTGCTGGGCGGCAAACCCGTGCCGGTGGCCACGGTGGGCGAAGACGCCGGTGAATACCTCGAACGCCTGGACGGCCTCGGCATCGACACGAGCCGCGTCAAGGTCGTGCCCGGCACCTTCACCGCGCAGTGCTTCATCACCACCGACCTGGACGACAACCAGATCACCGCGTTCCACCCGGGCGCCATGTCCTTCTCCGCCAGCAACGACCTGAGCGACGCCAAGGCCACCTGGGGCATCGTCGCCCCGGATGCCAAGGAAGGCATGTTCGCCCACGCCGAGCGCCTGCATAAGCAGGGCATCCCCTTCATCTTCGATCTGGGCCAGGCCATGCCGCTGTTCGACGGCGCCGACCTGGAACGCATGCTCGGCCTGGCGCAGGCCCTGACGGTGAATGACTATGAAGCCGGCGTGGTGGAACAACGCACCGGCCGCAGCATGGCCGACATCGCCACCAAGCTGCAGGCCGTGGTCGTCACGCGCGGCGCCGAAGGCGCCACGCTGCTGACCGAAGGCAAGACGATCCAGATCGCGCCGGTGCGCGCCACCCAGGTGGTCGATCCCACCGGTTGCGGCGACGCGCAGCGCGGCGGCCTGCTCTACGGCCTGACCAGCGGCTGGAGCTGGGAAGACAGCTGCCGCCTGGGCAACGTCATGGGCGCCATCAAGATCGCGTCGCGCGGTCCGCAGAACCACGCGCCTTCACGCGCCGAGATCGACGCCGTGCTGCACGCCACCTACGGCATCCATCTGCCGGTCTGAACGCGTTCCTGGCGGGTTCGGATCGTTGCGGGAACCTGAAACCGCGCAGATGGTCCAACCACGGTCAAGAAAACCGGCCGCGGCGTGGGAACGCCGCGGCCGGTTTGCAAATCGATTTTCCGCCCATGGCGGTGAGTTTCAGTGTGTTGCACGTTAGACTGCCGCTGTGGCTGGGCAGGGTATGATCAGATCGTCGGCAGTGCCCGATTGAGGAGTCCAAATGAACCAAAGCAAAACCTTTTCCCTGTTGACGCCGCGTACTGGCCGGTGGTTGGCTGTGGCTGCCGTCGTGACTTCGATGGCGGTCCTGGGCGGTTGTGCCAATCGCAGCGCATCCAGCGGTGTGTATAGCTATGATCAGGCCCAGCGCGAGCAGATCGTCCGCACGGGCACGGTAACGGGCGTGCGCCCCATCGTCATCCAGAACGACAAGTCCAGCGGCGTCGGCATGCTGGCCGGCGGCGCGCTGGGCGGCGTGGCGGGCAACGCCATCGGCGGCGGCACGGGTCGCACCATTGCCACTGTCGGCGGCGCCATCCTCGGCGCCCTGGCGGGCAACGCGGTGGAAAACCAGGTCGGCAAGAATTCCGGCTACGAAATCACGGTTCGCCTGGATAACGGCGAAACCCGCGTCGTGGCCCAGGAAGCCGACGTGCCGATCAGCGTCGGCCAGCGCGTGCAGGTCATCAGCGGCGCCGGTCCCACGCGCGTCACGCCGATGTAAACGGTCGGCGCCAGCCAACAGAAAAGCCCGCGAAAGCGGGCTTTTCTGTTTTGGGAGGCCGCGATGACGGACCGCTTTGGGGCGCTCAAGGGAGGCAGGGGACGGATGCCGCCGGAAAATCTGTCGCTCCGCTGCAACGCAGCACCCGGTATTTACCCGCAGGCGTTACGTTTACGCGCTTTTTATAGCGATTTGGTCTGTAAGTTTCATGGCGATTCGACGGTTGTAGTGCCATGATTGCATCCGTGAGCGATCTCGCCGCCTGACTTTGATGTAACCAAGTGCATCGACGGGCCGCTCCAGGATGCTGTAAATGTCAGTCGATTTTCAGCGATTTTTTGTATACTCGCCGTCCTGTATCTCGGGGCGGGGAATATTTTGCCGACGAGGCAATGTAACGCCGCACTCTCTATGCATACCGAGCAAGAACTCCACACCAAGATCGGCTCTATCGTCGAGTCGATCGTCATGAAGAAAGTCACTCCCGATACGCAACTGATTGCCACTGGCCTGGTCGACTCGCTCGCCGCCGTGGATATCACGCTGGCGGTCGAGGCGGAGTACGGCTGCAGCATTCCGGCTCCCGAGATCGCGGAGCACCTGCAGTCGGTCCGCAAGCTCGCCGGCTATGTCGCTGCCAATATTTAGCAATACCCGCCTGTTGTCCCATGTTGCAGCAGCCGCCACCGCGGTGGTGCTGGCGTATGGGGCCTTTTGTGGCGCGGACGACGTGTTGTCCAACATCGTCCATCCGGTTTCCACGGTGGCGGCGTCCAAGAGCAACTACCTGCCCAATCTGGGGCCGGATTGGGGCACGCAGCACGTCAACCTGAACCGGCTGGGCAATGCGCTCAGCGACGGCACGCTGGTGGTGCTCGGTTCGTCCGAGTTGTCCAGCCATGACCTGCGTTTCGTGCCTTACCGCTTCTTCCCCGAAGAACTGAAGGTGCCGACGCTGGCCTACGGCCACGCCATGTTCCAGTCGTACGGCATCGTCAGCGTGCTCGAGTCGGTGGCGGATTCGCTGACGCCGAATACGCGGTTGGTGATCATGGTGTCGCCGGCCTGGTTCGCCTCGGGCGGCCAGCTGCCGCGCAGCGCGTTCGCCGAGCACGTGACCGGCCCGGTCTGGGAACGCCTCTGGGACAAACCCAGCACGCGCGAACAGATGCAGACCTGGATCAGCGACAACGCCAACTGGGGCCTTCTGTGGCTGATCGCCAATGGCCAGGTCGCCGAGCTCAAGGACAAGCTGTCGCTGTGGTGGAACGCGCGCAAGGAACCCGCGCCCGACCGTCCGCGCAGCAAGCTGTCGGTGCCCGCGCACCGTTTCGTCTCGTGGCCCTCGTCGGCCAAGCTCAATGCCGGCCAATGGTCGCGCCTGACGCACGAGGCGCGCGAAGTCGAGCACCAGCTGGGCAGCAACAACCCCTACGACGTGCGCGACGACTACTACAAGCAGTACCTGGCGCCGCTGTATTCGCCGGCGCGCAATGAATTCGCCAACGTCGATCCGCTCACCCGCACCGAACTGGGCGACCTGTCGCGTGTCATGGCCTTGCTGCAACGGCGCAAGGTCAAGGCCTACTTCGTGATCCAGCCGTTCAATCCCAAGCTCATCCTGGACGTCGAGCGTTTCGACCCGGTGGTGGCCGCCATCACCGGCATGTGCCAGCGCTACCAGATGGGTTGCCTCGATATGTACAGCATTCCCTTCGAACCGGGCATGGTGCGTGATGACATGCATCTGGCCGAGCTCGGTTGGGCGATGGCGGACCAAGGCATTGCGGAGTACTTTTCCCGATGAACCCCTCACAGAAAACCGATGCGACGCCGGACGGCGCCGCCCAGGGGCCGGACGCCCGCAAGGCGGCCAAGGCCTGGGGGCGCCGCTTCTTCTGGCATCTCTGCCTGTATATCGGGGTGATCCTGGTGTTCGTGCTGCAGGCGCAGCCCACCACGGGTAGCGGCGGACCTATCAAGGTCGAATTCCAATATCAACAGTTCTGACCGCAGCATGGAATTGTTCGCAAGCTTGAGCTTCTTCGGCGGCGCCCTGTTCGGCGGGCTGGGTCTGTTGGCGTACCGTTCGTTCGGCATGCCCCTGCGCATCGGCTATCGCCACATCATCGGCGTGATCTGCCTGGGCGTGTGGATGGCGGTGTTCTGGGCGCGGCCCTACCAGCCGATCGCGCTGCTGGCCATTTCGGGCAGCGCGCTGTGGGCCATGCGCCGCAACTACATCCCGACCTGGCTGGCCGTCATCATCACCATGACGCCGCTGCTGCTGGTGAAGACCGGCGTGTCGCACCTGGGCGCGATGCTGGGCCTGTCGTTCGCCACCTTCCGCGCCATCGACGTGCTGCTGTTCGCGCCGCGCAACGAGCGCGTGTCGCCGCTGGACTACTTCATCTACCTGTTCTTCCCGCTGACGCTGCTGGCCGGTCCGATGTACCGCTGGCGCAGCTTCCAGGCCGACCTCAAGCGCGGCTACGAAGGCGTGAACCTGAACACCTGGCTGGCGGGCCTGGAACTGATCATGCTGGGCGTGATCCAGAAGTTCGGCCTGGCCGAACTGATCTGGCGCTACGGCCTGTCGACGCTGGACGCGCACGACTACTCGTTCACCGGCGTGGCGCTGAACGCCTCGCTCTACAGCGCCTACCTGTTCTTCGATTTCGCCGGCTATTCCACCATGGCCATCGGCATCGGCATGCTGTTCGGATTCACCCTGCCGATCAACTTCCGCAACCCGCTGGCGACGCTCAATCCGCAGGACTTCTGGCGCCGTTGGCACATCAGCCTGTCCGAATGGCTGCGCGACGTGGTGTTCATGCCGATCTACAAGGCGCTGAGCAAGACCGCGTTCTTCTCGCGCCACCGGATGGCGGCGCAGAACATCGGCATCTTCGCCACGCTGCTGGCGATGGGCGTGTGGAACGGCCTGTCGGTGCACTACATCGTCAGCGGCCTGATGTTCGGCGCGTACTCGGTGGGCCACAACCTGCTGATCAACGCCGCGCGCACCCGGCCGGCCCTGCAGGCCACGCTGGCGCGGCCCGTCATGCGCTTTCTCGGGCGCGTCCTCACCCTGATTCTGGCTGCCCTGGCGCTCTACGTGTTCAGCGGTCGCAGCCCCATCTGACGCCCGGAGTTTCGGCATGCGTTTCGACCTGAAGACTTTCCAGTTCGTTGACTCCGCGCGCGCGCCCGACGCGCTCGCGGTGGTCGGCGCCGACCGCAGCCTGACCTGGGCGCAACTGCGCGACGAAGCCACGGCCTGGGCCGACGAGGCGCGCGCGCATGGCGCGGCGCCGGATGTGCCGGTCGCCATCTATGGCCACAAGGAAGCCTCGTTCTTCGTCGCCATGGTGGGGGCGCTGCTGATCGGCGCGCCGTTCGTGCCGGTCGACACCATCTATCCGCCCGAGCGCCTGCGCCGCATCGTCGAGATCGTGCGCGCCGCCGCCGTCTATGACGCCGCGGCCCGCGGCTTCGAGCCGGGCGAGGGCGCCGAGCTGGCCGAGCGCGGCCTGGCCTACGTCATGTTCACGTCCGGCAGCACCGGCGACCCCAAGGGCGTGCAGATCGGCCGCGAAAGCGTCGGCCTGCTGGGCGACTGGATGCTCGGCAGCTTCGGTCTGGGCGAGGCGCCGGTGTTCATGAACCAGGCGCCGTTCAGCTTCGACCTGTCGATGTACGAGGTGTTCGCCACGCTGGCCGCCGGCGGCACCTGCGTGCTGAACTCGCGCGAGCAGATCGGCGCGGCCGCGACCTGGATGAGCCGGCTGGCGCAGAACGGCGTGACGGCCTGGGTCTCGACGCCGTCGTTCGCCCACCAGCAACTGGCCAACCGCGACTTCTCGCCGGCTACGCTGCCGACGCTGCGCACCTTCCTGTTCTGCGGCGAGCCCCTGCCGGCGGCGCTGGCCAAGAAGCTGCGCCAGCGTTTTCCGGACGCGGTGATCCTGAATACCTACGGTCCGACCGAGGCCACCGTGGCCACGACCTGGATCGCCATCACCGACGCGGTGCTGGCGGCGCACGATCCGCTGCCCGTCGGCCACGCCAAGCCCGATTGCGAACTGCGCATCGAGGACGGCGAGATCTGCATCATCGGCGACCACGTCATGCGCGGTTACCTGAACCGCCAGGACCTGAACGAGGTCAAGCTGTTCATGGCCGAGGACGGCCGCCGCGGCTTTCGCACCGGCGACCTGGGGCAGCTGGACGCGGACGGCCTGCTGTTCTGCCGCGGCCGCATGGACGACCAGATCAAGCTGAACGGTTATCGCATCGAGCTGGCCGAGATCGACGAGGCCCTGCATGGCCTGCCGGGCGTCGAGGGCGGCGCCTGCGCGGTGCTGCGGCGGCCGGACGGCACCGCGGTGCGCCTGATCGGCTTTGTCGCCGGCGTGGCGGCCGAGCAGGCCGAAGCCAGCCTGCTGGCGCAGGATGCGTTGACGGGGTGGAAGGATAAGCTGGGGCAGCGCCTGCCGCCCTATATGGTGCCGTCCGAGCTGGTGGCCTGCGCCGCGCTGCCGATGTCGAACAACCACAAGATCGATCGCAAGAAGCTGATCGATATCTACGCCGCGATTCCGGCGTAACGCGCCGCCCGCGGCGTGCGCCAGAGACGGCCCGGGCAGTTCGCCGGGCCGTTGCCGTTTCAGACGCCCATCATGCTGTAGCTCAGGCGCGCCAGCACCATCAGCAGGACCTGGGCCACGATCAGCAGCACCAGCGGCGAAAAGTCGATCGAGGTGCGCGGCAGCAGCCGGCGGATGGGATCGAGCATCGGCGCGGTCAGCGCCTGCAGCATCGGCATCATGGGCGCCATCGGGTTGACCCACGACAGCACCGCCTGGATCAGCGTCAGCCACACCACCAGGTTCAACGCCCATTTGAGCGCCATCAGCAGCGCCGACAGCATGGCCGAGGGCAGCAGCGCGGCCGGGATCAGCGCGCCGATGGCGATCAGCCAGATCAGCAGCAGATAGACCAGCGCGGCCAGCCAGGTGGCGACCAGGCTGGTCCAGTCGATCTTGTTGCCGGCGGGAATGATCTTGCGCAGGGGCAGCACCAGCCAGTTGGTGGCCTGGTAGATGACGCGCGCCAGCGGATTGAAGGGATGCAGCCGTATCGCATGCATCCAGGCGCGGGCGATGAGTGCGGCGCCGAACAGCGTGAACGCGATTTCGAGCAGGAAGCGAAGGATTTCACCGAGCATGGACGCTATCTACCTAATGATGACGGCTTTTATTGTCTCACGGCATTGCGGCAACGGTAGCGCCCAGGGCGCGGGGACACGCTTCTTTCTTCGGGCTGGGGACAAATAAAAACCGCCTGGCCGGGGCCAGGCGGTTTGAGGTACTGCTACCGTTGTGACCGGTCCGATTACGGACGGCCACCCGTCGGGAACGGCCACGACGCGGCGGGGTTCAGCGCGGTCTTCGCGCCCGGGGCAGCAGCCGTGGACGGCGGCGTGGCGGGCTTCTTCGGAGCGGCTTTCTTCGCAGCGGGCTTCTTGGCAGCGGCGGGCTTCGCAGCAGGCTTGGCGGCCGGCTTGGCAGCGGGCTTCGCGGCAGGCTTGGCAGCGGGCTTCTTGGCAGCCGGGGCCTTCTTGGCTACGACTTTCTTGGCAACCGCCTTCTTGGCGGGGGCCTTCTTGGCAACCGCCTTCTTGGCGACGGCCTTCTTGGCTACCGCTTTCTTGGCGACGACCTTCTTGGCTACCGCTTTCTTGGCGACGGCCTTCTTGGCAACCGCTTTCTTGGCGACGACCTTCTTGGCCGCTGCCTTCTTGGCTACCGGCTTCTTGGCCGCGACTTTCTTGGCGACGGCCTTCTTGGCTACCGCTTTCTTCGCGACCTTCTTGGCGGCCGGCTTCTTGGCGGCAACCTTCTTCACCGCCGGCTTCTTGGCGGCGACCTTCTTGACGGCTACCTTCTTGACGGCAGCTTTCTTGGCCGGAGCGGCCTTCTTCGCTACTGCCTTCTTGGCGGCGGGCTTCTTCACCGCTTTCTTTACGGCTTTCTTGGCTGTTGCCATGGTCATGCTCCTTAGGTTCAGGGGTCCCAGAACTTAAACCCGTGCCCCGATCCGCCAACAAGGCGAACCGTGCCCGGGCTATTCATCGGCGCATGCCGCTGTTCTGTGCGAGCAACAGCTACTACGGTTTGCGCTAATGAATTCGGCACAGCCATTTGATATGGCCCCCGCTCCTTTGGCGCGAGCCATTTCAAATGGCGCCGGTGGGCAGTCTGATCACAGACCGCCTACCGCTTGTTCTACGTGTTCGAAAACACCCTGACCTGGGAGATCGTCCTCGAGCCTGGCGCGAACGCGACGCTCTTTGGCAGAGCGTGCCCGCGCCGGGCCCGAAGGCGAACTACGTTACTCCCAGCTCAGCGTGCCACCGGTTTGGTATTCGATCACGCGAGTTTCAAAAAAGTTGCGTTCCTTCTTAAGATCGATCATCTCCGCCATCCACGGGAAGGGATTCTCTTCCTGCGGGTACAGCGGTTCGATACCGATTTGCTGGCAACGACGGTTGGCGATGAAGCGCAGGTAGGATTTGAACATGGGAGCGTTCAAGCCCAACACGCCGCGCGGCATCGTGTCTTCGGCGTAAGCGTATTCGAGTTCGACCGCTTTGCGGAAGAGTTCTCGAATTTCTTCGCGGAATTCCGGCGTCCACAGATGCGGATTTTCCAGTTTGACGGTGTTGATCAGGTCGATGCCGAAATTGCAGTGCATGGATTCATCGCGCAGGATGTACATGTACTGCTCGGCGGCGCCGGTCATCTTGTTCTGGCGACCGAGCGCCAGGATCTGCGTGAAGCCAACGTAGAAGAACAGGCCTTCCATCAGGCAAGCGAAGACGATCAGCGACTTCAGCAGCGTCTGGTCGGCCTCGGGCGTGCCCGTCTTGAAGTTGGGGTCCGCGATCGCGTCGATGAACGGGATCAGGAACTCGTCCTTGGCGCGGATGGACGGCACTTCGTTGTAAGCGTTGAAGATCTCCGCTTCGTCCAGGTCCAGGCTTTCGACGATGTATTGATAGGCGTGCGTGTGGATCGCTTCTTCGAAGGCCTGGCGCAGCAGGAACTGGCGGCATTCGGGCGCCGTGATGTGGCGGTAGGTGCCCAGCACGATGTTGTTCGCGGCCAGCGAGTCGGCCGTGACGAAGAAACCCAGGTTGCGCTTGACGATGCGGCGCTCGTCCTCGGTGAGCCCGTTCGGGTTCTTCCAGAGGGCGATGTCGCGCGACATGTTGATTTCCTGCGGCATCCAGTGGTTCGCGCACGTGGCCAGGTATTTCTCCCATGCCCACTTGTACTTGAACGGCACCAGCTGGTTGACGTCGGTCTCGCCATTGATGATGCGCTTGTCGGCAACCTTCACGCGTTGCGAGGTGGCGCTGCCGCTGGCCGTCAGGCCGGCCGCATGCTGCGGCGCGGCCGGGGTCGGCATGGCGGTGTCGCCGAACACGCCGGTCGCCGCCCGGACTTCGGGCGCAGCCTGCCCGCCCGCCGCGGGCGCGGGGGCTTGTGCAGGTTGCGTGGCGAGGGTGTCGTCTTCCCAATTAATCATGATTCATTCTCCGGAGGCGGTTTATTGGCAGGCTTCGCACTCTTCGAAGCCGGGGTCGCCCGGCCGCATGGTGCAAACCGCCCCGAGAACTTCGGGTTCCGGCAAAACAGGTGCAGCGGACACGGGGGCGGCGGTGGACTGGCCACCGGCGCTGACGGCGTTCAGTTCGCCGCCGCGTCCCGTCGACTTCTCGGCGCTGGTGGCGCCAAGGGTACGCAGGTAATAGGTCGTCTTCAGGCCACGCTTCCAAGCCAGCTTGTAGGTGTCGTCCAGCTTCTTGCCGGAGGCGCCGGCCATGTAGATGTTCAGCGACTGGGCTTGATCGATCCACTTCTGGCGACGCGAGGCGCATTCCACCAGCCAGCTCGGTTCGACTTCGAACGCGGTGGCGTAGAGTTCGCGGAGTTCGGAAGGTACGCGATCGATGCGGGACAGGCTGCCGTCGAAGTACTTGAGGTCGGCGACCATGACTTCGTCCCAGAGACCGAGTTTCTTCAGGTCACGCACGAGGTAATCGTTAACGACCGTGAACTCGCCGGAGAGATTCGATTTGACGTACAAGTTCTGGAAAGTGGGTTCGATGCACGCAGATACACCAATGATATTGGAAATAGTCGCGGTTGGGGCGATTGCGATGCAATTGGAGTTGCGCATGCCGTGTTGATTGATGCGCGCGCGCAACGCATCCCAATCGAGCGTGCTCGATTCATCGACCTCGACGTGACCACCGCGTTCGTCACGCAGCATCTTCAACGTGTCTTGCGGCAGGATGCCACGCGACCACAGCGAGCCTTCGTACGATTGATAGCGGCCACGTTCTTCAGCCAGCAGGCTCGAGGCCCAGTAGGCGTGATAGCACACGGCTTCCATCGAGGTGTCGGCGAATTCGACGGCGGCGTGCGAGGCGTACGGCACGCGCATCATCTGCAGGCAGTCCTGGAAACCCATGATGCCCATGCCCACCGGACGATGGCGCGCGTTGGAGTTGCGGGCCTTCTCGACGGCGTAGTAGTTGATGTCGATGACGTTGTCGAGCATGCGCATGGCGATGCTGACGGTGCGCTTGATCTTCTCGTGGTCGAGTTCGAAACCGCCGCCGGCGGCGGGCTTCATGTGCGCGACCAGGTTCACCGAACCCAGGTTGCAAACCGCGATTTCCGATTCGTTGGTGTTCAGCGTGATCTCGGTGCACAGGTTCGAGCTGTGGACCACACCGACGTGCTGCTGCGGCGAACGGATGTTGCACGGATCCTTGAACGTGATCCACGGGTGGCCGGTTTCGAACAGCATCGACAGCATCTTGCGCCACAGGTTCAGCGCCGGCATCTTCTTGAACAGCTTCAGGTCGCCGCTGGCAACGCGCGCTTCATAGCCGATGTAGGCTTCTTCGAAAGCCTTGCCGTACTTGTCGTGCAGGTCGGGGCAGTCGGACGGCGAGAACAGGGTCCATTCGCCGCCTTCCATGACGCGCTTCATGAACAGGTCGGGAATCCAGTTCGCCGTGTTCATGTCGTGGGTGCGACGACGCTCGTCGCCGGTGTTCTTGCGCAGTTCGAGGAATTCCTCGATGTCCAGGTGCCACGATTCCAGGTAGGTGCAGACCGCGCCCTTGCGCTTGCCGCCCTGGTTCACCGCCACGGCGGTGTCGTTGACGACCTTCAGGAACGGGACCACGCCCTGGCTTTCGCCGTTGGTGCCCTTGATGTGGCTGCGCAGCGCGCGCACCGGGGTCCAGTCGTTGCCCAGGCCGCCGGCGTACTTGGCCAGCAGCGCGTTTTCCTTGATGGCGTCGTAGATGCCTTCCAGGTCGTCGGAGACGGTGGTCAGGTAGCACGACGACAGCTGCGAGTGCAGGGTGCCCGAGTTGAACAGCGTCGGGGTCGAGCTCATGAAGTCGAACGACGACAGGATCTCGTAGAACTCGATGGCGCGGGCTTCGCGGTCGGTCTCGCGCAGCGCCAGGCCCATGGCCACGCGCATGAAGAACACCTGCGGCAGTTCGATGCGGGTGCCGCGGATGTGCAGGAAGTAGCGGTCGTACAGGGTCTGCAGGCCAAGGTAGCCGAACTGCAGGTCGCGCTTGGCGTTCAGGGCGAGGCCCAGCTTGGTCAGGTCATAGCCGGCCAGGTCGGGCGACAGCAGGCCGCCTTCGATGCCGCGGGCGATGAAGGTGGGGAAGTACTCGGCGTAGCGGGCGGCCATGCCGTCCTGCGAGACTTCTTCGCCCAGCACTTCCTTGCGGATCGTGTGCAGCAGCAGGCGGGCGGTGACCTGGCTGTAGGCCGGGTCCTTCTCGACCAGCGCGCGCGCCGACAGAATGGCGGACTTGAACACTTCGTCGACGGGGATGCCGTCGTACAGGTTCTTGACCGTTTCCTTCAGGATGGCTTCGGAGTCGATGAATTCGGCCAGGCCTTCACCGGCGGCGACGATGGTGGCGCGCAGTTCGGCGATGTCCAGCGGACGGCGGACACCCGCGTCCGTGACGTGCAGCACGTTTTCCTGCGGCGTCGTGTCGGCCTTCTGCTGGCCTTCGGCGGCCGCGGCGGCGGCGCGTTCCTGGGTGCGCTTTTCGCGGTAGAGCACGTAGGCGCGGGCGACGTCATGCTGGCCCGAGCGCATCAGGGCCAGTTCGACCTGGTCCTGGATGTCTTCGATGTGGAAGGTGCCGCCGCCCGGACGGTTGCGCACCAGCGCGTTGACGGCCTGGGTCGTCAGCTGTTCAACCAGCTCGCGCACGCGGGCCGAGGCCGCGCCCTGGCCGCCATTGACGGCCAGGAACGCCTTGGTCATGGCGATGGCGATCTTGCCGGGTTCGAACCCGACCACCGAGCCATTGCGGCGAATGATGTTGTAGCTGGCCCATTGCCCGCCATTGGCGTCGGCAGGGGAATCGGTTTGAGAGGGCGGCACGGCCGAGGGCCGGGTCACAGAGGCGATCGTAGTCTGCATGGAAGCTCCTGTGCGAAAAGCGCGTAGATAGCGACATGACGACGTCATGTCAGGTACGAAATTGGATCTTATTGAGGGGGTCGCAACGCTTGGACGGACGAATCCGTATGGCGTGGCCGACGAGTATCAGCGGTTAGGCGACCACAACATGTAGTGTAGCACCCCTCGTTGGACACTAATTCTAGTGATCGAGTACGACAGCTACAAGAAGAAGATAGGATCAGGTTCCCAAAACATTGTTACTAAATGCACTGGGCGCGCCTAGCAAGGCGCGCCCAGGAGAATGCCGCTCAGCGCGAGTGTTTATGCGGTTTTCCGCAGGGGTACATCGCGCGGGGCAGGCGCCGTATAGCTCTGCATCGAGCGGGCCAGCTCCGTCCTGTACTTCTCGACGTTCGCGGCCTTCACGTGGCCGAAGCCGCGGATGGTTTCTGCAAGGGCGGCGATTGTAGCTGCTTGCGCCAGGTTGTCGCGATTCAACCCTGCGAGCAACTGGTCTATGGTCTGGCGGTACTCGCCCACCAGCGCGCGTTCCATCTTGCGCTCGGCGGTGTGGCCGAACGGATCGAACCAGGTGCCGCGCAGGCGCTTGAAGCGGGTCAACAGCCTGAGCGCGGTCATGGTGCGCGGGCCCAGCGTCACCTTGCGCGGCACGCCGGTGCGCGGGTCCTTGCGCGCGAAGATCGGCGGCGCCATGTGGAAGCGCAGGCTGTAGTCGCCTTCGAACTGGCCCTTGAGCTGGGCCTGGAAGGCTTCGCCGGTGTAGAGGCGGGCGACTTCGTATTCGTCCTTGTAGGCCATCAGCTTGAACAGGCCGCGCGCCACCGCCATGGCCAGGCGCGGTGTCTTGGCGTCGGGCGCCAGCTCGCGTTCGCGCGCGGCGACGCGCTCGACCACGTCGCGGTAGGCCTGCGCGTAGGCGGCGTCCTGGTAGGCGGTCAGGTCGTCGACGCGGCGCGCCACGGCGCGTTCGAAGCTCTCCGGCACATGCAGTTGCACCACCTGGGCGCGCGGGCGCAGCGCGCCGTCCAGCGCGTCGGGCTGGTGCGCGGCCAGGCGGCCGCTGTCGAACGCGGCGCGGTTGGCGGCCACGGCGACGCCGTTCAGTTCGATGGCGCGGTTGATGGCGGCCTGCGACAGCGGCACGCCGCCGCGCTGCCATGCGTAGCCCAGCATGAACATGTTCGACAGGATGCTGTCGCCGAACAGGGCCAGCGCGGCTTCGTGCGCGTCGATGGCGGCGGTGTGATCGTCGCCCGCGGCATGGCGGATCTTGGCCAGCAGCGCCTCCGGCCGCATGGCGGCGTCAGGATTGCGGGTGAAATCAGACACCGGCGCGACGTAGGTGTTGACGGTGACCCGGGTGTGGCCGCGCCGCAGCGCGCCGAGCGAATCGGGCGCGACGGCGGCGACCGGGTCGCACAGGATGGCGGCGTCGGCCTGCTGCCAGTCCAGGCGCACCGGGCCGGCGGCGGCGCCCGCGGGCGCCAGGCGGATGTGGCTGACCACCGTGCCGCCCTTCTGCGCCAGGCCGGTCAGGTCCAGCACCGCGGCCGACAGGCCTTCCAGGTGCGCGGCCATCGAGACGATGGCGCCGATGGTGATGACGCCGGTGCCGCCCATGCCCGCCACCAGCAGGCGGTAGGGACGATCCAGCGCCGGCGCCTGCGGCAGCGGCAGTTGCTGGATCAGGCGCTGCAGGCGTTCCTGGTCGGCCTTGGGCGCGGCGCTCTTCCTGGGCTTGCCGCCCATGACCGAGACGAAGCTGGGGCAGAAGCCTTCGGCGCAGGAGTAGTCCTTGTTGCAGCTGGACTGATCGATGGCGCGCTTGCGGCCGTAGGGCGTTTCCAGCGGCACCACCGACAGGCAGTTCGATTTCACGCCGCAGTCGCCGCAGCCTTCGCACACGGCGCTGTTGATCAGCATGCGGCGGGCCGGGTCGGGGAACTGGTTCTTCTTGCGGCGGCGGCGCTTTTCGGCGGCGCAGGTCTGGTCGTGGATCAGCACGGTGACGCCGGGGATTTCGCGCAGTTCGCGCTGCAGGGCGTCGAGCTCGCGGCGGTGGTGCACCTTGATGCCGGCGCCCAGGTCCACGCCCTGGTATTTCTCGGGCTCGTCGCTGGTGACGACGATGCGGGCAACGTTCTCGCCGCGCAGCTGCTGGCAGATCTGCGGCACCGATATCGGACCATCCACCGGCTGGCCGCCGGTCATGGCGACGGCGTCGTTGAACAGGATCTTGTAGGTGATGTTGGCCTTGGCGGCCACGGCCTGGCGGATCGCCAGGTAGCCGGAGTGGTAGTAGGTGCCTTCCCCCATGTTCTGGAAGATGTGCGGCATCTTGGTGTAGCGCGACAGGCCGATCCAGTCGACCCCTTCGCCGCCCATCTGGGTCAGGCCGCCGGTGTCGCGGTCCATCCAGGCGGCCATGTAGTGGCAGCCCACGCCCGACAGCGCCTGGCTGCCTTCCGGCACCTTGGTCGAGGTGCTGTGCGGACAGCCGGAACAGAAGTAGGGGCGGCGGCGCATGCCGTCGGCGTCGTTGGACAGCATGTCCTGGCAGTCGAAGGTGGCCAGGTCGATGCCGGGCTGCAGGCCGGCGGCGCGCGACAGCCACTGGGCCAGCGGCCGCGCCAGCAGCGACGGGCGCAACTGGCCGGCGGACGGCACCAGCGCTTCGCCGTCGAAACCCTTCTTGCCGACCACGGTGGCGCGCTCGGGCAGGTTGAACAGCAGGTCCTTGAGCTGGGTCTCGACGACGGCGCCTTTTTCCTCGATCACGAGGATGTGCGAGAGGCCGCGCGCGAAATCGAGCATGCGCTCGGCGTCCAGCGGCCAGGTCAGGCCGGGCTTGTAGATGCGCACCGGCGCGTTGGCGGTGACGGTGTCCACGCCCAGGCGCGACAGCGCTTCCATGGCGTCCAGGTGGGCCTTGCCGACGGTGACGATGCCGACGGTGGCCTTGGGCGCCGGACAGGTGAGGCGGTCGATGCTGTGGCGGCGGGCGAAGGCGGCGACCGCCTTCATGCGCAGGTTCATGCGGGTTTCGACCGCCAGCGACAGGAAGTCGCGGGCGGAGTATTCCAGCGCTTCCGGCGGCAGGTCCGGGTCCGCCGGCATGTCGTAGTTGCGCACCGGCGCGGGGGTGAAGGAGTGGCCGCTTTCGATGGTTTCGGACACGGCCTTGAAGGCGACCCAGGTGCCGGAATGGCGCGACAGGGCCCAGCCCCACAGGGCGAAGGTTTCGTATTCGTCGATCGAGGCCGGGTGCACGATGGGCATCTGCCAGCCGATCAGCGAGGCCTCGCTGGCGTGCGGGATCGAGGAGGAGACGGCGGTGTGGTCATCGCCCACCACCACCAGTACGCCGCCGTGGCGCGAGGCGCCGGCGGCGTTGCCGTGGTGCAGGGCGTCGCCGGCGCGGTCCACGCCGGGGCCCTTGCCGTACCACATGGCGAAGACGCCATCGACGTTGCGGTCGGCGCGCACGCCGGCCTGCTGGGTGCCCATGACGGCGGTGGCGGCCATGTCTTCGTTGATGCCGGGCAGGAACGAGATCTGGTTGGCGTCGAGCGCCTTCTGCGCCTTCCACATCGCCATGTCGACGCCGCCCAGCGGCGAGCCGCGGTAGCCGGAGACGAAGCCGGCGGTGTTCAGGCCGCGCTCGCGGTCGACGCGGCGCTGGGTCAGCATGATGCGGACCAGCGCCTGCGTGCCGGTGAGGAAGATGCGGCCGGTCTCGCGGGTGAGGTTGTCGGCGAGCTGGTAGTCGAGGTCCAGCGTGGGCTCGGGGGCGGGAGTGCCGTCCATCATGAATGCTCCTGTAGTCGGCACCATGATAGGTTCGCGCGGCATCGGGTTTATTGCGTTTTCGGATCGTGCTATCCCTATAATTCGCAATGAATATTTCGTGTTCGCGGAATTTCGACCCAAACAGGAGACAAAACGATGGACAAGACCGATATCGGCATCCTCAAGGCCCTGCAGGAGGATGGCCGGGCCTCGGCGCAGCAGCTTTCGGACAAGGTAGGGCTATCGGCGGCGCCGGTGTGGCGGCGGGTGAAGGCGCTGGAGGCCAGCGGCGTGATCCAGGGCTACAGCGCGCAGGTGGATCGCAGCAAGGTGGGGCTGGGCTGTATGTTCGCGCAGATCAGCCTGGAGCGGCATTCGGCGAATACGGTGGAGAACTTCGAGCGGTCGGTGCGGGATGCGCCGGAGATTCTCGAATGCTATGCGGTGACCGGGGATTCGGATTTTCTGCTGAAGATCCTGGTGGAGAGTCCGGAGGCTTATGACCGGTTCCTGCATCGGTTCTTGTTCAATATGCCTGGGATTCGGCAGACGCGGACGATTGTGGCGTTGCGGGAGATCAAGCATGAATTGAAGTTGCCTTTGTAGGGCGGCTTCTTTATCTGTTCTTGCGGCGGATTGGGTTCTTTAGCCGCGAGCGACGGGGCAGGCGGGGGATGGCGGGGCTACGATTGCGGTCCGGAGCCTTCGCTCCGGACTGCCCCGTTGTCATCCTCGTCCGCCTTCGGCTCCCTTCGGATTCCCTCGGGCGCAATCTACACGCCCCGCCATCCCCCGCCTGCCCCGTCACTCGCTCACGATGAGACTTAATGGGCGCTTTTGGGATTGTCTCTATATATAGAGTGTCTTACTGGGGCTGGATGCCGGAGATTTTTATCCATTCCTTCCAGCGGGCGGTGTCTTCCTTGACGAAGGTGTCGAAGCGGGCGGTGTCCATGGCTTCGGGGGTGAGGCCCAGGGCGCGGAGTTTGTCGGCGGTGGCGGGGTCGTTGACGGCGGCCTGGGTGGCGGCGTTCATCTTGGCGACGACGTCGGGCGGGGTGCCGGCGGGGGCGGAGATGCCGAGCCAGCCGGCGACGATGAAGTCGGGGTAGTAGGTCGACATGGTGGGAACGTCGGGCCAGGCGGGGTGGCGCTGGGCGGCGGTGACGGCGAGGGGGGCGAGGCCCTTGCCGTCGATCTGGCCCATGGCGGTCAGGTAGTCGACGAAGGCGAAGCCGATCTGCTTGCCGCGCAGGTCGGTGATGATCTGGGTGATGTTCTTGTAGCCGGCGGCGCCGATGTTGATGCCGGCGCGTTGCTTGAAGAGTTCGGACGGCACTTGCGAGGACGAGCTGTAGTAGCCGAAGAAGACTTCGCCGGGATGCTTCTTGGCGTAGTCGACCAGCTCGGGCACGGTGCGATAGGGGCTGTCGGGGGCGACGATGCCGACGGTGCCGAAGGTGCCGAGCATGCCGATCTGCACGAAGTCCTTTTGCGCGTCGTAGGGCAGGCGCTTGTAGAGGAACTGGTTGGCGGCGTGGGTGGAGTTGGTGGACAGCAGGAAGGTGTAGCCGTCGGCGGGGGCGTTCTTGGCGGCATTGGTGCCGACGATGCCGCCGGCGCCGGGGCGGTCTTCGACGATGATGGTCTGGCCGATCTGCTTGCCCAGGAACTGGGCGAAGGTGCGGGCGGTGAGGTCGGCGGCGCCGCCGGCGGCGGACGGGACGATCAGCGTGATGGGTTTTTCGGGCCAGCCGGCGGCGTGGGATGCGCCGGCAAGAAGCAGGCTGGCGGCGGCGAGCGCGTGGCGCAGGAATGCGCGGGGCGCGAGGGCGGTGAGGGTCATGCTTGTCTCCTGGGGCGGCGGTGGCGCCGTCATGTTCTATGGCTTGCGGTGTGTTTCATGGCGCGCTGAACGCGCGCCGGGTGGATCTGTCTGGGGTTCGTGGGCGGATGTCGGTGGCTGGGTGTGTGTCTGGCGTGGGCGGGCGTCGCGGCTCAGTCGAACTGCTGGCGATACCAGTCGAGGATCGCGTCCGCGCTGACCTGCCATGCGTCGCCGTACATCATGCAGTGCGGCTGTCCGGCGAGGACGGCGTGGGAAAAGCCGAACAACTGCGCGATGGCGCGGTCCTGGCCGGGCGGGTGGCGGTCGTGGGTGTCCAGGCCGGCCTCCAGGCACAGGCCGGGGGCGGTGACGGCGGCGGGGTCGACGGGCACGCGCAGCAGGTAGCGGTCGTTGAGCACGCGCGGGCTTTCGGGGTTGAGGCGTTGCATGACGGCGCTGACGTCGCGCGTCGGCGAGGTGGCCAGGAAGCGGGCGCGGATCTCGCTGGCGGCGGGCACGGCGCGCACGGTATCCGCCGGCACGGGCGGCAGGCCCAGCGCGCCGGGCAGGTTGGCGGGCGGCGAGGGCGCCATCAGCACCACGCCGGCGACGGCGCGCTGGCTGGCGGCCAGCAGCGCGGGCAGGGCGCCCATGCTGTGACCCACCACGACGGTGGGCGCATCCAGCAGGTCGAGCGCGCTGACGACGTCGGCGGCCAGGTCGGCGATGTCGGCGTCGATGAAGCCGGGCGCCTGCGGCAAGGGGCCGTGGCCGCGCACGTCGATGGCGGCGCAGGCCAGGCCGGCGCGGGCGAAATGGTCCAGGTAATGGGCGTAGCACCAGGCGCCGTGATAGGCCCCGGGCACGAGCAGCAGGCCGGGCCTGCCGTTGGGCGCGGCGGCGGTCAGCAGCCGGCCCTGGCCGGCGGGGCGGACGGGCAGCCGGTCGGCCAGGCTGAAGTCGAGCGGGTCGACGGCGCGGGCGGCGGCGGGGGAAAGGGTCGCGGTAGTCATTGCGGCCATGTTAAGTGCCGCCCTATGATGAGAAAACTTTATTTTTCCTATGATTTGATAAGTTCCTCAAATCAGGTGCCACGATGCCCGCCTTGCCCGAACTCTCCATTGCGCACTACCGGCACTTCCTGCTGGTGGCCGAATTGCGCAGCTTCCGCGCCGCCGCCGCGCGCGCGTTCCGTTCGCAGCCGGCGCTGTCGCTGTCGATCCGTGAAATGGAGCAGCGCCTGGGCCAGCCGCTGTTCGAGCGCGGCAACGGCAACGCGCTGACGCGCTTCGGCCAGGACTGCCTGCCGCTGGCGCGCGAACTGGTCGAGCACCATGACCGCGTGGCGGGCACGCTGGCGGGGCTGGCCAGCAACGAGGCCGGCACCCTGACGATGGCCTCGGTGGCGACGGTCGCGACGCATTGGCTGCCCGAGCTGGTGGCGGCCTACCGCGAGCGGTTTCCGGCGGTGGCGCTGCGCCTGTTCGACGACAACTCGGAGGGCGTGGAGCGCATGGTGCTGGCGGGCGAGGTCGAGCTGGGCGTGTGCAGCCCGGTGCTGCGCGACCGCCGGCTGGCGTTCGAGCCGCTGCTGCGCGATGCCTTCGGCCTGGTCTGCCACCGGGGGCATCCGCTGGCCGGCCGCAAGTCCGTGACGTGGCGCGAGATCGCCGGGCTGCCGCTGGTGGGCACGGTGGCGCACCGGCAACTGGCGGACTATCCGCAGGCCGCGTTCATGATGGAGCGCCAGGTGTTCGTGTCCAACATGATGTCGCTGCTGGCGATGCTGGAGCGCGGCGTGGGCGTGACGGTGCTGGCGCGGCTGGGCGTGCCGCCGGATTCTCCCGGTCTGGTTTTCGTGCCGCTGGCCCGGCCGCGCATCGAGCGCGAGCTCGGCATCACGCGGCTGGCCGGCCGCAGCTTGTCGCCGGCCGCCGCGCGGATGGAGGAAATGCTGCGCGCCAAGGCCGCCCGCGGCGGCCGCAGTGTCGCTTGAAACCAACGCATTTTTGCGCGTTGAGGCCTTAAAACACGGGCTTTGCGGCGGGGACTGTTGCGCAATTGCACACGGCGCGGATCGTCGTTGATTCTTCCGTGGCGCGTCTTTAGAGTGCGTGATGTTTGCTGCGCGAGGGGCGTGCCGATCTGAACGGCGCGGCGCGTCGACAGACGTGTTGAGGAAGTCATGAGCAGTGTGTATTTGCGTTCGGCGGGCGTGGCTTGCGCCCTTCTGATCCTGGCCGGTTGCGTCACCCGCAAGCCCGCCGCCATTACCGAGGCCCAGCCGGAAGGGCCGCCCAAGCCGATCGCGTGCGTGCCCGCCAAGAGCGGTGAACCCATGGTCGGCACCTGGTATTCGAATTCCAAGCCAAAGGGCGTCAGCGGCGACCTGCAGGCGCTCACGGTGCTGTATCCCGACGGCCGCATGGCCTATGAGACGCAGCTGAAGATCGGCCGCAAGACCCGGCCGGCGCTGCGCGAGACGGGTTGCTGGAGCGTGGTGGACGGCGTCTACACGATGCAGACCACGCAATCGAACGGCGAGCTCGTCGATGCCGGCGATCCGATCTACATCAACCGCTACCGCGTCGAGAAGGTCGAACAGGCCAAGCTGACGCTGCGCGAGCTCAGGAGCGGTGGCCAGGTCGTGACCGCCCGCCGCATGCCGCAGGGCTACCGCCTGCCGTATTGATCCCCGGGGCCGTCCGGCCGCTGGCCGGACGTAACGCCGGGCGGACGCAATCGCGCCGCCGGCGTCGCCAAGCGCCCGGGGCTGCGGTAAGGTGCGGACTTCGTCCTCCATCCGCCGCCGGCCCTCCATGCCCGCCCTCTCTTCCGAAGCGCGCGCCATTGCGCTGCTTGCCCTGGCCGCTTTCGTCAGCGCCAGCGCCTTCCGTATCTGTGATCCCATGCTGCCGCAGCTGGCCGCCGAGTTTGGCGCCTCCACCGGCCAGGCCGCGCGCGCGGTGACCGCGTTCGCGGTGGCCTACGGCGTGCTGCAGATGTTCTTCGGCCCGGTCGGCGACCGCTACGGCAAGTACCGCGTCGTCAGCGTGGCGACCTTCGCCTGCGCGCTGGGCAGCGCCGGCGCCTTCGCGGCCGAGACGCTGGACGCGCTGGTGTTGTGCCGCGCGCTCTCGGGGGCCGCTGGCGCCGGCATCGTGCCGCTGTCGATGGCCTGGATCGGCGACACCGTGCCCTACGAGCGCCGCCAGGCGACGCTGGCGCGGTTCCTGACCGGCACCATCCTGGGCATGGCGGCCGGCCAGCTGGCCGGCGGCCTGTTCGCCGACACGCTGGGCTGGCGCTGGGCCTTCGCGGCGCTGGTGGGCGGCTACCTGGTGGTGGGCGCGCTGCTGCATCGGGAAGTGCGGCGCCAGCGCGCGCTGGGGCTGGGCGTGGTCGATCCGAACGCGCCGCGCCAGGGTTTCGTGGCGCAGGCGCGGCTGGTGCTGGGCACGCCCTGGGCGCGGGTGGTGCTGGCCACGGTGTTCATCGAGGGCCTGCTGGTGTTCGGCGCCCTGGCGTTCGCGCCGTCCTACCTGCATGAACGCTTCGATATTTCGCTGACCGCGGCCGGCGCGCTGGTGGCGGTCTACGCGGTGGGCGGGCTGCTGTACACGGTGGTGGCGGGCCGCATCCTCAAGCGGCTGGGCGAACGCGGCCTGGCGGTGGCGGGCGGGCTGGTGCTGGGGGTGGCCTTCCTGTCGTACCTGTTGGGGCCGGTATGGCTGTGGAGCCTGCTGGCCAGCGTGCTGGCGGGCTTTGGCTACTACCTGCTGCACGCGACGCTGCAGACCAATGCCACCCAGATGGTGCCGTCGGCGCGCGGCACGGCGGTGGCCTGGTTCGCGTCCTGCCTGTTCATGGGGCAGGCGGCGGGCGTGGCGCTGGCCGGCTCGGTGGTGGACGAGGCCGGCGCGGCGGTGCTGTTCGGCGGTTCGGCCGTGCTGCTGCCGTTGCTGGGCGCGTTCTTCTCGCGGGCATTGAAGACGCGGCCCAAGGCCGCCTAGGGCGACGGCAGCCGCGCGGCGCCGGCCCGCGAGGCCAAAGAAAAGCCCCGAACGGCCAGGCCGGACGGGGCTTTTTCGTGGACGGGAAGTCCGATCAGATGGCGGCCAGGCGCTTGATCACGACGTCCTTGCCCAGCAGGGCCAGCACCGCGTCGACGGCGGGCGTCTGGGTCTGGCCGGTGACGGCCACGCGCAGCGGGATCGCCAGTTGCGGCATCTTCAGGCCGCGGTCGGCCAGCACCGCCTTGATCAGCGCCGAGATGGCCTCGCGGGTCCAGTCGGCGCCCTGGGCGCGCTGGGCGAAGTCGGCCAGCGCCTCGCGCGCGGCGGCGGTCAGGTGATGTTCGACCAGCTCCGGCGCGGCCGGCTTGAATTCACCGCAGAACAGCATGGCGCCGTCGGCCAGCTGTTCCAGGGTCTCGGCGCGGTCCTTGAGCAGGCCCATCACGCCCGGCAGGTCGATCTTTTCCGGATAGCCGCCGCGATGGGCGACGCGCGGCGCCACGCGTTCGGCCAGTTCGGCGTTGTCCATCTGCTTGATGTAGTGGGCGTTGACCCAGTTCAGCTTCTTCGGGTCCCACTGCGAGGCCGACTTGGACAGGTGGCGGGTGTCGAACCATTCCACCAGCTGGTCGCGGCTGAAGAGTTCGTCGTCGCCGTGGCTCCAGCCCAGGCGCGCCAGGTAGTTGATCATGGCCTCGGGCAGGTAGCCCTCGTTGTCGTATTCCATGACGTTGACCGCGCCGTGGCGCTTGGACAGCTTTTCGCCGTCCGGGCCGAGGATCATGGGCACGTGGCCGTATTCGGGCAGGGTGGCGCCCAGCGCGCGCAGGATGTTGATCTGGCGCGGGGTGTTGTTGACGTGGTCGTCGCCGCGCAGCACGTGGGTGATGCCCATGTCCCAGTCGTCCACCACCACGCAGAAGTTGTAGGTGGGGGTGCCGTCCGGGCGCGCGATGATCAGGTCGTCCAGCTCGGTGTTGTCGAAACTGATGGGGCCCTTGACCATGTCGTTCCAGGCGGTGGCGCCGTCCTGGGGATTCTTGAAGCGCACCACGGGCTTGCGGCCTTCGGGCACCGGCGGCAGGGTCTTGCCGGCCTCAGGGCGCCAGGTGCCGTCGTAGCGCGGCTTGTCGCCGCGGGCGCGGGCCGCCTCGCGCATGGCCTCGACTTCCTCGGGCGAGCTGTAGCAGTGGTAGGCGGTGCCGGCGGTCAGCATCTGCGCCACCACTTCGCGGTAGCGGTCCATGCGCTGCATCTGGTAGAACGGGCCTTCGTCCGGCTGCATGCCGAGCCAGTCCATGCTGTCCAGGATGGCCTGCACCGCTTCCGGCGTGGAGCGTTCGACGTCCGTGTCTTCGATGCGCAGCACGAATGTGCCCTTGTGGTGGCGCGCGAAGGCCCAGGAGAACAGCGCGGTGCGGGCGCCGCCCAGGTGCAGGAAGCCCGTGGGCGAAGGCGCGAAGCGGGTACGGATGGGGGAGGAGGCGTTGGAAGTCATAGGAACCAATGATAGCGGCAGCGGCGCCACGAAGCGGCGGCGGACCCGGCCTGGATCAAGCGGACGTGGGGGTTGTCTTGTTACGATGAACGCTATTTTAGATTAGTGCCTGTTCCCGCCATGCTGCGACACGCTCTTGCCCCGATGTTCGAACCCGGTTCGCTGGTGATCGTCGCCGATCGGCCGCTGCCGGCGGCGGGCTCCCTGTCGCCCGCGCTCAAGGCGAAAACCACGGTGGTAGCCTGCGAAACCGGCGCCGCGCCCGACCTGCCGGCCGCGCTCCAGGGCCTGGCCGCCGGCGAGCGGCCCGATCTGGCCCTGGTTTGCGTCTCGCCCGCCGTGCTGCCCGAGACCCTGCGCCGGCTGGCGCCGCTGGCGCCGCGCGCGGTCATCCTGCTGCCGCACGAGCTGCCCGATCCGTATCCGCGCGGCACGCTGGCGCTGTGCCGCGCCTGGGCCGAGGA
Source organism: Achromobacter insuavis (assembly GCF_902859645.1). Classification (GTDB taxonomy): domain Bacteria; phylum Pseudomonadota; class Gammaproteobacteria; order Burkholderiales; family Burkholderiaceae_B; genus Achromobacter; species Achromobacter insuavis. Next base: position 69,511 of record NZ_CADIJR010000014.1, on the reverse strand, counting down.
AAACCGCTGCGAACTGCTGGGGCCGCGCTCGTTCGGCGCCCAGCGGCCGCATGCCGGCCTGAACCTGAGCCAGCACCCGGTGCTGGCGCGCGCCGGCCGCGTGGCGCTGCTGGCGCAGTCGCGCTCCATCATGGCGGCCGTCATGGACTGGGCCGAGGACGTGCACATCGGCTTTTCCACCGCCGTGTCGTTGGGCGACGAGGCGGTGGTGGGCCTGTCCAAGGTGCTGGACTACCTGGCCAGCGACCCGCGCACCGACAGCATCGTGCTGTACCTGGAAGACGTGGGCCCGGCGCGCGAATTCATGAGCACGCTGCGGGCCGCGGCCAGCGTCAAGCCGGTCATCGTGCTCAAGGCCGGCCGCGCCGACACCGACAGCGCGGACGCCATCTTCGATGCCGCCCTGCGGCGCGCCGGCGCGGTGCGGGTGCGCTACTTCGTGCAGCTGTTCTCGGCGGTCAAGGTGCTGGGCTACACGCGCCGTCCCAAGGGCCGGCGCGTGGCGCTGATCTCCAACGGCAGCGGGCCTCCCCAACTGGCCATGGACCTGATCGGCCCGGACGCCGCGGTGCTGCGGGCCGACCTGGCGCCGGCCACGCAGCGCGCGCTGGCGGCGATGCTGGAGCCGGACGCGGCTAGCACCAATCCGGTCATCACCTACGTGCCGCTGACGCCGGAACGCATCCGCGCCATTCTCGACGTGGTGCTGGACGACACCGGCGTGGACGGCGTGCTGGTGCTGCTGGCGCCCGACGCGCTGGCCGACATGCCGGCGGTGGCGCGCGAGCTGGCGCTGATCGCGCCCAAGGCCAAGAAACCGGTGGTCACCTGCTTCATGGGCGATGCCGGCATGCGGCCGTTGCGGCGCATGCTGGACGATGCCGGCACCTCGGCGTTCCGCACGCCCGAATCCGCGGCCGACGCCTTCGGCGTGCTGGCCACGCACCACTACAACCAGCAACTGCTGCTGCAGACCCAGCCGCCCGAGCCGGCCACCCACGTGCCCGACCTGGGCGCCGCCCGCGAGATCCTGGCGCGGGTGCGGGCCGATTGCCGGCGCGAACTGAACACCGCGGAGATCCGCGCGCTGCTGGCGCTGTTCTACGTGCCGCTGCGCGACATGCCGGTGGACGTGGCGGCCGCCGAGCCGGAGTCCCGCCCCATGGCGATCCGGGTGCGGCGCGATCCGCAGTTCGGGCCGGTCATCCGCTTCGGCGCCGGCGGCCCGGACGCGGTGTTGTCGCAATCCGATCGCGGCATCGACCTGCCGCCCCTCAACGGCTTCCTGGCGCGCCAGATGATCGAGCGCAGCCGCCTGTGGCGCCGGGTGCTGGCGCCGCGCGTCGGTCACCTGGCCGCCGAGGCGCTGCAGCAGGCGCTGGTGCTGGTCTCGGAGATGGTGTCGGAGCTGCCGGACATCGAGACGCTCGACATCGATCCGCTCTATGCCGGCGAAACCCATCTGCGCGCCGGCGGCCTGCGCATGATGCTGGCCGAGACGCCGGGCTGCGAGACGCCGCAGACCGCCGGTTATCCACACATGGCGATCCACCCGTACCCGGCGCGCCTGGTGCAGGTGCGCCGCTTCGCCGACGGCATCCCGTGGGTGCTGCGGCCGATCCGCCCCGAGGACGGCCAGCCGCTGCAGGACTTCATCCGCGGCCTGTCGGAGCGTTCGCGCTACATGCGCTTCGTGTCGATGATGCGCGAGCTGACGCCGCGCATGGTGTCGCGCTACACCCAGGTGGACTACCACCGCGAGCTGGCGCTGGTGGCCGCCACCCAGGTGCCCAACCCGGCCAACCGCGGCCATCCGCACGAAGTGCTGGTCGGTTTCGCGCACTACCTGCGCAACCCCGACGGGCGCGGCGCGGAATACGCGCTGGTGATCGGCGACGATTGGCAGCGGCGCGGCCTGGGCCGCCAGCTGATGACGGCGCTGATCGACGCGGCGCGCGAGCAGGGGCTGGAATACATCGACGGCCTGGTGCTGTCGACCAACCGGCCGATGCTGTCGCTGATGACCAGCCTGGGGTTCACCAACGATCCGGATCCGGAGGACCCGACCATGCGGCGGGTCTGGCTGGACCTGGACTGAGCCGGCGCCGGCCGGTGCCGGCGCCGTATCCCTGGCGGACCGCGCCCTGTCCGCGGCGGCATCTCCCGCCTGATATCAGGCCAAATCAGGCCGTCTTGCGCGCGGCCTGCGCCGGCCGCAGCCGCGTCGACACCTCATCCACCGACAGCACGTCGCCGAAGAAAAGCAGCCAGCCATGCAGGGCGTTTTCGTGCTCGGCGGGCGTCACCGCGGCCAGCGCGTCGTCCACCATGATGGTGCGGAAGTCGCGCATCATCGCGTCGCGCGCCGTCGATTCGCAGCAGACGTTGGTGACCGTGCCGGCGATCAGCAGCGTGTCCACGCCGCGTCCGCGCAGCAGCGGCTCCAGTTCCGACGAGCCCGTGGCCATGGCGCTGTAGAAGCGCTTGGTCACGCACAGGTCGCTGTCGGCCGGCCGCAGGTCCGGATGCAGGGCGAAACCCGGCGCATCGCGGCGCAGGGTTTCCAGGCGCCGCGCGCTGCGCTCCGGCGTCAGCATTACGCCATGGTGGTGCGACCAGAAGGCGTCGGCGTTGTCGGACGCGGTCTGCACCCAGACCACCGTGCCGCCGGCCGCGCGCACCGCGTCGCACAGGCGGTTGACCGGCGCGATGATGTCGCGCGCCGCGGCGCATTCGCCCTGATAGCCAGGCAGCGTGAAGTACTGCTGCATGTCGATCACCACTACCGCGGTGCGGGCGCCGGGCAGGCTGTCGTAGGGATGCAGGCAGCCCTGGCGGGCGATGACGCGGTCCTGGACCCATTGCGGAATCTGCATGGCGGTTCCTTATCCGTAGCGCCGCGCCACGGCGGCTTCGATGCGGTACACCACCAGGTACATGACGCTGGAGATCAGCGCCAGCATGGCGATGGCGGTCATGACGATGTTCAGCTTGAAGACCTGGCTGCCGTTCATGATGAGAAAGCCCAGGCCCGAGTCGGCCGACTGGAATTCGCCGACGATGACGCCCACCAGCGCCAGGCCGATGTTCATCTTCACCGCGGCGATCAGGGTCGGCACGCTGCCGGGCAGCACCACCTTGGTCAGCACCTGCCAGCGGCTGGCGCCGAAGGTGCGGGCCAGCTTGACCTTGTTCAGGTCGATGGCGCGAAAGCCGGCGTACACCACCATGATGGTCACGAACACCGCGATCGCCACGGCCATGCCGTAGACCGCGTAGTCCGAGCCCAGCCACAGGTAGAAGATCGGCACGAAGGCGATCTTGGGCATGGCGTTGGCCACCACCAGGAACGGATCGAGCACCTTGTACAGGAAGTCCGACCACCACAGCGCAGCGGCGACGATGATGCCGATCACCATGCTGAGCGTGAAGCCGACCAGCGTGGCCGACAGCGTGGTGAGGATGTGGTGCGCCAGGTTGCCCTGGCTCCACAGCTCCAGGAAGGTCGGCCACAGCGCGCTCGGATAGCTGGTCAGCAGCGGGTTCAGGATGTGCATGCGCGGCAGGATCTCCCAGGCGCACAGGAACACCACCAGCAGCAGCGCCTGGGCGATGCGGATGTTGCGGCGGCGGGCGCGGTCGCGCCGCAGGTAGTCCTGGTACTTCTGGCTGGGCGCGGGCACGGCGCGCAGCGGCACGGTGTTGGCAATCGGTGCGTTCACGGCTCAACCCTCCACATGGACGTCCAGCTCGTCCCAGAGCTGCTTGAAGTAGGCATTGAATTCCGGCCGCGAGCGGGCCTGGAACGGCGTCGGCCGCGCGCCGTCGCCATAATGGATGCGGTATTGGCTCTTGAGCCGGCCGGGCCGGCGCGACAGCACGATGACGCGGTCGGTCATGGCGATGGCCTCGCCGATATCGTGGGTCACCAGCACCACCGTCTTGCCTTCGCGCCGCAGGATGTCGACGACCTCGTCGGAGATCGCCAGCCGGGTCTGCGAATCGAGCGCCGAGAACGGCTCATCCAGCAGGATCACGTCGGGCTCGGTCACCAGCGTGCGCGCCAGCGCCGCGCGCTGGCGCATGCCGCCCGACAGCTGGCGCGGCGTGTGCGACAGGAACGCGCCCAGCCCGCACTTTTCCAGCAGGTGCACGGCCCGGGCCTCGCTGCGCGCATCGCGCCGGCCCTGGATCTCGGCGCCCAGCATGACGTTGTCGAGAATGGTGCGCCACTCGAAAAGGTAGTCCTGCTGCAGCATGTAGCCGATGCGCGGATTGGGTTCGGTGACCGCCTGACCGTCGATCATCACCGTGCCCGAGGTCGGCGCGTGCAGGCCGGCGATCAGCGACAGCAGCGTGCTCTTGCCACAGCCGCTCTGGCCGATCAGGCTGACGAATTCGCCCGGCGCCAGCGCGAACGACACCTGCGACAGCGCTTCGGTCTCGCCCTCCGGCGTGAAATAGCTCAGGCAGACATCGCGCAGTTCGATCTTGGAGGTGGCCGGGTCCGGCTTGAGGTTGTGGACGACGGCGCTCATCACGGCACCTTCCTGGCGAAGTCGGCCACCACCACGTCTTCGTATTTGACGCGGGCGCCGTCCTTCATCACCGCGCTGGCGATCAGCATGTCCTGCAGCTGGTTCATGGCCTCGGCCGTCACCAGCGGCGTGGTCTTCCAGATCTGGTACTGCTTGTAGCGTTCGATGGCGTCGGTCACCGCGGCCGCGTCCATGCCGGGGAAGTAGGTCATGATCTGCGGCGCCAGCGTGGCCGCCGGCGTGTCCTTGACGTATTTCTCGGCGCGCGCCACCACATTGGTCCAGGCCTGGATCACCTTGGGGTTGTCGCGGATGTACTTGTCGGTGGCGGTGAAGACCGTGTAGTCCACCTGGCCGACCTCATGGCCGACCGAGGCCACGATGTAGCCCTTGCCGTTGCGCACCAGTTCGCCGGCCTCGGGTTCCAGGAAGATGCCGTACTCGCCCTGGCCGGCCATCCAGGCGCCGGCGCGCGCGGGGATGCCGATGTTGTTGAGCAGCTTGACGTCCTTCTGCGGGTCCAGGCCGTGCTTGCGCAGCGCGGTCTCCAGGAACACGATGGGGTTCGACCCGGGCCGGAAGCCGATCACCTCCTTGCCCTTGAGCATGCTCCAGTCGAACTTCTCGACCGGCTTGCGCGCCAGCAGGAAGAAGCCGTCGGTGGCGGTCAGTCCGGCGAAGATCTTCGGCTTGACTGGCGATTCGCTGTTCTGCACGTAGATCGAGGCCTCGGGCCCGATCAGGACGATGTCGGCGCTGCCGGACAGCAGGGCGGTCATGCCCTTGTCGGTGCCCTGCGAGGTCTTCATGGACACGTCCAGCCCGGCGTCCTTGAAGTAGCCCTGCGACAGGGCGACATACTTGGGCACGTAGAGGATGGAGCGGACCACCTCTTCGTAGCGCACTTTCACGGGGGGATTCAGGGCTTCGCCTTGGCTGGCGAAGGGGGCGAGCGCGGCGGCGCACGCGGCAAGCAGCGCCACGGCTGCCGGGCGGGGCGATGGCAAGGGCTTCACGGGACTTTCTCCTGCGTCTGAATGCCTCGCCGAAACCCGGCGCGACACGGCCAATGGGATGGATCGACTGCAACAACAGGGAAGCCCGAACACTTTCTCGCCCGGGCCGATACGGCGTGATTGAATACTATATTCAACAATCGCGGCCCACAAGCGTTTTGATATTGGCGTTTTCTCTAGGGGCGAGCATCAGGCAGCGCCGGAAAATCCGGAGCTGGAATACCACTTGGTATACAAAGCAGGGGAGTCCCCCGTTGGAATGGCCCGGAGAATCCGGGCCCGGGGGGAGGGCGGCGGCGCGCGCCGCCCGCGTCAGGCCAGGACCTGGTTCAGAAAGCGCGAGATGTCGGCCACTTCCTCGGCGCAGACCGAGTGCGGCATGGGGTAGGTGTGCCAGCGCACGTCGTAGCCCAGGCGTTCCAGCTCGGCTCGCGAGGCCTCGGCGCGCGGCAGCGACACCACCGGGTCATACAGGCCGTGGGCCAGGAAGATCGGGGTGCGCTGGTTGGCCGGCGCGCGCTCGGCCTCGGCGCTGGCCAGCAGCGGCAGGTAGCCCGACAGGCCCATCATGCCGGCCAGCTTGTCCCGCAGGCGCAGGCCCGTGTGCAGGGTCATGGCGCAGCCTTGCGAGAAGCCCGCCAGCACGATGTTCGAGGTCGGGATGCCGCGCGCGTTCTCGCGCGCGATCAGCTTGTGGATCGCGGCTTCCGAGGCGCGAATGCCCTTGGCGTCTTCCACCCGCACCAGGTCCATCACCAGGATGTCGTACCAGGAGCGCATCGCCATGCCATTGTTGATGGTGACGCGCTGCACCGGGGCATTGGGGAAGACGAAGCGCACGCCCAGGCCGGCCGGCAGGTCCAGCTCCGGCACGATGGGCGCGAAGTCGTTGCCGTCGGCGCCCAGGCCGTGCAGCCAGATCACGGCGTGCGTGGGGTTGGGGGCGGTTTCGATCTCGATGCAATCGAGCAGGTCGGTCGGGGCGTTCATGGACGGCGGGCGCGATCAGTGGGTGAGGGTCTTGAGGGTCTGGAACAGCGCGCGGTAGTGCTTTTTCTGCGGTTCCTGGCCCTGCAGCAACGCGGCGTTGGCCAGCTTTTCCTTGCGGGCGGCGCGGATCACCGCGCGCAGCTGCTGCACATCCGCCTGCGGATTGTCGTTCAGCAGCTTGGTCAGGGCTTCGTCGTCGTCGAGCAGGCGGTCGCGCAGGGTTTCCAGGCGGTGCATGGCCGCGGTTTCCTCGCGCGAACCGTTTTCCCAGACGTCGAGCTGGGCGCGGATCTCGTCGGCGGGCGCGTCGCGCATCAGCTTGCCCACGAAGTGGGTCTGGCGGCGCCGGCCTTCGCGGCTGGTGGTGCGTTGCGCCTCGCGGATCGCCTCGTAGAGGCGTTCGGCCAGGGGCAACTGCTTGAGGCGTTCGGGGGACAGTTCGATCAGCTGCTTGCCCAGGTCCAGCAGCGCGTGCATGTCGCGCTTGACCTGGGACTTGCTGGGACGATCGTAGCCGTTCTCGTCGTAGCCGTCGGTGGATTCTTCTTCGATATGGGAATTCATGGAAAACTGCGCAATGACAGACTTGGCTATGATAACCGTCTCTGCAAATTGGACAGCAATGGTCAAATCCTCCTCCTCCTTGCCGCTGGCGGCCAATCACGCGCGTTTTTCCGAACTCGTCGAGCAAACGCTGGCCTACGCGCGCCAGATCGGCGCCTCGGACGCCGCGGCCGAAGTCTCCGAAAGCCTGGGCCTGTCGGTATCGGTGCGCAAGAACGACATCGAGACCGTCGAACAGACCCGTGACCGCTCGCTCGACCTGACGGTCTACGCCGGCCAGAGCCGCGGTTCCGCCTCGACCTCCGACTTCTCCGAAGCCGCGCTGCGCCAGACGGTCGAAGCCGCCTGGCACATCGCCCGCCACACCGCCGCCGATCCGGCCGCCGGCCTGCCCGACGCCGACCAGCTGGCCACCGAATTCCCCGACCTCGACCTGCATCGCGCCTGGACGGTATCCACCGAGGAAGCCGCCGAGCTGGCGCTGCGCGCCGAACGCGCCGCGCGCGAGGTCGATGCGCGCATCACCAACACCGATGGCGCCACGGTCGGCACCTACGAAGGCCAGTTCGTCATGGGCAACACCCGTGGCTTCCTGGGCGGCTACCCGTATTCGCGCCACAGCCTGTCGGTGGCGCCCATCGCCGGGCGCGGCAACGGCATGCAGCGCGACTACTGGTACACCTCCGAGCGCGATCCGGCCAAGCTGGCCACGCCCGAGGCGGTCGGCCGCTACGCCGCCGAGCGCACGCTGTCGCGCCTGTCGGCGCGCCGCATCCGCACCGGCAAGTTCCCGGTCCTGTTCGAGGCCCCGCTGGCGCTCGGCCTGGTCGGCGCCCTGACGCAGGCGGCCAACGGCGGCGCGCTGTACCGCAAGGCCAGTTTCCTGCTCGACGCGCTGGGCAAGCCGATCTTCCCCGACCACATCAACCTGACCGAGGATCCGCACATCCGCGGCGCCATGGGCAGCTCGCCGTTCGATGACGAAGGCGTGCGCACCCGCAAGCGCAGCGTGGTGTCGGCGGGCGTGCTGGAAGGCTATTTCCTGTCCTCCTACACCGCGCGCAAGCTTGGCATGCAGACCACCGGCAACGCCGGCGGCTCGCACAACCTGGTCTTCAGTTCCACCCTGACGCGCCGCGGCGACGATTTCGAGGCCATGCTCAAGAAGATGGGCACGGGCTTCCTGGTCACCGAGCTGATCGGCCAGGGCGTGAACTACGTCACCGGCGACTACTCGCGCGGCGCGTTCGGCTACTGGGTCGAGAACGGCCAGATCCAGCACGCGGTGCAGGAGATCACCATCGCCGGCAACCTGTCGGACATGTTCCGCCAGATCGTCGCGGTGGGCGCCGACACCATCTCGCGCGGCACCAAGACCACCGGCTCGATCCTGATCGAGCAGATGGCGATCGCGGGCACCTGAGTCCCGTTTTCTCGCCCCTGCGCCCGCCTGCGCGGCACCTTCGGGTGCCGGCGGCGGGCGTTTTCATTGGCGCGGCCACGGCGTTCGCGCCGGATCTCGCGGCAACCGGTCCGCGCCTGTCTTTGCAATCCTTTATCGCTCGGGAATTCCTCTAGCCGCCAGGGCCGATTGCAACGTGTAATATCCGGCGGGTATTGCTCAAACTGGTATCGCTGTAGAGGAGCAAAGAGATGCAACGACGTTCATTCTTGAAGCAGGCCGGCCTGGGCGCCGTGGCGACGGGGGCGGCGATCAGCGCTCCCGCCCTGGCGCAGGATTCCCCCTCGATCAGCTGGCGCCTTGCGTCCGGCTTCCCGGCCGCGCTGGACCTGCGCTTCGGCGCCGGCGAGGTCTTCCGCAAATTCGTCTCCGACGCCACCGGCGGCAAGTTCAGCATCCGCCAGCTGGCCGACGGCGAGATCGCGCCCGCGGCGGAACTGATGGACGCGGTCGGCGCCGCCAAGGTCGAGTGCGCCCACGTCTCATCAGGCATCTACTTCGCCAAAAACCCCGCCTTCTGCTTCGATTCGGCGGTGCCGTTCGGGCTCGACGCGGGTCAGATGAATGCCTGGATGCTCGAAGGCGACGGCCTGCGCCTGACGCGCGAACTGTTCAAGGCGCAGAAGATCATCAACTTCCCGCTGGGCAACACCGGTCCGCAGATGGGCCTGTGGTCCAACCGCGAGATCAAGCGCGCCACCGACCTGAAAGACCTGAAGATGCGCGTTGACGGCCTGGCGGCGCAGGTGCTGGCGCAGCTGGGCGTGGCGCCGCAGCAGGCCGGAGCGGCCGCGCAGGCCGGCGACGGGAAGGGCGCCGAAGCCGCCAAACCTGCGGAGGGGGCCAAACCTGCCGAGGAGGCCAAGCCCGCCGAAGGGGCCAAACCTGCCGAAGGGGCCAAGCCCGCCGAAGGGGCCAAACCTGCCGAAGGGGCCAAGCCCGCCGAAGGGGCCAAACCTGCCGAAGGGGCCAAACCTGCCGAAGGGGCCAAGCCCGCCGAAGGGACCAAGCCCGCCGAGGCCGCCGCCAAGACGGGCCCGGACGCCGTGGCCGGCGCCGGCGCCTACGACGACGGCAAGCTGGGCCTGAACAAGACCGCCAGGTTCTACTACGGTCCCAGCTGGTGGGCCGCCAGCGAACAGCTGTCGCTCTATATCAATGAAGAGGCCTGGGCCAAGCTGCCCAAGCACTACCAGGCCGTGCTCGAGGCCGCCGCCCTGGCCGCGCACACCCGCACCACGGCGGCCTACGCCGCCCGCAATCCCGCCGCGCTGGCCCAGCTGGTCGCGGCCGGCGTGCAGGTGCGCGCCTTGCCGCGCTCGGTCATGGACGCCGCGTTCGAGGCGTCCCTGCAGGTCTACAAGGACTTGAGCGAGAAAGACCCGAAGTTCAAGGCGATCCACGACAACTACATGGGCTTTCGCGACAGCGCGATGCCCTGGTTCCGCCTGACCAGCGGCGCCTACGACCAGTACCTGGGCGTGGCGCTGTCGGCGCGCAGTTGATGGCAGGTCCGGATGCCGAATGGCATTCGGTTGGAGGTGGGGTTTTCGCTGATAACCCCGTGTTTTTTACAAAAAAATGGGCGGTTTTGCTCCTTTTGTTGAACGGCATTCGAGTTTCGGCCTGATACAAAGGAGTAATATCCCGGGTCTTGACGCGCAAACGTGACGCCTTCAGGCGCCATTGGACGTCAATCCGGCGGGAACATCCCGGCCTGGATAACCAACATTCCGAGACAGACTTTAAGGTGGTATCAACCATGCAATCCAAGACCAAGAAGCTGCTGGCCGCGCTGATCGCCGCCGGTATCGTCCCGGCCGCCCATGCGGCCGACATCAAGCTGGGCGTGGCCGAGGCCCTGTCGGGCGGCGCCGCCCAGTACGGCGTGTCGATCCGCAACGGTTTCCAGCTGGCGGCCGACGAGATCAACGCCGCGGGCGGGATCAATGGCAACAAGATCGTGCTGGTGGTCGAGGACGAGCAGGGCAAGAAAGAAGAAGCCATCAACGTCTTCAAGAAGCTGATCTTCAAGGACAACGTCCTGATGGTCTTCGGCCCGACGCTGTCGAACTCGGCCCAGGCCGCCGACCCGGTCGCCCAGGCCGCCAAGACGGTCGCCTTCGGCACCTCCAACACCGCCGACGGCATCACCTCGATCGGCAACTACGTGTTCCGCAACTCGGTCACCGAAGCCGACGTGCTGCCGGCCACCATCTCCACCGTCAAGGCCAAGACCGGCCTGAAGAACGTGGCCGTGCTGTACGGCAACGACGACGTCTTCACCAAGAGCGGCTACGACAACTTCAAGAAGGCCCTGGAAGACCAGAAGATCCCGGTCACCACGACCGAAACGTTCGCCAAGGGCGACGTCGACTTCAAGGCCCAGCTGACCAAGATCAAGGGCACCAACCCCGACGCCATCGTGCTGTCGGCGCTGCTGGCCGAAGGCGCCCCGATCATGGTGCAGGCCCGCCAACTGGGCATCAACGTGCCCGTCATCGGCGGCAACGGCATGAACTCGGTCAAGATCTTCGACCTGGCCCCCGGCGGCGCGTCGAACAACCTGTGGATCGGCAGCCCGTGGTCGATCGAGAACAAGGCCCCCGAGAACGTCAAGTTCATCGACGCCTACAAGGCCAAGTTCAACGGCGCGCCCGACCAGTTCGCCGCGCAGTCGTACGACGCCATGTACATCGTCGCCCAGGCCCTGAAGAACACCAAGATCTCCGGCGAACTGGCCAAGGATCGCGCCGCCCTGCGTGACGCGCTGCCCGCCGTCCAGTGGACCGGCGCCACCGGCGCCTTCAAGTTCCGCCAGGCCACCGACCGCGCCGGCAAGCCCGCCGGCTACGACGCCGACCAGGCGCCGATCGTCAGCGTGACCAAGGACGGCAAGTACGTCATCGAGAAGTAAGCAGTCCGCATCCCCGCGCGGGGGGATGCGCCTTGCGGACGGCGGCTGGCCGCGGTCCGCAAGGCGCTTTTTATCGTAGGACTCCCCAGGAATAGAACGGCTCTCTCAGGGCGGCAGGTCCACGCAATGCGCGGCGTGGAAGGCCTTACACAGGCCTGCCCCGAGTCCCGAAGCCGAGCCTGGCGAGCGGCAAGTCCACGCAGGGGGCGCAGCGTGGGGGCTCTTTTTTGATTTGGAATATGTCCCATCATGTTGGAACAACAATTCGTTAACGCCTTGTCGCTGGGCTGTGTGTACGCACTGTTCGCGCTGGGCTTCACGCTGGTATTCGGCGTGCTCGGGGTGATCAACCTCGCGCATGGCGCCGTCTTCATGGTGGGGGCCTACGCGGCGCTCTCCGTGGTGCAGCATTTCGGCCTGCCCCTGTGGGCGGCGCTGATGGTGGCATTTTTCGTTGCCGGCTTCACCGGGGTCATCATCGACTACCTGGTGCTCAAGCCGCTGCGCAAACGCAATGCACCCCACCTGATCCCCATGATCGCCACGATCGGCGTGGGCATCATCCTGAACAATGGCGCGCAAGGCATCTTCGGCGCCAGCAACCTGCGCTTCCCGCACGGCACCGTGCCCGAGGAAGTCATCGAGATCGCCGGCCTGCACCTGACCGTGATCGAACTGGGCATCATCTTCCTGTCGTTCGCGCTGATGGCCCTGCTGATGTTCGTGATGCGTCGCACGCAGTTCGGCCGCGCCCTGCGCGCCATTGCCGAATCGCCCAAGGCCGCCTGGCTGCTGGGCATCAACGTCGAAAAGCTCTTCATCACCACCTCGTTCGCCGCCGCCGCCCTGGGCGGGGTCGCGGGCGTGCTGATCGGCCTGTACTCGAATGCGCTGTTCCCGCTGATGGGCCAGCCGATGCTGCACAAGGGCATCGCGGTCATCATTCTCGGGGGCATGGGCGACATTCGCGGCGCCATGCTGGGCGGGCTGTTCCTGGGCTTCGCTGAAGTGCTGTCGGTGGCCTATATCGGCTCCACCATGCGCGACGCGGTGGCATTCGGCCTGCTGTTCCTGATCCTGCTGGTGCGCCCGCAAGGTCTGTTCGGCAAAGTGGTTCAACGCAAGGCGTGAGTATGAGCGGATTCGAAAACTTCTGGGCCATCTATGGCAACCTGGTGCTGACGCTCGGCACCAACGCCCTGCTGGCCCTCTCCATCTGGCTGACGCTTGCCTGCGGCATGCTGGCCATGGCCAATGCGGCCTTCATGGGCATCGGCGCCTACGCGGCGGCGTTGCTCACCATGAACTACGACGTCTCGTTCCCGGTCGCGCTGGCCGGCGGCATGGCGGCGCCCGCCCTGGTGGCGGCGCTGATCGGGTTGCCGACCTTGCGGCTGTCAGGGGTCTACCTCGCCATGGCCACGCTGGGCTTTGGCGAAGTGGTGCGGGTGACGGTGCTGAACACCGAGTCGATCACCGGCGGCGCGCTGGGCCTGAACGGCATTCCGCAGCTGACGCAATGGTGGCACGTCATCCTGGCGGTCGTCATCGTGCTGTTCGTGCTGTGGCGCGTGCGCGCCTCGAAGATCGGACGGGCCTTCGAGGCCATCCGTGGCGACGAGACCGCGGCCGGCCTGATGGGCATCGACGTGCGCGCCAACAAGATGCTGGCCTTCGTGGCGGGCGCGATGATCGCCGGCCTGGCTGGCGCCCTCAACGCGCACCTGACCTTCTTCATCGGCCCCAACGAATACGGCTTCGACCGCGGCGTTGAAATCCTGACGATGGCCATCCTGGGCGGTATCGGCGGCCTGGCCGGCCCCGTGCTGGGCAGTTTCATCATCACCGTGCTGCCCGAGATGCTGCGCGGCTTCGCGGATTTCCGCCTGGTCATCAACGGAGTGATCCTGGTGGTGATTGTGCTGTTCCTGCCGCAAGGCATCTGGGATCCGGCGCGCTTCAAGCGCTGGATGCGTCAAGGAGGCAAGCGCCATGCTTGAGCTGACCTCCGTTTCCAAGAGCTTCGGCGGCCTGCACGTGCTGCATGACGTCAGCCTGTCGGTGCCCGAAGGCGCGATCTTCGGCCTGATCGGCCCCAACGGCGCCGGCAAGACCACGGTGTTCAACCTGATCACCGGCCTGCTGCCGCCCAGCGGCGGCGGCATCGCCTTCCAGGGCGAAAGCCTGCTGCGCAGGAAGCCGCACGCCATCACCCGCATGGGCATCGCCCGCACCTTCCAGAACATCCGCCTCTTCAAGGAGATGACGCTGCTGGAGAACGTGGTGGTGGGCGCCTACCGCCACATGAACTATGGCTTCCCCAGCCTGTTGCTGGGCCTGCCGGGCTACCGCGAGCACGAGCAGCGCGCCCGCGAGCGCGCCCACGAGCTGCTGACGTGGATGCGCCTGGACCACAAGGCCAACGACCTGGCCGACAACCTGTCGTACGGCGAACAGCGCCGCCTGGAGCTGGCGCGCGCGCTGGCCACCGAGCCCAAGCTGCTGCTGCTGGACGAGCCGGTCGCCGGCATGAACACCGGCGAACGCGCCGAGTTGATGCGCGAGATCCTGGCGATCCGCGACCGCGGCTACACCATCCTCATGATCGAGCACGACATGCGCTTCGTGATGGGGCTGTGCGAACGCATCGCGGTGCTGAACTTCGGCAAGATCATCGCTTGCGGCGGGCCTGAAGAGATCCGCAACAACGAGCAGGTCATCGAGGCCTACCTGGGCCGCGAGGACGACGACGACATCGAAAACGCGGAGGCCGCACAATGAGCGCAATGCTGGAAGTCCGCGGACTCGAGGTCAACTACGGCCACATCGAAGCCGTCCGCGGCATCGACCTGGACCTGGAAGCCAAGGAAATCACCGCCCTGGTCGGCGCCAACGGCGCCGGCAAGTCGACCACGCTGCTGGCGCTGTCGGGCCTGCTGCCCAAGGCGCGCGGCAAGATCCTGTTCGAAGGCGAGGACGTCACCAACCTGGCGCCGCACCAGCTGGTGGCGCGCGGCATCGTCCAGGTGCCGGAAGGCCGGGCCATCCTCACCACCATGACCGTGCTCGAAAACCTCGAGCTGGGCGCCTACCGCCGCGGCCTGAAGAACGTCGATTCGGACCTGGAATACGTCTTCAACCTGTTCCCGCGCCTGAAAGAGCGGATCACCGGCATCGCCGGCAACCTCTCCGGCGGCGAACAGCAGATGCTGGCGATCGGCCGCGCCCTGATGGCCAAGCCGCGCCTGCTGCTGCTGGACGAGCCGTCGATGGGCCTGGCGCCGATCGTGGTGCAGGAGATCTTCCGCTCGCTGCGGGCGATCAATGCCGACGGCCTGACCCTGTTCCTGGTGGAGCAGAACGTGCGCCAGGCGCTCAAGATCGCCCAGCACGGCTACGTGCTGGAGAACGGCGCCATGGCGCTGTCGGGCACCGGCCGCGGCCTGCTCGGCCATCCGCGGGTGCTGGAAGCCTACCTGGGCGCCTGATCCGCGCCGCCCGGCACGGACGGGGGGGGCAGGAGCGCGCGGGCAGGGTTGCCGGCAGCGCGCGCTTGCGTCCCTTTTAAAAATGCGACAGTCGTTCCCCCGGAAACGGCTGTCCATTCGCCTGGATTCGGCCACGGCTGCCCATTTTTTGAGCATCCGTGGTAGAATTTCAGGCTTTCCCTCATTTTGACCATTGCACGGGCGGGTAATAACGCTTAGGCGGGACGTCGATAGGGACAAAGGATCGGCTTAAACCCGATCGGCTTAAACCCGATCGGCTGAAACCCGGCACTGAAACCCAGTTGCTGGAAAGATGCCGGCTCCATTGTCTAGTTGAGGGAAAAAGCCTGGCTGGATCGTCCAGTCAGAGACCATTTTTCATATCTAGGAACCATCATGAAGACCTTTGTGGCCAAGCCGCATGAAGTCCAACGTGACTGGTTTGTGATCGACGCCAAGGGCAAAGTCCTCGGTCGTGTGGCCAGCGAAGTCGCACGTCGTCTGCGTGGCAAGCACAAACCTGAATTCACGCCGCACGTTGATACCGGCGATTACATCGTCATCATCAACGCTTCCGATATCGTCGTTACCGGTACCAAGGCGAAGGACAAGAAGTACTTCCGCCACACCACGTACCCGGGCGGTATCCGCGAAACGAACTTCGAGAAGATGCAAGAGCGTTTTCCCGGTCGCGCCATCCAGAAGGCCGTCAAGGGCATGCTGCCCAAGGGTCCTCTGGGCTACGCCATGATCAAGAAGCTGAAGGTCTATGCCGGTGCCGAGCACCCGCACACCGCCCAGCAGCCCAAGACGCTGGATATCTAAGGAAACGCCATGATCGGTAACTGGAACTACGGAACCGGCCGTCGCAAAACTTCGGTGGCTCGCGTTTTCATCAAGAAGGGCACCGGCAAGATCGTCGTCAACGGCAAGCCCGTCGACGAGTTCTTCGCTCGTGAAACCGGCCGCATGGTCGTGCGCCAGCCGCTGGAACTGACCGGCCACCTGGAATCGTTCGACATCAAGGTCAACGTGCACGGCGGCGGTGAAACCGGCCAGGCCGGCGCAGTCCGTCACGGCATCACGCGTGCCCTGATCGACTACGACGCGACCCTGAAGCCCGCACTGTCGCAAGCTGGTTTTGTGACCCGCGATGCCCGCGAAGTCGAACGCAAGAAGGTCGGCTTCCGCAAGGCGCGCCGTCGCAAGCAGTTCAGCAAGCGTTAATCGCTGCGAAAAAAGCCCGCCTCGTGCGGGCTTTTTTTTACATCCCGGGGCCCAGGCCCCGTCCAGGCCCGCGGAACTCCGCGGGCTTCGTCCGGTCGGACAGCGGTCGCCGCGCGCTTTCAAGCGTGGCGGCAAGGCCGGTTGTCCGAGCGATACAATCGAGCCTCGTTCTACGAAGAGCACACATCATGGCCCAAGCATCGAACTCCCGTATCAAGGTTGGTATCGTCGGCGGCACCGGTTACACCGGCGTCGAACTGCTGCGCTTGCTGTCGCAGCATCCCCATGTGGAATTGACCGCCATCACGTCCCGCAAGGAAGACGGGCTGCCGGTGGCCGACATGTACCCGAACCTGCGCGGCCGCGTGCGGATCGCTTTTTCCTCGCCGGAAAAGGCCACGCTGACCGACTGCGACGTGGTGTTCTTCGCCACGCCCCACGGCGTGGCCATGGCCCAGGCCCAGGAACTGATCGCCGCCGGCACCAAGGTCATCGACCTGGCCGCGGACTTCCGCCTGCAGGACGTGCCCACCTTCGAACGCTGGTACAAGATTCCCCATACCTGCCCGGACATCCTGGCTGAATCCCAGTACGGCCTGGTCGAGCTGAACCGCGAAGCCATCTCCAAGGCGCGCGTCATCGGCAACCCGGGCTGCTACCCGACCACCGTGCTGCTGGGCTTGGCCCCGCTGCTCGAAGGCGGCAAGCAGCTGGTCGATGCGCAGACCCTGATCGCCGACTGCAAGTCGGGCGTGTCGGGCGCCGGCCGCAAGGCCGAAGTCGGCTCGCTGTTCTCCGAGGCCTCGGACAACTTCAAGGCCTACGGCGTGGCCGGCCACCGCCACCATCCCGAAATCGTCGCCCAGCTCGAGAAGATCGCCGGCGGCAAGGTCGGCCTGACCTTCGTGCCGCATCTGGTGCCGATGATCCGGGGCATGTACTCGACCATCTACGCCCGCATCAAGCCCGAGGCGCGCGACACCGACTTCCAGGCCCTGTTCGAGCAGCGCTACGCCGACGAAGCGTTCGTCGACGTCATGCCCGCCGGCAGCCTGCCCGAGACGCGCTCGGTGCGCGCCTCGAACAACCTGCGCATCGCCCTGTCGCGTCCGGGCGGCGGCGACCAGCTCATCATCATGGTGGTGCAGGACAACCTGGTGAAGGGCGCGGCCGGCCAGGCCGTGCAGAACATGAACCTGATGTTCGGCTTCCCCGAGACCGTCGGTCTCGACCAGGTCGCGATCCTGCCCTGATGCCGCGCCGGGTCGGCGGCAAGCCCGCCGGCCCGCTTTTCATGTCCAACGATTCCTCCGCGACACCTCGAACCTCCCGCCCCGGCCTCGGCCTGCGGGTCGCCGCCGGCGTGCTGGCGGGCGTACTGGCGGGTGGCGCGGCCGGCTATTACTACGCCCGCGGCGTCTACCAGCCCAAGGACGCGGTGGTCCTCAGCGCCGACCAGGCCGAGGCGCGCGACGAGGCGATGCGTCAGCAGGCGGTCCAGCTGCGCTATACGCGCGGCCAGCTCGACACCGCCGACGGCGAGCTCGTGATCGAGCGCTCGGCGCGCCAGGAGCTCGAAACCCAGCTGCATGCGGCGCAGGCCGAGGTTGGCCGGGTGCGCGATCAGCTGGCGTTCTATGAGCAATTGCTGCCGCCGGGGCCGGAAGGCACCGTGGACATCCGCGGCGCCCAGATCGATCGCGAAGGCGGGGGCCTGCGCTACAAGGTGCTGCTGATGCGCAGCGGCCGCAATGGCGCGGCCCCGTTCGCCGGCACGCTGCGGTTCCAGGCCACCGGCACGCTCAAGGGCGAAACCGTCACCGTCGACCTGGCGCCGATGCAGGTCAAGGCGGAAAGCGGGCCGGTGCCCGCCACCGGTGAAACCACGACAGCGGCATCGCTGGCCTTGCAGTTCGACCAGTACCAGCGCAGCCAGGGCGTCCTGGCAGTGCCCGAGGGATTTGTCCCCGAAAGCGTCACCATCAGCATCCTGGAGGGCGATGTGGTCCGTGCCTCCCGCAGTGTCAAGCTCGAACTTTGAGTCCGGGCGGCGCCTGCGCTATAGTGACTACATGCGAGTGGCGCAGCCGCTCATCGGAATACGGCCCCAGCGGCCAGGAGTGAATCATGAATGCAGTGACCGAAACCGTCGACCTGCAGGCCGCCCCGCCTGCTCCCCTGGTGTTCACCGACTCGGCAGCCGCCAAGGTCAAGGACCTGCTGGCCGAGGAAGGCAACCCCGAGCTGAAGCTGCGCGTGTTCGTGCAAGGCGGCGGCTGTTCGGGTTTCCAGTACGGTTTCACGTTCGATGAGGTCGTCAACGAAGACGACACCGTGCTGGACAAGGCTGGCGTGCAACTGCTGGTGGACCCCATGAGCTTCCAGTACCTGGTCGGCGCCGAGATCGACTACAAGGAAGACCTGGAAGGCGCGCAGTTCGTCATCCGCAATCCCAACGCCAGCACCACCTGCGGCTGCGGTTCGTCGTTCTCGGTGTAATCCGCGCGCGGCCTCGCGCCGATCGTCCGCCCGACAAAAAAGCCCTTCGGTTTTCCGAAGGGCTTTTTGCTGGGCGCGCGCCGCGCGTCAGGCGGGGTACAGCGCGCCCAGGATGCGCGGGCCGCGGGCGCCGGTGACGCTGGGCAGGCCGGCTGGCTGGCGCGCCAGGAAGGCCTGCGCCAGCCAGGCGAAGGCCAGCGCCTCGACCTGCTGCGCTGGAACACCCAGCGCGTCGGTGGCATGCACCGGGCGCTGCAGGCAATACGCCAGCTCGCGCATCAGCCCCGGGTTGTGGGCGCCGCCGCCGCACACGTAGAGCTCGCGCACGTCGTCGCCGGCTGCGTCGATGGCGTTGGCCACGGTGCGGGCCGTCAGGCGCTGCAAGGTGGCCTGCACGTCCTGAGGGGCCGGCCTGGCGCCGTCGAAGGCGGCCAGTCGGTCGTCCAGCCAGCGCATGTTGAAGAGGTCGCGGCCGGTCGACTTGGGCGGCGGCAGCGCGAACCAGGGTTCGCTCGCGATCAGTTGTTCCAGCAGCGGCGCCAGCACCTGGCCGCTGTCGGCCCAGCGGCCGTCGGCATCGTAGGGCTGGCCCAGGTGCCGCTGGCACCAGCCGTCCAGGAAGACGTTGGCCGGGCCGGTGTCGAAGCCGCGCGGCGCCTGGCCCGGCGCCAGCAGGGTGACGTTGGCGATGCCGCCCAGGTTGAGCACGGCGCGGCCCTGCGGCGCGCCGAACACGGCCGCGTGGAAGGGCGGCACCAGCGGCGCGCCCTGGCCGCCGGCGGCCACGTCGCGGCTGCGGAAGTCGGCCACCACGTCGATGCCGGTCAGCTCCGCCAGCAGGGCGGGCGCGTTCAATTGCACGGTGTATCCGCTGTCGGGACGGTGGCGCACCGTCTGGCCATGGGCGCCGATGGCGGCGATGTCCTGCGCCCGCAGGCGGGCGCCGACCAGCAGGTCGGCGGTCACCTGCGCGTACAGGCGGGCCAGTTCGTTGGCGGCCAGCGCGGCGCGGGCCAGCTCGTCGTCGCCGGCCTGGTTCAGCGCCAGGAATTCGGCGCGCAGCGCGGCCGGCATCGACAGGCTGGCGCTGGCCAGCACCTGCGGCGGCTGGCCGTCGCGCAGGCGCGCCAGGACGCCGTCGACGCCATCCACGCTGGTGCCGGACATCAGGCCGATGAAATGCTGGGGGGTGGTCATGTCGGGTGCCGCCTGGAAAAAAAGCGGCCCGGCATCGAGATGCGCGGGCCGCCTTGCGGGTGCGTCATGCAGGTCCGCCTTAGCGGCTGGCCACGTTGGTCAGCGCGTCGGGAAGAGTCTGCTGGAATTCGGTCAGCAGCTGGATCTGCTGCTTGTACGGCGCCACGGCCTGGTTGAAGGCGCGGATCTCGGCGGGCTCCAGGGCGCGGGCGACGGGCAGGTCGACCGACAGCGGGTCGATCGGCTGGTTGTCGACGCGGAACTCGTAGTGCAGGTGCGGACCGGTGGCCCAGCCGGTGGCGCCGACGTAGCCGATCAGTTGGCCCTGCGAGATCTTGCTGCCCTTGGTGATGCCTTCGGCGATGCGGCTCTGGTGGGCGTACAGCGTCGAGTACTTGCCGTGGTGCTTGATGATGACCACGTTGCCGTAGCCGTTCTGCCAGCCCGAGAACTCCACCGTGCCATCGGCCGTGGAGTGGATCGGCGTGCCCGAGGGCGCGGCGTAGTCCACGCCCTTGTGGCCGGTCCAGGTCTTGTGGATCGGATGCATGCGCATGCCGAACGTGGAGCTGATGCGGCTGAACTTCAGGGCGGTGCGCAGGAACGCGCCGCGCAGGCTGGTGCCATCGAAGTCGTAGTACGAGCCGGTCTTGTTGTTGTCGGCGCTGAACCAGACGGCGGAGTAGGTCTTGCCGCCGTTGATGAACTCCAGGGCCAGCACACGGCCGGCGCCGGCGTAGCGGCCGTCGTGCGAGCGCACTTCGTAGACCACGCGGAACTGGTCGCCCTGGCGCAGGTCGCGCAGGAAGTCGATCTTGGCGCTGAGGATGTCGGCCATCTGCATGGTGACCGAATCCGGGATGCCGGCGGCATCGGTGGCGCCGAACAGCGAGGAGCGGATCGTGCCCACGGCGACGCGGGTCTGGCGATCGGTGCTCTCGGTGATTTCCTCGGCCTTGTAGCCGTTGTCGGTGCGCGCCACGTGCAGCATGCGGGTGACGACCTGGCCGTCAGCCTCGTTGCCGGGGGTGTGGATGTAGCGCAGCCAGATCAGGTTGCCTTCCGCGTCGGTCGCGGCCTGCACCGAACGACCCGGGTACAGCTTGTAGATGCTGCGCGCGCTGGCGTCGTGGGTGAGGAAGGTCTGCAGATCCGGGGAATCCAGTTCCAGGCGCTGCAGCACGGCGGCCAGCGTGTCGCCCGCGCGGATGCGGGTTTCGCTGATGTACGGCGCGGCGCTGGGCGTGCTGACTTCGACCTGTTCGGTGGTCAGCGGCAGGATGCTCTGGATGATGCGGGTGGGGGGGATTTCGCTGCGGTCGGGTTGCTGCACCATGCCCAAGGCGGCGGCGCCGGCAAACAGACCCATGGCGGTGACGAGAAGAGTGCGACGGAGAAGTCCCGAGCGATGGGGCTTGGGCTCGACGGGCGCAAACACGGCAGCAACTTTGCGCTTGATGCTACTCGCCAGGTCGTGGAGGCCACGATTCATCGTGAAGATACCCTCTCAGGTGGCATGAGCTCGCAGGGTGCGTGACACGAACGGCCCCCGCGCGCCACGTTTTCCGGGGCAAGGGCTGGCGCGGGGCGCAACTTGTGAACAACGGGTGGTAACCGGACGCGCAACTGCGTATATATGACAGTTGCGTATGATTAGGGCGGTATCCTAGCTGATTCGGCTAGAATTTTCGATAGTTTTCGTCACTTTTTACACCTTTTTATCGGCTGAAGCCGTCGCGGCCCCCCTAAAAATGTCACCCTCAGAAGCCCCCATCACCCCCGAAGTCGAAGCCGATCTGCGTATTGCCAAGCGCGGATGCGATGAACTGCTGGTCGAAGCCGAATTCGCCCGCAAGCTGGCCCGCAGCCGCGCCACCGGCGTGCCGTTGCGGATCAAGCTGGGGCTGGATCCGACCGCGCCGGACATCCACCTGGGCCACACCGTGGTGCTCAACAAGATGCGCCAGTTGCAGGACCTGGGCCACGAGGTCATCTTCCTGATCGGTGACTTCACCTCGACCATCGGCGATCCCAGCGGCCGCAACAGCACCCGCCCGCCGCTGACGCGCGAGCAGATCGAGGCCAACGCCAAGACCTACTATGCGCAGGCCAGCCTGGTGCTGGATCCGGCCCGCACCGAGATCCGTTACAACTCCGAGTGGTGCGACCCGCTCGGCGCGCGCGGCATGATCCAGCTGGCGTCGCGCTATACCGTGGCGCGCATGATGGAACGCGAGGATTTCACCAAGCGCTTCAAGGGCGGCATCCCGATTTCGGTGCATGAATTCCTGTACCCGCTGATGCAGGGTTACGACTCGGTGGCGCTGAAGTCCGATCTGGAGCTGGGGGGCACCGATCAGAAGTTCAACCTGCTGGTCGGCCGCGAGCTGCAGAAGGAGTATGGACAGGAGCCGCAGTGCATCCTGACGATGCCGCTGCTGGTCGGCACCGACGGCGTCGAGAAGATGTCCAAGTCCAAGGGCAACTACATCGGCATTTCGGAGTCGCCCGATTCGATGTTCGGCAAGCTGATGTCGATTTCCGACACACTGATGTGGCGCTACTTCGAGCTGCTGTCGTTCCGCTCGCTGGAAGACATCGCCGCGCTCCGCCAGGAGATCGAGGGCGGCCGCAATCCGCGCGACGCCAAGGTCATGCTGGCCCAGGAAATCATTGCGCGTTTCCACTCGGCCAAGGCGGCCGACGACGCGCTGGCCGCTTTCGAAGCGCGTTTCCGCGACGGCGCGATTCCGGAGGACATGCCCGAGGTCAGCATCGGCGGCGCGCCGGTCGGCATCCTCAAGCTGCTGCGCGAGGCCGGGCTGGTCGCATCGGGTTCCGAGGCCCAGCGCAACGTCGAGCAGGGCGGGGTGCGCGTCAATGGCGACCGGGTCGAAGACAAATCGTTGCAACTGCCTGCCGGGACTTACGTCGTCCAGGTGGGCAAGCGCAAGTTCGCGCGTGTTAAGTTGAACCCATAATCGCGAAGATTTTGATACGCTGGAGGGACGTTCAAGGCTGGAATGCCTTCGCAGCACTTCAAGGAGCACGACATGAAACTTTCGAGTTTGTCTTTTTCCGATCACGAGTCGATTCCGGAGCGCTACGCCTTCGGCAAGATCGATGCGCAATCGCACGTCGCGCTGGCTGACAACTTCAACCCGCAGTTTTCCTGGGACGACGTCCCGGCGGGCACGCAGTCGTTCGCCTTGATCTGCCACGACCCGGACGTTCCGTCCAAGCCCGACGACGTCAACCAGGAGGGCCGCGAAGTCCCGGCCGACCTGCCGCGGGTGGATTTCTTCCACTGGGTGCTGGTGGATCTGGCCGCCGACATGCGCGAGATCGACGAAGGCGCCTTTTCCAGCGGCATCACGCCGCGCGGCAAGGGCGGCCCGCTGGCGCCGCTGGATGCCCGCCAGGGCATCAACTCGTACTCGTCCTGGTTCGCCAACGACCACGACATGAGCGGCGACTATTTCGGCTACGACGGCCCGTGCCCGCCCTGGAACGACGCGCTGGTGCACCGTTACGTGTTCACGCTGTACGCGCTGGACGTCCACACGTTGAACCTGCAAGGGGCGTTCACTGGCGAAGACGCGCTGCGCGCCATCCAGAAGCACGTGCTGGCGCAGGCGTCGCTGACGGGCACCTACACGCTCAACCCGGCGCTGGCGCCCAAGCAGATCGGCGCGACCTCCGCGTCCTGATCGCCGCGATCAGCAAAAAGGGCCGCATCAATGCGGCCCTTTTTTTATTTCCGGCGCATTCGCCGGACGCGCCGCGCCCTCAGACGCCGGCGCGCTTCAGGCGCAACAATGCCACGCCGAAGGCGACGAACACCGAACCCACGGCCCGGTTGATCCAGCGCACCGCGCGCGGCTGCTGGAACAGGCGGCGGGCACGGCGCGCCAGCAGGCCGTAGGCCAGCAGCGAGGGCAGCGACAGGCCCATGAAGATGCCCGTCAGGATGAAGAACTGCGGCAGCAGCGGTTCGGCCGCGTTCAGGAACTGCGGGAACAGCGCGGTGAAGAACAGGATGGGCTTGGGATTCAGGCCGGCCACGAAGGTCGCTTCGAGATACAGCGCCAGCGCGCCGCGCGGCGGGCGGCCGGCGCTGTCGGGCGGCGGCGCGGCCACGCTGCTGCGGCCCAGCAGGTGGCGCAGGCCCAGGTAGATCAGGTAGGCGGCGCCGGCGATCTTGAGCGCGGCGAACAGCAGGGCGGACGATTGCAGCACCACGCCCAGGCCCAGCATGGCGGCGGCGGACAGCAGGAACAGGCCGGTGACATTGCCCAGCGACGATGGCAGCACCGCGCGCAGGCCGCCGGCGGCGCCGTTGCGCATGGCCAGGATGCTGGCGGGGCCGGGGGTGACGACGCTGACGGCGGCGACCAGGGTGTACGCGACCAAAGTCTGGGTTTGCATGAAAGTTTCTCAAGTCGGGTTGAGCGCGTTTTCCAGCCATGGACGGATGCCGGAATTTTCGCGCCCTTGGCGGGAATTTTGCCGCCATTCGGGGCATTTTGGCGACAGGGGAAGCGGCGGTACGCGGTAAACTATTCGTCATTATCCGGGTTTACCCACCCGGGCGCAGTTTCCTCCTCTCTTACCGCCTCAGGAACCCCCCGTCATGTTTGACCGCAACCTCACCCTCTCCAAGGCTGACCCGGACGTCTGGGCCGCCATCCAGAAGGAAGACGTTCGCCAGGAACAGCACATCGAGCTGATCGCTTCGGAGAACTACGCCAGCCCGGCCGTCATGGAAGCCCAGGGCACGCAGCTCACGAACAAGTACGCCGAAGGCTACCCGGGCAAGCGCTACTACGGCGGTTGCGAATACGTCGACGTGGTCGAGCAGCTGGCCATCGACCGCCTGAAGCAGATCTTCGGCGCCGAAGCCGCCAACGTGCAGCCCAACTCGGGTTCGCAGGCCAACCAGGGCGTGTACATGGCCGTCCTGAAGCCGGGCGACACCGTGCTGGGCATGAGCCTGGCCGAAGGCGGCCACCTGACGCACGGCGCGTCGGTCAACGCCTCGGGCAAGCTGTACAACTTCATCTCGTACGGCCTGGACGAAAACGAAGTCCTGAACTACGCCCAGGTCGAACAGCTGGCCAAGGAACACAAGCCCAAGCTGATCGTCGCCGGCGCCTCGGCCTACGCCCTGCACATCGACTTCGAGCGCATGGCCCGCATCGCCCACGACAACGGCGCGCTGTTCATGGTCGACATCGCCCACTACGCCGGCCTGGTGGCCGGCGGCGCCTACCCCAACCCGGTGCCGCACGCCGACTTCGTCACCTCGACCACGCACAAGTCGCTGCGCGGCCCGCGCGGCGGCGTCATCATGATGAAGGCCGAGTACGAGAAGATCGTCAATTCGGCCATCTTCCCCGGCATCCAGGGCGGTCCGCTGATGCACGTCATCGCCGGCAAGGCGGTGGCTTTCAAGGAAGCGCTGGAACCCGAATTCAAGACCTACGCGCAGCAAGTGGTCAAGAACGCCAAGGTGCTGGCCGACACGCTGGTCAAGCGTGGCCTGCGCATCGTCTCGGGCCGCACCGAAAGCCACGTCATGCTGGTGGACCTGCGCTCCAAGGGCATCACGGGCAAGGAAGCCGAAGCCGTGCTGGGCCAGGCCCACATCACGGTCAACAAGAACGCCATCCCGAACGATCCGGAAAAGCCCTTCGTGACCAGCGGCATCCGCCTGGGCACCCCGGCCATGACCACCCGCGGCTTCACCGAAGCCGAGGCCGAGCTGACCGCCAACCTGATCGCCGACGTGCTGGACAACCCGCGCGACGAAGCCAACATCGCCGCCGTGCGCGCCAAGGTCAACGAACTGACCTCGCGCCTGCCGGTGTACGGCAAGAAGTAATGCGACGGCGGATTTTTTCCGCCCGCATGTGACACGGACGGCTCCGCAAGGGGCCGTCCTTTTGTTTTCCGGGCCGGTGCCCCCGCCGGCGCCGTTTCGCACCCCCGTTCAGGCCTTCATTACCACCCCGATGTGGTAATCCCTCCTATGGCTGAACGGCAAAAGCCGGGCTCGGCCGACCTATATTCAGAGTCGCTTCGGGCGCCATCGCTCGATCCATTTTCCGCCTCCACCGAGCGCCGTCCGACGCTGCCAACCGACACGGCCCTGGATCAGGGGTCGTGTCGGTTGCCTTGCCCGCAGTCCTCGCCACGGCATGCAACGCCCCTTTTCTTGAAATGGCAACGAACCTCCAACCTATCGGGCAACGGCCATGTTCCCGAGAAGACGGCATGACTGAACGGACACGATTTGCGCGCCGAGGCAGCTCGGGCGCGCTGATGGCAGGGCTGCTCATCGCCTGCGCGTTGCTGATCCCGGCGACAGCGCTAGGCGATGAATGTCATTCCGTCATGGGGTCTGCCGCCACCGTGCAATTCCATCTGCCGCCCTCGGTGGGTTTCGCCTTGAGCCAAGTCCCCCCGGAAGGCGCGGTCCTCTATCGAAGCCAACCCTACGTCGTGGATTACTTATGCACCTACACGTCAGGCCCGGCCAAGAATCAGCCCATGCTCACGACGCTTGGGGACTTTACCCCGCTGAGAAACGCCTTGAGGGATTCCGGCCTGGCCCTGGATATCATCGTCGACGGCAATGAGGCCAAGCCCTGGTCTCCCAAGGCATTGGAGTCCGTCGCACAGGTCTTCCCCGAATTCTTTCCGATCGGCGTCCCGTTTGACAGAACCCTGCCCGCCGATCAGCAACGGCCGCAGCACGCCACAATCGTCATACAGCTGAGCGTGAAAAGCAGGAAGGTCACTCCGGGGCGCTACCCGGTGCCCGGAACCACGGTGATCAAGCTGATCTCCGACTTCACCGGCACAGGCAACCCGGGCATCTTCCTGACCACCAGCCCCACGCGGCTACAGTACATCCCCGATACCTGCATCGGCGACGTCGGCGTGGACAATCTGGTTCAGTTCGACCGCGTGGTCGCGACCGCCGGCTATATGGGAACCTTGCCGCAGCAGCGGCCCTTCAATGTCACCGCGCGGATCAATCCCTCCTGCTCGACCGGCAGCCTCACGACGGTCAGACCGGGGGAGGGACCCGATCAAGAGTTCTACATGCCGCTCACGGCGACATTCACGCCGATGGGCACGGAGCGTCTCTCCAGCGATGGGCGCTTCATCTTCCTGCGCAACGAGGAAGGCCAGGAAAACGGCCTGCAAATGCAGATCACCGATCCCGCTGGCCAGCCGGTCATCCTGAACCAGGCCGTCGTTCCCCCGAAAGGCAACTTCGGCGCGTTGCATGGCAGCATCTTGTCATTGCGTAATACCTACGCCGCCGAATTGTCGCCAACGGGTAGCGCCGATGGCATGAAACTCGGCAAGTTCACCACCCAGGTCATGGTGAACGTACGGTTTGAATGAGGGGGCGCTCCGTTCCGATGTGCCGCGGCGCTGCGGAGAAAATGTCCGTCGCGTGCGCAGGGACGAATTTGGCCCCTCTTGACACCGATACACTGCCACATCGTTACAATATCGCTGAATTATTGCTTTCCGTGTTTTCAGGGATCACACATGCGGTGTCCATTTTGCGGCAATTCCGAAACGCAGGTCGTCGACAGCCGTGTCTCGGAAGAGGGCGATGCGATCCGCCGCCGGCGTCGCTGCCAGTCCTGTGACAAGCGCTTCACCACCTACGAGCGGGTGGAGCTGGCGCTGCCTTCCGTGGTCAAGCGCAACGGCAGCCGCAGCGACTACGATCCCGCCAAGCTGCGCGCCAGCCTGAGCCTGGCGCTGCGCAAGCGCCCGGTCAGCACCGAGGACGTGGACGCGGCCGTGGCCCGCATCGAGGAACAACTGCTGGCCAGCGGCCTGCGCGAAGTGGCTTCCGGGCACATCGGCGAGCTGGTCATGAACGAACTGCGCAAGCTCGACAAGGTGGCCTACGTGCGCTTCGCCTCGGTCTACAAGAGCTTCGAGGACATCGGCGAATTCGTCGAGGCGATCCGCGAGATGCAGGGACCGGTGCTGCCCGGCAAGCTGCGCAAGGAATGAGGCCGCGGCACGGCCCGGCGCGTTAAAGCGCCACCGTCCGCGCCATGCTGGGCGTCTGCGGCTGGAACCGGCGCCACACGCGGCGCAGATGCTGGGCCGAGCCGAAGCCGGATTTCTCCGCCACCAACTCCAGGTTCAAGCGGGTCTCGCGCAGCATGTCGCGCGCCAGCGCCACGCGTATCTGATACAGGTAGTCCATCGGCGTGCAGCCGGCATGCTCGCGGAACAGCCGCGTCAGGTGGCGGGCGCTGGTGTGGGCCTGCTCGGCCAGCGATTGCGCCGACCAGGGCGCCGCGGGGTTGCGCACCACCGCGTCCTGCACCCGGTGCACGCCCGGATGCATGTGGTTGCGGTGCTCCAGCCAGGGTGACAGCGCCGAGTCGGTGCCGGCGCGGCGCTGGTACACCACCATGTCGCGCGCCACTTCGCTGGCCACGCGCGGGCCGCAATGGCGCGCCACCATGTGCAGCGCCAGGTCGATGCCGGCGGTGATGCCGGCGCTGCTGACTAGGTTGCCGTCTTCCACGAAGATGCGGTTGTCGTGCAGCCGGGCGCTGGGATCCAGGTCGGCCAGCTGCGCCAGGCAGCTGTGGTGCGTGGTGCAGTCGCGCTGGCGCGTCAGGCCTGCCGCGGCGGCGAACAGGGCGCCGGCGCAGACGGTCATCAGGGTGAAGCCGTCGGCCGGATGGCGCGCCGCCAGCCAGTCGATGATGACGCGGGCCTCGGGCTCATCCAGGCGGATGTGCTTGCCGACCACGCCGGACACGATCACCAGCGCCTCGGGCGGCAGTTTCTCGGGCAGCGGCTGGATCCGGGCCAGGTGCAGGCCGGGAATGCCGCTTTCGACTTCGGTCGACGGGCCGCAGAAATGCTGCGAGAAGGCGTCCGGGCACAGCTTGTTGGCGACCCGGAAGGCCTCGGCCGGCCCGGCCACGTCGAGCAGCACGATTCCCCTGGGCAATACGAAGTGCACGGGAATCATGGCTGGTCGCCTTATTGCGCGTCCGCGAAGACGTCGGCGGCGCGGGCGATGCGGGCGAAGCGGCCCTGCAGCACCAGCTCGGTGGCGTCGCGGATCTCGGCCGGCGTGTAGTGCTTGCCGGACGGGCTCTGCATCGCGAAGGTCAGCGTGGCGTCGGTCGGGAACACCACCTTGAAGCCGTCGTCGCTGGCGTGGCGGGTGGTGGTTTCGCAGCACTGTTCGGTGCGGATGCCGCTGACGATGACGCCTTCGATGCCGTGCTTGCGCAGCCATTCCTGCAGCGTGGCGCCGTCGGCGTCCTTGGCGTAGAGCGAGGAATGCACGGTCTTGTGGAACACGGCGTCGGGGGCGATGCGCAGTTCCTTCAGCGTCTTGACGTGGCCGGAGGCCAGCGAAAACGGATTGGCCGGGTCGTTGGCGGCGCTGATGTGGAACACCTGCAGCACCGGGATGTCGCGGGCGCGGGCGGCGTCGATCAGGCCCTGCAGTTGCGAGACGAATGCCGGGTATTCCGATTCGTCCCAAAACGGACGCTGGCGGAAGGAATCCTGGACGTCGATGACGATCAATGCTTGTTTCATGGCGGCGGGCTCCGTGCCGTGGGATTTCAGGAGGTACGTTGCGTATTGTGTGCCTGCCCCGGCTCCCGGGCGAGGCCGTCTCCAGACCTGCGTCGGCCTAAAACGGACATCCATTTCAGGCCGCTGCGGCCATCATAGCGCCTCCGTCGGCGCCGGCGGGCCCGGCGTGCCGCGGGCCCGCCGCGGACATACAATTTGGCCATGATGATGAATTCCAGCCCGACCCCCGGCCAAGCCGACGACCTGTCCTGGATGCGGCGCGCCCTGGCCCTGGCGCAGACCGTCATGTATTCGACCGCGCCCAACCCGCGCGTGGGCTGCGTGATCGTGCGCGACGGCCGGGTGCTGGGCGAGGGCGCGACCCAGCCGCCCGGCGGCCCGCATGCCGAAGTCTGCGCGCTGCGCGATGCCCAGGCGCGCGGCGAATCGGTGGCGGGCGCCACCGTCTACGTTACGCTGGAACCCTGCAGTCATTTCGGCCGCACGCCGCCGTGCGTGGATGCGCTGCTGGCGGCCGCGCCGGCGCGCGTGGTGGTGGCGATCGGCGATCCCAATCCGCTGGTCAACGGCAAGGGCCTGGCGCGGCTGCGCGAGGCCGGCATCGCCGTCACCACCGGCATCTGCCGCGAAGAGGCGCTGGCCCTGAACGCGGGCTTCATTTCGCGCATGAGCCGCGGGCTGCCCTGGACCTGGCTCAAGATGGCGGCGTCGCTGGACGGCCGCAGCGCGCTGCATAACGGCCTGTCGCAATGGATCACCGGCCCGGAGGCGCGCGCCGACGGCCATCGCTGGCGCGCCCGCAGCTGCGTGGTGCTGACCGGCATCGGCACCGTGCTCAAGGATGATCCGCAATTGACCGTGCGCAGCGTCGAGACGCCGCGCCAGCCGCGCCGGGCGGTGGTCGACGGCCGCTTCGAGATTCCCGAGGACGCGCGCCTGTTCGACGGCGGCGAGGTCATCGTGTTTACGGCCCGCGCCGACGCCGCCAAGCAGGCGCGGCTGGAGGCCAGGAACGTGCGGGTGGTGGCGCTGCCCGCCGAGATGCCCGACCGGGTCGACCTGCCGGCCATGATGCGCTGGTTCGCCGCGCAGCAGTTCAACGAAGTCCACGTCGAGGCCGGCGCCGGCCTGAGCGGCGCGCTGGTCGCGGCCGGCTGCATCGATGAGCTGCTTATCTATATGGCGCCGATGCTGCTGGGCGACGCCGCCGGCGTGGTCAAGCTGCCCATGCTGGAACGGCTGGACGCCGCTCCGCGCTACGAATTCATCGAGGCGGAGCGGGTGGCGGCCGACCTGCGCCTGCGCGCCCGGGTGCCGGAGCACTGGCGAGGGTTGCTGCGGCGGGTCGAGTTGCCCGCCGCCGGGACGCCGTAGCGCCCGTGCGGGGCGCTTTTTACGCCAACGGATCCTGGCGCTTCTTGCCGTTGCCGGCCGGCGCGCCATTGCGCCAGGCCCACAGGCCGGCGCCAAGCGCCGACAGCGCCAGCAGGCCGGCGGCCAGCAACACGCCCGGATGCTGCTTGCGGACACGTTCCCAGGCCTTCCATGCCTGGATATAGTGGAAGCGCGACGCCGACTGGAAGTCCGGTTCCGGGCATTCGCGGCCGAACGTGCCGCTGAAGGGCACCTGGGCGCCCTGATCCACGTAGCGCAGATAGATGGCGGTGGCGCGCTCCGGCGTGTCGTCGATCACGTAGCGGGCGCCGCGGCAGAGCGTGGCCGCAAAGGCCTGCGAGCGGGTCGGCAGTTCGTCGGCCGCCTTCAGCGCGTAGTCGGCGGCGATCTGGCGGTAGTGATAGCGTACGTTGGGGCGCGCCTCGCTGGCCGCGTAGCGCACGCGTTCTTCCTGCGTTACGAAGGGGCCGGGCAGGTCCGCCTCGGCGCGCTGCCGCGGCGTTTCCATCGGTACGCCGGCATCGGCGCGGGCCTCGCGCCACCAGGGGTTGGCGTCGCGGCCGGCGCCGGCGGAGTAGTTGCCCTCGTAGACGGCGTAGTCCGGTCCCTGTTCGTAGCCCATGATGCGCATGCCGTCGCGGCGCGCCAGCGTGGCGGCGGTGTACCAGGCTTCGGCGCGGGTGGTGCGGCCCCAGGCGTTGCCCGCGGCCTGCAGCGCGTCGCCGTACTGGGCGGCGCGCTGGCGGACATCGGACTCCCGGATCTTCCAGTTGCCGTTGTCGTAGTCGAGCGAGGCGAAGCGGGGATCGGAATCCGCGGGAAAGTACGGCAAGGCCTCGGCCACCCGGTTTTCCCGCACCAGCCGCCGCGCCAGCAGCTGGCGCAGGCGGTCATGGACGGGCGGCTGGTTCAGGCGGCTCCATTCGTAGAACTGGTCGGTCGTGTAACGGCTGAAGCCCGACGGCCGCGACGGCGCGGGCGGGGGCGGCGGCAGCCGGTCGACATAGGCCTTGAGCTCATCGGTCGTCAGCACGCGTTCGGCCACGTAGGCCGCGTCGTTCCAATAGGGCGAGAGCGGCCAGCCCTCTTCCGGCGGCGGGGCGCCATCGCCCGCCGCCGCGGCCCGGTACAACTGGTCCAGGGCTTCGACGTATTGGCCGCGCGACAGCGACAGCACGCCCTGTTCGCCCTTGAGCAGGGCGCCGGCTTCCGCCTCGACGCTGCCGTCACCGCGCGGGAACGCCTCCGCCGCGCGGGCGTAGGCCTGGGCGGCGAGCTCGTTGTCGCCGCGGCGGATCGCCAGCTTGGCGCGCACCCACCAGGCCAGCGCCGTGTCGAGCCGGTCGGCCAGCTCTTGCGCCAGGTCGTAGCGGCCGACGCGGTAGGCCAGCGCCGCGACCCGGTCGGCGTCGGCGATCCGTCGCGGATCCTGCGTCTGCAGCGCGGCCACCAGCGATTGCAGCGCGGGGTTGGGCGTGACGTTGGGCGTGCCGTCGGCGGCGTCGGCCAGGCTCAGGCGGCCGGTGGCCTCGAAGTTGGCGAAAGGGTCGCGCGCGCTGTCGGGCTTGCCGTCGACGATGTCGCCCAGCCGGGCCAGGCCGTACGCCACCAGCAGGCGCTGGCCGACCGGGTCGTCGATCAGGCGGATGGCGCGCGTCGGCGCGGCCAGCGCCCAGTCGGCCATCAGGCGCAACGATTCGCGGCCGCTGACCGACTCGCGCGCGGCCTGGGCGGCATACAGGCGCACGGCCTGCTGCAGGTCGGCCGGCGCGATCGCATCCATGCAGGGCGAGGCGTTGAACAGGTCTTCGTAGGCGCATTGGCCCAGGCTGCCGGACAGCGACAGGCGCGCTTGCTGGCCGTAGCTGGCGACGGCCAGGCCCAAGGGGTCGGGCGCGCCTTGCAGCGCCAGTTCGCGCACGCGGGCATAGGCCTGCGCCGGGTGATCCGTCGCCGGCGTGGTTCCGATGTCCCCGATTTCGGCCAGCAGGTAGGCGGCCCAGACGCTGCGGGTTGCGGCCTGTTCCGCCGGCAGCGCCAGGATGGCCAGCAGGCGCTGGCGCGCGCGTTCCAGGCGCGGTTCGTCCGGCGCCTGGGCGGCGCTGCGGTAGTCCACCGCGGCGGCGACGTAGAGGCGCGCGGCTTCCGGCAGGCCGTCGCCGGCGGCGTAGGCCTGGTCGCCGTCGGGACGGGCGCGCATCGCCCGAGCCTGTTGCCGTTGCGCCGGCGTCAGCGTCGCGTCGAACGCTTCGGGGATGGCGTCGGAGCGGTACGTGCCGTCTGGCAGCAGCGGCGATTCGTTGGTCCGCAGCGCGTCCGTGGCCGGCATCAGCCGCGCCGCTTCGTAGGCGAACGAGTTGGCGGGCGTGCCCTGCAGCGTGCCGGCGCGGTCGTCCAGCAACTGCGGCGGGAAGTCCGGGCCGCAGGCGATGACGATGCCGGCGCCGGCGGCGCAGGCCAGCGCCAGCGCGGCGGCAAGCGATTTACGGTTGTACATGGAAGCTCGGGGTTGCGGAGTCACAGCGGATCCATCCAATGGCGCGTTCGGCGCCGGCGCGCAGCAAGCCATCCTGCGCGCGGCGAAGATACCTGCCCTCGCGATCGTATTCAAGGGTGTAGCCGTTGATGCCGTCGGCGGCGCCGCATGTGGCGTCGAGCCGGACGGTGAACGGGAGCGCGGTGTCGGCGTTGCCGCGGTTGGCCAGTCGCACGTCGCGCGCGCCGCCGGCGCCGGGCGCGGCGGCGATCACCTCCAGTTGCGGCGTCAGCGGTTGACGCGCCAGCACGGCGCGCCAGGTCGGCAGGCTCCAGGCGCGCGTGTCGGCCTGGGTCGGCAGGCGGAACCAGACGATGCCGCGCAGCCCCGACGGGCGATCGCGATCGAGCGTGGCGACGAAGGCCGCCATGGCGTCGGGCGTGACCAGCAGCTCGGCCGAGCGGCCGCCCGGCATCAACGCCGGGCGTTCGCTTTCGACCGCGGCGATCCGGCCATGCTCGTCCCAGGCGACGCGGCTGCCATAGGAAGGCAGCGCCACGCGCCAGGGTTTGCCGGTCTGGCGCGCGTAGGCATCGAGCCAGGCGCGGGCCCGCTTGGCGTCGAACAGGCCTTGCGTGGGGTTCTGCACGGCGTGGACCTGCAGCACGGTTTCGTCCGGCACCGCCAGCAACGCGGGCAGCGCGGGACTGTCGAGCCAGGTGGGCAGGGCGGTGATCGACAACGGCAGGCTGGCGCCGAGGTGGGTCTTCAGCGTCGCCAGCAATGCGCGATAGGCCGGCAGCTTGGAGGTGGCGCAGTCGTAATCGATTTCCAGGCCGGCCGGCGTGACGCCGGCCTGGCGCCAGGCCGCCAGCGCGGCGATGGCGCGATCGGCGATGTCGGTGTCGCGCAAGTCGTTGACGCGGCCATCCAGCCGCAACACCAGCACCACCGGTCGTTGTGACGCGGCCAGCGCGGCGAGGTCGGGCGCCGCGTCGAACCAGGCGCCGTCGGCGCGCAATTCGGCCGCCAGCACCCGCCATGACCGCACCGCATCCGCGCCCTCGGCCAGCGCGCTGACGAGCGCGGGCGTCCATTGCCGTTGCCAGACATAGGCGTCGTTGGGCAGGGGCGGGGCGGCGCGTTCGCACGCGGCCAGCAACAGCACGCCGCACGCGGCCGCCAAGCGCCGCCAGCGCATCGGCGCGCGGACGATGCGGAGCCCTTGCATGAGGCGGCGCGAGCGGGGCGGCATGATGGGACGGACGGTGTTTGAAAGCGGTGTCGTACGCGGTTTCGCGGGATGCGTGATTCTATCCTTGACGCCGCAAGGGGTATTAGCACTCTCGATGCCTGGCTGCCAACCCACCGCGTGATAGCCGTGGACCATCGGCCGCATAGCGTTTGCCCGCGCGGCCCGCGGCGTGATGGCAGCAAGTTTGGGAGTGATTCCTGCATGTCCGCGTCGAAGCATCCGACAGCTTTTTTTTACCGCGTGTGCACAAATGAATTGCCACAAAACCGTCAATTGGGCTTAAGCTAGGTCATGACTTGGCGCTACGCGCGCATGGCTTGCTCCACGACCCGCCACGCGCCCTCGTCACCACGGATTCCAGTGTCGCGTACCGGCGCTTTTCACAAACCGGACCGACACGTTGCTGAACGCAGTCGCCTTGCGCCGTTCAGACCGTTCGCTGCCATCGCATAGCGAACGCACCGGACTTGCGTTCCGGATCATAAGAATCCACCGGGATATCTCATCCCTTCAAATCATTGCTGACCATTTCGTGCGTGGCTGCGTCATGCGCCCGTTCTACAGCGATATGCTGAAGGCGAACGAGTGAACTTATTCACGTTGGTTGCAATCCCTGACGGAACTTGTGTCTCCAGGGTGCAGCCTAAACGGAAAGGGCCCGATCGTGCTCTTGGTTGATGTGTGGCGAAAGCAACATACGACCGTGCCGAGATTGCTTATAGCGAGATTGACTAGTCACGCTGAAGCACTGAGGCACACAATGGGGACACGTAGGGACGTCATGGCTTTTTCGCGTGTTGTAGGAGGTTTCCGTGCAAAACATCGTCGAAGGCTTCAAGTCGCAGTATGCAAGAGAACAGGAATCAGAGCTTTCCCTAGAGGAATATCTGGACCTCGCCCGACGCGACCCGATGGCATACGCCAGCCCCGCTGAGCGCATGCTGGCGGCGATTGGCGAACCTGAAATCGTGGATACGCGCAACGACCCACGTCTTTCCCGTTTGTTTTCCAACCGGACCATCCGGCGCTATCCGGCGTTCCAGGAGTTCTACGGCATGGAGGACGTCATCGGGCAGATCGTGGCGTTCTTCAAGCACGCCGCGCAGGGACTGGAAGAGCGCAAGCAAATCCTCTATCTGCTGGGGCCGGTCGGCGGCGGCAAGTCGTCCATCGCCGAACGCCTCAAGGTGCTGATGGAGAGCTTCCCCATCTACGCGCTCAAGGGCTCGCCGGTGAACGAGTCGCCGCTTGGCCTGTTCCATCCGGAACGCTTCGGCGACACGCTCGAAAAGGAATACGGCATTCCGCGCCGCTACCTCACGGGCATCATGTCGCCGTGGGCGGTCAAGCGCCTGAAGGAGTTCGACGGCGACATCTCGCAATTCCGCGTGGTGCGCCTGAACCCGTCGGTGCTGCGCCAGGTGGCGATCGCCAAGACCGAACCGGGTGACGAGAACAATCAGGACATCTCGTCGCTGGTCGGCAAGGTCGACATCCGCAAGCTCGACCGCCATTCGCAGGACGACCCGGACGCCTACAGCTATTCCGGCGGCCTGTGCCTGGCCAACCAGGGCCTGCTCGAGTTCGTGGAAATGTTCAAGGCGCCGATCAAGATGCTGCATCCGCTCTTGACGGCGACGCAGGAAGGCAACTTCAAGGGCACCGAGGGTTTCTCGGCGATCCCGTTCAACGGTTGCATCCTGGCGCACTCGAACGAGTCGGAATGGCAGACCTTCCGCAACAACAAGCACAACGAGGCGTTCCTCGACCGTATCTATATCGTCAAGGTGCCTTACTGCCTGCAGGTCTCGGAAGAGGTCCGCATCTACGAAAAGCTGCTGCATCACAGCTCGCTGTCGACGGCGCCGTGCGCGCCGGGAACGTTGGACATGATGGCGCAGTTCTCGGTGCTGACCCGGCTGAAGGAGCCGGAGAATTCCAGCATCTACTCGAAGCTGCGCGTCTATGACGGCGAAAGCCTGAAGGACGTCGATCCGAAGGCCAAGGCGCTGCAGGAGTACAAGGACTACGCCGGCACCGACGAAGGCATGAACGGGGTCTCGACGCGCTTCGCGTACAAGATCCTGTCCAGCGTCTTCAACTACGACCAGACCGAGGTGGCGGCCAATCCGGTGCACCTGATGTATGTGCTCGAGCAGCGCATCGGGCGCGAGGACTATCCGGAGGAAATCCGCCGGCGCTACCTGGAGTTCATCAAGGGCTTCCTGGCGCCGCGCTACGCCGAGTTCATCGGCAAGGAGATCCAGACCGCGTACCTCGAGTCGTACTCGGAGTATGGCCAGAACATCTTCGACCGCTACGTCACGTTCGCCGACTGCTGGATCCAGGACGAGGAATTCCGCGACCCGGAAACCGGCGAGAGCTTCGACCGCAGCGCCTTGAACGACGAACTGGAGAAGATCGAGAAGCCGGCCGGCATCGCCAATCCGAAGGACTTCCGCAACGAGATCGTGAACTTCGTGCTGCGGGCGCGCGCCAACAACAATGGCCGCAACCCGACCTGGACCAGCTATGAAAAGCTGCGCGAGGTGATCGAGAAGAAGATGTTCTCGAACACGGAAGACCTGCTGCCGGTGATCTCGTTCAACGCCAAGGCGTCGGCCGAGGACAAGTCGAAGCACCAGAGCTTCGTCGACCGGATGGTGGAAAAGGGCTACACGGAGAAGCAGGTCAGGCTGCTGTGCGAGTGGTACCTCCGTGTGAGGAAGTCTTCCTGAGCGAGGTGAATCATGAATTCACTGATCGATCGCCGTCTTAACGGGCGCAACAAGAGCGCCGTTAACCGGGAGCGCTTTCTGCGGCGTTACAAGGACCAGATCCGCAAGGCGGTCCACGGGATGATCCGCGACCGCTCGATCCAGGACATGGATCAGGGCGGCGAGATCAACCTGCCCGCCCGCGATATTTCCGAGCCGACGTTCCGGCACGGCGCGGGCGGCGACCGGGAAATGGTGCATCCGGGCAATCGCGAGTTCGCCAAGGGCGACACGTTCGACCGGCCTCAGGGAGGAGAAGGCCAAGGCGGGTCCGAGCCCGGCGAGGGCGAGGCGGTCGATCAGTTCACCTTCAGCCTGTCGCGGGCCGAATTCCTCAACCTGTTCTTCGAAGACCTGGAACTGCCTCACCTGGCGCGCACCCAGCTGGGCGAGGTCAGCCAGAAGAAATGGCAGCGCGCCGGCTACACCACCACCGGCTCGCCCAGCATGCTCAGCATCAGCCGCACGCTGAAGTCGTCGCTGGCGCGGCGGGTGGCGCTGAGCGTGAAGGCGCGGGCCGACCTGGAAGACGCGGAAGAGCGCCTGGCCAAGGCCAAGGCGGCGGGCGAGCCCGCCGACCAGATCAAGGCCCTGGAGCAGGACGTCGAGGACTGCCGCGAGCGCCTGGCGCGCGTGCCGTTCCTGGACGACCTGGACCTGCGCTACCGCAACCGCGTGTCGGTCGCGATCCCGATGGCGCGCGCGGTCATGTTCTGCCTGATGGACGTGTCCGGCTCGATGGACGAGGGCAAGAAGGACCTGGCCAAGCGCTTCTTCACGCTGCTGTACCTGTTCCTGTCGCGCAAGTACGAGCACGTCGACCTGGTCTTCATCCGCCACACGGACAATGCCGAGGAAGTGGACGAGCAGACCTTCTTCTACGATCCCAAGAGCGGCGGCACCATCGTGCTGTCGGCGCTGGAGCTGATGCGCGAGATCGTCGAGAAGCGCTATCCGCCCACGGCCTGGAACGTGTATGCGGCACAGGCCAGCGACGGCGACTCGTTCGGCGCCGACGCGGGCAAGAGCGCGCGCTTCCTGGCCGAGCACCTGCTGCCGGCCACGCGCTACTTCGCCTATATCGAGGTTCCCGACTCGCAGGAGGCGCGCAAGAGCAGCCTGTGGGCGGAATATGAACAGAAGCTGGCGCCGCATTTCGTGATGCGGCGGATTTGCGATCGCGGGGAAATCTATCCCGTGTTCCATGACCTGTTCAAGAAGGAAACCGCATGAATGCCATCCTGGGCGCACTCGTGGAGCCGGAGTCGGCCGGCAGCCCCCGGCCGCTGTCGCAAGGTTCCGAATGGACGTTCGAACTGATCCAGTCCTATGACGACGCGATCTCGCAGGTCGCGCGCGAGTACGGGCTGGACACCTATCCGAACCAGATCGAGGTCATCACCTCGGAGCAGATGCTGGACGCCTATGCGTCGGCGGGCCTGCCCATCGGCTATCCGCACTGGTCGTATGGCAAGGAGTTCATCCGCAACGAGCAGTTCTATCGGCGCGGCATGCAGGGCCTGGCCTACGAGATCGTGATCAACTCCAACCCCTGCATCGCGTATCTCATGGAAGAGAACTCCATGACGATGCAGGCGCTGGTGATCGCGCACGCCTGCTACGGCCACAACTCGTTCTTCAAGGGCAATTACCTGTTCCGCCAGTGGACCGACGCCGATGGCGTGCTGGACTACCTGGTGTTCGCCCGCAAGTACGTGATGGACTGCGAGGACCGCTACGGCATCGACGCGGTGGAGGCGCTGCTGGATTCCTGCCATGCGCTGTCGCACCATGGGGTCGACCGCTACAAGCGGCCCACGCCGATCTCGTACAAGGAAGAGGCCGCGCGCCAGGCCGAGCGCCAGGAGCACGCGCGCCTGCAGTACAACGACCTGTGGCGCACGCTGCCGCGGCTGGAGGCCGACAAGGACGAGCGGGTGGCCGCGTCGGTGTTCCCGCCCGAGCCGGAAGAGAACCTGCTGTACTTCATCGAGAAGTATTCGCCCAAGCTGGCGCCGTGGCAGAAGGAGCTGGTGCGCATCGTGCGCAAGGTCGCCCAGTACTTCTACCCACAGACCCAGACCAAGGTGATGAACGAAGGCTGGGCCACGTTTTGGCACTACACCATCCTGAACCGGCTGCACGAGAAGGGGCTGGTCAACGACGGCTTCATGATGGAATTCCTGCAGAGCCACACCAACGTCGTCAGCCAGCGCGGCTTCGACGAGCGTGGCTACGGCGGCATCAACCCGTATGCGCTGGGCTTCGCGATGATGTCGGATATCCGCCGCATCTGCGAGAAGCCCACCGACGAGGACCGCCGCTGGTTTCCCGACATCGCCGGCGGCGACTGGCTGAAGACGCTGGACTTCGCCATGCGCAACTTCAAGGACGAGTCCTTCATCTCGCAGTACCTGTCGCCGCGCCTGATCCGCGAGTTCCGCTTCTTCGCGATCTCGGACCACCAGGCCAATCCCAAGCTGGAAGTCGCCGCCATCCACGACGACGACGGCTACCGCGACATCCGCCGCCTGCTGGCCGCGCAGCACAACCGCGACAACCAGGTGCCGGACATCCAGGTGGTGCGCTTTAACCGCGACACCGATCGCTCGCTGGTGCTGCGCCACCTGACGAGCCGCGGCCGGCCACTGGCGGCGGAGGACGCCGAGCAGGTGATGAAGCACCTGGCGCGGCTGTGGGGCTTTCGCGTGAGGCTGGAGGAAACCGAGCCGGACGGCACCGTCGGTTCGTACCGCGAGCAGGATCCGCCCAACGCGTGAGGGGGCGGCGGGCGGCCTCGGCGCCGCCGTCGCGCGGCTGGCCGGGAGGCTCGTGGCAAAAAGGGGACGCAATCGCGTCCCCTTTTTCTTTTGCCGCGCCGCCAATGCAGCTTTCTTGCCGATCTGCTAGAATCGCGGATTCGCATTTTTCGGAATGCGTACCAGATCAGGACAGGTGGCCGAGTGGTTGAAGGCGCACGCCTGGAAAGCGTGTATACGTCAAAAGCGTATCGGGGGTTCGAATCCCCCTCTGTCCGCCAAGAATTTCACAAGCGTTGCCGCGCGGTCGCCCGCCATCAGCTTGCCCCAGAACCCGCATGGACATTGGTCCTGCGGGTTTTTTGTTTTCCGGCGAGGACGCCGCGGTAAGCGGCGTTCCCTTGAGGGCTCAAGTGGCCTGCGACCCGCGACACCGCTTGACCGATCCGGCTTTGGCGATCAGCTTCGCACCGCGCCGCGAAAGGCCGCCGAGAGCGCGGCCAGCGCATCCTGCGAGCGGCTGTTCCTGACCCGGGTATGCAGCAGGATGGGCAGCCGCGGCAGATCCGGTAGCCCCAGCCTGGGACCGACGTCGACCGCGCCGAACGGCACCATGCGTGGGGCCAGCGCGGCCACCCCAAGCCCCGCCATGACGGCGGCGGCGACCGTCATCACGCCGCCGCCCACGAACACTTCGGTCCAGGGTATGCCGGCCTCATCGAGCAGTTGCCCGGCCAGGGCGCGCACGCCGCAGGGCTCGGCCATCGTGGCCAGCGGCAGCGGTTCTCCCGCCCGATGTTGCCAGCCGGGCATGGCGAACCAGCCGAACTTTTCTTCGGCGAGGATTTCCCCATCGCCGCGGTCCGCCTGGAAGCGGACGATCACCGTATCGAGCTCCCTGCGGTCGAAACGTTGCAGCAGCTCGGCCGACGAGCCGATCCGGATTTCGATCAGCAGCCGGGGATCCTGCGCGTTCATGCGTGCGATCAGCGCCGGCAGTTCCGGACCCGCGACATGGTCGCTGATGCCGATGGCGAGACGCTGCCGCGTTCCCGCGACGACCGAGACCGCCCGGTCGTGCGCCTCGATGAGCTTGCGCGCGTGCTCGAGAAAAGTCGCGCCGTGGGCTGAAAGCTCCACGCGCCGGGGCGTGCGTTCGACGAGCCTGAAATCCAGCCGGTCTTCAAGCCGCTTGAGCTTCAGGCTGATCGCCGCCTGGGTGGTCTGCAGCGATTCGGCGGCGCGGGTGAAACTGCCCAGCTCGGCAATGCGGATGAAGGCTCTGACCGCCTCCAGGTCGAGGGCGCGCTTGGTCATTTCAAAACTTTATCGTTGAAATAAAAATGCATACGTTATCAGAATGGATAATGGGCAGCGGGACCACAAAGGAGGAACTTCCCATGCCGTTCGCTCATATCTCATTGCGCTCCGGAAAGCCGGAGGCCTATAGGCAAGCGATCTTTGACAGCGTTTATCGCGCGCTGCGCGAGACATTCAATGTTCCCGAGGATGACCAGTTCATGGTCATGACCGAGCATGAGGCCGCGAATTTCCGCTACGGGGCGACTTACCTCGATATCGCGCGAAGCGACGATCTGGTGTTCATCCAGATCACCGCGAACAACACGCGTAGCTTGGAACAGAAGAAGGCGTTGTTCCGGCGGATTGCGCAATTGCTTGGCGAAAATCCCGGCCTGCGGCCCGAGGATGTGTTCGTGAACCTCGTCGAGGTGCTGAAGGAAAACTGGTCGCTGGGAGGCGGCCTCGCGCAATACGCCTGAGCCGGCTGGCAACAGCACTCACGCCGTCGGGATTTTCCCGACGCGCGGCAAGCCCTGCCCGGAAAGCCGGTTGAAAGTTCTGTTGGGCCTGGAACGGCGCTTCAGAGGGAGGCCGCGCGAAGAATTATTTCAGCGTGGCGATTTGAATTTCGACTGATTGCAATTGCGTCGACGCGTATCGCGTCGATCCATAAACTCTGCCTGCGCTTCGATCCCGCGCCTGTACCGCCCGCACCATCGTGCGTCGCGTTACGGCGGGAGAAGCGTTGTGCGAGCCTGCCTCCGCGCTGTCGACATGACGTTGCCGGTATGCCCGCTGTACCTGATCTTGAATAGCGTGGCGCATCATGTTCGATTGGTTTCGACGCAGGTGGTTCGGCTGGTCCGCGGAGCAGGCGCGAGGGGTTCCGAGCTTTCCGGGGCCGGACAAGGTGGCGCCGGGCGGGCGACGAGGTAGTGCCACGGGCATGGTGGTGGCGTTTTTCACCTGCGACAGCATTTACGAGGCGGAAAAGAATCGCCTGCTGCGCTCGGCGGAACGGCTGGGGCTTGCCGTCGATGCCGAGCCGATCGAATCCGCCGGGTCCTGGGTGCGCAATGCGTCCATGAAGCCATCGGTGCTGGTTGCCATGCGCAAGAAGCACACGGGGCCACTGCTGTATGTCGACGTGGACGCGGTGTTTCATCGCGATCCGTGGCCGACGCTGGCCGCGTTGGACTGCGATATCGCCGCCTACCATGAGCCCGACGGGCACTTGCTGAGCGGCACGTTGTTCATCAACCATACGCCGGCCGCCGCCGCGCTGTTGCAAGCCTGGGCGCAGGCCTGCGCGGAGAATCCCGACGAGTGGGACCAGCGGGTGCTGGAGCGCCTGCTGGCCCGCGACGCCTTGTCCGCCGAGCCGCGTTATCGGCAGGCGCGGCTGCCCGTTGCCTATTGCTGGATCTTCGACAAGACCGACAATGCGTCGTGCGACGAGGTGTTCATCGAGCATCTGCAGGCCAGCCGGGAAGCCACGCAGCGCAAGCGCGTGTTCGGCAGGCCGGTGCGCGCGGTCAGGCGGCGCCGGGATAGGGTGCGGGCGATCGAGCGGATCCTGTTTGGTCGGAACGCGGCGCGCTAGGCGTCGCGGCCCTGGCGCGTCCATGGTTTCTTGGCCGTGATGTCGTGCTTTGGTCTACGCTAGCTCTCTGTTCCCGGAGAGTTCCATGTCCAAGATCACTGTTGATTTCGTGTCCGATGTCGCCTGTCCCTGGTGCGCGGTCGGGTT
The DNA here is from genome assembly GCF_902859645.1 of Achromobacter insuavis. GTDB lineage: Bacteria > Pseudomonadota > Gammaproteobacteria > Burkholderiales > Burkholderiaceae_B > Achromobacter > Achromobacter insuavis. The sequence goes on along the minus strand of NZ_CADIJR010000014.1, from coordinate 26,287 downwards.
GGGCGGCCTGCTGACCGCGATCGAGCGGGTGGGCGGCGAGGCCGAGGTCGAGCTGCATTTCCGTCCGTTCGAGCTGAATCCCGACATGCCCAAGGGCGGGCAGAACACCATCGAGCGCCTGATGGCCAAGTATGGCTACAGCCGCGAGCAGGTGCAGGCCAATCGCAAGGTGATCAGCGAGCGCGCCGCGGCGGTCGGCATGCGCATGCGCATGGGCGACGACAACCGTTCGTTCAATACCTTCGACGCCCATCGCCTGTTGCACTGGGCCGGCCTGGAGGGGCAGGGCAGCCAGACGGCGTTGAAGAAGCGCCTGCTGGAGACCTATCACTACGACAACCAGGACACCAGCGACGTCGAGGTGCTGGTGCAGGCGGCGGCGGACGCCGGGCTGGATGCGGCCGAGGCGCGCGCGGTGCTGGCCTCGGGCCGCTACAGCGAAGAGGTGCGCAAGGAAGAGGCCGAATGGCGCGACCGCGGCATTACCTCGGTGCCGTCGGTGATCCTGAACGGCAAGTACCTGGTGTCCGGCGGCCAGCCGGCCGACGTGTTCGAGCAGGCGCTGCGCCAGGTCGCGCGCGAGGGGTGAGCGGCGGGCGGCGCCATGGGCGCCGCGCCGCGATCCGTATGACCGCGAGGCCGCCGCGTCGTTGCCGCGCGACGGCGGTCCCGGGCTTGTCCATGCGGCGGCCGGCTCAGGCTTTCACGATCGGCGCGACGTCCAGCACGTACATCTGGCGTTCGCCTTCGTGCACCGAATCCACGCACACCTGCGTGCCGTCGCGGCTCCAGCGCGGGTGCAGGTCACAGCGGTTTTCCTTGGACAGCGAAGGATCGGCGTAGAAGCTGCCGAGGTCGTGGCGCTGCCCGGTGCGCATGTCGTACAGGAACAGGATGCGTTCGTGGGTGACCGGATCGGGATAGGTGTCGCTCAGCAGCCAGCGGCTGTCCACGGGTGAAAACGTCATGTGGCCGTTCTCGGTGAGGACGCCGTCGCCCACCACTTGCACCTGGCCGCCGTCGGCATCTTCATACAGGTGGTAGTGGATGCGGCCGGCATGCGGTCCCCAGACGATGATCGAGCGGTCGTCGCGCCACAGCGGGTGCGAGATCTGGTATTCCGATTTCTCGTAATCGAAGGTGCCGACGGCGGCCGGATCGAAGTCGTCGGCCAGCTGCGGCAGGGGGTGGTCGGAACATTCCAGCAGGCGCATGTCGCTGCCGTCCGGGTTCATGGTGATGAGGCGGTGCAGGAAGCAGGTCTCGTCCTCGACCCGCTCGGTCCAGCGGTGCAGGAACAGGATGCGCGTGGACGAGGGGTTGACCTCGATGTGGCTGACCCAGTGGATGGCGCGTTCCATCGAGGCGCGCGGATGGAAGTTGCGCAGGTCGGCGTAGCTGACCAGCAGGCGGTGGTCGCCGCTGTCCAGGTCGAGCGTGTGGATGCCGTCGTCGGCCGGCGCGTTGGCCACCGGCGCGGGCGCGTGTTCGCTGTAGCCGATGGTCTGGTGCGTGATGTAGAGCCGACGGTAGTCCACGCACAGCGCGTAGCGGCTGTCGGGGGCGGCGACGTAGATCGGCAGCGGCAGGTAGCGCGTCTGGCCGGTGACGAGGTTGTGGACCGCCGAGCGGAATCCGGGATAGAAGCCGCCATCGTCGTCGCGCCGGCAGTTGTAGATCAGCTGCGGCTCGGCCTGGCCGTCCAGCCACTGCAGCTGGCAGCCCATCTGCCAGTTCCAGGCGGTGGTGGCGCCGACGGCGTGGTAGCGCTCGCCGTCATGCAGGTCGAAGTAGCCGACCTCGGCGCGCAGCCCGGGCGTGAGCACGGCGTCCTTGACCGGCGCGCGGTTGGCCAGCAGATAGCGGCCGCCGCGATGCCAGACGGTCTTGTTGTAGTAGCCGAAGAAATGATGGCCCGGCGGGCCGCCCAGGCGGCGGCAGGCGATGGCGGGAGTGGTCATGCGATTCATCAATGAAGGAAGGGGAAGGGCGTTCAGCCGGCGCTGATGTGTTCGGTCTCGATGACCTTGTTCCAGCGGGCGCGCTCGCGCTCGACGAAGGCGCGCGCCTCGGCAGGGCTGTTGCCCACCGGCGTCATGCCCAGGTGCTCGAGGCCGGCGCGGAATTCCGGATCGGCGTAGACGCGGCGCAGGTCGGCGCTGAGCTTGTCGATCAGCGCGTCGGGCACGTCCTTGCCGGCGGCCAGGGTGGTCCAGGAGGTCACGGTCAGGCCGGGCAGGCCGGCCTCGGCGGCGGTGGGCACGTCGGGTAGCGCGGCCGAGCGCGTGGCGCCGGTGATGGCCAGCGCCTTGAGCTTGCCGGTCTGGATGTAGCCGATGGTGGTGGGCACGTTTTCGAACAGCAGCTGGATCTGGCCGCCGATCAGGTCGTTGATGGCGGCGGAGCTGCCGCGATAGGGAATGTGCGCGATCGGGGCCTGCGCGGCCATTTTGTAGAGTTCGCCTACCATATGCACCGAGGAGCCGACGCCGGCCGAGCCGAAATGCAGGTTGTCGGGGTTGGCCTTGGCCTGGGCGGTCAGTTCGGCCAGGGTGTTGGCCTGGAGCGTTGGGCTGGCGACGACCACGTGCGGCATCTCGGCGACGATGGTGATGATCTTGAGGGCCTCGGCCGGGCGGTAGTTCAGGTGCTTGTAGACGCCGTAGGTGGCATGCAGGCCGATGGAGCCGAGCAGCAGGGTGTAGCCGTCGGGGTCGGATTCGGCGACGAATTTGCCGCCGATGTGGCCGCCGGCGCCGGGCCGGTTCTCGACCACGACCGGCTGGTTGTAGAGCTGGCCCAGGTACTTGGCCAGCAGCCGCCCCTGGATGTCGGAGCTGCCGCCGGCGGTGAACGGCACGATGATCCGTAACGGGCGGTCCGGATAATTGGCCTGGGCCTGGGCGGCGAACGGCAGGGCCGCGCTCGCCAGGGTCAGGCAGAAGGCTTGCAGGACGCGGCGGCGCCAGGGATGGCTTGAACGCATGGTATTTCCCCTACAGCGGTTGGTTTTTCGGTGGGGTGCGGGAGCAGGAGCACCCGAGGAGCCACGAGTGTAGGAGTCGCTAAGTATTTGAAAAAATTCTTTTTTCGGCATAGTCTATGCAAGTTTGCTATACCCTGTGACCCCATGAGCCGACCGCTGAATTTCCGTCAGATCGAAGCCTTCCACGCGGTAATGCTGGCCGGCACCACCACCGGCGCGGCGCAGATGCTGCGCACCACGCAACCGTCGGTGAGCCGCCTGCTGGCGCAGGCGCAGCAGGCCAGCGGCCTGAAACTGTTCGACATGGAGCGCGGCCGCCTGCGGCCGACGCGCGAGGCCAAGGACCTGTTCGATACGGTCAAGCGGCACTTCGTCGGCCTGGAGCGCATCGAGGACCGCGTGGCCGCCATGCGCCGCAGCGGCAGCGGGGTGTTGCGGCTGGCCTGCACGCCGGCGCTGGGCCTTGGCATGCTGCCCGGCGCGGTCGAGGAATTCGCGCAGCGCTATCCCGACGTGCACATCAACATGCAGACCGTGGGCAGCCAGTATCTGCGCGAGGGGCTGCTGCACGGCACCTACGATGTGGTGGTGACGACCGTGCCGCTGGACGGCGCGCACCTGGCGCTGCAAAGCCTGCACGAAAGCGCGGCGGTCTGCGTGATGCGGCCGGACCATCCGCTGGCGGCGCTGCCGGCCATCGGCATCGCCGACCTCAACGAGCGCCGGCTGCTGGTGCTGAACGCCGACGATGACGTCTACCTGCAGTTGCGCGGCGCGATGCTGGCGCACCAGGTGCAGCCGGTGTCGGAAATCGAGACCACCTATTCATCGACGATCTGCGCGCTGGCCGCGGCCGGCACCGGCCTGGGGATCGTCAATCCGTATATCGCCGACGTCTTCGCGCAGCAGCTGGCGATACGTCCGTTCACGCCCAAGCTACCCGTGCGGGTCTGCATGGCCTATCCGGCGCAGACCGCGCCGTCGGTGGTGACCGAGGCCTTCGTCGACATCCTGACGCGGCGCTTCGGAGACATGGTCGAGTCCGTCTGAGACCGTCTCGACAGCCGCCGGGGAACGGCGGCGCCATCGGTGTTACTCAGCTTGCGGCGCGTATCGCGCCAGAAGAACAAGGAGACAGTCTTGATGCACGCCGCCACCCTTTCCGTTCCCGATGTCCGGAACCGCCCGCGCGCCGCGGGAGCGGCGCGATGACGCCGCGCGCGGGACGCACGCTGGGGCTGGAGATGGAAATGGCGGTGGCGCGGCGCGATACCGGCGCCAGCCACCCGGTGGGCGGCTACTTCGAGACCTTGGCCGCGATCAAGGCGGCGCGCGGCGAGGCGCCGGACCTGGCGCGCATCGGCGAGCGCATCGTCGGCGTGTCGGTGGCGGCCGGCGAGAGCGGCCTGGACAACGGCTTCAACCTGCTCGAGACCGCGTTCGCGCCGGTCTCGGAGGATGACGGCGGACTGGACGAACTGGCGCGGCGCGCCACGCGTGAACTGCATGACGCCAGCCGCGCGCTGGAAGCGGAAGGCGCGGTGCTGCTGAATGCGTCGGAGCATCCCGACTGCACCCTGGACCCGTCGTGGTACGCGACGGTGCACGTGCCGCGGCCGATCTACCGCGAGCTGGTGGGCCATCGTGAATGGCTGCACCGCGTGGGGATCGACGCCAAGGCGCAGAACAGCCCGTGCACGTCGGTGGACGTGACGCAAGCGGCGCGTGCGCTCAACGTGGTGCTGGCGCTGGCGCCGGCCAGCATCGCGATCTTCGCCAACAGTCCGCTGGAGAACGGCCGCGCGACCGGCCTGAAGGAGAACCGGCTGACGGTGTGGGACCGCATGTTCCGCCACTCGCGCTATGCCGGCGACTATCACCTGCAGCGCCTGCCCGAGCGGCCGTTCGTGGACCTGGGCGATTACTTCCGCTGGATGTTCGCGCCCGGCACCGCCAGCCGCTGCCTGCCGCTGGCGACGGACGATGGCTACAAGTCGGCCACCGGCGTGTACCTGCGCGGTTCGCCGTGCCTGTCGGCGTTCCTGGCGTCGGAGGGCTGGCCGGGCCGGCGCTCGGACACCGGCGAGGGCGTCACCATCGCGCCGCAGGGCGCGCATTTCGAGTATTCGCAGTTCGCGCATTTCCTCGATGCGCGCTGGCGCTACCGGCTGGCGACGCCGCCATCGCTGGAGGCGCTGCGTGAAGCCTGGCGGCGGCCGGGCGGCATCGAGGAGCTGTACGCGCAGCTGGGCGCCAGCGGCTACATCGAAGGCCGCGCGCCCGGCGCCGGCTTCGCCGATGCGCAACTGCTGCGCGAGGCGGGACGCGAGGTGGCGGCGACGCTGGTGATGGCGCCGTCGGCGCTGCAACTGGGATTGATGCGCAACCTGCCGCAAGCCGAGGATCTGTTGCGGTCATGGGGCTGGCTGCGGCTGCGTGCCATGCGCGCCGACGCCATGCGCGACGCGCTGCACGATCCCGCGGTGCATGCGCTGGCCGGCGAGGTGCTGGCGGTGGCCGCGGGCGGGCTGGCGCCGCACGAGCGCCATTGGCTCGGTTATGCGCATTACGCGGTGGATGCACGCAGCAGCGGCGCGGACCGCCTGCTGCGCCTGTGGCGCGAGCTCGATGGCGATCCGCGCCGCCTGGCCAAGGTGTGCGAGGCCAGGGCGGTGGTGCCGCTCTGACTCGCCCGGCCGGCCCCGTGCGGGGCCGGCATCGTTCAGGCCAGTTGCGGCATCGGTCCCAGGCCGGGCGGCGGAACGTTGTCGACCAGCGCCAGCAGTTGGCGTTGCAGGCCATCGGGCGCGGCGCCGGTGCGCAGCGCCTGCTTTTCGCCGTCGGTCAACAGGCCCGCCAGGTCCGCCAGGCTGTCGCATTCCATCGAGTAGGCCTGATGCGTGCGCACCGCGATCTGCTCCAGCGACTTCCAGGCCGACAGCATGTGGGCCTGGTGCTGGACCTCGTCGCTGATGTTCGAGGTCAGCGTGCTGATGCCGCCGTGGAACACCGGCAGCGCGTTCGGGCCGGCCGTCCAGATCTTCTGCTTGTCGGCGAAATCGGCGCCGGCCTGGTCGGGGTGGCTGGTGATCAGGTTGACGAAGAACGACTTGATCTTGCCCAGCACGCCCGGCGTCGGCGCCTGGGGCGGGCCGCCGTGCATGATCTGGTAGGCCTTGCCGTTTTCGTCGAAGGTCAGCAGCAGGGTGCGGGCCTGCGTCTGGCCGAGCGCGTCGCCGGTCAGGGCGGTGGGCACGCCCTGCGCGTCCTTCGGATGGGTGAAGACCTCGGACGGCATGTTGCTGCCGATGCCGCCATCGGCGTAGACCTTCTTGCCGCCGTCGGCCGTCTCCACCGACACCGCCTTGAACGCGATCGGGAACGACATCGACATGCGCGCGGCATAGGCGATCGGCATGTCCGGCGCGCTGTCGGCGTCGAAGTATTCCTCGACCTGATCGGTCTTGTTCCAACCGGTGAGCGTCAGCTGCTTGAACTTGTCGGGCGCCAGCGTGTTCAGCAGCTTCAGGTCGCCGAACGTGATCATGCTGTCCTTGTGTTCCTGCTCGAAGTCCGGCAGCTGCTGCAGGCGGCTGAGGCGTTCGAGCTGGCGGTCGCTCAGCTGGCCCTGGCCGGCGAGCGCGACCAGCTTGTCCTGGAACGCATGGGTGTTCCAGTGCGTCGTCAGGTAGTCGTGCACGCTGCGCGAGGTGGTCTGGTCGACTACCTTCAAGGAAGCGACGGCGGGCGCGAGGCCGCCTTCCATCTTCAGGTCGGGATAGATGCGCGCCAGGTCGCCGCCGCCCTTAAGCGCATCGAGCATGCCCGGGCGGAACAACGCGTCGGCCGGCCCCTGTTCGAACTGCGCCGCGCTCAGGCCCGCCGCCAGGCAGGTGGCGGTGAGGGCGCCGGCGGACGAGCCCGACAGGTGCTTGAGTCCGGCCAGCATGCCGGTCTTTTCCATCTGGTCCAGGCCGGCGCTGTAGCCGATGCCCTTGGCGCCGCCGCCGCGCAGCGCCATGTTCTCGAGCTGCGGCGCGGGGCGGATGACGACGTACTTGTCGCCGCGCGGGATGATCTGCGGGCGGGTGTCGGCCTGCGGCAGGTTGGACATGAGTTCCGAGCGCGCCGCATCCACCTTGAGCCGGTCCAGCGCCATGGCGGCGGATTTTCCGGCCGACTTCATGGCGCTGGCGAAGTCCTTGCCGTCGACCGAGCCGTCCTGCTTGCGCGGCAGCGCGTCGAAGGAGCGCTGGACGATGGACTCGAAGCGCGTCTGCACGTCGCCGGCGAAGCTCTCGATGCCCTTGGGGCCCATCATGTTGGCGAGCGCGCTGGTCTCCTGCATGAAGTACTGCTCGAACGAGCGCTTGGCCGCGTCGACGTGGGCGGCGTTGGTGTCGGGCGTGACGAACAGGCCCTTGAGCTGGCCCAGCAAAGAGGTCGGCGCCTGTGCCGGCGGTTGCCAGACGGAGGCGGCGGCGCTGTTCTGGATGGCGCTGGAGATACCGTTCATACCAGCGCTCCCGGCGCGGCGGCGCCCGTGGCGGCGGCCGCCACGCCAAAGGAAATCTGCGCGCCTTCCAGCGCCAGGTCGCGCACCAGCGCGCGCGTGTCTTGCGCCTGCGCCAGCTGGTATTGCAGCCAGCGCGGCCAGGTGTCGTCGTCCAGTCGCTCGAGCGCGATGCGGCCGCTGCCCGTCACGAACTGGCGGCTGTCCAGTCCGACCACGTAGGCGTGGCCGCGCAGCGCGTTCTGGTTGATGAGCAGCGCGCTCTTGATGACGGCGCGGCGCAGGCTGCCCTGCAGCGCGGCGGCGTCGTGCAGGAAGAAATCGATCAGCAGCCGCCGGTTGTCGGGGTGCAGCGTAACGCGGCCGGGCAGGTCGTCGAACAACAGATCGAACTGGCGCGCGCCGCTGGGCAGCGTGTCCAGCCCGCAGGCCAGCGCGAGCCGCGCCAGGTCGCGCTCGGCCTGGCGCGCATCGCCTTGCGGGCCGCGCGGCAGCGCCGCGGGCGGCGTGGCGTCGGGGTGGGGGCCGGCCAGGCGGTCGAGTTCCCGCAGCAGCGTGTCGGCGATGTCGTGCAGGGCCTGGGCGTCGCAGGCCGCGTACAGCGGCAGGCTCAGGCTCGGCCCCAGCTCGGGCGAGATGCCGCCGATCAGGCCCGCGCCCAGGCGCGTATCGAAGCCGCGGCGCAGCAGCGCTTCGCCCTGCGGGTCGTCGAAGCCGGGCGCGTCGTTGAAGGCGTGACGCCAGGCGGTGAGCACCACGCTGCCGTCGTGCGCGTTGCGCGCCATGCCCAGTTGATGATGGTCGTCCAGCGGGACGGCCCATTGCGCGGGCTGTTCGGTGTCGCCGGTATGGAAATGCGCCTGCGCGTACTGTGCGGCGGCCTGCGCGATGTCGGAGAGGGAGTTGAACGCCATGGAAAGCTCGCGGAGTGGGAATCACCCCTTGAGTAACAGCAGCATGCCTTCCGGTTCCCTGTCGGGGCCTGGGATTCGCGCGGCGCGGGTGCCATAATGTGGCCTCGTCCATCTCGCGCTGCGGGCGGCCGCGCCCGTTCGCGCCCGCATCGCCACTTTCGTTACCGTGTCAGACCCTCATTTCGCCCAGGTGCTTTCCGAACTCGGCCAGGCGCTGGGCATTCCCGCGCTGGCGCCCGCCGAGGGCGGGCTGTGCCAACTGGCATTCGATGGCCGCCATCTGGTGCAGCTGATGGCGCATGGCGCGCGCGGCCAGATCCTGCTGTCCTGCGCGGTGGGCGGGGGCAAGATGGATGGCGCGCTGGCGTTGCTGGCCGCGCAGGGCAACTTCCTGCAGGCGGGCGGTGGCGTGGTGGCGTGCGCGGCCCCGGATGGCCGCATGCATCTGCAGCTGGGCGTGGCGCGCGAACAATGCGGCGCGGACGCGCTGCTGGCCGCGATCGACGCGCTGCTCAACCAGGTCGAGGCCTGGGAGAAACGCGCCGCGCGCGCGGAGCCGGGCGCGGACGCGCCGTGGCGCAATCCCGCCTTCATGATGCAGTCGGTCTGACCCCGCGCGGGGGAGGCCGGCTCAGCTGGCTTTCTGGATCACGCCCTTGAGCGAGTCCGCGATCTGCTTGGTGATCGTGCTCTGGATCTCGATCAGCATGGTCCACTGTTGCACCTGTTGCTGCATCTTCAGCATGTCCGCTTGCGACACGCTGCCGTCGGCATTGGTGCGCAGGTTGGACAGCGTCGTCTGCAGGTTGCTTTCCTGCGAACGGATGCTGTCGTAGATCGTGCTGTTCACGCTGTTGAAATTCAGGCCGGACGAGCCGGTCAAACCGTTCAAAGCCATGGTGCGTCTCCTAGCGATTCAGGGGAGAAAAAGCGGCGGGCGGCGCGTCGGCGCCATCCCGGGGATCAAGCGGCAGCGCGGCCAGCACCTCGCGCGCGGCGGCGGCAGCCTGCGCCACCGCCTGGTATTGCTGGAAAGCCACCGGCACCAGGCCCGAGTCCAGGCGCTGGTTGGCGCCTTGCTCCAGTTCGGCGAGGCGCTGTGCCAGTTCGGCGCGCAACGCGGCGCCGCCAGGGGCGGCCAGGCGTTGTTCCAGTTCGGTCAGGGCGGTCGGATCGGTCATGGTGTCAGGGGATCTGGGTGAGTGGTCAGCGCGTCACGATGGCGGCGCGCGGGCCTTCGAAAATGATGCGGGTGTTTTCCACGGAGACCAGGCGGTACTTGCGGTAGACGCCGCCCACCAGCAGCTTGCTGCCGTCCTCGAGCACGATGAAGGGCTGCGGCCCGCCGACCACGCTGCGGATCACGAATGGCACGCTGTCGGCCGCTGGCGAAGCGCTGGTCGCGGCCAGCCGGGCGACGCCGAGGTGGTTCTGGTTGAACTCGTTCAGCACGTCCTGCAGGCGCGCCTGCTGGTCGTCGTCGAGCGCACCCGCGGCGATCTCCAGGTGATCGGGTTTCCAGGCGAGGGTGACGCCGGACAGGCCCGCGTCCACCAGCTGGCTGGACAGGGTGTCGCTCAGCTGCTGCGTCAGCGCGATGGCGTTGCCCAGCACCGTCATGCCGGGCAGTTGCGCGCGCAGCGCATCCAGCGCCGAGGCGCGCTCGCGCGCGCTGCTGGCGATGCCGACGACGTTCAGGCGGCCATCGCCCTCGTAGCGCGGCTCGTAACGCACGTTGAAGGCGCGCAGCGCGGCGCGGGCGGTGCGCACCACCTCGTCTTCGTTGCTGATGCGCATGGCGGGCATGGGCCAGATCTGCGACAGCGCCGACGCCACGGCGTCCTGCTCGGCGGCGTTGCGCACCCAGCCGGACACCGTCACCACGCCATCGCGCGCCATCGAGACGTGCAGGCGCGAGGTCAGGCCCATGCGCTCGAACACCGCGGAGATCTGCCCCACGGATTTTTCCGCGGCGGCCAGGCGCGGGTCGACCTGCGGCGCGCGGCTGGCGGTCGATTGCGGCATCAGGGTCAGGACGATGGCGACGACGATGGTGAGCACCACCGCGGCCAGGCCCAGCGCCATGGGCCAGGAGTCGCGCTTGCGGCGCCGGCCCTGCGCGGGCGGCAGCGGCAGGCGCCGTTCCAGCTGGCGGTCTTCGTCGCTTGGCGCCGGCGCGACGGCGGGCGTCGCTTCGGGCGCCGCTGCCGGTTCGACCGCCGCGCGCGCCAGCGCGTCGTTGGCGGCATCGGGCGCGTTGGTCCAGGGGTCGCCGCGACGGGCCACGGTGATCCAGACCGGGCCGAGCGGCACCGGCCGGTTGAACGGCGTGCCGGGCTGCGGGTTGGGCGCGGCACCGTCCAGCGCCAGGTCCCAGCCGCCCTCGCCGATGCGCACGCGCGCGGCGCGCGGGCCCATGCCGTCGTCGGCCAGCACGATGTCGCAGGCCGGGTCGGCGCCCAGCACCGCGCCGTCCGCGACCTGGCAGCGCGCGTCGCGATGCAGGCCGGACAGCACGCGCAGTTCCAGCGCTTCGCTCATGAGGGGACTCCGGTTGCGGGCGTGTTCACAGGTCCACCCTGGCCAGCGGCTGTACGTTGATTTCCTGGGTCAGCTCCTGGTAGGACAGCACCGGCAGCTCGTACAGGTCCTGCTCGATCATCTTGCGCAGGTAGCGGCGGATGTCCATCGAGGTCAGCAGCACCGGCTTCTGCGCCGCGGCGGTCAGGTCGCCGGTGGCGCGCTTGATGTTGTCCACCAGCTTGCGCGAGGCGTTGGGGTCGAGCGCCAGGTAGCTGCCCGCCGAGGTCTGGCGGATGGCGCCGCGCACCGTCTCTTCGACGTTGGGCGCCAGCAGGTAGGCGGGCAGGATGTTCTGGCCGCTGGAATACTTGTAGCTGATGTGGCGCTTGAGCGAGACCCGCACGTACTCGGTCAGCAGCACCGAGTCCTTTTCTTTCTGGCCCCATTCGATCAGCGCTTCCAGCACGGCGCGCAGGTTGCGCACCGAGATGTCCTCGGACACCAGCCGCTGCAGGATCTCGGCGATCTTCTGCACCGGCATGACGCGCAGCGCTTCCTTGACCAGGTCGGGGAAGCGGTCTTCCATCGCCGTCAGCAGGAAGCGGGTTTCCTGGATGCCGATGAAGTCCGACGAATATTTCTTCAGCACGAAGGCCAGATGCCAGGTCAGCACCTGGTGCGGGTCCAGGAACGGGATGCCGGCGGCCGACAGCGTCGGCGCCAGGCTCGCTTCGACCCACAGCGTGGGCATGTTGGGCAGGAAGCGCTTGTCGGTTTCGTAGGGCACCTGCAGCGCCTGCAGGTTCTGCTCGGTATCGCGCACCAGCACCGCGCCGGGCCGCAGCTTGCCCTGCGACACCGGCACTTCGGACAGCAGGATGTTGTACGTGTCCGTCGGCAGGGCGTCGTTGAAGCGCAGCTGGATGCCGGGGAACGGCACGCCCAGGTCGAAGTAGAGCGCGCGGCGGATCTTCAGCAGCTCGTCGTTCAGTTCGTCGGCATCGAAGCTGCGTTGCAGCGCGGCGGCCACGTCGATCATCAGCGGCAGGGTGGGCGCGAATTCGGCGCTGCCGTCGGCGCGTGGCCTGGCCTGCGGTTTCTGGCCGTCGGCCGCCAGCGCCGGGATCTCGGTGATCTCGCCCGTCTTTTCGTCCACCACCTTGCGCGTGCCGCGCAGCAGCACGAAGCCGATGGTGCCCACCACCGCGGCCAGCGCCAGGAAGGTCAGGGTCGGCATGCCCGGGATCAGGCCCATGCCGACCGCGATGGCGGCGGCGATCAAGAGCGCGCGCGGCTGCGCCAGCACCTGGGCGCCGATGTCCTTGCCGACGTTGGAGGGGCCGTCGCCGGTCTGCACCCGGGTCACGATGATGCCGGCGCAGATGGCGATGAAGAGCGCCGGGATCTGCGCGATGAGGCCGTCGCCGATCGTCAGGATCGAGTACACCTGCACGGCTTCGCCGGCGGTCAGGCCGCGCTGCATGGTGCCGATCAGGATGCCGCCGAGCAGGTTGACCGCGACGATGATGAGTCCGGCGATGGCGTCGCCCTTGACGAACTTCATGGCGCCGTCCATGGCGCCGTAGAGCTGGCTTTCCTTTTCGACCACCGAGCGGCGTTTGCGCGCCTCGTCCATGTCGATGGTGCCGGCGCGCAGGTCGGCGTCGATCGACATCTGCTTGCCGGGCATGGCGTCCAGCGAGAAGCGCGCCGCCACTTCGGCCACCCGCTCGGCGCCCTTGGTGATGACCACGAACTGCACGATGGTGAGGATCAGGAACACCACCAGGCCGACGATCAGGTTGCCGCCGACCACGAAGTTGCCGAAGGTCTCGATGATGTGGCCGGCGTCGCCCTGCAGCAGGATCAGGCGGGTGGTGGCGATCGAGATGCCCAGGCGGAACAGCGTGGTGACCAGCAGCACCGACGGGAACGACGAGAACGCCAGCGGCGACGGCAGGTACATGGCCACCATCAGCAGGATCGCCGACAGCGTCATGTTGGCGCCGATCAGCACGTCGACCAGGGTCGTCGGCAGCGGCAGGATCATCATGAAGATGATCGAGACGATCAGGACCGCCAGGACGATATCGTTGCGGCTGGTGGCGGCGGCGACGACGCGGTTCAGGGCTTGCATGGGGCGGCTCAAGTCGTTTCTGCTTCGGTGGGCGCGGCCGCCGCGGCGGGGCGCAGGGCAACGTAGGCGCGCATGGCCGCGGCGGCCTCGTCGCGACGCTCCAGGGCCAGCAGGGCCTGCGAGCGGATCAGGTGGAAGGGCGCGTCGACGCCGCCCTGCATGGCCAGCTGGTCCAGTGTCGACAGGGCCGCGTCGGGCTTGCCGGCGCGCAGTTGCGCCAGCGCCAGCGTGGCGAGCTGGCGAGGGTCGGCCAGCCCCAGCGTGCGCAGCGCGTTCAGCACCACGGCGGTCTTTTCGGGGCGGTTGTTTTCCAGGTAGACATAGGCCAGCAGGCTGAGCAGCTCGCGGGCGTCGGGCGTCAGGGGCATGGCGGCGGTCATCCCTGGTACAGCGCGCTGCGGTACATGGCGACCAGCTCGCGCAGGCCGGCCTCGTCCTTGAGCAGCCGCACCGCGCGGTTCAGCGCGCGGGCGTCCTCGGGATTGCGGTCCTGGCTCTGCTCGGCCGCGGCGGACAGGCCATCCAGCGTCGCCTGCAGGGCCTGGGCGAACTTGCCGGGCAGCAGCAGGTCGCGGTTGGCGACCGTGGGGCGCAGCTGGCTGTCGAGGTAGCGGTCGATGTTCGGCGTGTCGAGCAGCTGGGCCAGCTGCGCCTTGACGCCGTCGGCCGGCGGCGCCAGTTCCTGGCGTTCGGGCAGGTGCTGGCCGGCGGCCTCGCGGCCGGCGTAGGTGATGCCGTCCAGGCCCCGGTCGAAGGCGAAGCCGCTGATGCGCATATCGGACATGGTGTGAGGGTCTCCGTTCCGGGGTCAGTCGGCGCGCGCGTCGTCGAGCCAGCGCGCCAGCGTGTCCGCCGCGCGCCGCAGCGCGGCGGCGTCGGCCTGGTCGGCGGGCAGGCGGGTCAGCGCCAGCAGCCGGGGAATGCCGTCCTGGTCGCGCAGGGCGGCCTGCACCGGATAGCCGGCCAGGCGCGAATGGTGCGCCCGCCGCCAGGCCTGCAGCAGGCGCGTCGGGGCGTCGTAGGGCACCGGATCCGAGACGTAGACCAGCACCTCGGTGTCGGCCGCCTCGATGGCGACCCGACGGCCCGAGTCCAGCTGCAGCGCCAGGTTGCCGCCGGGCCCCAGGGCCAGCCGGTCCAGGCCGATGGTCTCGCCGAAGGCGCCCAGGGCGCGATCCAGGCTGTTCATTCGTATTCCTCGTCGATGGCCGCATCCAGGGCCAGTTGCGCCGCGCCCAGGACGGACTGGCGGGCATCCGCGTCGGGGTACATCGGCAGCGGCAGGTCCTTGAGCACCGCGCGCACGCCGCCCAGGAAGGTGATGCGCGCGGCGACGCTGTCGGCGCCGTGGCTGGCCGCCAGGGCCGCGAAGCGCGATTCGGAGATCCACTTCTCGTTGCTGACGTTGACCAGGTCGCGCATCAGTTGATCGGCCGCCAACGGCTTGCCGTGTTCCCGCGCCATCTTGTCGCCCAGTTCGCCGCAGCCATCCAGCACGGTGACCGCCACGCCCAGCTGATACAGATCCTGCATCAGCGCCTGCAGCCGGTCCGGGCTGGTGGACGGGCGCGCCGCCGCCAGGTCCTGGCCGAGCGCCTGGATCAGCTGCTGCAGGCCGCGGCCGACGTCCTTGCCGCCGAAGCGCTCCAGCGCCAGCGCCAGGGTCTTGGCCAGCGACGCTTCGCCCAGCACCACGTCCTGGTAGGTGCGCTGGAAGTCGGCCACGCCGCGGGCGTCGCCGGCATAGCCGGCGGCCGCGCCGATGGTGTTCAGGCTGGCGCGTATCTGCGGGCCGCTTTCCAGCTCCAGGTCGGCCAGCGCTTCGCGCAGGCCGTCCAGCACGTCCTCGGGGGCGCCGTCGCGTTCGCCCTGGCGCAGCGCGTACTGCAGGCCGAGGTACTGGCCGGCGGCATCGCCGAAGGCGCGGGCGGCGGCCTGGCGCGGATCGGCGCCGCCGGCCAGCAGGTGGCGCGCCAGTTCGATCAGCTTTTCCTGGGCGTCGGCGTCGTGCGACTCGGCCAGGTAGGCCACGATGGCCTCGGCGCTGAGCAGCTGCAGCGGGGCGTCGCGGCCGATCTTGCGTTCGGCGTGGTGCTTGTCCTCGGTCTTCTCGGCCATGTGCAGGCTGAGTTCCTCGGCCGAATCCGCCAGCGAGATCTCGCCATCCACCGCCACGGCGGCCTGGCCCAGCATCGTGCCGACCTGCTGCTGGCCGCTCTGGGGGGCGGCTTGCGAGGTCGTGGACGAGAAAGCGGAAGGGGGCAGGCCGGCGTCGATACGGTTCATGAAGGCGCGAGGAACGGCGGACGAAGGCCGCGCACAGTCAGGGGTAGTAACGGTTGGGCGGGGAAAGTTCCATCGTTCGTCGATGGAACCGTGGCGAGGCTTTCGTTACCAACACGGCAAGCAGGCATTCCAGGGCGATGGGCGCCGGGGGTGTGGTTTTTTCAGGGTTAACCCGGGTTACCGCCCCGCGCGGCGGGCCCGTCGGTTCAAGGAGAAGGGAAGATGTCCACGGTGACCGGTGCGGGTGCGAGCAATATTGGGGCGATGGACTTGAAGGGCATGGATCTGGAGACTGCCCTGCTGGCGGTCCAGAACCAGCGGGCGCGGCTGCTCGAGAATTCGCTGCGCGATCAGCTGGAGTCGGTCAACGCCCGCAATACGCAGATCGCGGGCTTGAACGAGTCGATCACCGCGAAGGGCGCCGAGAACAACAAGCTCGAAGCGTCCAGCCTGTCAATGCAGCAGCAGATCGCCGAACTGAAGGATCTGCAGGGACGGCTCGCGGCCAGCAAATGCCCCAACCCCGAAGGTTGGTACGGCCTGTCCTGGGGGCAGGGCGACGACAAGGCGCTTTCCCACGCCACCCTGGACCAGATCAAGCAGGCCGGGCTGACCGTGCCGGGCGGCGCGGATGCGCCGCGCGACGTGGATGGCAACGGCACCATGGACGCCAAGGGCCGCGTGGTGCAGGGCTGGGTGGATCAGATCGCCAGCAAGGTGGCCGGTCTCGAGGCCAGCGTCAAGGCGAATGCCGCCGCCATCGAGACCAACAAGAGCGACATCGCCAACGCCAAGAACCAGGTGGACGCCCTGGGCAATACCCAGCAGATGGAGATGTTGCGCCTGCAGGGCCTGACCAACAAGCGCAACGAGGCCTTCGACGTCATGACGAATTTCGTCAAGAAGATGCAGGACAGTCGTTCCTCCATCATCGGCAACATGCGCTGAGGCGCGCCGGGCAAAAAAACGGCGACGGCGTGGAACTCGCGCGCCGGCCCGGTTACTCAAGCGGCATGGGGACCGGAAGCACGCGGTCTCAGGGGAAACCCGAAGGCCTTGGCCGACGGAACCCTCTCACTAATTGGAGATAGGCATGAGCGGACCAGTGGGCGGCGCGAACGGCGCCGGCAACATCGGCGGTATCGACATATCCAGCATGGACCTGGAAACCGCCCTGATGGCGGTGCAGAACGAACGCGTCAAGCTGCTCGACGCCCAGCTGCAGAACCAGATCAAGGAAGTGCAGAACCGCAACGAGCAGATCGCCAAGCTGAATGACGCCATGAACAGCCTGAATGCACTGGTCGGCCTGTTCAAGTCCGGCAAGGACGGCGCCACCAAGATGCAGGATGGCGGCATCCCCGACTGGAACAAGGCGGGCACGGAGAACGACAACCGCTACAACCAGATGCGCGATTCCATGTGGAAGGCGATGGGCGAGGCGGGCGTCGACCTGAACACCGACAAGTACCAGCTGCAGGTGGATGGCGGCATCAGCAAGGTCACCAAGGGCAGCCTCGATACGGCCATCCAGGCCATCAAGAACAAGGTGGACGCGCTGTCGAACACCCAGCAGATGGACATGACCCGCCTGCAAGGCATGACCAACAAGCGCAACGAGGCGTTCGACGTCATGACCAACTTCATCAAGAAGATGCAGGACAGCCGTTCGTCCATCATCGGCAACATGCGTTGATCGTCCCTTTCCCATCCTCCCTCTCAGCCAGAACCGCGCCATGAGCTCCAACAAGACCGCCAAACAGATTCACGCCGACGCCGAACGCGCGCTGGACGACGCCCGCCGCGCCCTGGCGCAGGCCGACGACTTCTACCGCGACCAGGGACTCGATCCCGACAAGGTGCGGGCCGTGGCCGACGCGCGCCTAGGCCCGCAGGAACTGGCTCAGGCAGAAGCCCTGGTGCGCCAGGACATGGAGGCCATCGAGGCCGAGGTCGCCCAGGAAATGGCGCGCCAAAGCTTTGCCAATGCGCCCGTCTCGGGCAGTGTGAAAAAAATGCGCCCGATGGTGTGAGCCTCGGAACGCCGCAGCAGGAGACCTTGATGAGTTTGACCCCGGAAGAGAACGCCGCGCTGGCCCGGAACCTGACCGCCGCCATGGACGAGGCGACCGGCGGCCTGGCCAGCTACCTGCGCGAGGGCGGCAAGCTTGGCGACGTGCTCGGGCTGACGTCCGCCGAATTGGAAGCGATGTATTCGCTTGGCCACGCGCTGTACGAGCAGCAGCGGTACAGCGAGTCGTTCAAGGTGTTCTCTGCGCTGGTCACCTATGACCACACCGAGCCGCGCTACGGCCTGGCGCTGGCGGCGGCCAACCGCATGCTGGGCCGGCACGAGGACGCGCTGCGCCAGTACCTGCCGGCCATCATGGCGGACCCGCTCGATCCCGCGCCGCTCTACTACAGCGCCGAGTCGCTGGTGGAAATGGGCCGTGGCGAGGAAGCCATCGAGGCGCTGGACACGGTCGAGGCCCTGTGCGAAGGGCAGGACAAGTACGCGGCGCTGGCGGCGCGGGCCCGGATGCTGCGCGGCGCCCTGGCGGGGCCGCAGGCCTGAACCCCCACGAGGCGCCTGGCGGCGCCCGGACAATCGTTACGGGAATCCATTCATGAACATCAATTCAGCAGGCGCAGGCCGCATCAACCCGCCGGCCAACCTCGACGATCTGATGAAGGCCTCGTCGCCCGAGGTCATCAAGACGGTCCTGGAAAATGCGCAGAAGCTCGCCTCCGAGAACGAGGCGCTCAAGCAGAAGCTGCTGGGCGCCATGGGCGCCGCGGGCCAGATGGATGCCAAGGATCTGGCGCTGCTCAGCGCGGAGATCGGCCAGAAGCTGCAGGACGCCATCGGCGGCGTCCGCCACCTGCAGGTCCCCGAGACCTTCCAGGGCGCGAATGCCGGCTCCGCGCAGGAAGCCTTGTCGCGCCTGAGCGAGCAGGATGTGCAGACCGACATCTATGCGTTCATGGCGTTGTTCCAGCAACTGGCGCAGACCATGCGCACGTCGGCGCGCGAGACCCGCGCCAGCGAATTGCAGGCCCAGGTCGACACGCTCAAGAACGCGGCGCAGGAAATCCGCGATGCCGCCAAGGAGCGCATGATCGGCGCCATGACGCAGGGCGCCTTCCAGATCGCGGGCGGACTGTCGCAGATCGGCGCCGGCGCCATGCAGATGCGGGTGATGAGCCAGGGCGGTGCCGGCGCCGAATCGCGGGCACGCAGCATTTCGGACACCGGTGGCGGCCTGTCGGGCGTGGCCGGCGGTATCGGCACCATGATCAACGCGGCCCAGGAGCAGAAGGCTTCCGAGCATGACGCGCGCCGTTCCGAGCTGGAGGCCCAGGCCAAGGTGCATGACTCGGGCATGCAGCAGGCCAGCGAAATGGCGCAGCAGATGATGGACGTGATCCGCGACGTGCGCGACAAGCTCGCCGCGATCGAACAATCGCGCATGGAAACCAACCGCGGCATCGCTCGCAACATCTGAGCTCGCGAACCATCGGGAATTGCATATGACCTCGATCTCTTCTAATCCCGCGAGCATCGGCGGCGCGCCGTTGCCTGGCGGCGGCGACCTGCCGGCCGACGCTGGCGCCCAGGCGGCCCAGGCGACCGCGCGGGTGCGCGAACTGCTGGATGCCTTCGTTGGCATGGCCGGCACGTTGCCGACGGGCAAGGCGGCCGGGCAGCAGGCCGGTGCCGACGGCTTGTTCAACGGCAACGGCGCTCCGGCGTTGGAGCCGCCGGCGCAGTCATTCTCGGCCAACGACATGATTGATCTGCTGCGCAGCATCCGGTCCAAGTCCGACGAGGCGCAGATTTCCAGCGCCAAGGAAAACCTGGCGACGGCGCGCACCAAGATGGAAAAGAACAACGAGGCGCAGCTGCAAAAGATCCAGGACTACGTCAAGAAGTGCGAAGAGGCCGCCAGCAAAGGCATCCTGGGCAAGATCTTCGGCTGGATCGGCAAGATCGCCGCGCTGGTCTTCTCGGCCATCGCGGTGGCCGTGCTGGCCGCGGGCTCGGTCGCGTCCGGCGGCGCCGCCACGCCGCTGCTGGCGCTGGCCGTGATGGCGCTGGTCAGCTCGACGATCTCGCTGGCGGATCAGATCTCGAAGGAATGCGGCGGCCCGGAAATCAGCCTGGGCAACCTGATGACGACCATCGCCAGCAAGTTCCTGCAGGCCTGCGGCGTCGACGAGGAAACCGCGCAGCGCATCGGCAAGGTGGTGGCCGGCGTCGTCGGAATTGCCTCGCCGGCCTTGCTGCTGGTGGAGCCTGGCCTGCTGGGCAACCTGGCCGGCGGCATCGCCGAACTGGCGGGCGCGGACAAGAGCACCACAATGGCCCTGACCATGGCGTTCTCGCTGGCGGCCACGATCGCGCTGGGAGCCATCACCATCGCGGCGTCGGGCGGCGCATCTGCGGTCAGCACCATGTCGCGGGTGGTCAGCGCGGCCGGCCAGATCACCCAGGGCGCGACGCAGGTGGCGCAGGGGGCGGTCAACATCTCGGTGGCCAAGACCAAGAACGAGGCCGAGAACATCCAGGCGGACAAGAAAGAGATGGACGCCTACACGCGCAAGCTCCAGGCCCGGATGGAAGAGGCTCAGGAAGAGATCACCAAGGTGATCAAGCAGATGGAAGAAGGCTTGCGGATGGTGTCGCAGATGATCAACGGCGCCGCTGACAGCATGTCGCAGATCACCGCCAATATCGGCAAGCGGATGGCGGTCTGATGACGCCGAAACCGAGCACGCACCAAGGAAAGGACATGGCAGACAACGTGGTGGCGCGGGACGAGTTTGGCGAGGCATTGCTCAACGGGTTGCAGGCCCTGCCTTCCAATGGCCGTCTGACGCCAGAGCAGCTCGAAGTGATCTACGCCCTGGCGTACGCCCACGTGGCCCAGGAACAGTACGCGCAGGCCCTGCCGGTGTTCGCGTTCCTGGCGCAGTACGGACCTGCCCGCAAACACTATCTGGTCGGCCTGGGTGTCTGCCTGCAGATGCTGGGCAGACACGAAGAGGCGATCTCGATCTATTCGCTGGTGCTGACCCTGTATCCCGATTCGCTGCCGATCGCCCTGCGCGTGGCCGAATGCCAGCTTGCCGCGCGCCAGACCGACGAGGCGCAGCGCACCTTGCGGCTGGTGGAAGCTTCCGACGCGCCGGTGGACGTGCGCGCGCGGGCCGAGGCATTGTTGCAACTCTCTTCGCGCGAGGCCGCGTCATGACCCATGAACAATAGCGCCGTTCAAGCGGCGCCGAACGCAGCGCAAGAGGCCGTCTCCCAGGAGACGGCTGTTGTGCTTTCGGCGGACGATGCCCGCCTGCTGGCCGAGGTCGGGTTCCTGGCCGCCGGCGCGGGCGACGCGGCGCGCGCCGAGATCATTTTCAACGCCTTGCGCCGCCTGCGGCCCGACCGTGCCTATCCGGTCGTCGGGCTGGCGGTGGCCTGGATGAACGCCAACCGCGCGCACGACGCCGTGCGCCTGCTGGAAGGCACGGTGGCGCCGGATCCGGCCGACCGGGCCTTGCTCGACGCCTGGCGCGGCTTCGCCCTGCAACTGTCGGGCCGGCGCGCGGAAAGCGTGCGCCTGCTGGAGACGCTGGCCACGGGCGAGAGCGAGGGGGCGCGCCTGGCGCGCGGCCTGCTGGGCATGCCGCAGGTCAACGGCTGAGGCGCCGGGCCACGGACGATAGATAGAGACACTGGAGCTAGGGAACATGGAAATCACAGCGCTCGCGGCCGCCTTGCCGCCGGTCTTGTCCACGCCGGCGGCGCCGCCGGCGCAACTGGCCGCCGAACGGTTCGCGGCCATCATGGCCGCGCCCGAGGCCGGCGCGCCCGCGCTCACCGGCCTGCAGTCCGCGCTGCAATCGGCCTTCACGCCCGCGGTCGACGCCGCCCCGGCCACGCTCGGCAACCAGATCCTGGCCAGCCTGCGCAACACCACCACCGAGTACTCGGAGAAGTGGCAGAACATCTCGGGCCGCCTGGATGCCATGTCGTCGCAGCCGGCCATCGCCGACATGCTGCGGCTGCAGGCCGATCTGGTGCAGGTGTCGGTGCAGTACGAGCTGGTCGGCAAGGCCGTCTCGCGCACCACGCAGAACATCGATTCGCTCGTCAGGATGTCCTAATGCACGCCGTCGCGACACCGTCTTTTCCCCTTGCGGGAACCCGCCGCGTTTCGCCGCTGGGACGCCTGCGCTGGCTGATGCTGGGCCTGGCGCTGCTGCTGGCCGCGTGCGGCTCGCGGGTGGAGCTGTTTTCCGCCGCCAACGAGAGCGAGGCCAACGAGGTGCTGTCGGTGCTGCTGGATGCCGGCATCGCCGCGCAGAAGGCCACCACCAAGACCGGCGTGGCCGTGTCGGTGGACGGCCAGCAGGTGGCGCGCGCGCTCGACATCCTGCGCGCCCGCGGCCTGCCGCGCGAGCGCTTCGATGGCATGGGGCAGATCTTCCGCAAGGAAGGCCTGGTGTCGTCGCCGCTGGAAGAGCGCGCCCGGTATATCTACGCGCTGTCGCAGGAGCTCACCAACACCCTGTCGCAGATGGACGGCGTGCTGGCCGCTCGGGTGCACGTGGTGCTGCCCGAACGCGGCGGCGTGGGCGAGAACACCACGCCGTCGACCGCGGCGGTGTTCATCAAGCACCAGGCCGGCTACAACCTGGACGCGCTGCAGCCGCAGATCCGCAAGCTGGTCACGCACGCGATTCCCGGGCTGACCGAGGACCGCGTGTCGATCGCGCTGGTGTCGGCGCAGCCCGCCGCCGCGGCCTCTGCCGCCGGCCAGGCCACGCGGCAGGTGCTGGGCATCGAGGTGGGCGAGGGCTCGTCGGTCACGCTGCTGGCGTGGCTGGCGCTGCTGATCCTGCTGGTGCTGGCCCTGGCCGGCGCGTTGGCCTACGTGCTGTGGCGCTACGGCGTGCCGGGCCGCGCCCGGCCCGAGCGCCGCGAACCCGTGTCCGAGGCCCGCTGACGATGACACCCGCATCGGCGGCGCTGGACCGCAGGCTGGTTGAATTCAACCAGCTGCCCAGCCGCACGCTGCACCCGAGCCGCCACGCGGCCTATGCGCCGCCGGCCGCGCTGGCGGCGATTGCCGCCGCGCCCGGACTGGCGCCGGCATGGCACCGGCATTGGTCGCGCGAGATCCTGGACGCGCTGGGCCTGTGGCAACGCCCGGTGACCGATCCGGACCGCCCCGAACTGGCGCTGGCGCTGCTGGCGCCGGACGCGCTGGCGCAGTGCGCCCGCCGGCTGGGCGCGGTGCTGTGCGGTCCGCGGCTGCGCCGCGCCATCGCCGGCGAGGAGGTGCGGGCGCTGATCGCGCATCTGGGCGCGGACCTGCTGGATTTCACCCGCCGCACGGCCGCGGGCCTGCACGACGGCCTGGCCGACAGCGCGGCCTGGACGCTGGCCGAAACCACCGCCGCGGTGGACACGCTGGGCCTGGGCGCGCTGCGCGCGGCCCTGAGCGGCGCCGGTCCCGAACTCGCGCAACGCGCCGAACTGAAATTGCCCGACCTGCCCGCGCCGTCCGCGCCCCTGCCCGCACCGCAGGCGCTGGCGCTGGGCCTGTCGCTACTGAAGAAAACGGAGCCCGCATGGCTTTCCTCATTCCCCGCGATCCGCTGACGCCGCGCGCCGCGGCCGGCCGCATCGATCCCGCCGCGCGCGTGCTGCGCGGCGCCGAGCTGGCGGCGTGGGCCGACGCCGAACAGTTGCTGGCGCAGGCGCGGGCGCGGGCCGACGAGATCGTCGGCGGCGCCCAGGCGGCGTTCGAGGCCGAGCGTCAGCGCGGCTACGAAGGGGGCCGCGAAGCGGCGCTGCTGGACCAGGCCGAGAAGATGATCGAGACCGTCGGCCGCACGGTCGAGTACTTCGCCGGCGTCGAGAACGAAATGGTGGAACTGGTGATGTCGGCCGTGCGCAAGGTGGTCGATGGCTTCGACGACCGCGAGAAGGTCATGGTGGTGGTGCGTAACGCCCTGGCGGTGGTGCGCAACCAGAAGCAGATGACCCTGCGGCTGAATCCGGCCGAAGTCGATACGGTGCGTGAGCAGATCAACGACCTGCTGGCCGCCTATCCCGGCGTGGGCTATCTCGACATCCTGGCCGATGGCCGGCTGGCGCGCGGCGCCTGCATCCTCGAAAGCGAGATCGGCATGGTCGAGGCCAGCCTGGAAGGGCAGATCCAGGCGTTGCGCCAGGCCTTCCAGCGCACCTTGGGAAGCCGGGTATAGCGATGCGCCAGTTCGACTACATCTCCGAAATGATGGAGCTGGCGCTGCAGGACACGCCGACGCTGCGCATCAAGGGCCGCGTGACCCAGGTGATCGGCACCATCATCAAGGCGGTGGTGCCGTCGGTGAAGGTGGGCGAGGTCTGCATCCTGCGCAATCCGGGCGAGAACTTCGAGATGAAGGGCGAGGTGGTGGGCTTCGCGCGCGACGCCGCGCTGCTCACGCCGATTGGCGACATGTACGGCATCTCCACCGCCACCGAGGTCATCCCCACCGGCCGGGCCCACATGGTGCCCGTGGGCCCGGGGCTGCTGGGCCGGGTGCTGGACGGGCTGGGCCGGCCGCTGGACGAGGCCGAGCTGGGGCCGCTGGAGGCCAGCAAGTTCTATCCCGTGTTCGCCGAGGCGCCGGACCCGCTCAAGCGCCGCATCATCTCGCAGCCGCTGGAGCTGGGCGTGCGCGCGCTGGACAGCGTGCTGACCTGCGGCGAAGGCCAGCGCATGGGCATCTTCGCGGCAGCGGGCGGCGGCAAGTCGACCCTGATGGGCATGCTGGTCAAGGGTGCGGCGGTGGACGTGACCGTGGTGGCGCTGATCGGCGAGCGCGGTCGCGAGGTGCGCGAATTCCTGGAACACGAACTGGGCCGCGAGGGCCGGCGCAAGAGCGTGATCGTCTGCGCCACCAGCGACAAGTCGTCGATGGAGCGCGCCAAGGCCGCCTACGTGGCCACGGCCATCGCCGAGTATTTCCGCGATCAGGGCAAGCGCGTGCTGTTCCTGATGGACTCGGTGACGCGCTTTGCCCGCGCCCAGCGCGAGATCGGCCTGGCCGCCGGCGAACCGCCGACCCGCCGCGGCTATCCGCCATCGGTGTTCGCCACGCTGCCCAAGCTGATGGAGCGCGCCGGCATGAACGAGCATGGCTCCATCACCGCGCTGTACACGGTGCTGGTGGAAGGCGATGACATGACCGAGCCCATCGCCGACGAGACCCGCTCGATCCTCGACGGCCACATCGTGCTGTCGCGCAAGCTGGGCGCGGCCAACCACTACCCGGCCATCGACGTGCTGGCCTCGGCCAGCCGCGTCATGAACGCCGTCATCACGCCGGAGCACAAGCGCGCCGCCGGCCGTCTGCGCGAGCTGATGGCCAAGTACCAGGAGGTCGAGCTGCTGGTGAAGATTGGCGAATACAAGCGCGGCGGCGACGCGGTCACGGACGAGGCCATCGACAAGATCGCCGCGATCAACCAGTTCCTGCGCCAGCGCACCGACGAGCGCGCCACGCTGCCGGATGCCCTGGCGCAGATGAGCGCCATCGTGGGGACGGCATGAGCGTCTTTGACGAACTGCTCGCCATCAAGCGCTTTCGCGAAGGCCAGGCCGAGATCGCGGTGTCGCGCCAGCGGCTGCGTCACGCCGAGGCCGATGCCGCGCGCGAGGCCTCCGAGCGGGCGCTGGCGGACTTCCGCGATGAATCCGAGCGGCGCGAGCGGGCCATGTACCACGACCTGTGCAGCCGCGTGGTGCGGGTGCGCGAGATCGAAGACGTGCTGCAGGGCGTGGCCGGCCTGCGCGAGGGCGAACGCCAGCACGAGCAGGCCGTGGAACAGGCGGCCGAGCGCCTGCGCGAGGAACACCAGGCGCTGACCGAGCGCCGCGTCCAGCACCAGCAGGCGGTGCGCCTGACCGGCAAGTTCG
Source organism: Achromobacter insuavis (assembly GCF_902859645.1). GTDB lineage: Bacteria > Pseudomonadota > Gammaproteobacteria > Burkholderiales > Burkholderiaceae_B > Achromobacter > Achromobacter insuavis. The sequence continues at coordinate 954 of NZ_CADIJR010000014.1, read as the reverse complement.
TGGAACTGGCCAGCATCCACCTGGCCGAGCACCTGAAGGCGCTGGAGCACAAGGAAGACATGGAAATGGAAGAAGCCGCATCGCTGTCGCGCGACCGCGAGGACTGGGAACAGCACGAGGAGTTCGAGCCGGCATGAGCATCGACCGCCGCATCGGCCTGGATACCGCGATCGCGCAGGGCTCGGGCCTGGCCCAATCGGATGCGCAGGCGTCCGGCCGCCAGGCCAGCGACGCCGACAAGCAGGCCTTCGAGCAGGCCATGGCGCGCGGCAGGGACGAGCCGCCCGTCGCGCCGCCGGCCGCGCCCTCGCCGTTCTCGCTGTTCGGCGCGGCCCGGACCGATGCGCCCGCGCCTGCCGACGCGACGTCGCAGGCCCTGGCGCAGGCGCTGCAAGGCAGCGCCGAACAACTGCTGGTGGCCGACGGCAGCCAGGGCCGGCGCCAGGTGCGGGTGGAATTGAAGGACGACGTGCTGCCCGGCGTCAGCGTGTCGGTCTATGAAGACGGCGGCCGTGTCATCGCCGACTTCGTCTGCGCCAATGAAACCTCGCGTGAGCGCCTCGCCGCGATGGCGCGACCGCTGGCCGAGCAATTGGCCGACAGCCTGGCGCGGCCGACGCGCGTGCGCGTCGGCACCGATGACCCGGAAGACCCCTGCCTGGCGGAAACCGACGCCGATGCGCCGGTCCGTTGATCCCTGGAACCCATGACTGCCAGTACGCTTCTCTCTTCCTCCCCGCTATCGCTGCCGCGCCTGTCCGGCAACGAGGCCCGCGCCCGCACGCTGATCGCGCGCCATGGCGCCGATCTGGCGGTCACGCTCGCGCCGCTGGCCGGCGTCGACGCCAAGCCCGCGCAGTGGCGCCTGGGCTTCACGCCCGGCGTGGCCGAGGCCCTGCGCCAGGCGGCCACGCTGTCGGCCGACCTGGAATGGGCCGGCGCGCGGCTGCGGCT
>NZ_CADIJR010000013.1 GCF_902859645.1 Achromobacter insuavis | reverse complement strand
CGGCCGCCAGGGCGCGCCACGGCAGGCGGCGCGCGGGGGGCGACAGCGGCAGGCGCAGGGGCAGGGGTTCGTCCAGCACCGGATCGAGCAGGGCGTGCAGGGCGCGGCGCTGGGCCTGCCAGGCGTGGACGCGGGCCAGGTCCTGCGGGTGGGCGGCGAGGAAGGCGTCGACCTCGGCGTGGCGGCCGGGCGGCAGCTGGCCGTCGGCGTAGGCGTGCAGGTCGGCTTCGGTGATCGGGTTGCCGGCGTTGGGGACGGCGTGGAGGCGTTTGTCGTTCATGTCATTTCACGCGATGGAGCCGGCTGGCGGGTTCCTGGCCTTGCATCAGGGCGCCCAGCCGTTCGCGGGCGCGCGACAGGCGCGACATGACCGTGCCGATCGGCACGCCCAGCACCTGCGCGGTTTCCTGGTACGACAGGTCTTCCACGCACACCAGCAGCAGCACTTCGCGCTGCTCGGCCGGCAGGCCTTGCAGGCAGCGGTCCAGGTCGCGCACCTCCAGGTGGTCGGTCTGCGTGGCGCGCACCGGCACGTCGGGCAGGTCGCCCGCGCCGGCCTGTTCGGCCTGCCGGTGGTTGGCGCGCACGCCGTCGATGAAATGGTTATGCATGATGCCGAACATCCAGGCCCGCAGCTCGCCGCGGCGCTGCCAGCGCGAATAGCGGCTCCAGGCGCGTTCGAGCGTGTCCTGCACCAGGTCGTCGGCCCGGTGCGGGTCGCCCGTCAGCCCGCGGGCGTAGCGCCGCAGGCTGGGGATGCAGGCCAGGATCGCGGCTTCGTCGTCGGCGCGCATGGTCGGGCGTGGATGGGCGGCGCGGCCGGATCAGGGCTTGATGACGTGCCAGACGTCCTTGAAGTTGTCGCCGGTCTTGTCGCCCGGCTTGGCGTCCTTGGCGTACAGGTAGACGGGCTTGCCCTTGTAGGCCCACTGCTTGGACCCGTCGTCGCGGGTGATGATGCTGAGGTCGCCCGAGGCCTTGGCGTCGGCGGCGGCGGTGACCGGGGGCCAGATCTTGGCGCACTGGTCGTTGCAGGCGCTCTTGCCGCCGGCATCCTTGTCGAAGGTGTACAGGGTCATGCCGGCGCTGTTGACCAGGACGCCGTCCTGGGTCTTGACGGCCTGGGCGTGGGCGCCGGCCGAGAACAGGGCGGCGGAGGAGAGAACCAGGGCTGCGGCGATTTGAGTACGCATGTCGTGCCTCGTAGATGGGAAAGTGGGGGACTGCCCTCTACAGACGCCGGGCGGAACGGGAATATTCCGCCGCGGGACAAAAAATTGTGGAGGGCCGGGGATGACGATCCAACCGAGCCTCGCGCGGGCCCTGGGCAACGGCCGCCGTCAGGCGTGGCCGCTGGCGGGCGGGGCGGGTTCGTAGCGCATTTCTATTTCCAGGGCGGTCTCCTCCACGGGGGTGAAGCCCAGCGACTCGTAGAGCCGGCGGGCGGGGTTGCCCTTCAGGACGGACAGGGTGACCGGGGCGCCTTCGTCGTCCGCCTGCCGCAGCAGGCTCGCCAGCAGGCGCCGGCCCAGCCCCTGGCCCTGGAAGGCCGGGTCGATCTGGATCTGCACGACGCGCCAGCCGGCCGGGTCGCGGAAGGTCTTGAACAGGCCGGCCGGGCGGCCGTGCAGCCAGACGATCTGGGCGTCGTCGAAGTGGTAGCGGATGCGCGCCAGGTGATGCGCATCGTCCTGCGGCGCGCCGGCGCGCGCCAGGTGTTCGGTCATGGTCGCCTTGCGCAGCGACAGCAGGAACGGCAGGTCGTCTTCGGTGGCGGCTTGCAGCGCCAGGGAATGGGGGCTCATGGTGCGGCTTCAGGGTTGCTTGAGGGGACCACGCTTGGCGCTTTTGCCGGCCTGGTGGATGAGGTTATAGAGCTGTTGCGCCGCCGGCGCCAGGGGGCGGCCCCTGCGCGAGATCAAACCCAGGCTGCGGGTGACGCGCGGATGCTCCAGTTTGATGCCCGCCAGGGTGGGGTGGCCGGCCGGCGGCATCGCCAGCTGGGGCACCGCCGCCACGCCCAGGCCGGCTTCCACCAGGCCCAGCAGGGTCATGACGTGGCTGACCTCGAAGGCGCTGACGGTGCGCTTGCCGCTCTTGGCTAGGGCGTCGTCGATCAGCAGGCGGTTGCCGCTTTCCTTGGCCACGGTCATGAAGCGTTCCTGCGACAGCTCCTCCCACGATACGCTGCGGCGCGCGGCCAGCGGATGGTCGCGGCGCACCGCCAGCACGAAATCCTCGCGCAGCACCGCCTTGAAATCCACGTCCGGCTCCTGGGTGCCGAAAAAGCTGATGCCGAAGTCGGCGCGGCCGGTCACCACGCTGTTGAGCACGGTGTGGGCGGTCTCGTCGATGATGCGGACCCGTATCCGCGGAAAGCGCTCGGCGTAGTCGTGAATGATGGCGGGCAGGAAGTAATAGGCCACCGACGGCACGCAGGCCACGGTCACCAGTCCGCCGCGCTGCGCCGCCAGGTCGCCGATGCTGAGCACCGCGCGCTCCAGTTCGTCGATGGCGCCGCGGGCCCGTTCCAGGAAGATGCGGCCTACGTGCGTCAGCGCCACGCGGCGCGTGGTGCGTTCCAGCAGGCGCGCGCCCAGCAGGTCCTCCAGCTTGTCGATGCGGCGGCTCAGCGCCGGCTGCGACAGGTTCAGGTCTTCGGCCGCGGCGCGGAAACTGGCGCGTTCGGCCACGGCCACGAAGGCCTGCAATTCCTGCAAATCGAAATTGATGCGTGCCATGCATTAATCCATCCGTAAGTTGCAATTCAAATAATAGCCGCGCCGTCGCAGAATGCACCGCATGGAAACGATCATCCCTTGCGTACTGATGCGCGGCGGCACCTCCCGCGGCCCCTTCTTCCTCAGCGACTGGCTGCCCGCCGATCCCGCCGAGCGCGACCGGCTGCTGCTGCAGGCCATGGGCTCGCCCCACGCGCTGCAGGTCGACGGCCTGGGCGGCGGCAACTCGCTGACCAGCAAGGTCGCGATCGTGTCGCGCTCGACCCGGCCGGACTGCGACATCGACTATCTGTTCGCGCAGGTCTCGGTGGACCGCGCCAGCGTCGACACCCGTCCCAACTGCGGCAACATGCTGTCGGGCGCCGCGCCCTTCGCCATCGACGAGGGCCTGATCGCCGCCGCCGACGGCGAAACCGCGGTGCGGGTGCACAACGTCAACACCGGCGCCGTGATCGAGGCGGTGGTGCAGACGCCGGGCGGCCGCCTGACCTACGAAGGCGAGGCGCGCATCGACGGCGTGCCGGGCGTGGCCGCGCCGGTGCGCCTGAACTTCCTGGACGCCTGGGGCGCGGTCACCGGCCGCCTGTTCCCCTCCGGCCAACGGCAGGAAATCGTGGACGGCGTGGCCGTCACGCTGATCGACGCGGCCATGCCGATGGTGTTGCTGCGCGCCGCCGACTTCGGCCTGCGCGGCGACGAGTCGCCGGCCGAGCTGGACGCCGCCCCGGCGCTGCTGGCGCGCCTGGAGCGCATCCGCCGCGAGGCCGGCGCCCGCATGGGGCTGGGGGACGTATCGAACAGCGTCATTCCCAAGCCGGTGCTGCTGGCGCCCGGCGGCGATCCGGCCATCCTGTCCGTGCGCTCGCGCTATTTCACGCCGCACGCCTGCCACCGCGCCCACGCCGCCACCGGCGCCGTCGGCGTGGCGGCGGCCTTCCTCATGCCGGGCACCGTGGCGCATGATTGCGGCGGGCCCGCGCCCAGGGCGGGCTATCGCGGCGTGCGCATCGAGCACCCGTCGGGCGGCATGGACATCGACGTGAACCTGGATGCGGCCAGCGGCGAAGTGCGCGCCGCCGGCCTGGTGCGCACCGCGCGCAAGATCATGAAGGGCCTGCTGTACGTGCCGGGGCGCTATGGCGCGGCGCGGCAGGAGCAGGACGCCCGCCACCGGCTGGCCGCGCGCCAGCCGGTGGCGGCATAGACCGACACAAGACCCAGCGGTCCGCAGAGACCGCCCACAGAACCCTCTGGAGACATGACATGGCTTTCCCCACCCGCAGCACCCTGTGCGCCGCCGCCCTTTGCCTGGCCCTGGGCAGCCCGGCCGCGCACGCCGAATTTCCCGAACGCGCCATCACCATGGTGGTGCCCACCGCCGCCGGCGGCGGCAACGACACCCTGGCCCGCGTGATCGGGCAGAAGATGGGCGAACTGCTGGGCCAGACCGTCATCGTGGTCAACAAGCCCGGCGCGCAGGGCGCCATCGCCGCCGACTACGTGGCGCGCCAGCCGGCCGACGGCTACACCCTGATGCTGGGCTACATCGGCACGCACGGCATCAACCCGGCGCTGCAGAAGCTCAACTACGATCCGGTGCGCGACTTCACCGCGATCGGCATGGTGGCCGACTCGCCCACGCTGATGGTGGTGTCCAGCAGCATCGGCGTGCAGGACGTGCCGGGCCTGCTCAAGTACGGCCAGGCCCACCCCGACGGCCTGAGCTACGCCTCGGCCGGCCCGGGCACGGCGCCGGCGGTGGCGGGCGAGCTGTTCAACCGCGCCACCGGCGCGGCCATGCTGGAGATTCCCTACAAGGGCTCGGCCCCGGCCATGACGGACACGCTGGCGGGCGTCACCCAGGTCATGTTTCCCAGCCTGTTCAGCGCCTATCCGCACCTGAAGTCGGGCAAGATCCGCGCGCTGGGCGTGGCCGGCACGCGCCGCGCCAAGGTGCTGCCCGACATGCCGACGCTGGCCGAACTGGGCGTGCAGGGCGTGGACGTGGCGCAGTGGTACGCGGTGTTCGCGCCCGCCAACGCCGATCCGCAGGTGGTCGCCAAGCTCAACACCGCGCTCAATGGCGCGCTCAACGATCCGGCCGTGGCCGGCAAGATCGACGACCAGGGCGCCGAAGTGCGCACCAGCACGCCGGCCGAGCTCGCCGCGTTCGTGCGCGAGGAAGCCGTCAAGTGGAAGCGCCTGGCGTCGACGATTCACGCGGCGCTGTAAACAGCGCCAGCGGCGCGGCGTCGAAATGGCGCAGGTTCGGAAACACCAGCCGCAGGTCGTCCGCGCTGGCGCCGAACCAGCCGCCCAGCGCCGCGCCCAGCTGCTCCACCGCCAGCGTCGGCAGCAGCCGGCCGTTGTCGACGAAGCCGGGGCCGTCCGGCGCGATCTCGGGATGCGCGCCGTGGTAGCGGCCGCCGTTGACGGCGCCGCCCAGCACGAAATGATGCGCGCCCCAGCCATGGTCCGAGCCGTTGCCGTTCGACCCCAGCGTGCGGCCGAATTCCGAGGCGGTGAAGGTGGTGACCTGGCGCGCCACGCCCTGGCCCGCCAGCGCCGCCTGGAACGCCGCCAGCGCCTGGCCCAGCTCCTTGAGCAGGGCGGGATGGGTGTCGTTCAGGCCGGTGTGGTTGTCGTAGCCGTTCTGCGACACGAAGAACACCTGGCGGCGCGCGCCCAGCGCCTGGCGCGCGGCGATGATGCGCGCCACGATCTTCAACTGCTGCGCCAGCGGCGAGGCGAAATCGCCCGGCACCGCCACGCCCGACAAGGCCGTCCGCAGCCGCGCGTCGGCGTCGATCGACTGCGCCGCGATGCGTGACATCTCGCGCTCCATCAGGTGCTCGCGCGGTTGCGTGATCAGCTGGCGCAACAGCGCGGTGCAGGCGCTGGAGCCATACATGTCGCGCGTCAGCAGCTCGATGCGGGTCGAGCCGTTCACGCCGACCCGGTAACCCGCGACGTGGCGGCCCGCCAGCAGCACGGTGCTGCCGCCGGCGGTGATGCCGGTGAAGCTGCGCTGCGCGTTGATGTCGGCGTACAGGTCGGTCAGGCGGCCGGCCCAGCCGGAGGAAGCACCTTCCGGCGCCAGCGCCTGCCAGTACGATTGCTGGTCGTTGTGCGAGAACAGCTTGGGCGGCAGCGGCACGCGCGCGCCGATGTAGTCCGCCTTGCTGGTGGGCGTCACCAGCGGGCCGACGTTCAGCACCGCGGCCATCTCGCCGCGCTCGAACAGCGGCGCCAACGGCGCCAGCGATGGGGCCAGCGCGAACTGCGCGCCACCGGCGGCGGGCGTTGCGCCACGCAGCGCCGTGGCCTGCAGCGCCTCGCGCGGCAAGGCGATGTCGGTGCGCGCCGCGGCGTAGGCGCGATAGGCGGCGGGGTCGAACGGCACCAGCGTGTTGAACGGGTCGTTGCCGCCGTACAGGAAGACGCACACCAGCGCCTTGTAGTCTCCCGGCGGCGCCGACTGCGCGGCCGCCGCGCCCAGCGCCGCCAGGTTCAGCGCCAGCGGCGCCGCCGCATGGCTCGCGCCCAGGGCGCAGGCGCGCAGCAGGAATTCGCGGCGATCGGCTCTCATTTCTGCACCAGGTATTCGGGGCTGGCCGCCACCAGCGTGATGGCGGCGCGCACCCGGTCGAGCGGCCGTTCGCGCGGCAGGGTGTCGACCGCCCGCGCGATGGCCTGCGCCGTGGCCGCGCTGAAGGCGTCGCCCGCCAGCAGCAGCACGACCCGCGCCACCAGCGCATCGGCGTCGGCGGCCAGCGCGATCTCGGCGGTGTACGGGGTCTGCAGGTCTTCCCAGCCGCGATCGACGTAGATGGCCACGAAGTTCAGGTAGCCGGCGATGCTGGTTTCATCGGTGATCTGCAGTTCCGGCGCGACCAGGCCGCGCCGCGCCAGCTCGGTGACGGGCGGCGTGTAGCGCGGCCGGAAGAAATTGAACACGCTGGCCGAGCGCATCGGGCTCTGCGCCAGCCGGATGGTGTTGTCGGTGGTGTCGGGCATGGCCCAGGCGCCGTTGGTGGAGGTGGCGCCGAACGCCCGCGCCCAGCCGGAAAAACGCAGGATCGGCTCGCGCACCTTGCCCCAGCCCGGCGAGGCCAGATCGGGGTGGCGCGCCTCGTCGTCCAGCAGGATGGCGCGCACCACCGCCTTGAGATTGCCGCGCGCGCCGTGGCCGTCGTCGTCGAACACGGCCGCCACGCGGCCGACGTAGGCCGGACTCGGATTGCTGGTGACCAGCTGCTGGATCAGTTGCGTGCCGATGAACGGCCCTACGTTGGGATGCGCGCTGATCACTTCCATCGCGCGCTTGAGCGACAGGTGGCCGTCGGTGCCGGGCGGAATCACCGCGCCCAGGAAGCGCTTTTCGGCCAGCGAATGCAGCGCCGGATTGAGCGCCATCGGCCGGCGGTGGAACTGCACGTCGGTCTCGGGACCGTCCAGGTCCCAGCCGGTGAAGACCTTGGCCAGGCCCTGCACGTCGGCGTTGTCGTAGGTTTCCACCGGCGCGCCGTTGGCCAGGCGCGGCGTGCCGTCGCGGTTCAGTTCGACCAGGCCGATGCTGAACAGCTGCATCACCTCGCGCGCATAGTTCTCGTCGGGATGGCGGCCGGTGCGCGGGTCTTCCTTGCGGTTGCCGCGATAGGTCAGCATGCAGCCCATCGACAGGTTGCGGGTGACGGCTGTGAGCAGGTCCTGGTAGTTGCCGAAGGCATGCTCGGCCAGCAGGTCCATGAAGCCGGCGGCGCCGAACAGCGGCCAGTTGGCGGTGATCGACGCCACCCCGACCACGAAGATCTCCGACAGCGCGAACGCCACCCGGGTGCGGACCTGGTCCTCGGCGCTGATGAACTTGCGCCACAGCGTCGATTCGAGCGGCGCGTTGATGCCGTTGCCCTTGTAGGCCTCGGTGTCCTTGCCTTGCTGCAGCAGCCAGTCGAAATGGCTTTGCGAGGGCGGCAGCGCCAGTTGCGCGTCGAGCCATCCGGCGTAGCCGTCGCGCGCCACGGCGTCGATCAGCGCCGGCGTCGGGCCGAAGGTGGCCTGCGCCAAAAAGCGCGAGGCCTGGCCGGGCGTGGGCGGGCGGGTTTCAGCGGAAGCGGGCGGGGCCGCTCCGGACGGCGACGCGGACATGCAGGCAGCCCCGGGGTCGAATGCGAAAGCCTACGGTAGCGAAGCGCCAGGGGGGCTTCAAGACCGCCATTCGGACGAGGGACTAATCCTTTTGTACGAGGCGCGCGCGAGCGGCGCGCCGGCCCGCGCGGGGGCGGGCCGGGCCGCGTGGATTACAACGAACGGGTGATGCCGCCGTCGATGCGGATGTTCTGCCCGGTGATGTAGGACGAGGCGTCGGAAGCCAGGAAGGCGATCAGGTCGGCCACTTCCTCGGCGGTGCCGTAGCGGCCCATCGGGATGCGCACGCGCCGGTCTTCCTTTTCCGGCAGGCTGTCGATGAAGCCGGGCAGCACGTTGTTCATGCGCACGTTGTGCTCGGCGTATTCGTCCGCGAACACCTTGGTGAACGCGGCCAGGCCGGCGCGGAACACGCCGGACGTGGGGAACAGCGCTTCCGGTTCGAAGGTGGCGTAGGTCGAGATGTTGACGATGGCGCCGGATTGCTGGCGCTTCATGACCGGCGCCACCAGGCGCGCGATGCGCACCACGTTGAGCAGGTAGAACTCCATGCCCAGGTGCCAGTCGTCGTCGCTGATTTCCAGCAGCGGGCCCTTGGGGCCGTGGCCGGCGCTGTTGACCACGGCGTCGATGCGGCCCCACTGCTGCAGGGTCGCGTCCACCAGCCGGGCCAGGTCCTCGGGCGAGCGGTTCGAGCCGGTCACGCCCAGGCCGCCCAGCTCGGCGGCCAGCGCCTCGCCCTTGCCGGACGAGGACAGGATCGCCACGCGGTAGCCGTCGGCCGCCAGTTTGCGCGCCGCCGCCGCGCCCATGCCGCTGCCGCCGGCGGTGATGATTGCCACTTTATCCGTGCTCATGCGTCGTTCCCCAGGGTGTCGGAAAACGGCCATTGTAGGGGCGGGCGCGGCGGCCCCGCGCAGATCCCGCGAGGCCGGCAGGGGCGATCAGTCGACCAGCTTGAGCACGCCCTTCATCAGCGCGAAATGGCCGGGGAACGAGCAGAAGTAGGCGTAGTCCTGGCCGGCGGCCAGCTTGCTGACGTCGAAGGTGACCGAATCGGTCTCGCCGCCGCCGATCACCTTGGTGTGGGCGATGACGCGGGCGTCGTCCTTCTTGACGTAGTTGTTGTCCAGGCCGGCGGCCATGCCGTCGTTGACGGCGCCCTGCATGTCGGCCTGCTTGGTCAGCACCCAGTTGTGGCCCATGACGTTCTTGGCCAGCGTGCCGGGGTGCTTGAGGTTCACGGTGAACTGCTTGCAGCTCTTGCTGACCGTGATTTCCTTCTTGTCGAACTGCATCTGGTCGTTGCCGGCTATATCGATCGAGCATTCGGCGGCCAGCACCGGGGCCGAGACCAGGGCCAGGACGGTCGCGGCGCAGAGATTCTTCAACAGCATGTTCGTGCCTCCAGGGGGGACGGGGGAGAGGGGCCGCGGCGCCCGCAGGCGCGGTATCGCGGTGGTTTCCGTATTCTCGCCCCAGTCTACGCCCTTCGAGGCCGGGCAGCCGGCAGCGGGTTTGACGCAGCGCAAACCCGCGCCAGTGACTTGGCCTGGACCCGGCTAGCGCATGTCGAAGGCTTCCTGGTGCCAGTGGATGCGGCCGCGTCCCAGGCGCCGCAGTCCCTTGCGCAGCGCGGTCGCCAGCCCGGCGGGGCCGCAGTACCAGACATCGGCGACCCGACCGGCGGCCACTTCGCCCTGCGCCAGGGCGGCGGCGTCCAGCCGCTGGCCATCGGCCGCGCTATGCACCTGCAAGGTGACGTTGTCGAGCCGTTCGCAGCGTTGCCGCAGCACCTCCACGAACGGGTCGGCGCCGGCGTCGCGCACGCAATAATGCAGCCACACGGGCGACGGAGCGCGGGGCGCGTCGCGCGCCGCTTCCAGCCAGGCCAGGAACGGCGTGACGCCGATGCCGCCCGCGATCCACACCTGAGGGCCGGCGGCGGGATCGGCGGGGCGTTCGAAGCGGCCATAGGGTCCCTCGACCGTGACGGGCGCGCCCTCGCGCAGCGTGGCCGCCAGGCGTCGGGTGTAGTCGCCCAGCGCCTTGATCTGGAACGTCACGTCGCGGCGTCCGGGATGCGGCGCGCTGGCGATGGTGAACGGGTGCGCGCCCTCGCCGCGCTCGAAGGTGACGAAGGCGAACTGGCCGGCGGCGTGGCCGGGCCAGCGCGCATCGAGTTCACAGGTGACTTCGAGGATGTCACCGGGGCGCTGCGCCAGCGCCGTCACCCGGCCCGCCACGCGCCGGCCCTGGCCGACGCGGCCGGCCAGCGACAGCAACGCGGCCCAGGCTCCGCCCGCCATCAGCGGCAGCAGCAGCACGCCGGTCGGCCCGGTCCAGTAATAGGCCGGCGCCAGCGCCAGGGTGTGGAACGCCAGTATCAGATAGGTCAGCGGCATGGCGCGGTGGACGATGCGCCAGGCGTGGTAGGGAAAGCGACGCCACAGCGTGATGACCAGCATGGCCAGCAGCGCGTAGATCGTCCATTCGCCCAGGTCCTTGGCCAGGCCGCGCGAATCGGTCAGCATGGCCAGCACGGCGTCGCGCGCCGGCCGTCCTTCGATGCCGACCAGCGCCTTCAGCGGCGTGCTGGCCAGCTTGATCAGCCAATGCGCCGCGCCCGCGCCGATGGCCAGGATGCCGGCCCATTTGTGCAACCGGTAGACCTTGTCCATGCCGCCCAGCGGGCCTTCCAGCCAGGCCGGACGCAGCGCCAGCAGCATGATCAGCGACATCAGTCCGATCGACCAGACGCCAGTCAGATACAGGGCCTGCTGCCGCAGCGCCCAGGGCCAGGCGGCCCCGGATGCCGGTTGCAGCAGGAGGGCGTCGACCGCCCAGGCGCCGGTCAGCGCGAGCAGGAAGAGGCCCAGGGCGGAACGGGTTTTCATGGCGCTTGCCTCAGTCCTTGATACGGCTGCGCAACACCGCGCCGGTCTGCGCGTCCACGCGCAGCTTCACGCGCTGGCCCTGCGGGTTGTCGGCCTTGACGTCGTAGCCGCGCTGATGCTCCAGCTCGATCTCGGTGATGTTGCGGTAGCCCGCAGCGGTCAGCGTGTCGTAGATCTGGCGCACGGTCAGGATCTGCGCGGCGGGCGCGGCCTGGGCGGGAGCTGCGGCGGCCGGTGCTGCGGCGGGCTGGGGCGCGGTCTGCGCCAGCGCGGCGGTGCCGGCGAGGGCGGCGGCGCCGATGGCCAGGGCGGACAGGGTCTTGCGGATCGGGTTCATGCGGTTCTCTCCTGAAGGTCGAAGTCGGGCCGTGGATCGGCCATGACGTCATTATTCGGGCGGGCGCATGAACCCGTTCTGAAGCCGCCGTTCACCCGCCGTTCATGTTTGATCCGCTATAAATGAGACGCTTGTCTTCCCCTGTTTTTCCCCCGCGCGCCGGGTTACCCTGGACGCGTTCCCCTCACGGAAACCCCATGACCGCACGTTCGCGCATCGCACTCTGGCTGACCGGCTGCGCGCTGGTCCTGGCGCTGGCCGCCGGCCCGGGCGCGGGCGTGGCCGACGAGAGCGACCACGAGCAGGCGCGGCAGGCGCTGCAGGCCGGCAAGGTGCTGCCTCTGCGCTCGGTGCTGGACATCGTCGAGCGCGATTTTCCCGGCCAGGTGGTGAAGGTCGAGTTCGAGGAAGACGACGGCGTGTTCCTGTACGAGATCCGCCTGCTGCAGCCCGGCGGCAGCCTGGTGAAGCTGAAGATCGACGCGCGCGACGGCACCGTGCTGGGCATGAAGGGGCGCGACATCCAATTCAGGAACCGACACTGATGCGCATGCTTGTCGTCGAGGACGAACCGACCCTGGCCGCGCAACTGGCCGACGCCCTGCGCCACGCGGGCTACACCGTCGACACCGCGGCCGACGGCGCCACCGCCCACTACATGGGCGAGGTCGAGACCTACGACGTGGTGGTGCTGGACCTGGGCCTGCCGGTGATGGACGGCCTGACCGTGCTCAAGCAGTGGCGCGCCGCCGGGCGCGGCATGCCGGTGCTGATCCTGACCGCGCGCGCCAACTGGCACGAGAAGGTCGCCGGCATCGACGCCGGCGCCGACGACTATCTCACCAAGCCGTTCCACATGGAAGAATTGCTGGCGCGCGTGCGCGCGCTGCTGCGCCGCCACAGCAATCACGCCAGCGCGCAATGGCGCTGCGGCCCGCTGATGCTCGACACGCGGCTGGCCAAGGCCACCGTCGACGGCTTGCCGCTGAACCTGACCAGCCACGAATTCAAGGTGCTGGCGGTGCTGATGCAGCGCGCCGGCGAAGTCGTCTCGCGCGGCGAACTGATCGAGCACATCTACGCGCAGGACCACGACCGCGATTCCAACACCATCGACGTCTTCATCGGCCGCCTGCGCAAGAAGCTGCCGGCCGACACCATCGAAACGGTGCGCGGGCTGGGCTACCGGCTGGCCTGTCCCGCATGACGGCGGCGCGCGCGCCCGGCTCGCTGCGCTGGCGCCTGCTGGCGGGCACGCTGGCCTGGATCGCGGTCACCGTCGTGCTGGCCGGCTGGGGCCTGGCCAGCCTGTTCCGTCAGCACATCACCGAACAGCTGCGGGCCGAACTGGCGCTGCACATGAACCAGCTGACGGCGGCGGTCAGCGTGGCGCCGGACGGGCGGCCGACGGTGGCTTCGCCCCTGAGCGACCCGCGCCTGGAGCTGCCGCTGTCGGGCCTGTACTGGCAGATCGACCGCCTCGACGACAACGGCCGCGTGGCGGCCACCGGCGTGGCGCGCTCGCGCTCGCTGTGGGACCAGGTGCTGGCCTTGCCCGCGGCCGACAGCGCCGACGGCGTCTACGACATCGCCGGCCCGCAGGACCATCGCCTGAGCGCGTTGACGCGCCTGCTCAAGCCCGAGGACGCCGACGCCGTCACGCTGCGCCTGATCGTGGCGGCCGACCGCGCGGTGCTGGCCGAGCCGATCGAGCGCTTCAACCACATGCTGCTGCTGTCGCTGGGGGCGCTGGCCGCCGGCCTGGTGGCGGCGGCGGTGGTGCAGGTGGCGGTCGGACTGCGGCCGCTGGGACGGCTGCGGCGCCAGCTGGCGGCGCAGCAGGGCGGCAACAGCCTGCACATCGACGGCCGCTTTCCCAGCGAGATCCAGCCGCTGGTGGACGACTTCAACCGCGTGCTGGCGGTGAACGCGGACATCGTGCAGCGCGCCCGCACGCAGGCCGGCAACCTGGCGCACGCGGTCAAGACCCCGCTCACCATCCTGGGCAACGCGGCCGCGCGCGAGGATGGCGCGTTCGCCCGCCTGGCGCGCGAGCAGGTGGCGATGGCGCAGCGCCAGATCGACCATCACCTGGCGCGGGCGCGGGCCGCGGCGGCGTCGGGCACGGCCGGCGGGCGCACGCCGCTGCGGGCGCCGGTACAGGCGCTGCTGCGGGTCATGCAGCGGCTGTACGCGGCGCGCGGGCTCGAACTGGAAATGGCGGACTTCGCCGACGGCCTGGAATTCCGCGGCGAGGAACAGGACCTGCAGGAGATGGTCGGCAACCTGCTCGACAACGCCTGCAAATGGGCCGCGCGCCGCGTCCGCATCGGCGCGCGGGCCTCGGCGCCGGACCGCCTGCAGATCGTGATCGACGACGACGGCCCCGGCATCGCCGAGGACGAGCGCGAACGCATCTTCGAGCGCGGCGTGCGCATGGACGAGCAGCGGCCCGGCTCGGGCCTGGGCCTGGACATCGTGCGCGACCTGGCCGGCACCTACGGCGGCGAGGTCAGCGCCGGGCAGGCGCCGCTGGGCGGCCTGCGCGTGACGCTGACGCTGCCGGCGCTGCCGACCGGGGCCGGCGCGCGCTAGCGCACCAGCGTCACCGGCACGTCGGCCAGTTGCACCACCTGGTTGGCGACCGAGCCGATCAGCATGCCGGCCAGCGCGCCATGGCCGCGCGTGCCCATGACGATGCGCGCGCATTGATGCTGTTGCGCGTAGTGGGTGATCTCGACGGCGGGATTGCCGAATTCGACGTGGCTGGTGTAGTCGGTGCCGGTGACGTCGAGCAGCTTGCGCGCGTCGTCGGCGGCTTCCTGGCCTTCGCGCACGTAGTATTCGTCGATCATGTCCTGGGTGACCAGCCGCGACAGGCCGGCGCGGCCCTGCGGCGGGGTCTGGATGTTGAGCAGGTGGATGCGCGCGTCGCGCGCGCCCTGGGCCAGCTGGCGCGCGTGCAGCACGGCGCGGTTGGCATTGTCGGAGCCGTCAACCGGCACGAGGATATGCAGCATGGCGGGCCTCCTTATTTGACCAGGGTGACGGGCAGCGCCGTCAGGTGCAGGACCTTGGTGGCCACCGAGCCCATGAACAGCGCGGACGCCGATCCCAGCCCGCGCGTGCCCATGAAGATCTCGTCGGCGTCGATCTCGGCGGCCACGCGGGCGATGGTTTCCGCGGTGGCGCCGGTCTCGACGCGCTGGCCGAACGGCACGCCGGCCTCGGTCAGCAGCGCGCTGGCTTCGCGCAGCGCGGCCTGGCCTTCTTCCTGGTGGTAGGCGTCGATGTCCGCCTGCGACAGGCCGCGGCCGATCTTGCCGGCCTGCAGCGGAATCTGTACCGTCAGCAGTTCGACCCGTTCGACCGGGTCGTAGCCGCGCGCCTGGAGCATTGCCCGGACGGCATGCACGGCGTGTTGCGAGCCATCCACGGGGATCAGAATGCGTTTCATCGACGTCTCCTTGTTGTCCGCGAGCCGCGGCGATGCGCCGCAGTGTCTCCACTGTACGAAATTATCCCGCGCCAGGGGCGGCGGCGGGATGCGCGGAATCAAACGAAGCGGGATCGTCCGCGCGGGACGGCGTGCGTCCCGCGCGGGGAGGCGCGGCGGATGCATCGTCGGGATGGCCCGCCGGCGGCCTCAGCGCCAGCGCGCCGGGGTCTGCGCCGCCTCGGCCGGCAGGCCCAGCAGCTGGGCCGCCATGCGGCCCAGCGTGGCCGCGTCGCCGGTCGTCTCCAGCGTCACCGAGCCGGCGCCGTCCGTCGCCAGCAGCCCGCGCTCCTGCAATTGATGGCGCAGGCGGCGCGCCACCGGGCCGCCGGTTTCCAGCAGCGGCACGGACGCGCCCGCCTCGGCCTGGATCGCGTCGTGCAGGAACGGGAAATGGGTGCAGCCCAGCACCAGCGCGTCGGCGCCCTGCGCCAGCAGTTCGCGCACCGGCGGCGCCACCACGCGGGCGGCGGCGGGGCCGTCGATCTCGCCGCGCTCGACCTGCAGCACCCATTCGGGACAGGGCCGGAACAGGATGCGGATCTCGGGCGCCTCGCGCTGCACCAGCGCCGCGAACTTGGGGCTGGCCAGCGTGCCGGTGGTGGCGAAGACGCCGACCACGCCGCTGCGCGTCAGGTGCGCGGCCGGCTTGATGGCCGGCTCCACGCCGATGATGACCAGGTCCGGATGGCGCGCGCGCAGCAACGCAATGGCGGCGGCGGTGGCGGTGTTGCAGGCCACCACCATGGCCTTGGCCCGGCGCGACACGAAATAGTCGGCGATGGCCAGCGCGCGCTGCTGCACGGTCTCCTGGGTCTTCTCGCCGTAGGGCACGTGGGCGGAATCCGCCAGGTACAGCAGATGTTCCCGCGGCAGCGCGTCGCGGATGGCGCGCAGCACGCTCAGTCCGCCGACGCCGGAGTCGTATACGCCTATGGGGTGGGGGGCATGCATGGGGCAAGCAGCGAGAGCCAGGATGGCGCCCAGTGTAGCGCCCGGGGCCTGTTCACCCCGTGAGAGGCGCCTTTCCGTGTGAGCCGCCCCTAGTCCTCCGGCGTTTCGCGATGCGCGCGCACTTCCTCGATCAGCCGGCGGGTCGCGCCCGACAACGGCGCGTCGCGCCAGATCAGGGTGAGCGGGGCGCGCAGCTCCACCGGGCCGGTGACGTTGACGTACACCACGCCCTCGATGTTGACCCGGCGCAGCGAGGCCGGCACCAGCGATACGCCCAGGCCGGCCGCCACCAGGCTCAGGGTGGACAGCACGCGCGGCGCCTCCTGCGCCACCCGCGGGCTGAAGCCGGCGGCGCGGCAGCCCGAGATGATGGCGTCGTACAGGCCGGGGCCGCTGTGGCGGCGGTACAGGATCAGCGATTCCTCGGCCAGCTCCGACAGCGCGATGCGCTTGCGGCCGCGCCCCTTGACCATCGGATGGTCGGCGGGAAAGGCGGCCAGCATGGTTTCCTCCAGCACGCTTTCGACCGCCACGCCGCGGTCGGCGCCGTGCGCGCCGCGGATGAAGGCGACGTCGACCCGGCCGGCGCGCACGTCCTCCATCAGTTCGCCGGTGCTGCTTTCCTCCAGCACCAGCCGCACCTGCGGCGCGCTTTCGCGAAAGCGCCGGATCACCGATGGCACGAACGGGTGGAAGGCGGCCGAGCCGGTGAAGCCGACCGTCAGCCGGCCGGCCTCGCCCAGCGACACCCGCCGCACGCCGTCGACCGCCTGGTCGACCAGCGCCAGGATGCTGCGCGCGTCGGCCAGCAGGGCCCGGCCGCTTTCGGTCAGTTCCATGCCGCGCGGCAGCCGGTGGAACAGCGTGACGCCCAGCTCCTGTTCCAGCACGCGGATCTGCTGGCTGAGTGGGGGCTGGCGGATGCCCAGCCGGGCGGCCGCCTTGGTCAGGTGGGATTCCTCGGCCACCGCCAGGAAGTAGCGCAACAACCGCAGGTCGACGGATGCCATATGTATTGAATATGAATGTTTAACCAGTCATATATTAGACATTATCTTGTCGCGGGAGTAGGCTGCGAGCTATTCCTTCACTCCCGGCGCCGCCGCGCCGGCGCTTCGCGGACCGGCCCCGGCCACACCACAATGAACGCAGCAGCCCCTGATTCCCCCGATGCCGCCACGCGGCCGCCGCCCACCTGCGGGCAACTGTTCTACGGCTTCCTCATGCTCGGCCTGACCGCCTTCGGCGGCGCGCTGCCGCTGGCGCGGCGCATGGTGGTCGAAAAGCACCGCTGGCTGTCCGGGGCCGAATTCACCGACCTGCTGGGCCTGTGCCAGTTCCTGCCGGGCGGCAACATCATCAACCTGTCGGTGGCGCTGGGCATGAAGTTCCGCGGCCCGCGCGGCGCCTTCGCGGCGCTGATGGGCCTGATCCTGGCGCCGTCGGCCATCGTGGTGCTGCTGGGCATGGTCTACGACCGCTTCCAGAACGATCCGCACATCCAGCATCTGTTCGCCGGCCTGGCGGCCGCGGCGGCGGGGCTGCTGATCTCGATGGCGGTCAAGATCGGCGTGCCGGTGCTCAAGCGCCGCGACTGGCTGGCCGGCACGGTGGCCACCGCCTGTTTCATCGCCATCGCGGTGCTGCGCATTCCGCTGCTGCCGACCATGGCGGTGCTCACGCCCCTGAGCATCCTGCTGGTCTGGAGGCAACGTCGATGATCCAGACCCTGATCGCCCTCGCCATCATCTTTTCGCAGCTGTCGGTGCTGGCCTTCGGCGGCGGCAACACCATCCTGCCCGAAATGCAGCGCCAGGTCGTGGAGGTGCACGGCTGGATGACGGCCGCCGACTTCTCCGCGCTGTTCGCCCTGGGGCAGGCGGCGCCGGGCCCCAACCTGATGGTGGTCACGCTGGTCGGCTGGCACGTGGCCGGCTGGGCCGGCATGCTGGTCACCACCCTGGCCAAGTTCGGGCCGTCCTCGATCATCACCATCATCGCGCTGGGGCTGTGGGAGCGCTTCAAGGACCGCCCGTGGCGCGGCGTGATCCAGGCCGGCATCTTCCCGATGACGGTGGGGCTGGTGGCCGCCAGCGCCGCGCTGATCACCGAGGCCTCGGCCCACACCTGGCTGCTGGGCGCGATCACCGCGGTGGTGGCGCTGCTGGGCAGCGTGACGCGGATCCACCCGCTGTGGCTGCTGTTCGGCGGGGCGCTGGTGGGATTGCTCGCGATCGGTTAGCGTGGAGGCTCTTGCCACGCGTGGGAGCCCGCCATGACGCTGCCGGTCAAGGATCCGGATACCGACTCGACCCAGGCCGGCGTCGCGCCGCTGCCGTTTTTCCATGCGCACCAGCGCCTGGTGCTGTGCGGGCTGCTGTTCGCCGCGGTGGCGGTGGGATTGTGGCGCGCCGGGCTGGCGCCGAGCCGGGCCGGCCTGCTGGGCTTCGATCTCGCCGCGCTGGTGTTCCTGCTGCTGACCGGCGCGGCCTTCGGCAAGGCGACGCCCGCCACCATGCGGGTCCGGGCGCAGCAGGTCGATGTCGGCCGTAGCGCCGTGCTCTGGAGCAGCGTGCTGCTGTCGTGCCTGGTGATGCTGGCGCTGTGGATGGAGATGCGCGCCGCGGGCGGCCTCGAGGGCGCGGCCGACCTGATCGCGGCGGCCGCCAGCATCGTGCTGTCGTGGCTCTACATGAACATGATCTTCGCGCTGCACTATGCGCATGGCTACTACAGCCACCGCAACGGCATGCACAAGGGCCTGGACTTCCCGGGCAAGGAAGATCCCGACTACTGGGACTTCGCCTACTTCGCGCTGGTGCTGGGCATGACGTTCCAGGTCTCGGACGTGCAGATCGTCAGCCGCCGGCTGCGGCGCACGGCGCTGATGCACAGCGTCATCGCCTTCTTCTTCAATGTCTTCATCATCGCCATCAGCGTCAACGTGGCGGCGGGGCGGGCATGAAAAAGCCCGGCCGCGGTGCCGGGCTTTTTCATGGCCGGAAAGACAGTCGGCCCGCGCTCAGGCCGCGGCGGCCAGGCGCCACAGCGACGTGACTTCCTTCGAGCGCGCCGCGTACAGCGGATCGTCGGCATCCTTGGCGCGGCCATGGGTGGGCCGCGTGTCGATGCGCTCGACCACGCGCAGGCCGGCCTGCTCGATCATCTCCAGCAATTGCTCGCGGGTGCGCAGGCCCAGGTGTTCGGCCAGGTCCGACAGGATCAGCCAGCCCTCGCCGTTGGGCGTCAGGTGCGCAGGCAGGCCGTTCAGGAAGCCGCGCAGCATGCGGCTGTCGGGGTCGTAGACCGCGTGCTCGACCGGCGAGCTGGGACGGGCCGGCAGCCACGGCGGGTTGCACACGGCCAGCGAGACCCGGCCCTCGGGGAACAGGTCGGCCTCCACCACCTCGACCTGCCTGGACAGGCCCAGCCGTTCGAGGTTTTCGCGGGCGCAGGCCAGCGCCCGCGGGTCCATGTCGGTGGCGATGACGCGCTTGCCGCCGCGGCGCGCCAGCACGGCCGCCAGCACGCCGGTGCCGGTGCCGATATCGAAGGCCACGCTGCCGCGCGGCATCGGGGTGCGCGCCACCAGATCGATGTACTCGCCGCGCAGCGGCGAAAACACGCCGTAGTGCGGGTGGATGCGGTTGTCCAGCGCGGGAATCTCCACGCCTTTCTTGCGCCATTCGAAGGCGCCGATCAGGCCCAGCAGTTCGCGCAGCGACGCCACGTAAGGTTCGTCGGCGGGGCCGTGGGCTTCTTCGCAGGCCTGCCGCGCGTCCGGCGCGCGGCGCAGCGAAATGCCGTGGCCGGCGTCGAACGGAATCAGCAGCATGCCGAGGATGCGGGCGCGCTGCGACTGGATTTGCCGATGCTGGTTGAAGGCCTCCAGCATGCTTTCCACCGGCTTGCGCGGGCGCTTGTCGACGCGGCGCGTGATGGCCTGCAGCAACTGGCGCGCGTTCTGGAAGTCGCCGCGCCACAGCAGGCCCACGCCTTCGCACGCCAGGCGATAGGCCATGTCCGCCGTGGTGCGGTCGTCGGCCAGCACCACGCGCTTGGGCGGCGTGGCGCCGGATTCCGAGCGCCAGCGGGCGGTGTGGTGGGTCTGGTCAGGGGCCTCGCCCTCTGTCCAATGCAGTTCAGGCTGGGTCAACGGGACGCTCCGGGCAAGGCGGGCTTCAGGGGCAAGGCGGTCATGAAACGGGGAAATCCAGGGGAAGACAAAAGAAAAAGGCGCGGTCTGCCAATGTAGCAGCTTCGCGCCTTGGGGGGCGGCGGACGGCGCCTGGCGCCGCCCGTCGGGGCCGTATCAGTGGAACAGCACCACGGCCTTCTGCAGCGTGATCCAGATGCCCCAGGCCAGCGGGATGCCGACGCAGGCCCAGGCGAACAGCACCAGCGCCGCCGGCGTGCGGAAGGTCGAGGCGCCCACGCCGTGGGTCTCGGCCGCCGCCGCGCGTTCGTGCGCCAGGGCCTTCTCGCGCGCCAGTTCCTCGTCGGTCATGAAGTACTTGGGGTTCACCGGGCGGATCGCCAGGTTGCACAGGAAGCCCAGCACCAGCATGCCCGCCAGGATGTACATGGTGATGTCATACACCTGCGCCCGCGGCACGCCGATGGACAGCTGGTATTCGCGGATGTAGTTCACCAGCACCGGCCCGAAGATGCCCGCGGCCGACCACGCCGTCAGCAGGCGGCCGTGGATGGCGCCGACCATCTGCGTGCCGAACAGGTCCGCCAGGTAGGCCGGCACCGTGGCGAAGCCGCCGCCGTACATCGACAGGATGACGCAGAAGGCCGCCACGAACAGCGCCAGCGCGCCCATGTGCGAGGTCCACGGGATCGAGGCGTACAGCACGAAGCCCAGCACGAAGAAGATCAGGTAGGTCATCTTGCGGCCGAGCTTGTCCGACAGGCTGGCCCAGAAGAAGCGGCCGCCGATGTTGAACAGGCTGAGCAGGCCGGTGAAGCCCGCGGCGATGGCGGCGATCGAGGCCAGCTGGGCCTTGTCGAGCTGGCCAAAGCCCAGTTCCGGCTTGTTGATCAGGCCGCCGCCGAACACTTCCTGCAGCAGCGGCGAGGCCATGCCCAGGATGCCGATGCCGGCGGTCACGTTCAGGCACAGCACCAGCCACACCAGCCAGAATTGCGGCACGCCCCAGACCCGCTTCACGTGCACGTGGCCCTTGGTGATCATGGCGTTGTTGGCGTGCTTGGCGGGGGCGGTCCAGCCCTCCGGCTTCCAGCCGGTGGGCGGCACGCGGTAGCCGAGCGCGCCCGACATCATGAAGATGAAGTACACCAGCGCCATGGTCAGGAAGGTCTGCCACACGCCCGGCGAGGTGGGCGTGGCGAAGTGGCGCATCAGCAGGTCGGCCAGCGGCGCGCCGATCATGGCGCCGCCGCCGAAGCCCATGATGGCCATGCCGGTCGCCATGCCGCGACGGTCCGGGAACCACTTGATCAGCGTGCTGACCGGCGAGATGTAGCCCAGCCCCAGGCCGATGCCGCCGATCACGCCGGAACCGAGCCACAGCATCCACATCTGGTGCAGGTAGACGCCGAAGGCCGAGATCACCAGGCCGCCGCACCAGCACAGCGCCGACACCACGCCCGCCTTGCGCGGACCGGCGCGTTCCAGCCAGCCGCCCCACAGTGCCGCCGAGCAGCCCAGCAGCACGAAGAACAGCGTGTACATCCACCCCATGGTGGAGATCTTCCAGTCGCAACTGGTGGTGAACAGCTCGGCCACCAGGCTCATGTCGGGCGGGCAGGCCAGTGGCTGGGCGCCGCCGACCGCCTTGGACAGCGGCAGCCAGAACACCGAGAAGCCATAGGCCATGCCGATGCACAGGTGGATGGCCAGGGCGGCCGGGGGTACCAGCCAGCGGGAAAAACCCGGTCCGGCGATGGTGCGTTCCTTGTCCAGGAAGCCCGGCTTGGCGCCGGGCAGGTCGAGTGTTGCAGTGCTTTCCATGAGGTCTCCTCGGGGTGCGGCTTTATAGCGGCGTGGCCTGGAAAAATCCAGTCCCGCCGCTTCTTGTTGAACCCTTTGCTGCGGTAAAGCTTGCTGCGCTCGCGCGCCGGCTGGCGGCGCGCGGGTCGGTCGTGGTGCTGGCGCCGGTCAGGGCACCCGCGCCAGCGGGGTCAGGCGCTCGCGGTTCTGCGTGACCGCCTCCAGCACCAGGGGATGCAACTGTTGTTCGCCGGCGTCGCCATCGGGCTGCCGGGCCAGGAAGTCCAGCAGCTCGTTGCGCATGCGGGGCTCCCAGAATTTGTGGATATGGTTGGCCACGCCTTCCACCGCCTCGGGCCGCAGCGGCATGGCTTCGAAGAATTGGCCGATGCGGTTGGCCATGCGGATCAGGTTGCCGATTTCCATGCGTGTCAGGTCTGCGAAGTGATGCGTTCAGGGTGGGAATACAGGGTGGCGTCGTCGTTGCGCAAAAAGCCCAGCAGCGCGATGCCGGCGCTGTCGGCCAGCCGCACGGCCAGCGCGGTGGGGGCCGACACCGCCGCCAGGATGCCGACGCCGGCCGCGGCGGTCTTCTGCACCATCTCGAAACTGGCGCGGCTGGACACCAGCACCACGCCGTGCGCGGCGGACAGCCCCTGGCGCGCCAGCGCGCCCACCAGCTTGTCGAGCGCGTTGTGGCGGCCCACGTCCTCGCGCACCAGCGCCACGGCGCCGCTGGCGTCGGCCCAGCCGGCGGCGTGGGTGGCCCCGGTCAGGTCGTGCAGCGCCTGGCGCGAGCGCATGTCGCGCATCGCCCGCAACACCGCGCCCACCGGCAGCGGCGCGCCGGCCGGCACCGGCGCCACCGGCCGCAGCACCTCGGGCAGCGTCTCGACGCCGCACAGCCCGCAGCCGGTGCGCCCGGCCATGGCGCGGCGGCGCGATTTCAGCCGCGCCTCGCAGGCGCTGGAAATCTCGATCTGCACCACGATGCCGTCGCACTGCGGCAGCACGTCGATGCCGCGCACGTCGGCCACGCCGTCGATGATGCCTTCCGACAGCGAAAAGCCGACGGCGAAGTCCTCCAGGTCGGCGGGCGTGGCCAGCATGGTGGCGTGGCTGATGCCGTTGAACTCCAGCGCCACCGGCGTTTCCTCGGCCAGGTTGTCGCCTTCGGCGCCGGGCGCGATGGCGCCGGCCCGCACGCGGGTCACCTGGGCCGCCACGTGCTCGGGGCGGGAGGAGGGGGGAGGGGCGCTGTGGTCCATGGCGGGCTCGGCTGTCGGGTTATTTCCCCGACGTCACGGCTTCGTTCTCGCGCGAGCGCTCACGCAGCAGCTTCTGCTGGATGTCCGCGAAGCGCGACCATTGCCGCTGCCATTCCGACGGCTGGGACACGCGCGTGACCTGCACCGCCGTGACCTTGTACTCGGGGCAGTTGGTGGCCCAGTCGGAACTGTCGGTGGTGACGACGTTGGCGCCGGACTCGGGGAAGTGGAAGGTGGTGTATACCACGCCCGGCTGCACCCGATCGGTCAGGGTCGCGCGCAGCACGGTCTCGCCCGAGCGGCTCTGGATGCCGACCCAGTCGCCTTCGTTGACGCCGCGGTCCTCGGCGTCCTGCGGATGGATCTCCAGCACGTCCTCGCTGTGCCACATGACGTTGGGCGTGCGGCGCGTCTGCGCGCCCACGTTGTATTGCGACAGGATGCGGCCGGTGGTCAGGAGCAGCGGGAAGCGGCGCGTGCTGCGCTCGTCCGTCGGCACGTACTTGGTGATCATGAACTTGCCCTTGCCGCGCACGAAGGCGTCGATGTGCATGATCGGCGTGCCCTCGGGCGCGTCGTCGTTGCACGGCCATTGCAGGCTGCCGAGCTTGTCCAGCTTCTCGTAGCTGACGCCGCTGAAGGTCGGCGTCAGGCGCGCGATCTCTTCCATGATCTCGCGCGGGTGGCGGTAGTTCATGGGGTAGCCCAGCGCGTTCGACAGCGCCACGGTCACTTCCCAGTCGGACTTGCCGTTCTTCGGCTCCATCACCTTGCGCACCCGCGAGATGCGGCGCTCGGCGTTGGTGAAGGTGCCGTCCTTTTCCAGGAACGACGAGCCTGGCAGGAACACGTGGGCGTACTTGGCGGTCTCGTTCAGGAACAGGTCCTGCACCACGATGCATTCCATCGCCGCCAGCGACGCCGCCACGTGCTGCGTGTTGGGATCGGACTGCACGATGTCCTCGCCCTGGCAGTACAGGCCCTTGAAAGTGCCGCCCAGCGCGGCCTCGAACATGTTGGGAATGCGCAGGCCCGGCTCGGGCTGCAGCGTCACGCCCCAGTCCTGCTCGAACTGCGCCCGCACCACGTTGTCGGAAATGTGGCGGTAGCCCGGCAGCTCGTGCGGGAACGAACCCATGTCGCACGAGCCCTGCACGTTGTTCTGGCCGCGCAGCGGGTTCACGCCCACGCCTTCGCGGCCGACGTTGCCGGTGGCCATGGCCAGGTTGGCGATGGCCATGACGGTGGTCGAGCCCTGGCTGTGCTCGGTCACGCCCAGGCCGTAGTAGATCGAGCCGTTGCCGCCGGTGGCGAACAGGCGCGCCGCGCCGCGCACGGCCTGCGCCGGCACGCCGGTGATCTCGGCCATGGCTTCGGGCGAATTCTCGGGCAGCGACACGAAATCGCGCCATTCCTGGAACGCCTTGGTCTCGCAGCGCTCGGCCACGAAGGCCTCGTCGATCAGGCCTTCGGTGGCGATCACGTGGGCCAGCGACGACAGCAGCGCGGTGTTGGTGCCGGGCCGCACCTGCAGGTGGAAGTCGGCCTTGATGTGCGGCGAACTCACCAGCTCGATGCGGCGCGGGTCGATCACGATCAGGCGCGCGCCCTGGCGCAGGCGGCGCTTCAGGCGCGAGGCGAACACCGGGTGGCCGCTGGACGGATTGGCGCCCATGACAATGACCACGTCGGTGTGCATCACCGAGTCGAAGGTCTGGGTGCCGGCGGATTCGCCCAGCGTCTGCTTCAACCCGTAGCCCGTGGGCGAATGGCACACGCGGGCGCAGGTGTCGACGTTGTTGGTGCCGAACGCGGCGCGCACCAGCTTCTGCACCAGCCAGGTTTCCTCGTTGGTGCAGCGCGACGACGTGATGCCGCCGACCGCGTCGCGGCCGTACTGGCCCTGGATGCGGCGGAATTCGGACGCCGCGTAATCGATCGCCTCTTCCCACGACACTTCGCGCCAGGAGTCGGTGATGCGCTTGCGGATCATCGGCTTGAGCACGCGCTCCTTGTGGGTGGCGTAGCCCCAGGCGAAGCGGCCCTTGACGCAGGAGTGGCCGCGGTTGGCCTGGCCGTCCTTCCACGGCACCATGCGCACCACTTCCTGGCCCTTCATCTCGGCCTTGAAGCCGCAGCCCACGCCGCAATAGGCGCAGGTGGTGACCACCGAATGCTCGGCCTGGCCCATCATGATGACGGTCTTTTCCTGCAGGGTCGAGGTCGGACAGGCCTGCACGCAGGCGCCGCAGGACACGCATTCGCTCTCCAGGAACGGCTGGTCCTGCCCCGGCGACACGCGCGATTCGAAGCCCTTGCCCGAGATCGTCAGCGCGAAGGTGCCCTGGGTTTCCTCGCAGGCGCGCACGCAGCGGTTGCAGACGATGCACTTGGAGGCGTCGTAGGTGAAGTACGGATTGGACTCGTCCTTCTCGCTCTTGAGGTGGTTGGCGCCGTCATAGCCGTAGCGCACGTTGCGCAGGCCCACCACGCCGGCCATGTCCTGCAGTTCGCAGTCGCCGTTGGCCGGGCAGGTCAGGCAGTCCAGCGGGTGGTCGGAGATGTACAGCTCCATCACCCCGCGCCGCAGGTCGTGCAGCTTGGGCGTTTCGGTGAAGACCACCATGCCGTTCTCGGCCGGCGTGGTGCACGAGGCGGGATAGCCGCGGCGGCCCTCGATCTGCACCAGGCACAGGCGGCAGGAGCCGAACGGCTCCAGGCTGTCGGTGGCGCACAGCTTGGGGATGTTGATGCCGGCCTCGGCGGCCGCGCGCATCAGCGAGGTGCCTTCGGCCACGGTGATTTCCTGCCCGTCGATGGTCAGGGTGACGGTTTTTTCGGACACCCGCGCCGGGGTGCCCAGATCGCGGTCGCGCTTGATGACGGTTTCTAGCATGGCGGTCTCGGCTTCAGGCGGGGTGGACGGCGGATTGCGAGGACTCGATGCCGAAGTCCTGCGGGAAGTGGTTCAACGCGGACAGCACCGGGTAGGGCGCCATGCCCCCCAGCGCGCACAGCGATCCGCCCAGCATGGTGTCGCACAGGTCGCGCAGCAGGTGCACCTGCTGTTCGCGCTCCGGACCGCCGGCGGCGATCTTGTCCAGGGTCTCCACGCCGCGGGTCGACCCGATGCGACAGGGCGTGCACTTGCCACAGGATTCGATGGCGCAGAACTCCATGGCGTAGCGCGCCATGCGCATCATGTCGACGCTGTCGTCGAACGCCACCAGGCCGCCGTGGCCGATCATGGCCGAGATCTGGATATAGGCTTCGTAGTCCAGCGGCACGTCCCACTGCGATTCCGGCAGGTAGGCGCCCAGCGGCCCGCCGACCTGCACCGCGCGCAGCGGCCGGCCGGAGGCGCTGCCGCCGCCGAAGGTGTACAGCAGGTCGCGCAGGCTCAGGCCGAAGGCCTTTTCCACCAGCCCGCCCTGCTTGAGGTTGCCGGCCAGCTGGAACGGCAGCGTGCCGTGCGAGCGGCCCACGCCGTAGTCGCGGTAGTAGGCCGCGCCCTTGGCCAGGATGATCGGCACCGTCGCCAGCGAGATCACGTTGTTGATGACCGTGGGCTTGCCGAACAGGCCCGAGATCGCCGGCAGCGGCGGCTTGGCGCGCACCACGCCGCGCTTGCCCTCGATGCTTTCCAGCAGCGAGGTTTCCTCGCCGCAGATGTAGGCGCCGGCGCCCTTGCGCACTTCCAGGTCGAAGCGGCGGCCGCTGCCGTGCACGTCGTCGCCCAGCCAGCCGACGCTGCGCGCCCGGTCGATGGCGGCTTCGAGCGTGGCGATGGCGTGCGGGTATTCGGAGCGCACGTAGATGTAGCCGTAGGTCGCGCCCACCGCCAGGCCGGCGATGGTCATGCCCTCGATCAGCACGTAGGGGTCGCCTTCCATCAGCAGGCGGTCGGCGAAGGTGCCCGAATCGCCCTCGTCGGCGTTGCAGACGATGTACTTGCGGTCGGCCGGCGAGCCCAGCACGGTCTTCCACTTGATGCCGGTGGGAAAGGCCGCGCCGCCGCGTCCGCGCAGGCCGGACGTGACCATCTCCTCGACGATGGCGGCCGGCTCCATGGCCAGCGCGCGCTTCAGGCCCTGCAGGCCGCCGTGGGCGGCGTAGTCCTGCAGCGACAGCGGATCGATCACGCCGACGCGGGCGAAGGTCAGGCGTTCCTGCTGCTTGAGATAGGGAATCTCCTCGGTCAGGCCCAGGCGCAGCGGATGCTCGCCGCCCGCCAGCCAGCCGGCGTCGAACAGCGCCGGCACGTCCTCGGGCTGCACCGGCCCGTAGGCCAGGCGGCCCTCGGGCGTGGATATCTCGATCAGCGGTTCCAGCCACAGCAGGCCGCGCGAACCGTTGCGCACCACCTGCACGGCCAGGCCGCGCTCGTCGGCGGCCAGCTCGATGGCGGCGGCCACGGCGTCGGCGTCCATGGCCAGCGCCGCGGCGTCGCGCGGCACGTAGATCAGGGTGGGGGTGCTCATTGGCCGGCCTCCCGTGCGCGGTGCAGCAGGCGGTCGAGCTTGGCGGGCGTGACGCGGGCGTGCGGCTGGCCGTCCAGCATCACCGCCGGCGACTGGGCGCACAGGCCCAGGCAATACACCGGCTCCAGCGTGAAATCGCCATCGCCGGTGCTGGCGTGGAAATCACAGCCCAGCGCCTGGCGGGCGTGGGCGGCCAACTGTTCGCCGCCCATCGCCTGACAGGCCTCGGCGCGGCACACTTCCAGCGTATGGCGCGCCGCCGGTTCGCCGCGGAAGTGGGGATAGAAGGTGATGACGCCATGGACTTCGGCGCGGGACAGGTTCAGGGCCTCGGCGATGGTCTGCACCGCCTCGGCCGGAATACAGCCCAGTTCATGCTGGACCGCGTGCAGCACCGGCAGCAGCGGGCCGGGCTGATCCTTCAGCCGGGCCAGGATGCGGGCGGTGGCCGCCACCGCGGGGCTGGCGGACGCCTGGGCGGCGTCCAGGGCCATGGGGCCGCCACGGGCGCCGCCGGTGGAAGCCAGATCGGATTTTGCCTCGCGCTGACGCATGGCGGTCTCCTCCAGTAGTGCTGGGACCCCGTAGGGAGGGGGTTCTGTTGTGATGGGAAGTCAGGTCGATTTATATGCAAAGAAAAACATATAAACTTTCCATGCCCCGCGTTATTTGTGTACTCTAAACAGGTAATTAATCGCCTTCAATAAGAAATAAATGACATATAAGTTCCGAATCGGCCTGCGGCCGCAATGGACCTTGGGCGGAGACGACGGCGACCCCGTGCCGCTGCAGGACATGCTCGCGCTGCTGGCCGCCATCGACGCCACCGGCAACATCGCCGGCGCCTGTCGCGCCTGCGGCCTGTCGTACCGGCACGCCTGGGGCGTGCTGCGCCGCTTCGAGGGCATCTTCGGCACCCAGCTGCTGATCACCAACCGCCGCCAGGGCACGCAGTTGTCGGCCTTCGCGCAGCGCCTGCTGTGGGCCAACCGCCGCATCGAGGCGCGCCTGATGCCCACGCTCGACAGCCTGGCTTCCGAACTGCAGGAGGAACTGGCGCGGCTGCTGCCGGAAAACGATCCGCACCTGCGGCTGCATGCCAGCCACGGCTTCGCGGTGGAATCGCTGATGGAACACATGGGGGGACGCAAGCCCGGGCTGGAGCTGCGCTACCGCACCGCGATCGAGGCCCTGGCCTCGCTGGAACGGCACGAGTGCGACCTGGCCGGCTTCCAGGTGCCGCTGGGCGACTTCGAGGCGCCCATCATGGACCGCTACGCGCAGTGGCTGCACGCCGACGAGTACCTGCTGATCCACCTGGCGGTGCGCAATACCGGGCTGTTCGTCATGGCCGGCAACCCCAAGCGGATCCGTGGCATGACCGACCTGGCGCGCCAGGACGTGCGTTTCGTCAACCGCCAGATCGGTTCCAGCACGCGCTACCTGGTCGGGCTGATGCTGCAGCGCGCCGGCGTCTCGATCAGCGAGGTGCAGGGCTACGAGACCAACGAATTCACCCACATGGCGATCGCCGCCCACATCGCCAGCGGCATGGCTGACACCGGCGTCGGCGTGGAAACCGCCGCCTGCCGCTTCGGCCTGGATTTCATCCCGCTGGTGCGCGAGCGCTATTTCTTCGCCATCCGCAAGAGCGCGCTGGAGACGCCCGCCATGCGCGACCTGCTGTCCATCATGCGCAGCGCCGATTACGTCGGTTACGTCAGCCAGCTGATCGGCTACGACGCCCGCGATACCGGCCGCCTGCAGACCCTTGAAGAGGCATTTTCCTAGGCGCGCCGCCACGGGCGCCGGGCTATGATTGTTCCCATGAGCAAAGTGATCCTCCTGGCTGATCGCCGCACCGACCGTCCGGCGCCTGTCGCGCCGCCGGCCGCGGGCCAGCCCGCGCTCGACCGGCGCGCGCGGCCGCTGCGCGATCTGCGCATCTCGGTCACCGATCGCTGCAATTTCCGCTGTACCTATTGCATGCCGCGCGAGGTGTTCGACACCAGCTACGCCTTCATGCGCCATTCCGACCTGCTGTCGTTCGAGGAAATCACGCGGCTGGCCGGCGTCTTCACCCGCCTGGGCGTCGAGAAGATCCGCCTGACCGGCGGCGAACCGCTGCTGCGCAAGCATGTGGAAAACCTGGTGGGCCTGTTGTCGGGGCTGCGCACGCCCGCCGGCCACCCGCTGGAACTCACCCTCACCACCAACGGCAGCCTGCTCGAACGCAAGGCCGCGGTGCTCAAGGACGCGGGGCTGAAGCGCGTCACGGTCAGCCTCGACGCGCTGGACGCCAGCATGTTCCAGGACATGAGCGACAGCGGCTTCACGCCCGACGACGTGCTGCGCGGCATCGACGCCGCCGCCGCGGCCGGGCTGGCGCCCGTCAAGGTCAACATGGTGGTGCGGCGCGGCCTGAACGACGCGCAGATCCTGCCGATGGCCGAGCGCTTCCGCGGCAGCGGCCACATCCTGCGTTTCATCGAATACATGGACGTGGGCAACACCAACGGCTGGAACCTGACCGAAGTGGTGCCCAGCGAGGAAATACTGGCGCGCATCGGCGCGGCCTATCCGCTCGAACCGATCTCCACCGACGGCATGGGCCGCGTCGCCGAACGCTGGCGCTATCGCGACGGCGCCGGCGAGATCGGCGTCATCTCCAGCGTCACCCATGCCTTCTGTGGCGGCTGTACGCGCGCGCGCCTGTCGCCCGAAGGCAAGCTGTTCCTGTGCCTGTTCGGCCACGAAGGCCACGACCTGCGCGCGCCGCTGCGTGGCGGCGCCAGCGACGACGAGCTGGCCGCCATCCTCACGGGCATCTGGGCCGCCCGGGGCGACAACTATTCCGAACAGCGCGGCCGCAACATGGCCGACCCGGCCCGCAAAGTCGAGATGAGCTACATCGGTGGCTGAGACCTTGACCGCGTTCGACCGGCGGCAGGTGGCCGGCCTGATCCTGGCCGGCGGCCAGGGCTCGCGTATGCAGGGCTGCGACAAGGGCCTGGTCTTGCTGCGCGGCGAACCGCTGGTGGCGCACGTGGCGCGGCGCCTGGCGCCGCAGGTCGGGCCGTTGATCCTCAGCGCCAACCGCAACGCCGAGACCTACGCCCGCTATGGCCGGGTGGTGGCCGACGATACCGACGCATTGGGCGCCTGGCAGGGGCCGCTGGCGGGCCTTGCCGCGGGCTTGGCGGCGGCCGCGCCGTGCGAATGGCTGGTGGTGGCGCCGTGCGACACGCCGTTCCTGCCGGCCGACCTGGCCCGGCGCCTGATCGCGGCGGCGCAAGCGGCGGGCGCGCCGCTGGCCTACGCGCTGGCCGGCGGCCAGCGCCATCCGGCCTGCATGGCGCTACGCGCGTCGCTGTTGCCGGCGTTGCGCGACTACCTGGCGGCCGGCGAACGCAAGGTCGGCCTGTGGCAGTCGCGGGTGGGAGGCGTGGGCGCGCCGTTCGATAACGTACCTGGCGCGCCCGGCGCGTTCATGAACCTGAACACGCCCGAGGAGCTGGCGGCGGCCGAGCGCTACGCCAGCCAGTGACGCAGGTCGTAGTAGGGCACGCGGTCGCGGTCCTGCACCTGCACGTCGGCCGGCAGGCGCGCCAGCCCCGTCGACCACGGCAATGAACTGATCACCCCGGAACCCTGGTGGCCATAAGGCACCAGCTCGGCGTTGCCGTCATCGGCGGCGCGGCGCTGCACCCGCAGGAATTCCTCGCGGCTGTCCTGGCGCGGATGCTCGGTGCGCAGCGGCAGCCGGCTGACCGGCGGGAACAGTTCCTCGCGGCCCTGCATGCGGCGCACCAGCGGCGACACCAGCATGGCGAACACCGCGTAGGCGGACACCGGATTGCCCGGCAGGCTGACCACCGGCTTGTCGCCGATCATGGCCAGCGCCACCGGCTTGCCCGGCTTCATGCGCACCTTCCACAGCGACAGCTCGCCGCCCAGCGCGGCCAGCGCCGGCTTGACCAGGTCGCGTTCGCCGACGGACACGCCGCCCACGCTCAGCACCAGATCGCACTCGGCCAACAGCGCCTGGAAGGCGGCGCGCAGGTCGTCCTCGGTGTCGCGCGCATGCAGCACCTTGGCCGGTTCGGCGGCCATGCTGCGCACCAGCGCCGCCAGCATCGGGCCGTTGGAGTTGTAGATCTGCGCCGTCTCGCGCGCGCCGCCGGGCGGCACCAGTTCGTCGCCGGTGGTCAGGATGCCGACCCGCAGGCGGCCGTAGACCGGCACGCTGGCCAGGCCCTGCGAGGCCAGCAGCGCCACGTGGGCGGCCTGCAGCTGCGTGCCGGCGGCCAGCAGCGGGGCGCCGGCCAGGGTGTCTTCGCCGCGCTGGCGGATGTGCTGGCCGGGGCGCGGCTCGCGCGTGATCTCGACCTGGTCGTCGGCTTCGTGCGTGTCTTCCTGCATCACCACCACGTCGGCGCCGGCGGGAATCAGGCTGCCGGTGAACAGGCGGATGGCGTGGCCGGGCTTGAGCGGCTCGGGCGTGTCGCCGGCATAGCAGCGTTGCTGGATCGGCAGGCGCGCGCCCGGCTGCCAGTCGGCCAGGCGCAGCGCGTAGCCGTCCATGGCGCTGTTGTCGGCCGGCGGGATGTCCACGGTGGCGTCGAGGTCGGCCGCCAGCACGCGTCCGGGCGCCTCGTCCAGGCCGACGTGTTCGCGGCGGGCGAGGGGGGCGGCGGCGTTGGCCAGCAGGGTCTGGGCTTGGTCGAAATCCAGCATGGGCGTCAGTGGTCTTGGTCGCGGGGTTGGAGGTGCGTGGCGAAATTGCAGGGGCGGTGGCCGCTGTCCAGCTGTTCGCGGATGATGCGGTTCCAGGCGGTCTCGCAGGCGTTGTTGGAACCGGGCAGGCAGAACAGCAGGGTCCGGTTGGCCGAGCCGGCGAAGGCGCGCGACTGGATGGTCGAGCTGCCGATTTCCTCGTAGGAGAGCTGGCGGAACAGTTCGCCGAAGCCGGGGATCTCGCGGTCCAGCAGCGGCAGGATGGCCTGCGGCACGTGGTCGGCGTGGGAGAAGCCGGTGCCGCCCGTGGTCAGGATGACCTGCACTTCGGGGTCGGCGATCCAGTCGCTGATGACGCGGCGGATCTGGTAGACGTTGTCCTTGGAGATGTCGCGCCGCACGCATTGGTGGCCGGCCTGCGCCAGGCTGTTGGCCAGCAGGTTGCCGGACGTGTCGTCGCCGGCGCTGCGGGTGTCGCTGACCGTCAGCACGGCGCAGGCCAGCGAAACGGGGGAGGCGTCGTTCATGGAGTCTCCTTGGGGGGCGGGGTGTCGGCGTCCCAGGACTGCGTGCGGTCCTGGTCGGATTGGCGTTGTTCCACCCAGAAGCTGTCGCCACCCGCCAGGGTTTCGCGCTTCCAGAAGGGCGCGCGGGTCTTGAGCGCGTCGATGATGAATTCGCAGCCGCGGAAGGCGTCGCCGCGATGGGCGCTGGCCGCGGCCACGAACACGATCTGGGCATTGCGCGTCAGCGCGCCGACCCGGTGCACGATCACCGTGCCGTCCAGGTTCCAGCGCGCGCGGGCGGTGGCGGCGATGTCCTCGAGCTCGCGCTCGCACATGCCGGGGTAGTGTTCCAGGTAGAGCGTGTCGGTGGGCGTGTCCGGCGCGTAGTCGCGCACGTAGCCCACGAAGGTGACGATGCCGCCCACGCCCGGCCCGGCGCTGGCGCGCAGGGCGGCGGTGAGCGCGGCGCCGTCGAAGTCGGCTTCCTGCACGATGACCATGGCGCTCAGCCTCCAGTGACGGGTTCGAACACCGCCACCTCGTCGCCGGCGCGTATCGGCGCCGACGGCTTGGCGTGGGTCTGGTTGATGGCCAGCTTCAGGCGGCCGGCCGGGGCCAGCTGCGGATAGCGTTCGCCGAGCGCGGCCAGCAGTTGCGCGCCGGTGGACTCGCCGTCCAGCGGCCAGGCCTCGGAGCGCTTGCCGACCAGTTCGGCGACGCGGGCGAAGTACAGAAGATTAATCGTTGCGCCATTCACCGCTTTTGCCTCCCGCCTTGTACTTCAGGCGTACGTGTTCGATGACGATGCCCTTGTCGGCCGCCTTGCACATGTCATAGATGGTCAGCGCGGCGACGCTGCACGCGGTCATGGCTTCCATTTCGACACCGGTCTTGTAGCTGGTGCGGCAGGTGGCCAGGATGTCGATGCGGTGCGCGTCGTCGTCCAGCGCGAATTCGACGCCGACGAACGACAGCGGCAGGCTGTGGCACAGGGGGATGAGCTCGGCACAGCGCTTGGCCGCCAGGATGGCGGCGACGCGCGCGGTGTTGAGCACCTCGCCCTTGCCCTGGCCCGGCTGCGTCAGCAGGCCGTAGGCGACGGCGTTCATGCGGATGCTGGCGGCGGCGACGGCCACGCGTTCGGTGTCGGTCTTGCCGATGACATCGACCATGCGGACCTGGCCGGCTTCATCCAGGTGACTCAAGGTGGGGGCGGGCGTGGACATGGGAATCGGGATCGAGAATTGTTAATGATTGAAAAGAGCGGTCCCGGCAGGCCGTGGCGGGCCGCTGATACGCCTATGATAGACGAGCCGCCGCCGGCCGCGCCTTGAGGAAAGATAAGCCCGCCGCGGTTCGCCTGTTCTTGCGCCCCTGCGGGGGCTTTTTCGCTTTTGGCGGCCCGCTGCAAAAAGCCCCCCCAATTTGCTCGAAGGACGCGATAATGGCCTTCAATTCGTACCAGGAGACGCACAATGCCCTTGCGGATGCCCAAGTTCCGGTTCACCCGCCGCTTAGGCAAGATCCTCTTGGGCGTCGTGGCCGTGGCGCTGATCCTCTGTGGCATCGCGGCGTGGCAAGTGCCCAAGGTCCTGCACAACGTGCTGACCCAGGACGTGGCCAAGATGCTGGGCCGCGACGTCGCCGTCGGCAAGATCACCTTCAATCCCTTCACCTTGACCGTGCGCGCGCGCGATCTCGCCGTGGCCCAGCCCGGCTCGCAGACGCCGCTGTTCACGGCCTCGGAAGTGAACGTCAGCGCCGCCTGGTCCTCGCTGTTCTGGTTCGCGCCGGTGGTCGACCGCTTCACCCTGCGTTCGCCCACGCTGTCGATCGTGCGCGAGGACGTTACCCGCTTCAACTTCTCCGACGTGCAGCAGCGCGTGGCCGAGATGACGGCCACCAAGCCCGACGAGCCGCCCAAGCCCGATGAGGGCCTGCCGCGCTTCTCGCTGAACAACATGGTGATCGAGGGCGGCGTCGTGACGCTGGACGACAAGGTCACCGGCCGCAAGCAGGTGATCGACGAGCTGGCCGTGGGCGTGCCGTTCATCTCCACCTTCGGCTACGCCACCGACATCGACGTGCAGCCGCGCCTGCACCTGCGCATCAACGGCAGCCCGTTCGACCTGACCGGCGTGGCGCGGCCCTTCGACAAGGTGCCGTCGTCGACGCTGCGGGTCGCCTTCACCGGCCTGCAACTGGAAAAATGGGCCGACGTCTGGCCCATGCCGCTGCCGTTCAAGCTCGAGCGCGCGCTGCTGGACTCGAACCTGCAGATCGTGTTCGAGCAGCCCAAGGACGCGCCGCCCAAGATCCGCGTGGTCGGCGACCTGGGCCTGCGCCAGTTCGACCTGCGCGACAGCGCCGGCGAGAGCCTGGCGGCCTGGAGCGCGCTGACCGTCAGCCGCCTCGAACTCGAACCGATCGCGCGCCAGGTCTATGTCGGCGACGTCGGCCTGTGGGCGCCGCAGGTGTACGCGCGCCGCTACAGCAACCAGCATTTGAACTGGCAGGACGTGGTCGACAAGCTCAAGCAGCTGGGCGGTCCGGCGCCGGCGGCCCAACCCGCCGCGACGACCGCCGCCAAGCCGGGGACGCAGCAGGGCGCGCCCGCCGCGAATCCCGCGGTCCCGGCGACGGCGGATCCTGCCCAGGCCGCCAAGCCTGCCGCGACCGATCCCGCCCAGGCCGCCAAGCCTGCCCCTGCGGGCGCCACTGCCGACACGCCGCCCGCTGCTGATGCCCCGCCCAAGCCCGCCGCGCCGGCCGAATGGAAGGTGACGCTGGACGCCTTCAACATCCACGAAGGCGAGCTCTACGTCACCGACGCCATCAGCAAACTCGACTACACCCTGACCGGCCTGGCCGTCACCGTCGAAGGCGTGGCGCTGCCGCAGGTCAAGGGCGAACCCATCAATCTCTGGCTGACCGTGGACAACAGCACCGATGGCGGCTGGATCCGCGCCAAGGGCCCGCTGGTGCTGCAGCCGCTGTCGCTGGAACTGGCGGTGCGCATGGGCAACGTCGCGCTGGCGCCGTTCGCGCCGGCCGTGCGCAGCCTGTCGCCGATCCTGTTGCAGGACGGCCGCCTCGGGCTGACCGCGCAGGTGCACGTGCTGGACAAGAACGGCGTCATCGATGCGTCCGCCACGGGCGTGCGCGCCGAGCTGGCGCAATTCAAGGCGCGCGATGAAACCCTGAACCCCGCGCTCGACGTGGCGCTGCAGCAACTGGTCGTCACCGCCGACCGCCTGGCCATGGGCCCGGGCGCCAGCAACTTCACGCTGGCCGCGGCCGGCATCCAGGGCGGCGGCAAGCTCGACCTGAAGGGCGCCTTCACGCCGCAACCGCTCACGCTCAAGACCTCGGTCGACCTGTCCGGCCTGAACGTCGCGTCGTTCGCGCCGTACTTCGCTTCCAGCCTGAACGCCACCGTGCGCGCCATCACGCTGGGCGCCAAGGGCGACGCCGAGTTCGCGGCGGCCAACGGCAGCGCGCCGATGAAGGCCGGCTGGAAGGGCGGCGTCGAGGTCACGGACGTCGACCTGCAGGACCGCGTCAACAAGGACGACTTCCTCAACTGGAAGCGCCTGGGCTTTTCCGGCATGAACATTGCGGTGGCCGGCGAGAAGATCGTGGCCGGCCTGGGCGACATCGCGCTCGATGACTTCTATGGCCGCATCCTGTTGAACGCCCAGGGCCGCCTGAACGTCATGGACCTGGTGGCCGCGCCCGGCCAGGCCGGCGGCTCCATCACCCAGGACACGCAGACCCCCGGCCGGCGCGCCGAAGCGCCGGCGCCCGCGGCCAAGGGCGGCGGCATGCCCGACATCTCGCTCAACAGCGTCACCCTGACGCGCGGCCGCATGACCTTCACCGACCGCTTCGTCAAGCCCAACTACGTGGCCGAGCTGTCCAGCATCGACGGCTCCATCACGGCCGTGTCGTCCACCAACCCGCAGCCCGCCAAGGTCAAGGTCACCGGCCGCGTCTACACCACCGCGCCCCTGTCGATCAGCGGCGTGGTGCAGCCGTTCGCCAAGTTCCTGTCGCTCGACCTGAAGGCCTCGGCCAAGGGCGTGGACCTGCCGCGCTTCAACACCTATTCGGCCAAGTACGTCGGCTATCCGATCAAGCGCGGCAAGCTGTCGGTCGACCTGGAATACAAGATCAAGGACCGCGCGCTGCAGGCCACCAACCACGTGGTGCTGAACCAGCTCACCTTCGGCGACAAGACCAACAGCCCCGACGCCACCAAGCTGCCGGTGCTGCTGGCCGTGGCCCTGCTGAAGGACTCGCGCGGCAACATCGACATCAACCTGCCGATCTCCGGGTCGCTCGACGATCCCGAGTTCTCGGTCGGCGGCATCGTCGTGCGGGTGCTGCTGAACCTGGTGGTCAAGGCCGTCACCTCGCCCTTCAGCCTGCTGGCGTCGGCCTTCGGCGGCGGCGAGGAACTGTCGTACGTGGAATTCGCGCCCGGCAGCGCCGTGCTCACCGAGGATACGCAACAGCGCATCGAGACCCTGACCAAGGCCCTGGTGGACCGCCCCGCGCTCAAGATGGACCTGAGCGGCCGCGCCGATCCCAAGACCGACCTGGACGGCCTGCGCCAGGCCTGGGTCGATGCCCAGATCCGCCTGGCCAAGGCCCGCGACGTCGCCCCGCGCGGCAAGAAGCCGAATCCGGCCGGCGTCGAGGTCTCGGGCGCCGAGCGCGCCAAGTACCTGGAAAAGGTCTACGACGACACGGACATCAAGGACAAGCCGCGCAATTTCATCGGCATGGCCAAGTCCGTGCCGCCGCAACAGATGGAGGAGATGCTGCGCGCCGCGGCCCCGGTGGGCGACGAGCAATTGCGCCAACTGGCCGACGCGCGCGCGCAAGCGGTGTATGAGAAGCTGCAAGCCCAGGAAGGACTCGCGGATCGCGTGTTCATCGTTGCCCCGCAACTGGACGCCGATGGCATCAAGGACGAGGGCTTGCCCTCGCGCGTGGACTTCTCCCTGAAGTGAACCCGGCGGCCCGCCAGGACGCGCCCGCGTCCGGCGGCCGTCCTTTGCCCGGAGATGCATGATGAAAGACCAGGACGCGCATTTCGACAGCCTGCTGCCGCCCCTCAAACTGGACCGGCGCGGCTTCATCGCCACCACCGTCGCGGCCGGCTTCTCGCTGGCCGCCGGCCCCGCCGTGGCCCAGACCGCCATCAAGACCGACGCCAACGGCCTGACCGCCGGCAAGGTGGACATTCCCACCACCGACGGCAAGATGCCCGCCTACCGCGCCGCGCCCGCCGGCAAGAAGAACCTGCCGACGCTGCTGGTGGTGTCGGAGATCTTCGGCGTGCACGAGTACATCCAGGACGTCTGCCGCCGCCTGGCCCACCTGGGCTACCTGGCCATCGCGCCCGAGCTGTTCGCGCGCCAGGGCGATCCGTCCAAGTACACCGAGATCCCCAAGCTGCAGGCCGAGATCATCAGCAAGGTGCCCGACAAGCAGGTGCAGGGCGACCTCGACGCCACCGTCGCCTGGGCCGCCGCCAACGGCGGCAGCGACGACAAGCTCGGCATCCTCGGCTTCTGCTGGGGCGGCCGCCAGGTCTGGCTCTACGCCGCCCACAACCCCAAGCTCAAGGCCGGCGCCGCCTGGTACGGCCAGTTGGGCGGCGACCCGAGCGAACTCAAGCCCAAGTCGGTCCTGAGCCTGGTCAACGACCTCAAGGCCCCGGTCCTGGGCGCCTACGGCGGCAAGGACGCCGGCATCCCCCTGACCGACGTCGACAAGATGCGCATCGAACTCGCCAAGGGGCCCGCCGCCGCCAAGGCCTCCCGCATCGACGTCTACCCCGAAGCCCCTCACGCCTTCCACGCCGACTATCGGCCGAGTTACCGCAAGGCCGAGGCGGAGCAGGCTTGGCAGAGGATGCTTGACTGGTTCAAGCAGAATGGGTTGGGTGGGTGAGGCGTTACGGTTGTTCTTCGTAGGCCGCCCCTGGCGGCGGTCGGGCAGGCGGGGCGCGCCCACGATTGCGGTCCGGAGCGTTCGCTCCGGACTGCCCCGTTGTCATCTTCGTTGTCGCCTTCGGCGACTGCCTTCAGATTCCCTCGGGCGCATCGAGGTTGCGCCCCGCCTGCCCGACCGCCGCCAGGGGCTACCGACATCTGCATGGGTGAGGCCGCTCGGGCGGAGGGAGGGGAGAGAGTTTGCGTCGCCCGCCAGGACCGGCTGCGCGGGCAGCCGGTCCTGGCATACGCTTTAGCGGTGCGTCGTGAGAGCGGCGCTGCGCGCGGCTGGAGGGTGCGGCACGAGGGAGATACAGGTCAAGCGCCGCGACCCTTCATGTCGCACGGGAACGTGAACGCGCGAACACGCGACGCAGTTTCAAAGCCAGTTGCCCACAAGCTCCAAAGCCAATTCCACAAGCTCCAAAGCCACGTCGCCCACAAGCTCCAAAACCAAGCCTGCCCACGCGCGCAGCGTTCATCCTGGCCTGCAAGACCCCGCGTAAGCCAAAAAAGGCCGCCCGCGCGGCCGCCTTTTGGCGGGCCCCGCAAACCCCTCCCACCCCCCGTTGACGTGGCCAACCACGCCAAGCACCCCTCTCGCCCCAGCAACGCGGGAACCAAGACATCATGAGCCCGGCGGGACGGCGCAGGCGGAGGGCGGGGCGTGTAGATGCGCCCGACGGAAACCGTAGGGAGCCGAAGGCGGACGAGGTTGAGGACGGGGAAGTCCGGAGCGAACGCTCCGGACCGCAATCGTAGCCCCGCCCTCCGCCTGCGCCGTCCCGCCGGGCGGCTCAAGAACTCAAATCCCCGCCCAAAAAAAAGCGATCACTTCTCCGCACTCTCCCCCGGCAACCCATCACTAACCTCAGCCAACGCCGCCTTCATATCCTCATAAGAAATCACCCGCTCATTCTGAAAACTCCCCAGCACCCCCCGGCACCCGTCGACCCCGGAACGCTTCATCTCTTCCATCATCCGCGTCCCGTCCGCGAGCCCCTTCTC
Organism: Achromobacter insuavis; assembly: GCF_902859645.1. GTDB lineage: Bacteria > Pseudomonadota > Gammaproteobacteria > Burkholderiales > Burkholderiaceae_B > Achromobacter > Achromobacter insuavis. The sequence goes on along the minus strand of NZ_CADIJR010000013.1, from coordinate 65,697 downwards.
GTAAAGCCCGTCATAGCCAGCCGCCGAGAACCCGTATTCCTTGGCATACCGTTCCAGGTTCTTGCGCGAGGTCGCCTGGTGCTGCGCCAGGTCGGGTTCGGACGCGCCGCACGATCGCGCCGCGCCGTTGGAGGCGCCCGCCGCCACCACGAAGGATTCGAACTGGGCCTGCTCGGCCGCGTCGGGCGCGGCCCAGGCCGGGGTGGCCAGGGCCATCGTCCAGGCCAGGCCGATCAGCATCTTGCGCATCGGTTTGTCTCCGCAAAGCGCCCGCGCGCGGCCATCGCGCCCGGGCATTGAACACGCCCACATTATGGCAACGATCCCCATGCCGCCTCGCGTATGGAGTCGTTTCAGACTGTGCGGGTTTTTTTCCCGATCTGTCCGCCGGGCCAGCAAGCGCAACGGACACGAACTATGATGAGGGCTGTGGGGCACATCCGCCCCAATGCAACACCCCCAACACTGGAGATTCCCCATGAGCATCAAAGTCGGCGATCGCGTGCCCGACGGCACCCTGACCGAATTCATCGAAACCGAAAGCGAAGGCTGCTCGCTGGGCCCCAACGCCTTCCAGGTCGCCGACCTGACCCGCGGCAAGACCATCGCCCTGTTCGCGCTGCCCGGCGCCTTCACGCCGACCTGCTCGGCCAAGCACCTGCCCGGCTACGTCGAGCAGGCCGCCGCCCTCAAGGCCAAGGGCGTGGATGAAATCTGGTGCGTGTCCGTCAACGACGCCTTCGTCATGGGCGCCTGGGGCCGCGAACAGAAGACCGACGGCAAGGTCCGCATGCTGGCCGACGGTTCCGCCCTGTGGACCAAGGCCCTGGGCCTGGAGCTGGACCTGATCCAGCGCGGCATGGGCGTGCGCTCGCAGCGCTACTCGGCCCTGATCGTCGACGGCGTGGTCAAGCACCTGAACGTCGAAGGCCCCGGCAAGTTCGAAGTCAGCGACGCCGCGACCCTGCTGTCGCAAGCCTGATTTCCCCCCGCGCAGTCCCTGTTTCATCGCTCAATGCGCGGGCCGCCCTGGCGGCCCGCGTCGCTACTCCCCGGCAGGGGTAGCCAGACGCCATGCTCGCAACCATCTCTTCTTTCTCGTCGCTGTATTTCGCGACCCTGCTGATGCTCATCGGCACCGGCCTGTTCAACACCTACATGGGGTTGAGGCTGACCGCGCAGTCCGTCAGCGAGGTCTGGATCGGCACCCTGATCGCCGGCTACTACCTGGGCCTGGTCTGCGGCGCGCGATTGGGACACAAGCTCATCATCCGCGTCGGCCACATCCGCGCCTTCGTCGCCTGTGCCGCCGTCGCCACCAGCATGATCCTGGCGCAGACGCTGGTCGACTCCATGCCGCTGTGGCTGGTGTTCCGCGTCATCTCCGGCATCGTCATGGTGACCGAGTTCATGGTCATCGAAAGCTGGCTCAACGAACAAACCGAAAACCACCAGCGCGGGCGCGTGTTCTCCGTCTACATGGTGGTGTCCGGCCTGGGCACCGTGCTGGGCCAGCTGGCCCTGACCGCCTACGCCACGCTCGACCTGCGGCCGCTGACCCTGGTGGCCATGTGCCTGGTGCTGTGCCTGGTGCCGATCGCCGTCACGGCCCGCTCGCACCCGCCCACGCCGCTGCCGGCCGCGCTCGACATCCGCTTCTTCATGCGCCGCGTGCCGCTGTCCATGACGGTGCTGTTCGTGGCCGGCAACCTGTCCGGCGCCTTCTACGGCCTGGCGGCCGTGTACGGCGCCAAGCACGGCCTGACGACCTCGCAGGCCGCCGTGTTCGTGGCCGCCGCCGTCACCGCCGGGCTGCTGTCGCAATGGCCCATGGGCTGGCTGTCCGACCGCATCAACCGCGCCGGCCTGATCCGCTTCAATGCGCTGTTGCTGGTGATCTTGCCGACCGTCATGTGGGGCTGGCTGACCTTGCCCTATTGGGCGCTGGTGGCCATGTCCTGCGTCTTCGGCATCCTGCAGTTCACCCTGTATCCGCTGGGCGCCGCCTTCGCCAACGATCACGTCGAATCCGAGCGCCGCGTCAGCCTGTCGGCGGTGCTGCTCATGACCTACGGCGTCGGCGCCTGTGTCGGCCCGATGATCGCGGGCCTCTTGATGTCGCTGGCCGGCCCCAGCATGTATTACGTCTTCATCTCGGCCTGCGCGCTGATCCTGGTGTGGCAGGTGCGCCCGACGCGCGTCACCGGCGCCCACCAGGTCGAGGAAGCGCCGGTGCATTTCGTGCCGATGCCGGACACGCTGCAAAGCTCGCCGGCCGCCGCCGTGCTCGACCCGCGGGTGGATGTGGAAAACGATATCGGCATCGAGATGGTGCAGCCGGACCCCTCGGCCGCGCCAGCCACGGCGCCGGTGGAAGGCGCCGGGGCGGTGGATCCTCCCATCGCGGCCATGACCGCCGCGGCCGAACCGGCGCCGGCCGAGCCCGACGCCGAGGATCAGGCGGCGCGGCAGCCCCGCACCGGCACCTGAGCGCCGGCGCCCGTCACCACGGGGTCATCAGCAGGATGGCCCCCAGGGCCAGCGCCAGGCCCGCGCCGTTCAGGCGCGTCAGGGGCTCGCGGAACGCCAGCGCTCCGACCAGCGTGCCCAGCGTGATCACGCCCATGTTCATGGACGCGAACACCAGCGCGGGATGCTCGGGCAGCGCCTGGTGGGCGCGGATGTAGGTGAGGATATTGCCGAAGTTCACCACGCCCAGCGCCACGCCCGCCGCCAGATGGCGCGGCGCCCAGGCGGCCCGGCGCCACAGCAGGTAGAGCAGCATCAGCGCGCTGGCCAGCGCGAAGGCCAGCAGCAGGCCGCTGGCGAAGGCGGTGCCGGCGCGCGCCACCTGCTTGAACAGGATGTCGACCACGCCATAGGCCACCCAGACCGACAACGGCCACAGCCACAGCGCGCGGCGCGCGGCGGCGTCCGTCTCGGGCGCCTGCGCCGCGGGCAGGGCGGCCGGCCGCCGCAGCAGGCAGAACAGCGCGGCGAAGGCCAGCGCGATCGCGCCCAGCTTGCGGCCGCTGACCGGCTCGCCGAACAGCAGGAACGCCGCCAGCAGCGGGATGAACAGCGACAGCCGCTGCGCCGCGTCGCTGCGCACCACGCCGGCATGGCGCACGGCCAGCGCCATCGCCATGAAGCCGCTGGGCAGCAGCAGGCCCAGCGCCACCAGCACCAGCCACGGCGTCTGCGGCGTCAGCAGCGCGGCCGGGTCTGGCCGCAGCACCGTCCAGCAGAGCAGGGCGGCGACCGCGTGGTTGACCATGATGGCCTGGCGCACGTCCACCTGCCAGCGCCGCGCCAGCTTCAGCATCGCCGCCACGGCGACGCTGCAGACGACGCTGGCCAGCAGGTAGAACAGGCCGGGGCTCAGCGTCACGCCGAGAGATCCTGGTGCGCATGGTGGGGGTTGTGCTGGCCGGCGTCGATGCGCATGCCCAGGCGTTGCAGCAGGCGCTGGTCGGCCTCCATGCGCGGATTGCCGGTGGTCAGCAGCACGTCGCCGTAGAACATCGAGTTGGCGCCGGCCATGAAGCACAGCGCCTGCATGGCGTCGTCCATGGCCTCGCGGCCGGCCGACAGGCGCACCATGGCGCGCGGCATGGTGATGCGCGCCACCGCGATGGTGCGCACGAACTCGAACGGATCGAGCGGCTCGACGTCGGCCAGCGGCGTGCCTTCCACCCGCATCAGGTTGTTGATCGGCACCGACTCGGGGTAGGGCTCCATGTTGGCCAGCTGCGCGATCAGGCCGGCGCGCTCCTGGCGCGATTCGCCCATGCCGACGATGCCGCCGCAGCAGACGTTGATGCCGGCGTCGCGCACGCGGTCCAGCGTGTCGAGGCGGTCCTGGTAGGTGCGGGTGGTGACGATCTTGCCGTAGAACTCGGGCGAGGTGTCCAGGTTGTGGTTGTAGTAGTCCAGACCGGCCTGCTTGAGCTGTTCGGCCTGGCCCTCGCGCAGCATGCCGAGCGTGACGCAGGTCTCCAGGCCGAGCGCCTTGACCGCGCTGACCATCTCGGCCACGGCCTCCAGGTGGTGCGGCTTGGGGCTGCGCCAGGCGGCGCCCATGCAGAAGCGCTGGGCGCCGCCTGCCTGGGCGGCGCGGGCGGCGGCCAGCACTTCGTCCAGCGGCATCAGCTTTTCCGCTTCCAGGCCGGTGTCGTAGCGCGACGACTGCGAGCAATAGCCGCAGTCCTCGGGACAGCCGCCGGTCTTGATCGACAGCAGGCTCGACAGCTGGATGCCGTTGGGATCGAAGTGGGCGCGGTGCGTCTGCTGGGCGCGGAACACCAGGTCCATGAACGGCAGGGCGTAAAGCTCCATCACGGCGGCGCTGCTCCAGGCGGGCGCGGGCTGCGCCTTGGGCGGCTTGGGAACGGGAATGTAGGCGGTCTGCATCAACGGACTCCAGAAGGCTTGCGGGGCTCTGCCGGACCCGTGGACGGGACGGCCAGATCGGCGGATCGTAAGAACCTGCGCAGGGTTTGCGCAATCTGGGGTGTGATGCGGATTTTGGCGGCTAGTTGGCTGGAGTTTTGCCGAAAATGGCGATTTTTGGCGGCGGGCGGAATCTAACGCGGCGGCATCTTCGCGCAGCGCGATCCCCTCATTATTTTGATTCAATTTGTAAATTCAGGCGGCCTGCCTCAGCCCGCGCCGGATTTGCCCCGGGAGCGCGGCTTTTCATGCCCGGTGATGCCGCGGTCGCGGGCCCAGACGATGGCCGCGCTGCGCCGGTGCACGCCAATCTTGCTGTAGATGGTGGCCACGTGATTGCGCACCGTGTTGCGCGACAGGCGCAACTGGCGGGCGATCTCGTCGTCGCTATGGCCCTGGCACAGCAGGCCCAGCACCTCGCGCTCGCGCGCCGTCAGCTGCGCCAGCTCGGCCACGTCGCGGGCCGCCGGCGCCGGGGCGCGCAACTGCGCCAGCTTCTCGATGATGCCGCGGCTGAACCACGAGGTGTCCTGCATCACCGCCTCGATCGCGGTCAGCAGTTCGGTCTCGCTGCGCTTGCGTTCGGTGATGTCCTGCATCACCAGCAGCACGCGGCGCTCGCCGCCGATCATGACCGGCTCGGCCGAGGCCAGGCAATCCAGAAGGGCGCCGTCGGGCGTGGCCAGCGCGGCTTCGCGGTTGCGGATGCTCTCGCCGCGCGCCAGGCTGTCGGCCATGCCTTCGAACGGGCGCAGGCCCAGGGCGGTCAGTTCCTGGCCCGCGCCGTCCTGCGCCGACACGCCCACGGCCTGCGCGAAGGCGTCATTGATATCCAGCGCGCGCAGCGATTCGCCGTCGCACAGCGCCATCGGCACCGGCGCCAGCCGGAACGCCTTGGAGAAGCGCTCCTCGCTCTGCTGCAGGGCCTCCTCGGTGCGCTTGCGCTTTTCCAGGTCGATGAAGGTGAACAGCATGCACGGTTCGTCCTGCATGTCGATCGGCTGGCCGGCGACGATGACGAAGCGCGCGCCGCCGTCCGCCAGCCGCACCACGCCTTCGCGCTGGCTGATGGTCAGGCCCGCGTTCAGCTTGGCCACCGCGTCCTCCTTGTCATCGCCGCCGTCAAGCACGTCCAGCTCGTAGGCCGATTTGCCCAGCACGGTCTCGCGCGTCAGGCCGGTCATGTCCAGGAAGCCCTGGTTCACCTTCACATAGCGCAGGTCGGACAGGCGGCAGATGAGCGCCGGCGCGGGATTGGCGGCAAAGGTGCGCTCGAAGCGCTGCTCGGCGTTGAACTGGCCGGTCTGGTCATCCAGGATCAGCACGCGGAAGTCCGCGCCGTCGCCTTCGAGCAGCAGGCCGCGCGCGCGGATGTTGCGCAGGAAGTCGGCGTCGTCCTTGCGCGTCAGGTCCAGCAGCAGGTCGTCGAACGCGACCGCGGCGGCCAGGCGGTCGAGCGGATACTGCTTGGCCGGCACGCGGTGATGGTTGCGGTAGGTCAGCGCATAGCGTTTGCGGTAGCCGGCGGGCGTCTGCCCCAGCGCCTCCAGCGTGTCGACCCCGTGCAGCGCCAGCGCGCTGGCGTTGGCCCAGGCGATGCTGCCATCGGACTCGAGCAGGATGATGCCTTCGTTCAAGCCTGCGATGATGCGTTGCAGGTGCTGGCGGTGTGCGTGCGGGGCGGCGTTGCTGGCGGTCACGTGGGCCTCTTGGCTTGGCTGGCACAAGCGCACAGGATGCGATGCGAAGCGCGGCCTGTCCAGAGGATAAACGGACGAGACGGGGGAAGGGGGCGGCACGGCGCTTGCTGCCGCGCAAAGCAAAAAAGCTCCGGAATCCGGAGCTTTTGGCGGGCGCCTTCTGGCGCAGTGCAGGAAGACTCCTGCGGAACAACTGGTCTTGCGGCTTGCTGGGATGCACACAAGATGCTTGGCGGAGCGGACGGGGCTCGAACCCGCGACCCCCGGCGTGACAGGCCGGTATTCTAACCAACTGAACTACCGCTCCGCAGCGGTTTACAACAACACTTGGCAGCACACCATCTTGTCAGGACGGCTTTGCAGATCCGGTCGGCGAGCCAGCGAACTGGCGTCCCCTAGGGGATTCGAACCCCTGTACTCACCGTGAAAGGGTGATGTCCTAGGCCTCTAGACGAAGGGGACCGGAACGTGCAACTGCTCAAACTACTGTACTACTTACTGCTTTACTGGTGGAGGTAAGCGGGATCGAACCGCTGACCTCTTGCATGCCATGCAAGCGCTCTCCCAGCTGAGCTATACCCCCCAGATTCCCCGCTGTTCCAACCTGCAAACAACAAGGCTTACACCCTATAAATGCAAAAAGCTCCAGGGACGGAGCTCTTGAAAGGCACTGCGTAGAGCGCTTTTGGCGGAGCGGACGGGGCTCGAACCCGCGACCCCCGGCGTGACAGGCCGGTATTCTAACCAACTGAACTACCGCTCCGCAGCGGCTTACTCAACTACTGTGTCACTTCAACTGCATCTTGTACTGCTGCCAGTAAACTGGCGTCCCCTAGGGGATTCGAACCCCTGTACTCACCGTGAAAGGGTGATGTCCTAGGCCTCTAGACGAAGGGGACTTGGACTTGCTGGTTTTACTGCTGTACTAATCTTCGCTTTGGACTGGTGGAGGTAAGCGGGATCGAACCGCTGACCTCTTGCATGCCATGCAAGCGCTCTCCCAGCTGAGCTATACCCCCGTTCTTCTAATCAACTCCTGCCACGTTTTACGTTTTTTCCGATCACTTTCGTGGTCGTTTTTCGTATCTCGTTGCCGGTTTTGTTTAGTGCCGTTGGCGAAGAAACGAGATTATGCACGAACTAATTTCGGCGTGCAAGTCGGTTGGGTGCAAAAAATGAAAAAGTTGCGTTGAAATCGCTTTCAAGGGGACGCATGCGTGGTCGCGCCGGCCGCGCGGCAAGGGTGTCAGTCGTTTCCGGAACGCCGCGCCCGAGGCGCACAACACCGGAAAATCAAAGGCTTGGACGAGTGCTATCGTGACTGTTGCGGGGACCCGGGCGGGATCCGCCATGACGTTTTGCCGGCAGGAGATTTTTTTCGCATGAGCACCACGACTTCTTTTCCGACGCGCCCGCTGGGGCGCAGCGATATGTCGATCACGCGCATCGGCCTGGGCGCCTGGGCGATGGGCGGCAATGCCTGGGCCATCGGCTGGGGGCCGCAGGACGACGCCGATTCGATCGCCGCCATCCGCCTCGCGGTCGATCGCGGCATCAACTGGATCGACACCGCCGCCGTCTATGGACTGGGCCACGCCGAAGAGGTGGTGGGACGCGCGCTGGCGCAGATGAGCGCAAGCGAACGGCCCTACGTCTTCACCAAATGCGGCCTGACCTGGTCGCCCGAGCAGCCGCAGGCGACTCCGCGGCGCAACGGCGCGCCGGCCAGCATCCGCCGCGAAATCGAGGGATCGCTGCGCCGTCTGGGCGTCGAGCGCATCGACCTGTACCAGATGCACTGGCCGGCCGGCGACGGCACGCCGCTGGAGGCCTATTGGCAGGAATTGCTGGACCTCAAGCGCGAAGGCAAGGTGCGCGCGGTCGGCCTGTCCAACCACAACCTGGCGCAATTGCAGGACGCCGAGGCGCTGGGGCACGTGGAGTCGCTGCAGCCGCCGTTCTCGGCGATCCAGCGCGGCGCGGGCGCCGACCTGATTCCCTGGTGCGCGCAGAACGGCACCGGCGTCATCGTCTACAGCCCGATGCAATCGGGGTTGCTCAGCGGCGGTTTTTCGGTCGAGCGGGCGCAGGCGTTGCGCGCGGACGACTGGCGTTCGCGCAACGCTGAATTCCAGCCGCCCTGCCTGGCGCGCAATCTGGCCCTGGCCGAAGCGCTCAAGCCCATCGCCGAACGCCACGGCACGACCCAGGCGGCGGTCGCCATCGCCTGGACCCTGGCGTGGCCGGGCGTCACCGGAGCCATTGTCGGCATGCGCAACGTGGCGCAGGTCGACGGCGTGCTGGGCGCGGCGGAACTGGAGCTGGACAGTGACGACATGGCGCGCATCGCTGACGCCATCGAGCTGACGGGCGCGGGAGTGGGGCCGCTGCGGCCGGTCGACGACAGCGGCGCGCTGCCCGCCAATCTGTTGCGCTAGGGCCCGTGCACACGACAAGGAGCCTCGCACAGGCCCCAGTGTCTGATCACGCCAAACAGGAAAGCGTCGGCCGGGCAGCGCCGGACCAGGCCAGGCCTGGCCCGGTTCAGGCTCAGTTGCGGCGCGGGCGGTTGATGCCGAAGGCGGCGATCAGCGCAAGGCCGATCAGCGCCAGCGCCGACTTGTCGCCGAATCGGGCATAGGGCGTCAGGCCCGCCATGCCCTGTACCGACACCGGCAGCACGCCGGGCCGCAGCGGCGCCAGCTGGGCCGCGACATGGCCCTTGGCGTCGATGGCCGCGGTGATGCCGGTGTTGGTGGCGGTCAGCATGGGACGCGCGGTCTCGATCGTGCGCAGGCGCCCGATCTGCAGGTGCTGGCGCAAGGCCCAGCTATCGCCGAACCAGCCCAGGTTGCTGACGTTCACCAGGATGGTGGCGCCCGGTTCGCCGTTGGGACCGGACTGCAGCGCGGGCAGCAGGTCCGGACCGAACAGGTCTTCGTAGCAGATGTTGAAGGCGATGTGCTGGCCGCCCACCGCGAACGGCGTCTGACGCTCGGCGCCGCGGTCGAAATCGCCCAACGGGATGTTCAACATCTCGACGAACCAGTGGAAGCCCGGCGGCACATATTCGCCCCAGGGCACCAGGTGGCGCTTGTCGTAGCGCATCGCGGTGGCGCCGCTGATCAATTGCGAGGCCGGCGTCTGGCCGTCGAAACCCAACACGCTGTTGGTGTAGCGGTCGCGGCCGTTGACCACGTCGTGGACCGGCGCGCCCATGGCGATCACGGCATTCTGGCGCGCGGCGACCTCGCGCCAGATTTCCCAGACGCGCGGATCGAGCTGGTCCTGGAAGACCGGCAGCACGGTTTCCGGCAGGATCACCATCTGCGGCGCCGGCACGCCGGGCGCGGGCGGCATGGCCGCCAGTTCCAGATGGCGGCGCAGGCTCTGATCAAGCAGCGCCGGATCGAATTTCTGCGACTGCTCGATGTTGCCCTGGACCAGGCGCACGTTCAGCGGCTCGCCGCTGGGGGCCGACCAGTCGATGCGCGACAACGGCCAGCCGGCGGCGGCCAGCGCCAGCGCCACGCCGGCGGCCAGCGCGTGGCGGCCGTCGCGTGGTTGCTTCTGCTGGCCCGCGGGACGCCACAGGCTGGCGATGGCGGCGGCGGCGAAGGCCGACAGCAGGGCCATGCCATGCACGCCCAGCAGCGGCGCCCAGCCGGCGATGGGACTGTCGACCTGCGCGTAGCCGATGTTGAGCCACGGGAAGCCGGTCAGCAGCACCGCGCGGATCCATTCGAAGCCGGCCCACAGCGCGCCCCAGGCCAGCGTGGCCGACAGCACCCGTCCCGGCGTCGAGTCGGCGGCCAGCGGCGTGTAGCGCCGCGCCAGCGCGCCGGCGGTGGCCGGGAACAGCGCCAGGAAGGCCGACAGCGCCAGGACCGCGGCGACCGCCAACGGCGCGGCCAGGTCGCCGTAGCGGTGCAGGCTGATGAAGATCCAGTACAGCCCCAGCGCATAGGTGGCGAAGCTGAACAGCCAGCCGCGCAGCCACGCCTGGCGCGCCGACGGCGCGTACAGGGTGACGCGGGCGGCCACCGCCAGCGCCAGGATCTGGGTGATGGCCAGGGCCCAGTCCGGCAGCGGACCGGGCGCGAAGGTGAGGGCGTGGACGGCGCCGGCCAGCGTCAGGCCGGCCGCGCCCAGCAGGAGCGGACCGCGGGCGGCGCGGCTCATGCGTCGGTATCGGGCGGGACGCCGCGCGACGGCGCCACGCGCTTGACTCGCAGCCAGATGGCGCGGCGGGCATCGCCGCGCGCCACTTCGAGTTTCAGGCCGTCGATCTCGGCGACGTCGCCGCGGCGCGGGATGCGGCCGAGCTGGCCGCCCATCCAGCCGCCGACGCTGTCGTACTCGTCGTCGGGCAGATGGCAGCCGAACACGTCGTTGAAGTGCGAGATGTCGGTGGCGGCCAGCACGCGCCACTGGTTCTCGCCCTCGGGGAAGATCGAGTCTTCCTCGGTTTCGTCGAATTCGTCCTCGATGTCGCCGACGATCTGTTCCAGCACGTCTTCCATCGTTACCAGGCCGGAGATGCCGCCATGCTCATCGATGACGATGGCCTGGTGGTTGCGGCTGGCGCGGAACTCGTGCAGCAGCACGTTCAGGCGCTTGGATTCCGGGATGAACACGGCCGGACGCACCAGCGTGCGCACTTCGATGCCGGGTTCCAGCATGCAGCGCAGCAGGTCCTTGGCGAGCAGGATGCCGATGATGTTGTCGCGGTCGCCTTCGTAGACCGGGAACCGCGAGTGCGCGGTTTCGATCACGTTGGCCACCAGGTAGGGGATGGGCTGCGTGACGTCGAGCAGGTCCATGCGCGAGCGCGGGACCATGATGTCGCCGACGGTGCCTTCGGACACGGCCAGCGCGCCCTTGATCATCTTGTAGGACTCCGCGTCCAGCAGGTCGCGGTCATGCGCGGCTTCGAGAACGGCCTTGATGCCTTCACGGTCCTCGGGCTCGCGGCGCACGAGGGAAAGCAGGCGGTCTAGAAGGGATTTGGTGGCGGGTTTGGATGAGCGAGCAGGCGTCGCTTCGGGAGCAGGGTAGGGGTCAGACATCGTCCGGGAGGACAAGTTATGGAGGGGCCAGCATAACCGAATCTGGCGCTCAATTTGTAACGCAACCCCGGAAAATGGGTCCAACCGACGCGATCTGCGCCTTGCTGGACGCCATTTCGCGCCGATTGCTCAGGGTTGACCCCAGGGCCGGAGATCACGCCTCGGTGTAGGGGTCGGCGATGCCCATGCGGGCCAGCGTGGCGGTCTCCAGCGCTTCCATGCGGCGGGCGTCGCGCGCCTTGATGTGGTCGTAGCCGAGCGAATGCAGCACCCCGTGCAGGGTCAGGTGGGCGGCGTGGTCGAGCAGCGCCTTGCGCTGTTCGCGCGCCTCGCGCACCAGCACCGGCACGCACATCACGATGTCGCCGCGCGCCACGCCCAGCGGGTCGACGCCATACTCGAACGTCAGCACGTTGGTGGCGTAGTCGCGCTGGCGGAAATCGCGGTTCAGGCGGCGCCCCTCGGCCACGCCCACCAGGCGCAGGCTGAGCTCGGCGGCGCTGAAGTCCACCAGCCCGTCCTCGGCCGCGGCGGCCAGCGCCCGCTCGGCCCAGCGGCGCAGGCGCCAGCGCGGCAGGCGGGGTTCCTCGACGCCGTACTGGACGGAAAGGGACAGGTCAGGCGTCATTTTCCGAGGCTCGGTCGTAGGCATCGACGATGCGGGCCACCAGCGGGTGGCGCACCACGTCGCGGCTGGTGAAGCGGGTGGTGGCGATGCCCTGCACGTCGTGCAGCACCTTGACGGCATGCGCCAGGCCGCTTTCCTGGCCGCGCGGCAGGTCCACCTGCGACGGGTCGCCGGTGATGACGGCCTTGCTGCCGAAGCCGATGCGCGTCAGGAACATCTTCATCTGTTCCGGCGTGGTGTTCTGCGCCTCGTCCAGGATGACGAAGGCGTGGTTCAGCGTGCGGCCGCGCATGTAGGCCAGCGGCGCGATCTCGATGGTCTGCTTCTCGAACAGGCGCTGCACCTTCTCGAAGCCCATCAGGTCATAGAGGGCGTCGTACAGCGGGCGCAGGTACGGATCGACCTTCTGCGCCAGGTCGCCGGGCAGGAAGCCCAGCCGTTCGCCGGCCTCGACCGCCGGGCGTGTCAGCACCAGGCGCTGCACCGTGTCGCGTTCCATCGCGTCGATGGCGCAGGCCACCGCCAGCCAGGTCTTGCCGGTGCCGGCCGGGCCCACGCCGAAGGTGATGTCGTGCTTGAGGATGTTGTTCAGGTAGTCGCGCTGGCGCGGCGTGCGCGGACGCAGATCGCTGCGCTTGGTGCGCAGGGCGATGGCGTCGCTGTCGTCGTCCAGCGCCGGCAGCGGGTCGGCCTCGCGGGCCGGCGCGTCCTGCGTTTTCTCTTCCTGGCGGCCGATGCCGATCTCGACCAGCCCGAGCTGGATGTCGTCGACCGACAGGGCGCGGTGCACCGCCTGCTCATGGAAGCGGCGCAGCGCGCGGCCGGCCAGCTCGGCCTGCTCGCCCTCGATCGTGACGCGGCTGCCGCGGCGCGCGAGCTTCACGCCCATGCCGTCGGCCAGCTGGCGCAGGTTCTCGTCCAGCGGGCCGCACAGGTTGGCCAGGTGGGTGTTGTCGCCGTCCAGGGTGACGACGGCGGGCATGCTGCGGCGGGCGCGGGGGCGGGAAGTGGTCATTCGGTCCCTTGGGCGTCGCGGTCGATGTCGGCCACCCGGGCGCGCAACGAGTTGGTGTGCGCTTCGGTGATGATGACGTCGACCATCTGGCCGATGAGCCGCGCGGGCGCGGCGAAGTTGACGATGCGGTTGTTCTCGGTGCGGCCCATCAGCTCGTTCGGGTCGCGTCGCGAGGGGCCTTCCACCAGCAGGCGCTGGCGGGTGCCGACCATGTTGCGGGCGATGGCGGCGGCCTGCTCGTTGATCAGCGCCTGCAGGCGCTGCAGGCGGCGCAGCTTGACGTCCTGCGGCGTGTCGTCGTGCAGGTCGGCGGCCGGCGTGCCGGGGCGGCGCGAGTAGACGAACGAGAACGAGGTGTCGAAGCCGACGTCCTCGATCAGCTTCATGGTCTTTTCGAAGTCTTCCTCGGTCTCGCCGGGGAAGCCGACGATGAAGTCCGACGACAGCGTCAGGTCGGGGCGCGCGGCGCGCAGGCGGCGCACCACCGACTTGAATTCGAGGGTGGTGTAGCCGCGCTTCATGGCCGCCAGCACGCGGTCGCTGCCGGCCTGCACCGGCAGGTGCAGGAACGACACCAGCTTGGGCAGGCGGGCGTAGGCGTCCACCATGCGCTGGGTCATTTCCTTGGGGTGCGAGGTGGTGTAGCGGATGCGTTCGATGCCGGGGATCTCGTGCACGTACTCCAGCAGCATGGCGAAATCGGCGATCTCGTCGCTGTCGGTCATGCGGCCGCGGTAGGCGTTGACGTTCTGGCCCAGCAGCGTGACTTCCTTGACGCCCTGGTCGGCCAGGTCGGCCACTTCGATCAGCACGTCGTCGAACGGCCGCGAGACTTCCTCGCCGCGCGTGTACGGCACGACACAGAAGCTGCAGTACTTGCTACAGCCTTCCATGATCGAGACGAAGGCGGTGGCGCCGTCGACGCGCGGCGGCGGCATGTTGTCGAACTTCTCGATCTCGGGGAAGCTGATGTCGACCTGCGAGCGGCCCTCGGCGCGGCGGCGCTGGATCAGGTCGGGCAGGCGGTGCAGGGTCTGCGGGCCGAACACCACGTCCACGTAGGGCGCGCGCTTGACGATGGCCTCGCCTTCCTGGCTGGCCACGCAGCCGCCCACGCCGATCACCAGGTTCGGGTTGGTCTTTTTCAGGTGCTGCACGCGGCCCAGGTCGGAAAAGACCTTTTCCTGGGCCTTTTCACGCACCGAACAGGTGTTGAACAGGATGACGTCGGCTTCTTCCGGATTGTCGGTCAGCTCCAGCCCCTGGTCGCCGCGCAGCACGTCGGCCATCTTGTCCGAGTCGTACTCGTTCATCTGGCAGCCGAAGGTGCGGATGTAAAGCTTGCGGGGGGAGCCGATGACGGCGGAGGACGGGACGGCGGCGCCGTCGGGCGCGGCCGAGGCGCGCTTCAGGGAGGTTTCTTGCATGTCGGTCGCCGTGACGGGTGTAGATCCCGGGGGCAGAAGAGGGGAAAAGCGGGATTTTACCCCTTGCAGCAAATTTCCCACTTCAATCCGCAATGCGGGGTTACGATAGCTCGCCTTCGCCGATTCTCTTTCCGAGAACAAGACTCTTTACAAACCCGGTCCGATGACGACGAATCTTCCCATTCCCCCGACCCGCGTGCTTCCGGCTGGCGGCGTGGTCGCTTCGGCGGACGAGTTTCGCAACCCCTTGTCCACCGCCGCGTGGGTGGCGGCGGGCCTGGCGCTGGCCGTGGTGGCGGGCGCCTGTGCCCTGTGGGTCGACCTGCCGCTGGCGATCTGGATCCGGCAGACGGTGTCCGAGGGCGTCAACGAATCGTTCGAGTGGATCGGCGAAATGGGCGAAAGCGGCCGCTATATCGGCGTGGCGCTGGCGTTCTACATCGTCGGCCTGGTCGGCCTGGCGCGCGGCTGGCGCAATCCGGTGCGCATGAGCTACGCCAGCATGGCGCGTGGCAGCCTGCTGATGCTGTCGACCATGGCGGTGGGCGGCCTGGTGGTGCTGGTGCTCAAGCGTTCGGTGGCGCGGGCGCGCCCCGAGCTGTTCTTCGACAAAGGCATCTACGGGCTGGGCGAGGCCTTCTCGCGCGCCAACCAGTTCAATTCGTTTCCCTCCAGCCACACCTACGCCGCCTTCGCGGTGGCGGTGACGCTCGGCATCCTGGCGCCGCGCTGGCGCTGGGCGTTCCTGTCGCTGGCCGCGCTGGTCGCCGTCAGCCGTCTGGTCAACCTGGACCACTACCTGTCGGACGTCATGACCGCCGCCGGCATCGCCATCGCGGTCGGCCATCTGCTGGCGCCGCGCGTGCTCGGCAGCAAGTACCAGTGGCCGCTGCGGGCGCCCTGGCGCTGGTGGAAGAAGGGCTGAGGCGCCGGCGCGAGGCGTTTCCGACCAAAAAAAGGCCGCCACCCGGGCGGCCTTTTGCATGGCGCGACGGTTCAGGCGAAGGCCACCACCACGCGGCGGTTGGTGCGGCTTTTCTTTTCGATCTTGGTGACGGTGACCGGGCCGATCTCGCCGGTGTTGGCCACGTGCGTGCCGCCACAGGGCTGGCGGTCCACGCCGGGGATCTCGATGATGCGGATGCGCGCCGTGCCGCCGGGCGGGGCGGCGCCGACCGTGCGCACCAGGTCGGGCTGCGCCGCCAGTTCCTCGGGCGTGATGGTGTTGACGGTGACGTCGGTGCGGGCCTGGATCAGTGCGTTCAGGCGCTCGGTCAGGTCGGCCTTGTCGAGCGTCGATTCGGGCAGGTCGAAGTCGATGCGAGCCGAGTCGGGCGAAATGCTGCAGCCGGTGACCGGCGCCGGCACCAGCGAACCGAGCAGGTGCAGACAGGTGTGCAGGCGCATCAGCCGATGGCGGCGCGGCCAGTCGATGCGCACGGTGACGCGGTCGCCGACCTGGGGCGCGGCGGCGCCCTCGGCCAGCACGTGCAGGATGCGGCGGCGGTCGTCGGCGTAGACGGTGTCGGCCACCGGCAGCGCGCGGCCATCGGCCAGCGTCAGCGTGCCGCTGTCGCCGGCCTGGCCGCCGCTGCGGGCGTAGCAGAGGGTCTGGTCCAGTTCGACGCCGTCGGCGCCGACGGCGATGACGGTGGCTTCGCACTGCTGCTCGTAGGGCGCGTCGTCGAAGCGCTTGAGGGTGACGCTCATGGGGATGTCTCCGTTGTCTTTCTTGTGGCGGGGGTCAGGCCAGGATCCGGATGCCCTGGCCGGTCTCGATGGCGGCCTGCAGGCGTGGCGGCCCGTCGGCCTGTTCGATGGCGATGAGCGCGTCCGCGCCCAGCCAGGCCAATCCCTGGCGCAGCAGCGCGGCATGCGGATGGGTGGCGGTCAGGGCGCGCAGCGTCAGCGGCTGGCGCGGCAGGCTGACGCCGGGATAGGCCGGCACGTCCCACTGGATCAGCGTCGGCAGCAGGCCGTCGCCGGCTGCCTGGCCGTCCTCGCGCCAGGCGGGCAGGCTGCCATCGTCCGGCACCGTGAGCCGCCAGCGCAGGTCGCCGCGGGTCATGGGGATGGCGGGCGCGATGCGATCGGGGTGCCGCGCCTGCCATGCGTTCAGGTCGTCGGGCGCCTCGACGCGCGCCGCCCAGTGCGCCAGGAACGGCCCTTCAGCCAGGCGCGCCCGCATGGCCGGCTGGTCCAGCCCGAACCAGCGCGGCCGCTGCGGCGCGGGCGCGCCCGGGTCGATGGCGATCACTTCCAGGTACACGCCGCCCGCCATGCCCAGCACGCGGTTGTGGGTGCCCATGCGCGGATGCGCGCCGCCGCCCATGGGCGCAATGCCCAGCAGGTCGGCCACGTGGCGCGTGCCGCTGTCCAGGTCCGCGGCGGCGACGACGAGATGGTCGAGAGCGAGTTTCATGAGGCCTATGGTAGCGAATAAGGGAGCGGCCGTACCCGTACAGCGGTTGGGCGGGGCGTCTGTACAGTGGCCTTGCCCCGCTCGCGCTAAGCCGTGACGCTGATCCCGGCGGACGCGGATGGCCTTGCCTTCCGGACACGTATCTCGACGTGCTGGTCCAGCGCGACCAAGGCGCGCATCAGCCGCTCCAGCGAGATGTTCCGCAACTGGTAGCGGCGGATCTGGGAGACCTTGGGCTGGGTCATGCCGGTCAGGGCGGCAACCTGGGCCTGGGTGAGCTGACGTTGGTCGATCAGATCGTTGATCTTGATGGCAAGTTGAGCCTGGGCGGTCAGGTCGGCGGCGTCTTCAAGGCCGAGGTCATACAGAACGTTCAGGGTGCCGGTAGCGGGCGTCATGATTGTCTCTTGTGGGGCCCATAGCGGGCCTGAACCTGTTTGAGCCGCCGCGTGATCAAGGCAATGTCGGGCCGCGGCGTGGAAATGCCCGATTTGGATTTCTTCTGGAATGCGTGCAGTACATGCACGCCGTTACCAATGCGCACCAGGTAGACGGCGCGGAACGTATTGCCCCGATGATCGTCGACCAGTTCAAAAACGCCCGACCCGAGTCCGTGCCAGGGTTTGGACGCGGCCGGCCGCCTGCCCGACTGCACAATGAACAGACACATTCCCAGGTGTTTCTGAACGGCCAGCGGAAAGGCCTGGAAGTCCTTTTTCGAGGATCCTTCCCAGTACAGGGGGCGCGGGAGTTCGATAAACATGAATATACCTGTTCGGATATAACAGTCAACCTCCATGGCGACGGTCATGGCCAAGGTATCCGCATGTAGGACGGGGCGCTATTCGTAGTGACCGAGGGCGTTGCGCCAGCCTCGTCCACGTATAAAAAATGGCCAGCGTCAAGCCTTTCGTGCAAAACACGGGAGGCTTGAAACCATATATGGGGCAATAGGTTAGCTCTGTTTTATGCCGCTTGCAGGGGATGCGGTGTTGTGGACTGGGGGCCACATAAGAGCCTGTAGAAAGCAAGCCGAGTCGCGTTGTAGCGATGGAGATTGCCAAGAACTGGCAGGCCTGCTCGGTCACTTTAGCCCATTCCCTCGCAGCCTATCCAGAACGAAGAACGCGCAGCGTTGGGCTGCGCGTTCGAGTGATGGTCAATCTGGTTCCGGTGCACCTTCAGCTTGGGTTCGGCGGCAAGGACTTGTTGGCGTTTCCTTTCCTGAATCCCCGATCCCCCGCCATGAACGCCTCCAGCATGTGCGGGATCAGCGTCGAGGCATCGACCGCCTCGCCATACGCCTGCGCATGCAGCGCGGCGTAGCGGTCGAGATCGGCTTTCAAGCTGGCCGAGCAAGCGAAGGTCAGCTTGACGCTTTCGGTCTTGGGCAGCGGCCCCAGCCGCAGTTTCCTGGTCGAGCTCATCGCGAAGTCCCCTTGTTGAAGAACAGCGGCTGATAGGGCCGCAGCACCAGATCGCGGTTCACGATGATGCGCACTGGCAAGCCGGGACGGCTGGTCAGCGTGGGTTGGATGTTGAGGTTGCGCCGGGTCACTTCCTGGCCGACTTGGTTCACCGTGTCCTGCAGGCTGTCGCGCCCGGCGATGATGACGCGATCACCGTCCTGGCGGTTCTCGGGTGCGGCCAGTTCGGCACCGACGCCCAGCAGCGTCGTCAGCACGGCACCGGCAAAAATCCGATCCCAATGCCAGTCCACGTCGTCTTCCAGACCGGCATAGCCCGCCGGGTCGGTGCCGATCAGGTTGTCGAGCGTGAGCGAAGACGTGTCCGGCAGGATGATGCGGTTCCACACCACCTGCACGCGGCTCTGGCCGTAGCTGACCTGGCTGTTGTACTTGCCCAGGATGCGCGAACCCTGCGGGATCAGCAGGAACTTGCCTGTGGCCGTGTCGTAGATCGGCTCCGTCACCGTGGCGATCACGTCGCCCGGCAGGTCTGACTTGATGCCCGTCACCAGCGCACCTGCGATCACCGTTCCTGCCATGACTTGGTACGGCGATGCGGGCATTTGCAGGTTGCCGGAGTTACGGGTTTCCCTAGAGCCGCCTGTCAGGAACGCCTCTTTCTGGTCTTGCCGGTTCTGCACGGCAGTCGGATCAGCAGGCTGGGCCGCCGTCGAGGCTGGGCCAGCGGCCAGCGGATCGAAAGCGGCATTGGCAGCGAAGCCTGCCGCGGCAGCGACCTGCGACTGCGCCACGGGCGCAGCCTGCGGGGAACCCGTGCGGAAGAACACCGATGAAGCTGCCGCTGCTTCTTCTTCCTTGCGTAGCGCATCGTTGGGGTCGTAGCCGGGCGCGGCATAGGTGGCGGCAACTGGCTGCTGCGAATTGACGATGGCTGGCCCTAAATCGCCCGGCAGCGGTGGCCCGAGCTCCGGCACGTCGGGCGGCAGCGCTGGCAGCTTGGAATAGTCCGTCGGCAGCGCATCCAGCCCTTCCGACTTGGACACGCGATCCACGTTGTACAGCTCGGTAGACTCGCTCGCGCTGCGTTGCTGCGGTTGCAGCGACCAGATCAGTGCGCCCATCAGGCCGACCGACAGCCCGCCGGAGAGGATGGCCAGCGTGCGCCGGTTCAGGCGCGTGACCGGGCGCGGTTGGGCGCGCAGCGCCACCGCCTCGGGTGCCACCTTGTCCGCCTGCGGCGCGTCAAGGTCGGGGGTATCGTCCTGGCTCATGCTCAGTTCCTCCCAGCAATGCCATCCGTGCGCTCGATGCGCACCACGTCGCCCTTGTCGGCCCCTAGGCGCAGTTCGGCCGCACCGAACAGCCGATCCACGATGTAGTACGGCGAGCGGAAGCGGTAGTTCACCAGTTGCCCATGGCCCTGCGCGCCGATGACAAACAGCGGCGGCAGCTCGCCCTGGGCGATGCCTGCAGGAAACTGGATATAGACCTTCTCGCCATCGTCGAAGGCGCGCAGCGGCTTCCACGGTGGATTGCTGCCGCTGATTGCATAGCGAAACCGGATGTTCTCCAGCGACAAGCCTGCATCGACCGGCGCGGCAGCGTTGGCGGCTTGGGCCTGGCGCTGCAAGGCCAGCATTCGATCCTTGGGATAGTCCCAGGACACGGACGCCATCCATGCCTTGTCGGTCGAAGTCAGTTCCAGCAGGTACGTCCTGCGGCTGGTGGTGATGACCAGATTGGTCTTCAACCCGGAACGGATAGGCTTGACCAGCACATTGACGCGCAGATCGGCCCCGCTGCCGCTGGAGGTGTCGCCCACGATCCAGCGCACGGTATCGCCCGCAGCGACCGTCACCAGTTCCTCGCCGGGCTGGAGCGCGATCACGGTCACGCGGCCCACGGACGCATAGACCTGATACAGCGCGCCGTCAGTGAAGGGCCAGACCTGGATCGCATTGACGTAGCCCTCACGGGTCGGCGCAATGCGCGCCTCGGCATTGGCACGCGAAACGCGCACCTTCTCGTCGGCAGGCTCCGGTGAAGCCGGGGTCGCATCAACGTCCGGCAGCGGTTTCAACTGTCCGGGCAATGCCAACGGTTCGGGCACTGCCACCACTTCGATGGGCGTGGGCGGCTCGGGCAATGGCTGAGCCTGCACCGGCTCATCGAGCGAGATCACCGGCGGCGGCTTGCCCTGCGTGGCGCAGCCCGCAAACAGGACAGTCGATGCCAGCAGGATCACCGGCAATGCGGTTTTACGGAAACGTGCATTCATGGTTTGGCTCCTTCAGAAGAATCCAGTTCACGGCTCCACGACAAGCCATTGACGTAGATGCCCAGCGGGTTGCGGCGCAGGCGTTCTTCGGTGCGCGGGGTCTGCTGCACGATGGACACCACCGCCGTCCATCGCTCCAGCCCGGTCGCCGCGCCATTGACGTAGCGGCGCTCTGTCCAGCGCACGTTGAACGACGCCTCGCTGGCGCGAACCACACTGGTGATCTGCACCGTCACCGATTCCTTGCCGATGCGGGCAAACGGGTCATTCACCCGCGCATAGTCGTTGAGCACCGCCGCGCCACGATCGGTGGTGTAGTCGTAAGCATCGAGCCAGTTCTGGCGCACGACGATGGGGTCAATGGACAGCGAGCGCACCAGCGTCACGAAGCGCGCGATGTGGTGTGCCGTCTGCGCATCGGTGGGCCGATACGGCGTGGCCGCTTCGCCCACGGTGCGCACCTGGCCGGACTGATCGACCTCGATGACATAGGGCGTGACGATGGATTGGGCCGAGCGCCACACCAGGCCGCCGGCCATCAGCAATGCGAGCACCAGGCAGCCGAAGGCCATCAGCCGCCAGTTCTTGGCCTGCACGCGGGCCGAGCCGATGCGCTCGTCCCACACCTGGGCAGCGGCTTGATACGGAGTGGCAGGCTGCGGCGTATCGGCATAGCGCACCTGCGGTCGTTTGAATCGCATGGAGTTCTCCTTGAAAGTCAGCTATCGGAATCCCGCAGGCTCGGGCCTTGGCCCGAACCGCCGCCGTCGCCACCGCGCAGCGTGTGCGCGGCCGTAGTGGTGGCCTGGATGAGTCGTTGGCGGCGTTGCAGGTTTTTGGCCCAACCGGGCTGCTCTTGTTTTTGCGCGTTGGCTGTGTTGCCAGCGGCATCGCCTGCGGCGGCTGGCCCCGCAGTGCCACCGCCTGAGCCGCCATCGGCACCAGAGCCTTGCCAGCCTGCTTTGAATGGCGCTGCAGCCTTGGCCGCTGCTGCCTTGATGCCAGCACCAGCGCGCTGGCCAGCGGCCTGTGCGCCGCCCTTGGCAACACTGCCCAGCCCGGCCATCGCGCCCTTGGCTCCGCCGCCCGCAGCGGCGGAACCGGCCTGGAAAGCCGACTTCGCGCTGCCAGCCGCCGAGGTTGCAGCCCGCGCACCAGACCCGGCGAGCTTGGCGGCAGCCGGTGCCATGCGCGCACCGGCCATCACAGCACCGCCCACGCCGGTGGCTGCGGCACCTACGGCAACCGCCGCGCCTGCGGCACCAATCGCAGCACCAGCCATCGCGCCTGCGCCAAGCTGCGGTGCACCGGATACCAGCCCGGTGGCAATGCCCGGCCCGAAGATCCCCAACGCCAGCAGCGTGAGCGAGGCCAGCATGATGACCACCGCATGGTCGATGGACGGCTCGGCCGGATGCACTTGGAACTCGGCAAACAGGCCCGAGCCGATGCCAACGATGACGGCCAGCACCAGCACCTTGATGCCCGAGGACACCACGTTGCCCAGCACCTTTTCGGCGAGGAACGAGGTCTTGTTCCACAAGGCGAAAGGCACCAGCACGAAGCCCGCCAGCGTGGTCAGCTTGAACTCGATCAACGTGATGAAAAGCTGGATCGCCAGCACGAAGAAGCACAGGATCACCACGGCCCAGGCCAGGAACATGACCACGATGGGCGTCATGTTCACGAACACCTCGGGGAAGCCCGCCATGTCGCTGATCTGCTCAAGAATCGGCGCTGCCGCGTCGATGCCGGTCTTGGCCAGGCGGCCCGGTTGCAGAAATTCGCCCATGCTCATCGTCGAGCCGCTGGCCGTTAGGCCCAGGCCCGCGAACGAGCGGAAGACGATGCTGGCCAGCCAGTTGAAGTTGTTGATGATGTAGGCGAAGGCGCCGACGTAAAGCACCTTGCGCAGCAGTTTTGCGATCAAGTCATCGCCCTGGCCGGTGGCGTGGCTCATCGCCCAGTACAGCCCAGCGATGGTCATGTCGATGACGATCAGCGTGGCGGTCAGGAACGCGACTTCGCCCTGCAGCAGCCCAAAGCCCGAGTCGATGTAGCGCGAGAAGGTAGCGAGGAATCGGTCGATCACTGTCACGTCATTCATGGCACGTCCCCCTCGAAGGGCATGGCGTCCTGGTCACTGATGGGTGTGTCGAAGCTCGGTGGGATCGGCGGCAGATCGGCCAGCGTGTGGAACTCGTCAGGCCCGGTTTCACCGGCGAAGAAGCGCCGCCGGAAGGCTTCAGCCGCAGCCAGGCAAGCGTCTTCGCCTGCCGTAGCCCGGTCGGCTGCACACTGCGCACGCAAAACCTTGAGCCGCGCGGGATTGGCAGCCAAGGCTGCGGCCAGGTCTTCGGTCGGCTGCTGGCTGCAAGCGACCAGCAGCACGGGCAGCAGCAAGGAAACGCATCGCATGGCCGTCTCCCGTCAGTTGCCGTAGAAATCCACGCGCTGCGGCGTGTATGGCGTGCCGTCGCCTAGGAAGCGGCGCGTCACTTCCCGGCCGCGTTCGACAGCCGCTGCTTGGCGTGCCAGTTCCAGCGCGGCGGCGCGTTCCTGCGTGATCTGGAGCTGCTGCGCCTGGATCGACTGCTTGGCCTGCAAGGCCAGAAGCTGATTGGTCGCCTGCATGGCTTGCAGTGCGCCGGTGGCGGACTGACTCTGGCTGACCAGGTCGGACAGCGCGCTTTCGTCTTGCGCCAGGTTCTGCGACACCTGCGCCTGCATCCGCATCGCGGTATGCAGGCCGTTCAAGGTGTTCTTCCAGCGTTCCTGCGCGTCGCGCAGCATCTGGTCGCCGCTGACGGTCGCGGCGTACTGCTCCGGGTACAGCCGGGCGAAGGTAGCATCCATGCTCTGCACGTCGTAGGCCAGGCCGCGAGCCTCGGCGATCAGCCGCTCGGTGGTCGCCAGCGTCGAGCGCAGGCGATTGACGATGTTGAAGTCCAGATTCGTCAGATTGCGCGCCTGGTTCATCAGCATCTGCGCTTCGTTCTGAAGCTGGTTGATCTGATTATTGATCTGCTCCAGCGTGCGCACGGCGGTCAGCGTGTTCTGCACGAAGTTGGACGGGTCGAACACCGTCAGCGCGGATGCAGGCTGCACGGCCAGCAGCGATGCCGACAGCACGGCGGCGAGCGAGACGGACCGCAAACGGGGTTGGGTTTTCATGGTGAAACCTCCTGGGGTTGAGAAGCGAGGAAGGACGCTGCCGCCGGCGAGGACGGCAGCAGATCAGCGGCCCAATCGAGGCCACGATGACGCAGCCAGGCACCGGCGAAGCCCGGTGTGCCTGCGTCCAGCAGCACGCGATCCATGTCGCGTTGGTCTTGCGGAGTGGATGCCCCGGCGAAGGCCAAAGTTGCTGGCCCCAGGTCGAGGTCGAACAGGCGATTGCCCAGGCGCGATTGGTAGTAGTAGTCACGCTTGGGCTGCGCGGTCGCCACGATCTCGATCTGGCGGCTGTTGAGGCCGAAGCCCTCGTAGATCGTGCGGATCTGAGGCTCGGTCGCCTGTGGGTTAGGGAGAAAAATCCGGCTGGCGCAGCTTTCGATCACTGCCGGTGCAATACTTGAATCCTTGATGTCGGCCAGCGACTGCGTGGCGAAGATGACGCTGACGTTCTTCTTGCGCAGCGTTTTGAGCCACTGGCGGATGCGGGCAGCGAACACCGGATCATCGAGGAACAGCCAGGCTTCATCGAGGATCAACAGCGTGGGCGCGCCGTCGAAGCGTTCATCGAAGCGGGCGAACAGGTAGCCCAGCACGGCCAGCACTGCCGCCTTGCTGTGCATCAGCTCTTCCATCTCGAAGCCCTGCACGCTGCCGGAACCCAGCCGATCAGAATCGGCGTCCAGCAGCTTGCCGTGGGCACCACCCAGCACATAGGGCGCGAGCGCCTGGCGCAGTGCGTTCGATTGCAGCAGCACCGAGAGGCCCGTCAGCGTGCGCTGCTCCACCGGCGCGCCGGCGAGGCTGCCGAGTGCCGACCAGATCGCGGCCTTCTCGTCCGGGCCAATGGAGACACCTTCATGCAGCAGGCGGCCTTCCACCCATTCGGCGGCCCAGGTGCGGTAGCCCTCCTGGTCGATGCGGGCCAATGGCTGGAAAGCAATCGCCCCGTCATTGCCTAGGTCGTAATGCTCGCCGCCCAGCCCGAGGATTGTGGCACGCATGGAGCGGCCCATATCGAAGGCGAAGATGCGCGAGCCGGGATAGCGGCGAAACTGCATCGCCAGCGTAGCGAGCAAGACCGACTTGCCCATGCCGGTCGGCCCGGCGACCAGCGTGTGGCCCACGTCGCCGATGTGCGTGACCAAGCGAAAAGGCGTCGCGCCATCGGTGCGGGTGACGATCAACGGCGGGCCATCCAGATGCGCGTTCTTCTCCGGCCCGGCCCACACCGCTGACAGCGGCATCATGTGCGCCAGGTTCAGCGTCGAGACGATGGGCTGACGCACGTTGGCATAGGCATTGCCAGGGATGGACGACAGCCAGGCATCGACTGCATTGAGGGTCTCGGGGATGGTCACGAAGCCCCGGCCCTGGATGACGCGCTCCACCATGCGCAGCTTCTCGTCGGCTACGGCCGGGTCGGCATCGAGCACCGTCACAGTGACGGTGAGGTAGCCGAAAGCGACTTGATCGCTGCCCAGTTCCTGCAAGGCGGCATCGGCGTCGGCCGCCTTGTTGCTAGCATCGGTATCGACCAGCGGGCTTTCCTGCTGGAAGATCGTTTCGCGCAACAGCGCGACGACGTTCTTGCGTTTGGCAAACCACTGGCGGCGCAGGCGGCCGAGTTCTTTTTCCGCCTCAGCTTTGTCCAGGCACAAAAAGCGCGTGCTCCAGCGGTAGCCAAAGCCCAGGCGGTTGAGGTCGTCCAGAATCCCTGGCCACGTCGAAGTCGGAAAGCCTCGCACCGACACCACGCGCAGGTGCTGGTCGCCCAGCATGGGCGCCAGACCACCGACCAGGGCGCAGTCGGCCAACAGTGCGTCGATATGGAACGGCACGTCGGGCACACCGACGCGGTAGCGCCGCATGGACACCGTGGCGTGCAGGTAGCTCAGTGTCTGGCTGTCATCGAGCCAGGCGATTTCCGGCATCACGCCGTCGAGCAAGTCGAACACGCGATCCGTTTCCGCCACGAAGGCTTCCAGCCGCCCACGCCAGTCCACGCCATCGCCTGGCGGGTTCTCATAGAGCATTTTGGCGGCGCGGGCGCGGGACTCTTCTGGTGGAAGATAGGCAAGTGTGAAGTGATAGGCACTCTCAAAATGCTGGCCGGATTCCTCGAAGGCCGCGCGGCGTTCTTCATCCACCAGCCATGACAACGGCTCCGGGAATTCGGAGCGTGGATAGCCTGCTGCCGGGCGGCGCTCGGCTTCGATGAACAAGGCCCAGCCCGAACCAAGCCGGCGCAGTGCGTTGTTCAGCCGCGCTGATGTAGCTATTAGTTCGCCTTGCGTGGCGCTGTCCAGATCCGGCCCGCGAAAGCGTGCCGTGCGCTGGAACGAGCCATCCTTGTTCAGTACCACGCCCGTCGCGATCAGCCCGGCCCAAGGCAACCAGTCGGCCAAGAGCGCTGGCCGCTGGCGGTATTCGGCAAGGTTCAGCATGTCGGCTTCTCCCTATGCGTCCAGCAGCGGCTTGTGTTTGATGTGCCGGGCGAAGACCTGCATGAACTGCGGATCGACACGCGCCCCCCAAACCGCCAGCGAATGGCCGACGATCCACATCACCACGCCGGGAATCCACAGTTGCAGGCCCAGCCCGACGGCGGCGGCTAGCGTGCCGTTGGCGATCGCTACGGTGCGCGGCGCACCGCCCAGCAGGATCGGCTCGGTCAGTGAGCGATGCAGCGGCACTTCAAACCCCGGAAGATCGGTGGCCGTGCTCATACGACGGCCCCGCCGGAGAAGCTAAAGAACGACAGGAAGAAGCTCGAAGCCGCGAAGGCGATGGACAGGCCGAAGACGATCTGAATCAGCTTGCGGAAGCCACCGCTGGTATCACCGAAGGCCAGCGCCAGGCCCGTCGCAATAATGATGATGACCGCGACGATGCGAGCCACCGGCCCCTGGATCGACTCCAAAATGGATTGCAGCGGGCCTTCCCACGGCATCGAGGAACCGGCCGCCTGCGCGGTTCCGGCCAGGAACAGCAGCAGCGCTGCCAGCAGCAGCCCTTGCCGTGCGGGGCGGGCCAGGCTACGCAGTCGTGCCAGGCTGGACAGGTGGGAAAGCGGATTTACGGAAAAGCGGAAAGCAGGAACGTGCATCTGCGTCATGGCAGTTCTCCAGGTTGGTCAGGGATCGAGGAAGGCGCAGCGGCAGCGGCTGCAAGAGGAACCGGCGGAAGCTCGGAGAACGGTGCTTCCAGCGCATCCGCCAGGCGGTAGCCCTCGCCGTCGAAACCGACGACGCGAGAAATGGTTTCGACGTGGCGCTTGCGTCCACGGCCTGCGATGTGGATCACGACATTGACCGCCTCGGCGATCAGGGCGCGGGGCGGATGCACCGCCACTTCGAGGATCAGTTGTTCCAGGCGCAGCAGCGCACCCAAGGCGGAGCCGGCATGGATGGTGGCGATGCCACCGGGGTGGCCAGTGCCCCAGACCTTCACCAGATCCAGCGCTTCGCCGCCGCGCACTTCGCCGACGATCACGCGATCCGGGCGCAGCCGCATCGTGGCGCGCACCAGCTCTTGCATCGACACCACGCCTGCGCGGGTGCGCAGCGGCACATGGTCACGGGCAGCGCATTGCAGTTCGATGGTGTCTTCGAGCACCAGTACGCGGTCGCCGGTGGCGGCGATCTCGGCCAGCAAGGCATTGGCCAGCGTGGTCTTGCCGGTACTGGTGCCTCCGGCGATTAGGATGTTGTGCCGCTCGCGCACGGCGTGACGCAGAAACTCGGCCTGCCCAGCAGTCAGGATGCCTTCGGCCACATAGCGATCCAGACCGATGATGCTCACGGCACGCTTGCGCAGCGCAAAGGCCGGGCCAGGTGCAGCGGGCGGCAAGATGCCCTCGAAGCGTTCGCCCGTCTCCGGCAGCTCGGCAGTCAAGAGCGGTTGGCCGCGATGTACCTCCGCACCGACGTGGGCGGCCACCAGGCGGATGATGCGTTCGCCATCGGCCTCGGGCAGTTCGACGCCGAGCGGCGCACGGCCAGAGGACAGCCGATCCACCCACAATGTCCGGTCGGGGTTAAGCATCACCTCCACAACGTCCGGGTCTTCCAGCGCAGCAGCGATCACCGGCCCCATCGCCGTGCGCAGCATCTGGATGCGGCGATCCTGGGACGCCTCAGCGGATGAGCGTGGATCGGGCGGGGTCTGTGGAACGGCACTCATGACGCACGCTCCGCTGTGCGTTGATGGGCTTCGGCCAACGCCGCCGCGTCGTCCATGCGCATGCCGAACTCACGACCTTGGGGGTGCAGTTCTTCCACCACGTCGCGCACCAGGCTGCGGCCACGCATCAGGTGCCGACCCAACTGTTCGACGAACTGCTCGAAACGAGCCTTGCCCTGAGCGCGAGCCGCATCCTGATGGGCTTCGGGCACCGGCGTACTGACGGTCAGGTAGTAGCGGATGAACAGCGCCAGCGTTTCGATCTGGATGTTCTGGTCACGCTCCAGACGCTCGGCCTGCCGCGACAGACGATCCAGCCGCTTGGCGATGGCGGCCTCACGCTGGTCGCCAGCATCGGGCGACAGCCAGGACGCCAAGGCAGCGGCGACGATGCTGGACTTCGAGACGCCTTTCTTCGTGGCTAGCTCGTCCAGGCGCTTGGCGTGCTCGTGCTGAATGAACAGGTTCAATCGGTATTGGCTCATAGGTTGATTCCGTCGTTGGGGTCGAGAGAAGCCAGTCGCGCCGTGCGTTGCAGTGCGGGGTCGAGCTGGTCGGGAAGCACCGGGGGCATGTCGTCGTCATCGAGCAGCGACAGATCGCTGGTCGGGGCGTCCATCTCGGGGGCATAGGCGATGGCTTCCGACAGTTCGGGCTGGCGGCGTGGGCCGCCGTCGTCAGTCGAGCCCAAGGCCTCCAGGTCATCGGCGGATGCCGTGGCCGGTGCCGCAGGAACCGCGGGTATTGCCAGGCCGCTCCAATCGTCAGGTCGTGCAGGCGGTACATCGGCGTAGGGGCCAGCCGTTACTACAGGCGGGGGCAATACCCGTTGTTTGAAATTGGCGTCGGCGAAGTAGCGCAGCTTCTTCGCCTTGATCGGTGCGACGCTGGACACCATCACCACCGCTTCATCGGTCGGTAGTTGCATCACTTCGCCCGGCGTCAGCAGCGGACGTGCGGTTTCCTGGCGTGACACCATCAGGTGCCCCAGCCACGGTGCAAGCCGGTGGCCTGCGTAGTTGCGCTGGGCGCGCAACTCAGTGGCGGTGCCCAAAGTTTCTGAAATACGCTTGGCGGTTCGTTCGTCGTTGGTGGCGAAGGTCACGCGCACATGGCAGTTGTCCAGAATCGAATGGTTCTGCCCGTACGCCTTGTCGATCTGGTTGAGCGACTGCGCGATCAGAAAGCTGCGGATGCCGTAGCCCGCCATGAAGGCCAGCGCCGTCTCGAAGAAGTCCAGACGGCCAAGCGCCGGGAACTCATCGAGCATCAGCAGCAGCTTGTGCCGGCGCTCGATACCGTCACTGCCATCGAGCGATTCGGTGAGCCGCCGGCCGATCTGGTTGAGGATCAGCCGGATCAGCGGCTTGGTGCGCGAAATGTCGGAAGGCGGCACTACCAGATACAGCGATACCGGATACTCTGCTGCGATCAGGTCGCCGATGCGCCAGTCGCAGCGCGAAGTGACTTCCGCCACGGTCGGATCACGGTACAGACCAAGGAACGACATGGCGGTGGACAGCACGCCCGACCGCTCGTTGTCCGACTTGTTGAGCACTTCGCGGGCAGCGGATGCAACGACGGGATGCTGGGCACCGCCCAGGTGCTTGGTCGTCATCATCCGGTGCAAGGTCAGCTCGAACGGGCTGGCCGGATCACTGAGGAAGTTGGCGACGCCGCGCAGCGTCTTGTCTTCCCCCGCGTACAGCACATGCAGGATCGCCCCGACCAGCAGCGCGTGGCTGGTCTTTTCCCAGTGGTTGCGTTTCTCCAGCGCGCCTTCGGGATCGACCAGGATATCGGCGATGTTCTGCACGTCGCGTACCTCATGCGCGCCGCGCCTTACTTCCAGCAGCGGGTTGTAGGCCGCTGAACTGGCATCGGTCGGGTTGAACAGCAGGCAGTGGCTGAATCGACTGCGCCAGCCAGCGGTGATCTGCCAGTTCTCACCCTTTATGTCATGGATGACGGCGGATGCCGGCCAGGACAGCAGCGTCGGCACCACCAGGCCCACGCCCTTGCCGGAGCGCGTCGGCGCAAAGGTCAGGACGTGTTCCGGCCCTTCGTGCCGCAGGTAGTGGCCGTCATGCTGGCCGAGAAAGACGCCAGCAGGCTGCGTCAGCCCGGCCTTGCGAATGTCGGCGGCATCGGCCCAGCGGGCCGAGCCATAGGTCGTCACTTTGCGCGCCTGGCGCGAGCGCCACACCGACATGGCGATGGCGACCGCCACGGCCAGCAGGCCGCTGCTTGCCGCGATCATGCCGCCGGTGTCGAAGACCTGCGGCGCGTAGGCATCGAAGAAGAACCACCACTCGAAAAGCTTCCACGGGTAATAGACCGGCTTGCCGTGGAAGTCGAACCAGGGCGAGCCCAGGCGTAGTTGGTAGCCCAAGGCTGCGGCTGTCCATTGCGTGGCAACCCACACACCGGCGATCACGATGCCGAACACGGCGGCGATCTGCCCGAACAACACACCTTGAGCCTGCATACCTTGGCCTCCGATTTCTCCTGCGCTGATTCCCCGTGGAAAACGCGGCACGAAGGCGTGCCGCAGACGTCAGGATCGGTGTCGGTTCAGTGCCGGTCAAAGACCGTTATCGGCAGCAAGGTGATGCAGAAAGCATGGTTTCATGCAGGGACAAAGCCAATAAAAACGCCGCAGGCATGAGCGCGCTGCGGCGTGTTAAGAAAGAAAAACAGGATATGCGGCAAGCCGCCAACGGTCAGAACTTCGGCGGCGTTTCCGATGGCGTGTAAGGCACCTTGCCGTCGCCGAAGAAGCGCTTGTTCGTCGCTTCGGCCACCCGGTTGCACAGCACGTCGCCCATCGTCGGGCGCTCGGTCTTGCACTGGAGGCGCAGTTCCTTCAAGCGCTCGGGATCGGCGGCCAGCTCTTCGACGGTCGGCACAATAGCTTCCTGGTTCGACGGCTCGGATGGGCCGCAGGCGGTGATTGCAGCAACCAGCAAGAACGGGGCAATCAGCTTCAAAATCATGATCCGACATCCTCTCGCAGATAGGGTTTAAAACGTGGGTTTTTCCGTCCCTTCGGGAGAGTCGATTGCGTGGACGCGCTGTTTGAATCGTGTCACCGATTCGGTGAACTCGTCCTCGCGGTACAGCACATACGTAACGAGCATGGGAGTTCGCCCTGCCAGCGAACGGGCGACTACGCCGGGTTCGCGGCTACCTGTGATATGTGGCGCTCCGGCTAAACCCAAGGCAAAGCCTGCTGCCACTAGCGCCATCATTAGGTCGAAGGACGCAACACGTTCTGCAATCAGCGGTTCCAGGCCTGCTCGCTGAAGCATGCCGTCAACCTGCCGGGCATGCCCTTCGCAAATCGAAGGATCACAAAGCACTAGTGGATGACGCAGAACCTCTTCAAGCGGAATGCGCTTGTACCTGAGCAATGGATGCCGCGCAGGCACTGCCACCATTAACGCATCACGCCACGCCGCCTCGGCTACGATACCTTGGCCGACTTTGTTCCACTGCGCAAACCCAACATCGTATAGATCGTCATGTAGCCCCTTGATCTGTTGAGAAAGCGGCACCTCGAAAAGGCGCAAATCGACTTCGGGTTCCTCCTGCCGACATAGCGCGAGTAACGTCGGTAAACGTGAAGGCGTGATGCCGTCAGACAGAGCGATGCGCAGTTGCCCATGAAAGCCATTGGCCGCTGCCTTAACGCTATCGCGAGCCTGCTGTAAGGCCGTGAAGATGCGAGGAACATGCTCGAGGAAAAGCTTCCCTGCCCGTGTCAATCGAGTGCTGCGGCTAGTACGGATGAATAGCTGCTCGCCGACATCAGCTTCTAGTTCTTTAATGGTGCGCGATAACGGCGATTGCTCGATGTGTAGTTTTTCAGCGGCGCGTGCGAAGTGCAGTTCTTCTGCGACGGCCAAGAAGCAGCGTAGATGACGCAATTCCATAGGAATCTCCCTGTCCATAGGCGCGTGGCCACCGCTCACGCGCGCCTTTCAACAAACTCTCGTCATGAACCGCCAATGTGTTGAAAACTTCTAAAAGGACAGGTTGTTATCAGCGGGACAAATCGCCTTATGCAGCGCAGATCAACTAGTTCGCTTCAAACTTCCCATCCAGATGTATTGCCGGTTGACGGTGATCGGTTTGGCTCAAACCTGACAGCCAATTAGTGGCGTTGATCAAGACTTAACGCAGTAGAAGAATTGGAATGTGTGACGAACGCAGTAATTCAGCCGTCTTGCTTCCGAACAGAAGAGCGCGCAGTGGCGAGTGACTGAATGCCCCCATAATGAGCAGGTCAATTTCCTGTTCTTTCACTGCCTTTTCGACCACTGCTCCGGCATCTCCGGGCACTAGCGAAGCGGTCACTTCAGAGCTCGCTCTCGACAGAGTTTGCTTCGCCCATTCAAGCGATTTGGCTTGACCGCCAAATTGATTTCCAGACATCAAAATTCTGATGGGCAAGCCTCGCAGCAAAGGGCTGCTGGACAACATCTCCATGCCACGCCGAATTGCAGTGCCGCCATCAAAAGCGATCATGACGCGCTCAGGAGGCTTGAATTCTTCACTTACAGTAAGAATCGGAAGCTTTAAAGCGCGAATAATGTTTTCGACGTGATGGCCTAGCTCATTTTCGTGCGTTCTGGCCCCTTTGCCTCTTCGCCCCAACGCCAGCAAACGCAAGCCTTGCGCTTGCTCAATTAACGTATCTTCCAGAGAACCGTGGCGCTGTCGCACATCGACACGGGCTGCACCTGCCAAGATTGCGCGTTCGCGCAGTCGGTTCAAAAACAACCGGCCTTGCTCCCTCGCGCTCTTGGCGTGTGCTTCATCTTCTGCAGACAGATGTGCCAACAGACTCTCTTGAGCGTCGATACCGATTGCGCCGCTGTGATCGTCATCCGTTGCCCGCTCGGGATGGCTGTCGATCACGTGCAGAAGCTCCAGCGGAGCATCAATACGGCGTGCCGCCCAGGCAGCGCAGTCGGCCACATGAACCGCGTAGCGTGATTGATCGACGCAAGCAAGCACTTTATTTTCGTTTTTCATGATTTGCTCTCCTCTTAGTGGCCTGCGAGCATGTCCGCTGCGCCGTCCTTGTCGTGAATCCCGAACTTGTCCACCATCGTGGCGCTGGCCTCGTTCAGGCCAGTCACCTCCACTTCCGTACCTTCTCGCCGGAATTTGATGACTACCTTGTCCAAGGCGCTAACCGCAGTGATGTCCCAGAAATGGGCGCGGCCGACGTCAATTCGCACCTTTTCAATGGCTTCCTTGAAGTCGAATGAATTGACGAAGCGTTCGGCCGATGCAAAGAACACTTGGCCGGTAATGGTGTAAACGCGCATGCGGCCTTCGTCCTCCGTGTGCGAGGAGGCATGGAAGATCCGACCGACCTTTTGGGCGAAGAAAAATCCCGAGAGCAGCACACCAACCAGCACGCCTTTGGCCAGATCGTGGGTGCCCACTGTCATAGCGACAGTCGCGAGCATCACCACACTGGAGCTTTTAGGGTGCTCTCGCAAGTTACGGATCGAGGCCCAATTAAAGGTGCCGATGGACACCATGATCATCACAGCGACGAGTGCTGCCATTGGGATACGGGCCACCCAGTCACCGATAAAAACCACCATCAGCAGAAGAAATACGCCAGCGGCCAATGTGGAGAGACGGCCGCGGCCACCGGATTTCACATTGATGACCGACTGACCGATCATCGCGCAACCGGCCATTCCGCCAAGAAAGCCGCTCGCGATATTTGCGACGCCTTGACCTACGCATTCCCGGTTTTTGTTACTGCTCGTGTCGGTGAGGTCATCGACGATGGAAGCCGTCATCATGGATTCCAACAAACCCACTACGGCCAAAGTTGCAGATACTGGGAAGATGATCTGGAGTGTCTCCAAGCTCAACGGGACATCGGGCAGTAGGAACACCGGCAGGTTGTCGGGCAACTGCCCCATATCGCCTACTGTGCGAATGTCGAGGCCGAGTAAGATCGAGACGGCTGTCAGCACCACGATGGCGACAAGCGGCGACGGTATCGCCTTAGTAACGTAAGGGAAGAGGTAAATGATGCCCAGGCCTGCAACCGTCATGGCATAGACGTGCCAGCTTACGTTCGTCAGCTCCGGCAGTTGAGCCATGAAGATCAGAATGGCCAAGGCGTTTACGAAGCCAGTAATAACTGAGCGTGAAACAAATCTCATCAGCGTGCCCAGTTGCAGCCAGCCTGCGATGATCTGGAGTACACCGGTTAAGACGGTGGCAGCGAGCAGGTACTGCAGCCCGTGCTCTTTAACGAGGGTGACCATCAGCAATGCCATCGCGCCTGTGGCTGCCGAGATCATGCCAGGGCGACCGCCAGTGAAAGCTATCACTGTGGCTATGCAGAATGAGGCATACAGGCCGACCTTGGGATCAAGGCCTGCGATAATCGAGAAAGCGATTGCTTCAGGGATAAGGGCAAGCGCTACAACAACGCCTGCTAACAGGTCGCGTCGGACATTGGAGAACCAGTCCTGACGTAAGGATTTCATCATTGATCTATTCCGGTGCAGGCTCGGCCGCAGGCTGGAACGGGACTAGGCGCGAATGCCTCTTTCCGATCCCGGAATAGAGAACAGCCCAAGACTATGGGCTGGCAAACCACAGCCAGTCATACATACAGCCTCGTGCGAGCGAAGATTGAAATTAGGAAACGGCTCGCTGCGAGACTGATAGTTACACTGGTCGATACTCCAATAGTGTTGGCTGTGAATTTGAAAATTGCTCTTGAATTGTAACCTGTCTTTGCGCGTAGCGGCAAGTTGAGAGGCATGACGACCCCATAAAAGCCATCGTCGTGAGGTGGATCACTGGCTTAACCCGCGCTGCCGCGTGAAATGCCAAACCGCCGTATCGCCCCGGACTGTCGCAGCAAGTTGCTGTCCTAGTCGCCGCTCAATCACAGGCTTCCACGGCACCAAGTTGAACCCGATCCCGTCATCGAGCACCGCGTAGCGCCCGCTGGCAAGCATGACGGATCGGCGGTAGATACCTGCTACACGTTGCCCGTCTGTGGTCGGGCGGTGCTCCAGGCCGGTTTCGGCGGCAATGTCCTTGGCGACCTGCGCCAGTTCTCGATTGCGCAGCGTGCCCAGCAGATTCCGGGCGAGGATCACATGCTGTCCCCGCCGCTCGGCCAGCCCCTGTTCTTCAAGGAAGTCGGCGCGCTGCTGCATGGCTTGCTTGGCGTCACCGCCAAAGCCCGAGTCGCCCAGCCCCTTGCCGCCACCGATCAGTTGTTGGTCGAGCCAAGTGGCGCCAATCACGCGTGCCTGCCGCTCAATCGGCAGATGAGATTTCAGCTCTACGGCCACGCCGCCCAGCCGTTGCGAGTCGTACTGGCGGCCACGTTCGGCCAGGTCGTCCGGCACCCTCCATAAGCCATCGGCCACGCGCTCCACGATGCCGGCCCGGCGCAGGGCTTCCAGCCGGCGGACGTGGGCCGCGACGACCTCCTGCGGGTCGCGGCCGGGCTCAGCTCGGCCTTGCTCGATCGCCAGGTGATGATCGGTGCGGTAGAGGCCATCGCTCGCCAACGCGGCGATGTTCCTGTCGGCCGCCCGCACCACGGCGGAACCGCGTACCTCCACCACGGCTCCGGTGGGATAGTTCGCCAGCTCGTCGCGGGTGTTCAACGCGACGTAGTGGGCCTTGCCGTCCACGCCGTCGATGACCAGATAGCCGCGGTCGTGCAACTCGTCGGCCAGCCCCTTGGCGGCCACGCGGCCGATGACGGTGCGGCCGTCGTCGCCGGGCTCGAACACCGCCAGCTCGCGCGGCTGGCCGCTCATGGCCCGCTGCATGGTGCGGATGATGTCGCCGCGCTCGCCCAGGGCGCGCAAGGTCTTCTCGGCATCCGCATGGACGGCCCAGGTGCCGGGCTGCGTCTCGTCGGCCAGGCCCATGCGCTGCAAGCGTTGCAGGCGGCCGATCAACAGCAGGCGCTGGCGTTGCAGCTTTGGTTCATTGAAGCGTTCGATCTGCACCCGGCCATCCTCGCCGGCCTCGCGTTGCAGCGTGCAGTCGAGGCTCGTCCACCGCTCTTGTTCCACCTCGCGCTGCAAGGTCTGCTGGATCTCCAGTTCAGTGCGCGGCCCCAGCCATTCCGTCGCCAGCTCGGCGGCCCGGTGGCGGAAGCCGTGGGCGATGTAGTCGCCCGCGATGATGAGGTCTTTGCCGGTGTCGTCGCGTCCGCGCACGATCAGGTGGGTGTGCGGGTTGTCGGTGTTCCAGTGATCCACCGCCACCCAATCCAGCCGCGTGCCCAAGTCAGCTTCCATGCGGTTCACCAGATGCCGCGTGTAGGTGCGCAGGTCGTCCAGTTCGGCGCCATCCTCGGGCGAGACGATGAAGCGGAAATGGTGCCGGTCATCGGCACAGCGTTCCTTCAAGGCTTCAAGGTCGGCATCGTCGGCCTGCGCCCCGTAGGCCAGACCCGGCTCGCCATCGCGGCCCGCACCGTCGCGCTCGATGTAGCGCAGGTGCTTGGCGAGTGACTGCGGGCTGGCCCGTTGGTGATTGACCAGCAGCGTCTTGATGGTCACGCGCCGCGACATGGGCGTCAGCTTCGCCCCGGCGAAACGCGCCGCCGTGTGGCCGCGCCCCAGGCGCGAGCCGGGCCGCTGGCCTGCGCGCTGGCCGCCGGACACGGCGGAATGGCGTATCGAGGACTTGCCGCCGCTGGCCTTGCCCGCCTGCTTGAGCACCTTGGAAACGAAGCTCTGGCCCTGGCCCTTGCCCCGGTTCTTCGGGGCGCTGGGACGCACGCGGAAATCGTCGTCGCGGTGGTCGGTCATGGATGCGCTCCCCGCAAGCTACGGCGTGTCCTGTCGTGCAAAGCACGCGGACATGCCTGCGTTGGCGCGGGCCTCGCGCCCCACGCGGCACGGTGGCGAAGCCGCTCCGTGCCGCGCCACCCCCATGTGCAGACAGGCTTTGGGCGCGGCCCGGTGCCGCGTCCTTTTGTCTTGCCTTCCGCATTTGCCTCCCGCATCCGCTCCAGGCAATTGCGGCCCGGTGGCAAGGCTGCACCAGCAGCCAGCGCACCGGCGAACACGGCGATGGCCGCAGGCCAGCCGTGTTCGAGGCAAGACGCCTGCACGTGGGACGGCTGCGCCTGAGACAGCGCGAAGTGCGGTGCGAATGCACACGCACTGCATGCGCGACGACACGGCGACGAACAGCGGAACGACACGCCCGATGGCACGATGAGATGCATGGCGACGTACAGCGAATCGGCGGCCATCATGGGCGCGACTCCAGCCAAACCGGGCGCGCAACGCCGATCACGGCGGCTGCGCTGACCGGCCCGAAATACCGGCTGTCGAACGACGCCGGATTGGTCACGCTGAGCAGGAACAGCTCGCCAGGCTGAAGGCGACGGCACTGCTGCCAGGATGGCAGCGGCCGGCCCCAGCGATCGGCAGGCAGCACGGCGGCTGAAGGCACGCCGTCGATGCGGACTTTGCCGTCAGCGATACACACCTCTTGCGGCGCCATCGCGCCCACGCGCTTGAGCAACGGGATGCGCGTCGGCAGGTAGCCGCGATGCGCAGCGAGGGCGGCAGCCTCTGCGGGCATCGGCACCAGCACGATGCTGCCCACGGACAAAGGACGTGGCAGCGAGCTGGTGCGATGGTCGAGCGGATCGACGCGATACCAGCCGACCGCCACGCTGTCGGACGGGTTGTAGGTCAGGCGCGGCAGTGGATGCACGAAGGACGCCCAGGCCAGCGCAGCGAGGCCGCAGGCGGACAGGCCCGCCAGCATGAGGCGGGCGCGCAGGCGCGAGTGTGGATGCGTGAGAGCAGTGGGAACAGAAATCGTGGTCATGACAGCGCCCTCCCGGCCAGCCAGGCGGCGTGCCGCTCGGCGCTGTATTCGGGCAACGGCAAGCGCGCCGCGAGCCGGTTGCCCAGCGTGCGCCAGTACGCGGGCGAAGTGCCAGCAGGTGCGATGCTCAGCGCCTCAATGGCGTCGATGCGTGCCAGCACGGCACGCACCGATTGCTCACCCTCGACGTGCAGCAACAGGCGTGCGCCTGGTTGCACGCCGGGGATGCGCTGCGCGCCATCCATCGGCATGCAAGCCTGCATCACCATGAGCTGCCAGCGGATCGTGCCGTAGTCGTTGGCCTGCCAACGGATGCGGCATAGAACCGCGTTCGGTGTGAACACCGCGCAGCGGCGCCAGCGGTCGAACCGGATGATGCGAGCAGGATCACCGAAGCGCAGGTAGAGGTCGAAGCGTTGGTCGATGTATGCGAGCGCAACGCGCGTCAGCGGCACGCCGTCGGCCACGCCGACAGGCGGGATGGACGGCGGTGCCGAAGCCGTCGAGGCGGGTGTGTTCATGAGGACTTCTCCGGGAATTCCCGCTCCAGCAGCGCGCGCAACAGATCGGCCACCGTCACGCCTTGCGTGAAGGCCGATACCTTGATGCGCGCCCGCATGGCGGGCGTGATGTCGAGGGTCAGGCGGGCCGTGTAGAGGTCGCCTTTCTGGAGGTCATCGGCACTGCCCTGGCGAATCCACGCCTCGGCGTGCGGATTCGCGGGCGGACGCGCGCCGATGCCGATGCCGATGCGCTTGCCCGTGCGCTTGCTGGCAGGACTGCTCATGACGGCCACCGCAGCAGTTCATCGACCAGCGCAGTGATTTCGCGCGCGGCGGCGCTGTCTGGCGCCATCTCGCGCGCAAGCCGGCCAGCGGCCACACTGTCGGCGAACACGATGCGCTGATGCACTTCCGAGTGCAGCGCAGGAAGTGGCTGATCGGCCAGCGCGCCGCGTGCTTCACGCCCGATCACGGTGGTGCTTACGCGCCGGTTGATGACGAAGGCCGCGCGCAGCGCAGGCCGAAACACCTGCGCCTCGCGGATCAGCGCCACCATCTCGGCGCTGGCCCACAGGTCGTAAGGGCTGGGCTGCACCGGGATCAGCACGCGTTCGGCTGCCATCAGCGCGGAGCGCGCCAAGGCGGCGATGCGCGGTGGCCCGTCGATGATGACGTGATCAGCCCGCCTGGCGAGTTCTGGCGCCTCCTGGTGCAGCGTTTCGCGTGCAAGGCCCACGGCGCTGAACAGCCGTGGCAAACCTTGCTGGCTGCGGCGCTGCGTCCAGTCCAGTGCGGAGCCTTGCGGGTCGGCATCCAGCAGGATGACCGACTGCCCGCGCATCGCCAGCTCGCCGGCGATGTGGGTGGCGAGCGTGGTCTTGCCGACGCCGCCTTTCTGGTTGAGCAGCGCGACGATCATAGCCTGGCCCTCCCTGCTGGAGAGCCCGGCTGTCGCTGCTGGTTTTCGTGCCCTTCGCTCGCCGGTTGGGTGGTTGTCCACCGAGACGCGGCGCTTCTACTAAAAGTTAGAGAATTTAAGTTAGGGAAGTTAGGAGAGGCCGAAACCCGCGCCATCATTGGCTTGGCGGCCGATTTTGTTGCCTGATAGCACGAGGATTCGTTGCCTGATAGCACGATACCTCTGTTGCCTGATAGCACGAGTCCGTCCACAGGCTGCGCAGCAGTTATCCCCGTGCCGTGGACGGCACGGGCCGGAACGTCAGCAGCGGCGAGGCAATGCCCGAGACGTACTCGATGCCCAACTGGTAGCCAGGCAAGGCTTGCCGCGCCACCAGTGCCCGCAGGTCGGCGGCGAAGTCGTAGTACCGCGCCACGCTGCCCGACTTGCGGTACAGGTGCTGGAAGTCGAACTGCCAGCCGCCAGGCTGTCGCCCGCCGTGCTTGCGCACCAGTCGGTACAGCCACCGCTCGATCCCACCGGTCAGCCGGAAATACGCTGGGTCGATGGTCAGCACCAGCGCAGCATCCATGACGCCCGCGTAAAACCAGTCCGGCAGGATCAGCTCCAGCCCCAAGGGTGTGCCCTGGGCATCGGCCAGCTCCTTCCACTCGTTGATCCACGAGAAGCGGTGCAGCCGCCTTCCGGTTGTCTCCCGGATCGACGTGGCCACCGTGGTGGACTGCAGGCGATCCAAGGCCGCCTTGAGGCGCTGATAGTCGCGCAGCGACGTACCGCGCCCGATAAAGCGCAGGATCTCGTAGGGTGTGGCCTGCATCAGCCGCGACGGGCGCAAGCCCGCATCGCGCGCTTCCACGATCTGGCTGGCGGCCCAGATCAGAACGTCCGCATCCCAGATCGTGGCGATGCCATGCTCCTGCGTGCCCTCCACGCGGATCGTGATGCCGCTGGCGCGGAAGTCGATCGGCTCCGTGCGCCGCGACTTCGCCAGCGAGAAGAACGGAAAGGCCATCAGGTCCTGGCTGTCGCGCGGCGCCATGTCGCCCGGCAGGGCACGGAACAGATCGAGCTGCTCGCGTTCCTGCCGAACTTGCCCCAAGGGGCTGGACATGGCGATGGCCTCCGGCGCTCCAGCGGTCAGCGCGCACGGCTGTCCGCCGAGTGCTGCTCGGCGTATTCGGGATCGGACGTGCTCTCGAAGCTGCGCTCGGAAGCCCAGGCATCGAGGTCGGCCACGGCGTACATGACGCGCCGGCCGAACTTGCGGAACTTGGGGCCGCCACCCAGCACGCGCTGCTTTTCCAGCGTGCGCGGCGACAGCCGCAGGTAGTCGGCGGCCTCGTCGTTGGTCAGATAACGCTGCGGTTGCGCGGCAGCGGCCGGGGTGGTTGCGGGTGCGGCGGCAGGCCGCAAGGGAGCAGGACGCATGGTGAGAACCTCCATCGGTTGCAGGGCTCCGGCCACACAGCGCAACCGGATGGAGGCAGTCTCAGAAAACGAAGCTCTCCTGCTCAGGGTCGTTTTGCGTGGCCTTCAAAACGGCCCTTCTCAAGCGGCGCAAGCTGTGCTAGGCGTCGATAGCCGCCGCGCATCAGCGCATCGCCGCGCCGCACCAGGCGGCGCACCTTGGAGCGCAAGCCGCCATCGCTGTACCAACCGGCCGCGGTATCCGCGCCGAACAGGCCTTCAGCCACCTCGCGCAAGGACGCGCCCGCCAGGGTCGCATCGAGCGCCTGCAGGGTGTGCAGCTCCATCAACGCGGCAGGGGGCGGCCGGGGCCGAGCCATGGGTGCTGGCGTGTCAGGCACGTGGGTGGCCCCACGGCCACGGTAGGCATGGGCCACGGCCATGCCGTCCTCCAGGCCAGGCGCCAGCGCATAGCGCAGGCAATGGCCGGGGCTGCGCGCGATCAGCGCCAGTCCCTTGCCGTCATGCAACAGTTGCTTGTGGCCGGGAATACGCCAAAACGCGAACGGCTCGGCATCCGGTGGCGGATCGGCATCGGGGTGGAGTTGCACCACGGCCTCATGGCCGGGGAGCCAGGCCGGATGCGCGTCACGCGCATCCAGGGCTGGGTCTTCCAGCAGACGCATGCCCCAGCGATGCGCAGCATCGGGGCGGTGCGCACGGCGCAGCCAGTCGAGCTGGTAGTCAGGATGGCGGCGCAGGTATTCCCAGGCCAGCGCCAGCGTGTCTAGGCACAGCACGTAGAGGTAGGCGGCAGTCGGATACCAGTGCGCGAGGTGGTGCGGTTCGGCCATGACGCAAGCTCCCGTAGAGCAGGACGGCCGTCACCGGTTTCACACGCAAACGTCACCGCATCGAACTAGCATCCAATCGTGAATAAGCTGGTAGCTTAGTAACTTGCGTGTCAAGACGAAATGCATCCGATGGGTTGCATGGATCGTCTGAATGCGACGGTGGCGC
This sequence comes from Achromobacter insuavis, assembly GCF_902859645.1. Lineage (GTDB taxonomy): Bacteria > Pseudomonadota > Gammaproteobacteria > Burkholderiales > Burkholderiaceae_B > Achromobacter > Achromobacter insuavis. Next base: position 24,198 of record NZ_CADIJR010000013.1, on the reverse strand, counting down.
GCGAGAACATGCGCGCCTCCTGCGATATCCACCGTGCCCGATGGCACGGCCGGCATCATGACCGTTTACGTCACGATGGCACCGATTTGGTGCAACAGTGCGGACTAAGACCTGACGGGTCTGGAGCAAGACCGAAATAGTCTCAATGCGCCCGGCTTGGCTTGGGCGCGAACGGCTCAATCGAGGATGGAACCATTCTCCTGAGCCAGCCGCAGGTACTCCGACAACGGGCGCACCGCCCGGAAATACCGGTCCCGCATCACGGGCTGTTTGCTCGGCCCGACGATGGATGTGAGGTCGGACAGCTTGATCTCGCACAGCTCGGGCATGCCGATCCCCAAGTCGATCAGGCCATGGGCCGTATCGCCGTCGGCGGGGTCGAGCGATACCAGCAGCCAGGTGGCGTGTGCGTCCGGCGTGAACAGCCGCACCACGGGCAGCGGGTCGATGGCCCGGCCAGCGGCGCGGGCCTGGCCGTGTTCCAGCAACAGCCTGCGCTCGTCCTCGGTGATGAGCTGGTTCATGGGCGTCCCCTCATTCGCACAAAACCGCCGAAGCGTGAAAGCGCAAAACCGCATCGGCGGGTTTGAGGAAAGACACGGATGCGGCTTTGCGCTTCTGTGAGAAGCCACAGATACGGATTTCCGTAAAAGCACGAAAGCGGCAGGCGAGCATAGTTGAACACTATAGATTGTAGTCCTATAGGGCGCAATCGGCTGTCATCTTGGATTTTGGGGAGATCCAAGGTTGGCAGCGAAACATACATTGTCGGAGGCACTAAAGACCATCAGGAAAGCGCGTGGATTGAGCCAGGAGGCGTTCTCCGACGTGTCCAGCCGCACCTACATGAGCACGCTGGAGCGCGACCTCAAAAGCCCCACCTTGAACAAGCTGGCCGAGCTGTGCGAGGTCATGGAGGTGCACCCGCTCACGCTGCTGACCCTGGCCTATGCCTGCGACGACCTGCAGCAGGCCGACCAGCTGCTGGCGCAGGTGCGCCAGGAGTTGGAGACTGTGGCGAAGAAGAGTGACACGCCATAGCGCGCGTCGGCGCTGGCATGGCCGATCCGGCGCCGCCGGTTCGAGGTATGCAGGGGCGCCAAGCCTGCGCGGCGGGGATAGCCCGCAGGGCTTTCCCCTGGAGGCAAACAAAGCGCGCAGCGCCGTTGGCGCGAAGACGTGAGCAACTGTCTTGAAAGTCAAGCCTCCCAAGCGCGCCCGAAGAGGCGCGCCTCTTCGGGGCATCTGCGTGCCGTGATAATATCGACTTTCGTTATCGTTATTCGATATGAAAGAGCAACCAACACCCCGCGCCATGGAGCACCACGACCTGCTGTCAGGGCTGATCCGCCTGCATGTGCTGCACCACGCGGCCGAGCAGGAGATCTATGGGCAATGGATGATCGACGAGTTAGCCCACCACGGCTACCGCCTGTCTCCTGGAACGCTGTACCCAATGCTGCACAAGATGGAGCGCGACGGATACCTCGTCTCCCGCCAAGAGCGTGAGGGGCGCACCGTGCGCAAGCTCTACACGATTACACCCAAGGGCAATGAAGGCTTGGCGCTGGCCAAGGAACGCATCCGAGAATTCACCGGGGAGGCGATGCACAGATGACAGATTCCACCAACACCTTGCAGCATGAGGCCGCAGCCGCACGTGGCTCACCCGTCGAAGTCTTCGGCGCCTTCCTCAAACTGGGACTGACCTCCTTCGGTGGACCGATCGCGCATCTGGGCTATTTCCGCTCGGAGTTTGTCGAGCGCCGCCGCTGGCTGGACGACCGCAGCTATTCCGATCTGGTCGCCCTGTGCCAGTTCCTGCCAGGGCCGGCCAGCAGCCAGGTGGGCATGGCGCTGGGGCTGGGCCGCGCGGGCTGGTTGGGGCTGCTGGCGGCCTGGGCGGGGTTTACCTTGCCGTCGGCGATTGCGCTGATCCTGTTCGCCTTTGGCATCGCCGAGTACCACGGGCTGGCCCAGTCCGGCTGGATCCATGGGCTCAAGGTGGTAGCCGTGGCCATCGTGGCGCAGGCCGTATGGGGCATGGCCAAGTCGTTGTGTCCTGACCGGCCCCGTGCCGCCCTGGCCATTCTGGCGGCACTGCTGACCATGATCATGCCCTCAGCCGCGGGACAGCTTGCCGCCATCGCGGCGGCGGGATTCCTGGGCTGGTGGAGATTGAAGATCGCGCAACCTGGCGGCGGCCAGGCCCACAGCTACCCGGTTTCGCGCAAGCTGGGCATCGTGGCGCTGCTGCTGTTCGCAGTGCCACTCGTCGGGCTGCCCCTGTGGGCCGCTGCCACGGGCTCGTCCACGGTCGCGCTGCTGGAAGGGGTGTACCGCTCTGGTGCGCTGGTCTTTGGCGGTGGGCACGTCGTGCTGCCGCTGCTGCAGGCCACCGTGGTGCCCAGTGGCATGGTCAGCAACGCTGACTTCCTCGCCGGCTACGGCGCGGCGCAGGCAGTGCCGGGACCGCTGTTCACGTTCTCGGCCTATCTCGGCGCGGTCGCCCACGGGCCGCTGCATGGCTGGATCGGCGGGCTGGCCCTGCTGGGCATCATTTTCCTCCCGGCCTTCTTCATGCTGGTCGGCGCGCTGCCGTTCTGGGAAGGGCTACGCCACCGCGCGGGTATCCAGACGGCCATGGCAGGCATCAATGCTGGCGTGGTCGGCATTCTGGTGTCGGCCCTGTACGACCCTATGTGGACCAGCGCCATCCACGGCAAGGCGGATTTTGGGCTGGCGCTGCTTGCGTTCGGGCTACTGACGGTGGGTCGCGTGCCTCCAGCGCTCGTGGTGCTGCTGGCCGGGCTGGCGGGCTGGGTCATGGCGATCGGTATCTGAAGCCAGTCGGCGCAGTGCGCAGGCCGGGCATGGTGACTACCGCCCACCATATAGAAAGTCACGCCGGAGCAGGCTGGTCATTCCATGGCCGCCCGGTTTTGACCATGGCATTCATGATGATCAGCAGCTTGCGCATGCAGGCCACGATGGCAACCTTCTTCGGCTTGCCAGCCGCCAGCAGGCGCTCATAGCAACGCCGTATCACGGCGTTGTGCCGCATGGCAACGATGGCGGCCATGTATAACGCGCTCCTGACCGTAGCCCTCCCGCCGCAAATGATGCGTTTACCGCGAGCCTGGCCTGAGTCCCGGTTCATCGGTGCGACACCTACCAGCGCGCAGATCTGCTTGGCCTTGAGCTGGCCAAGCTCCGGCAGCTCGGAAATCAGCGTCGCAGCCGTCGCCGGGCCAACTCCCTTGACACTCTTGAGCAATGTGGCCAGATCGGACTGGTATTGAGCCAGATGCTCCGCAATCCTTCGATCCAGCGCCTCAAGCTGCGTCGCGAGCATATCCATCAGTTCCGCAATATCTTGCACGACCTCCGGATGCGCCATGTGTTTGCGTTGGCGCTCGCTGACCAGCAAGCGTACCAACTGCCGCCGTCGAAGCACCAGTGCATGCAGGTGTTGTTGTACCTGGTCTGGCATCGGTTTGATGAAGCGATCTCGATCAGGACGCTGGTTCAGCACCTGCGCCAGTTCAGCCAGCATCCTGGCATCCACGCTGTCGGTCTTGACCAATCGCCCCATGGCCTTGGCGAAGTCCCGGGCCTGCCGAGGGTTGATGACAATGACAGCGAATCCCGCAGCTTGTAGAGCGCAAGCACAGGCCAGTTGGTACTGTCCAGTCGCCTCCATCACGATCAGCGAGACCGGATGGTTCTTCAACGCTGCGATCAGCGCTTGGTGCCCAGCACCATCGTTACTGAATATGGCCGTGGACTGCTCGTGCCCGATGGCTACATCCATGGTCTTCTTGGAGATGTCGATACCGACTGCAACTTGATTGGCCATGATCTCCGCGTCCCTTCCTTGCAAATGCGAACGGCGTTCACGCAACTGTTCGGGCTTTCAGAGATCGGGCGCGAGCATGCGCCCAGGACTCACGCACGGGCTCAAGTGGCACCGAGGGATGACGGGCTACATGCTGCGGCCAACCCCGAACCCTGGCAGGTCCGGGCGTGACGGCATTGCCGAACACGCACTTCAAAGATACAAGGGATCGAAGCCGAATGGCCGTGACAGCGAAGTCGGCACGGGGCGCAGCCCGAGAGCTTGGCGGCGCTAGCGTCGACACGCCAAAACCCAGCAAAACCTCCCCCATCCTTGGCGATCCACATGAATTAGACATAATTTGCACAAAACATCAATTTTATGCGAAACTCATCAACATCGCGCATAAATCAGGAAAGACGGTTCTATCATGGCATTTCGAGCAGACGAAGCGGCGCAAGCCGGGTACGAAGAAGTGGAGAAATACCTTGTCCTGCGCCCCCGGGATGCGGACGAATCTGAAAGAGCGCGAAGCAAGCAAGCGCTGCAGGACATCGTGGATGAACTCGGGCCGGTGGTTGACAGATACCCTTCATGGCACCCACTGGTGCGCAACCACGATAGCCGCCACCCCGTCACCACACCGAGTGATCGCTGCGGCTACAAAGGCCTCGACCACACGCGGTACTTCGCCAATGGATTCATCACCTGTCCCTATGGCGATGGTCAGGAGGTCTTGGACTCGGTTCTAGCCCTTCCTCGCCACCACGCTGCTTACATCACAGCGGAGAAGCTGGATGTGCAGTTCTACAACCCAGAAGCCACCCCGATACTGGTCAAGTGCAACTGGGAAGAGCCCTTACCGATGGACAAGATGATCCCGCTGTCCATCGCAGTGCCTTTGATCCTGGAGAAAGAGGTTCCGTGCTGGACCTGGTCCCAGGTCGCGGAGACATGGGAGTCGATGCGCTCGTATTTCCTGGGCGCCCCCCATGGCGCGCGATCGTCGCTGTTCGTGAGCCAGGAGACCGGACAGGGGATCAAGAAGGTTTGGGAAACGCTGATCTACACGGGGATGTTTGGCCCGATCAAGGTGTGATTGCGCCTTCGCGCCATCTGTATCAACGCGCCAACACCGCAGCCGGGCCTGCAAAGGCGGCGGCGTTCTGATTGGGCTGTCGGCTCTCAACACCGGGCGCGGCCACCGCCGCGCCCGGATTTTTGAAGTTCACCGCGCCCAGGGCGGAACGGCCTGGGCGCGGTGTCGACGACGGTTATTCCTTCGTCTCGATGATCCACCACACGGCCCGCGCCAAGGCACGGCCCGTGATGGGATGAATGTCCGTGAGGTCGGCGCGTGCCGTCCAACCCGAGGGCGGACGATAGCCGCGCACGTCGCCCTCGCCGTGCCAGCGGCGGGGCGCACGGTGCCGGGGGCGTAGATTGCCGCCATGCGCGGGCGGCTGGTGGTGTTGATGATGGGCATGGTTCGGCTCCCTGCGGCAAAGCGCCCCGGGCGGGGCGCTTGCCTTCGGCGTGGGTCAGGCGGTCAATGCCTCGGCAGGTTCATGCGTCACGGTGGCGGCTGCTTCCGCGCCGTCCTGCGCCGCATCCTGCAGGCCTTCCTCGGGCGCGTCTGCCGTCTTGAAGATGGCAGGCATCCAGCCCTTGCCGTTCACCAGCCGCTCGGCCTCACTGGCAATGTCGGCCTTCTTGAGCTTCGCCAGCCGGTTGACGCTCTCGGGCACCAACTCGCCCACGGCTTGCAGAATCGCTGCCTTCGGAACGTGCTTGAAGTAGCCTTCTGCGGTCGGCCTCCACCATGCGGCCATGTCGAGGCCCACAGCCTGCACCAGTTCCGCGCCCGGCTGCTGTACCGTGGCACGCGGCGTCACCACGTCCACGGTCGAAGCCACGCACACGGCCAGCAGCTTGACCAGTTCGCCTTGCTCCATCGCCAGCAGCGCGGCGAACAGTTCGGCGCTGTCGTCGGGCAGCTTGCCGCCCCACGCCTGCTGCAATTCGCGCAGCGCCACGGCGGCGGGTGAATCGGGCCAGTCCGGGGCCATGCCTTCCAGCCGGTCTTGCACCGTCAGGCGCACGCCCAGCGGTAGATCATGACCGTAGTAGCGGCCCTGCAAGAGGGTCTGCACCATGCCATGCACCAGCGCGGCCAGCGCCACCTGTGGATGCCGGGCTACCTCGATTTGCAGTGCAGCGGTGCGATGGGCGCTCAGGCGCTGAGCCAGTCGGTCGGAAATCGCTGCTGTCTTGGGCGCTTCGTCTTCCTCGCCTTCGTCATCGTTCGCGGCGTCCGGGTCGCTGAAGCCTTGGCGCAGCTTTTCGAGCGTGCGCAGCGCCTTAGCTTCGGCCTCGCGCAGCAGCCCGCGATGAATCACGACTTCGCCGTTGCGGTCGATGGTCACAATGGCACCGGCTGCGGCCTTCACGTTCGCGCCGTATCCCCGCAAGCCTTCTTCCAGCGCCTGCAACTGCTCGCCCAGGGCTTCGCCTTCCTCCTGCAAGGCGTCGGCCTTCTCCTCGTCCTCGGCATCCATCGCGGCGTCCACGGCTTCGCCAATGGCGCGCATTTTCTCTTGCAGCTTCTCGATGCGCTGTGCTTCGCGCTTGTTGGGTGCGCGCCGCTCCCTCGGCGCACGCTGAAAGGCGTGCAGGTCGGCATGGGTCATGCCGGGCGTGGCATCGGCCCAAGCCCAGCCCTCGGCCTTCACCTCGGCGGCGATGCCTGCCAGCTTGTCTTGCGCCAGCCGTTCCAGCAAGGCGGCGTCGCTCAGGTACACGCCCGCGTCATCCTCCGCGAACAGGTCACGGCGAACTCCGCCGCCTGCCTGCTCGTAGGCATCCAGCCCCACGAAGCGCACGAGCGGATGGCGGTAGGCGTCAATCTCGCGCTCGGTCAGGCGTTCGCGCAGCGCGGAGGGGCTGCGTTGCCACAGCGGCGCATCGTAGAACGCACGCTCCTGCGCGGCGTGATCGTCGGTGATGGAGAGCGCCATCAACTGATCGAGCGTCACGGCATCGGCCCTGTAGTCCGCCATCAGGCGCGGCGAGACGTTCGCCAGCTTCAAGCGGCGCTGCACCACCAGCGGCGTGACGGAAAAATCCGCTGCAATGTCTTCGATGGGGCGGCCTTCGGCCACCAATGCCGCAAACGCTTCAAACTGGTCTGCCGGATGCATGGCTTCGCGCTGCACGTTCTCGGTGAGGCTCGCGGTACGGGCCGTGCCATCGGCCACTTGCAGGCAAGGCACCTGCCAATCCTTGGCGATGCGGTGTTTCTTCGCCAGCAGCTTGAGGGCCGCAAGGCGGCGACCACCGGCCACCACCTCGTAATGCTCGCCATCGGCAGCGGGAATCACGATCAGGTTTTGCAGCAAGCCCACGCGCTGGATGCTCGCGGCCAGTTCGGGAATGGACATGCGCGGGGTCTTGCGCACGTTGCGGCCCGTGGGGCGCAGCACCAGCCGCGACAGGGGAACCAGAATCATGTGCTTGCTCGGGTCGGCGGCTTGCAGCACGTTGGCGCGGGTGTCGAGGGCTTGGGCTTCGGTGTAGGTAACGGCGTTCATGGTGAATCTCCAATCGAGTGAAACAAGGGAATGGAGGGGAACCGCCCCTCCGGCGGGGGAACGGTTCAGGCCTTGAGCTGACGCATGCCATCGGCCAGCAGCCACAGGGCGCGGTTCAGGCGAATGTCGGAATCGATGCCCTGCACGGGCCGGGTCCGCTGCCTGCGGCCATTGGCGGCGCGGCCAGCCAATCCGCCCTTGGTCAAGTTCTCCTGCGTGCGGTTGAACACGCTCCACAGGTCGGGGCGGCGGTCATCGAACCGGCGCGGCATCAGGATTTGCGATTCCGTGATGGGCGCGGGCTTGGTCGGGTCGTCGTACTTGAGGGCCAGCGCAGCGCGGGCGAACACTTCCGATTCCCCTGCATCCAGCGTGATGGCCTGCATGGATTCGCGCGATTCCTGCGCATGCTCGAAGCCACCTAGCACCTGATAGGCGCCCTCGATGACATGCCCGGCCACGTCGCCTTTGTGGGGCACGCGCACATCGCCCATGGTGTCGCCGCAGACAAGGCCATTGCTGCAAACGAAGCGGAACATGCCACCCAGTAATTGATAGCTGCTCGTGCCGTCGTGCGAGTTCAGCAGGATGATTTCATTGGCTTCGCGGGCGTTGATCTGGTTGGAGTGGCGCAGGCGCAGCATGTGTTTGGTGTGCTCGCGCCGGCCTTCGTTGCGCACGCGGGTTTGGCACACCATGAAGGGCTGGAAACCCTCCTTGCGAAGCTCGGTCAACACGGCGGCGGTGGGGATGTAGCTGTACCGCTCGGAACGGCTCTCATGCGGAGCGTCCGCGAAGATGGACGGGGCCACCCTGCGAATCTGGTCATCGGACAGCGGGGTTTCGCTGCGCAATGCGGGGGAGTGGTGAGCGAAGCGGGATGCGAGTTGCATGGTCTTTCTCCTGAGGCTGTTGAAGAAAACCGCACACCGGATTCCTAGATTCGGAGCCCAGCCTTTCGGCTGTTCGGTGCGGTCGGCACGAGGAACCCGGTTGGCCCTGTTGCCACCGTCTTTCCTGAGTTCATCGCCCGCGGCCAAAGGAGCGCGCGGACGGGGGCCGTCAAGGAAACAAGCGCAGGGTGGGTGCGGCCCGCAGGCGCAGCCGAGGACACGGCCCTGCGCGCCTTGACGGCCTACGGGAGCGGGCTACGGTCGCTGACAAGGTGATGGAGTCAGGGAAGACGGCTGGACATGGCAACGGCCCTCCCTGTGTGCCGACCGCACGGCAAGCGCAAGCGCGCAGGCCCGGATCTGGAAGCCGGGCCGGAGGCGTCAGCCAAGCGGAGCGAGGGAACGATGGAAGCCCGAAGGGGGCGAGACGCCGTGGCCGAAGGGTGCGGCGGCTCGATGCGCTACGCGCACGACAGCGCGACCGGCCATGTCCACTTGGCCGGGGATGCCCACGCAAGTCACCCCAAATTTCAACAAATGAAGATACTTGTTGTAAATTGTGACTTGGATGGAAATCGTATCTTTAGCCGCAAAGAAGCATCAGGAGAAAAAATGACGCGTAGAGCCTTTTACAGCTTTCACTACCAGCCAGACAACTGGAGAGCTGCCCAAGTCAGAAGCATGGGTGTTATAGATGGAAACAAGCCCGCTTCCGATAACGACTGGGAAGATGTGAAGGCAGGCGGAGATGATGCAATTCAAGAGTGGATTGATGAGCAATTAAAAGGAAAGACGGTTGCAATCATTCTTGTTGGAGAGAATACGGCTGGGAGAAAATGGATTAACTACGAAATAAAGAAAGCGTGGAAGGATAAGAAGGGGGTGCTTGGGATCTACATCCACAATCTCAAGGATAGCGACGGAGATCAAGCGGAAAAGGGAAGCAATCCATTTTCAAAATTCACTATAAATGGTGTCTCCATGGATGAAATCGTAAAAACTTACAATCCGCCATATTCCTCCAGTACTAATGTGTACAGTCACATCAAGGAAAACCTTGAGGACTGGATCGAAAAAGCCATTGAGATCAGGGGAAATTACTCGTAATTTAATCGTTCCAGCCAACCAGGTTTAACGCATGATTCCAAGACAACCTCTTGCAGGGGTGCGAATTCACCTCTCAGGATCTGCTCCAGATGAGCGGCAAGAAGAAATATGCTTGTTTGTGAAGGCACTAGCATCGCGAATATTTAGCGAGGGAGGTTCAGTGATTCATGGCAGTCACCCGTCCTTGTCTAAACCATTAGAAGATGCCGCGAGAGATTTTCTTCATGCGGGAGGTGAGGTAGGAGCCTTAACATTGGTTCGTGCTCAAAAATTTGCCGAAACAGATGAACAAATTGCAGAAATAGAAATCCAACGCCAATTCGCAGCGGTGCAAATAGTTCCCGCAGAAGCTGATGGAGTAAGCAATAGTGATTTAACTCCAATGCGAGACTGGATGGCCGAGCGATCGGATGCGGTTGTCTGCGTTGGAGGTAAGTGGTGGGACATAAATAAGGCCAAAGCAGGGGTCCCCACTGAGCTTGATGCGATGCTAGAACTCGGAAAGCCAGGTTTCGTTGTTGCAGGATTTGGGGGAGCAATTGCGGGTTATCTAAAGGACAACCCGAGCTTGCCTTCAAGATTGCAAAATGGACTATCTGAGAATGCAAACCGAGAAATTGCGAACGATACGTCTATCGAACGTATTGTAGAAACCATTGTCAATCAGCTAAAGCTTCTGCCGCTCGTGCGGCGCAGTGTTTCACGGGGGCGTAATTTTCGAATTCTTGCTCTTGATGGGGGAGGATTGCGAGGGACGTTTACTGCCGCCGTCTTGGCTAAGTGGGATGACATGCTCAGGAGTGGTGGCGGTAACAATCTAGTATCGCATTTCGATTTAGTGGCTGGCACATCGACAGGTGCAATACTCGCAATCGGGCTTGCCCTCGGAATAGCTCCGCGCGATATATTGAAATTCTACCAAGAGCAAGGACCGTTAATTTTCCCAAAAGATAGGAAGCTTCGACATTGGTTGAAATCCAAGCACGAATCTTCCACGCTCCGAGATTTACTGTGCAAAGTGTATGGTGATAGGAGAATAACTGATGCCTCATGCTGCAGGCTCGTTATTCCTACAGTAAGAGCCAAACATGGACAAGCTGAAGCTATTGTCACAGCCCATACCCCAGATAGAACAGCATTTCGAGATATCTCAGCGGTCGATGCCGCACTTGCATCTTCAGCTGCCCCTACATATTTTGACGAATCTGTCTGGGATGGGCCGGTTGCGCCTGAATCTTTTCTTGATGGTGGTGTTTGGGCGAACAATCCAATTCTCCCCGCACTGGCAGAAGCTGTTCGCTATCTAAAAATACCCTTGGATCGAATAGATGTTTTAAGTGTCGGCACAATGGGCAGTGAAAGCGATTTCACGGAGTCCCTTGGAAAAGGGAAAGCTGGATGGGCACCCAATAGTGCCGATCTCTTCTTTGCTGCCCAGGAGCATGGGGCACTAGTTTTGGCCGATGGTTTTTTAGGCCCAACACGCCATCTTCGGATTAATCAACAGACTCCGGTAGAAATTAAACTTGATGATGCAGAAGCGATTGAAGATATGGCCGTGCGGGGAAATGATGTAGGCAAGGATTCTTTTGTTTCCGTTCGATCTAGATTCTTGGATGGACTGTTGGCTCCAGAATGGCAACGGTATTAATTTGCCTGGAGGCCCACAGGAATCGTGCCTGAGTGGGATGCTTTCGCCCGATTTCTAAAAATTATTCGACTAAGGTAAACATGCCTTCTCTATATCAGCTTGCAATACTTGGGGCACCAAGTGCTGCTCAGATTTCTGAGCTTGAGAATATCGTGGCTCACGCCGTAGGCATGTTCAATCTGAGGCTGGGTCATGAGGTCGGATGGGATATTTGTCCCGAATCGTTCGAGCCGCCGCAGCAAAGATCAGCCGCCGCAGTTTTTTTTGGAGGTGAGAATGCTCCTATTGCCAATGTTGCAAAGCTGTTAGAGCGTGGCATCCCATTGCTGCCGGTGGCGTCGGATGTCAGTAGAGTCAGCGCAGAGATTCCTGCAATGTTGCAACCGCTCAACTGCCTAGCGTATGCAGCAGGTGGTGCACAACGCGTTGCGACCGCATTGCTGGAATGTGCAGGATTACTCCCTCGGCAGCGGCGGGTTTTTGTGAGCTACCGCCGAGGTGAAGCCCGAGAAGCTGCTTTGCAACTGTTTGACGCTTTGTCAGTTCGACTTTTCGACGTATTCCTCGACACGCACGGCATTCCACCTGCGGAGGACTTCCAGACCATGCTGTGGCATCGGCTCTGCGATTCTGATGTGCTCGTGATGCTCGACACGCCAGGTTATTTCGAAAGTCGCTGGACGAGCGCGGAGTTCGGACGCGCGTTGGCCAAGGGCATCAGCGTTCTTCGGGTCGGCTGGCCGGATGCCACACCTTCTGCGCGCACAGCTACTGCAAGCCGGGCAGAACTATTGCCCGAAGAAGTAGACCCGGGCACAGGGCGTCTGGCCGACGGGGCGGTAGAGCGCATCTGCTTGCAACTTGAGGAAGTCCGCAGTCAGAGCCATGCCGTGCGTTCCGTCAATCTTGTGAGCAATCTGCGAAATGCCATTCAAACGATCGGTGGTCAAGTAATCGGAGTGGGGAGTAACAGGGCCGTTCATATCCGACTGCCAGATGGTCGGGCAGTGGTGGTGTATCCCACGGTTGGTGTTCCTACATCGACAACACTGCATGAGGCCTCGACAAATTCACCTGATCAGTCAGTCGCCGTTGTCTACGATCACGTCGGCTTGCATCCTCGATGGCTAGGACATTTGGACTGGCTTGGCCAGTACATCCATTCCGCACGCTGGGTCAAGTCGAGCGAGGCAGGTTGGCAATTTGCAGATTGGGTGGCTTGAGCATGAGCGCCATCTTCCTTTCGGCCAGCGTGCCGCTTGTTGGCCGAGGCACTTATCATGAAACGGCTAATCCGTTCCTTATCCAATGTGCAGTACGAGAGTTGGCAATGGCTGTGATTCGTCGGCACAAGATTGTCTGGGGCGGCCATCCTGCCATTACGCCGATGATCTGGACAATCTGTGAAGACTTGGGTGTGGACTACTCCCAGTCAGTGATCTTGTATCAGAGTAGATTCTTTGAGGACCGCTATCCCGAAGAGAACAAGCACTTCCAGAATGTCGTTTATACCGAAGCGATTCCCAATGAGCGGGAAGCGAGCCTGTTGATGATGCGCGAGCAAATGCTGTCACGTGAAGACTTAGTTGCGGCAGTATTCATCGGGGGCATGGAGGGCGTAGAGGCGGAGCACGAACTGTTCAGACACTTTCACCCAGCCGCCAAGGTATTGCCTGTCCCTTCACCGGGGGGAGCGGCGTTGAATCTCTCCAAGGATCGAGGCTACTTCGCCGATGGAGATCTTGCCGACGTGGACTTCGCTCGGCTCTTTCACACTCACCTCACGATGGCCATCGATGATAAGGGACGCTAGCCATATCCGCGACAATGTGATCAGCTGGCTCGCAGCATCGATTGCAACTGGTTAAAGAAACCGCCAACGCCCGTTCAAAAAAGTGATTGATTCCGTAGTGGGTATCCATAGAGTTCCGAAATTTGCTCCTGAAACTGTGTTTGGCCACCGTAACTCGGATGCCTCACACAAATAACGGGCACCGTATCCGTGATGCGATGAGCTGCTGCGGCAGCGTCATTTCCTATGGCAACGATGCGGGATGGCTGCAATAGGTCAATAAGTTGCTGCAGCAATTCTTCGCCCGCACGTCTTTCACGAGCATTGTGCTGCCGGTTGGTAAACGGATCACCCGATTCGTGCGGATGAAGTGGGAAGACGTTCCAAAGGAAGATACGAGCATCAATGTGCTCCAGCATGTTCCATATGACTGCAGCAGTTCGCTCAGCCACTGCGCTTCCTACGGTAGGTCGTTCTGCAACTAAATCGAGGTCCCAACGCTTGGCATGATGGGTCATGTGAACGTCATCAGTCAGGGCCAGCCCCGTGCGGCGCCCCCCACGGTATCCAAGGTCTCGGCCAATCCATATTGCATCGACCGGTTCCTCCAGCGCGCAACGCAGCATGGCAGAAAGCGCCGCAGTTCGGCGCCGAGGTGCATCGCGACGGTCATGCACTTCGCAACGATCTGAATACGGGTTAAAACAGTTTTCAAACTGCAGCGAGGCCACCGCCTCGACAAAAGGGTGAGTCTTCATTTCTCAAGCTCCAGCGGCATATATTTGATTGTGCGCTGTTCACGGTCGCCAATGATCCAACCTCCCTGATTTTCTTTGAGCTGCCGAAAAACGGCATACCCGTCAAGGATAGCTTTCTCCCACAACTTCAGCGGACACTTTTCCACTTCATAGCCGCTAACAAATTCACCAATGGTTTTCAGAATTCCCAGAGAAATCTTCTCCTGCTTCTCGAAGAAATTCAATTCCTTTGCTCTAGAAAAAATCCAGGCAGTAAGGCCTTCTTCAACAACAATGGCTCGACCACTATCCTGCTCCTCATCGTACTTCGGCTTGCTTTTTCGTTTATGCTTGATCAATGCCCGAATCACGGGTGACCAATGTAGTACGGCCGCATATGAAAAATGGAAGACGTCGTGAAATCGATAACCATCGCGGTCAGCAATATTGTCAGTCAGAGGGTCTCCTATAAATACCCCATTCCATTGAAGATAGCTCTTTCCGCTTCCTCGTTGATTGACTCTAATTTTGAAATTTCTGGGCAGTTGTTCTTCATCCCCGAAATCGCTATCGAAATCAAGACCAATTAAATCAGCAGGTTGTGGCTCTAAAAAGGCCCCGCGAGCTTTCCGAAGATTGCCGCGCGCCACTTCTGAAAATATCAATTCGGCAGCACGAATGGCGTCCAAATAAGCTCGTGCAAAGGAAACTAGATCACTATGCGTAGGGGAACTACCCAACAATGCTGCGGCTGACTGACCTAAACGTACCAGCGTGGTATCCACCGAACCCGGTTCAGCAATTGGCATGGCAATGTAAGCCAACGCGCCCTCGGCCATGTCGCTGGCGGCTCCCACGTTCTTAAAATCCCCATGGTTCGCTGCCTCGGCAAAAACCTCTTCAAGGGGAATTTGCATACGCCTGCAGAGCGCTGCCAGATACCAGAGAGTGTCGCCAAACTCTTCTTCGGCCGCCTTCTTAAACCCAGGATAGGCGGATTTCTCCCGAATATGCTTTTTTGCCGTAGCCATAATTCCGCCTATTTCCCCATATAAACCTTGAAGAACTGGGGAAAAATCGGTCGGATTGAGCACATCGGTAGCTGCAATTTCTGCTGCATAATCCGAGAGCAGAAGAGATCCTTCTTTTTGCATGTCAAATTATCCGCGAAGAGTGAGCCATTCGAATGGGGGCCCTTGATAGCCGGCAACACCCAAACTACGTATCCATTTCTCTAGATTGGCAAGCAGTTGAGGATCATTAAAGCAAGTCAACCCTATGCCACTTTTGCACAGAGGTCTACCATTTCGGTCTTGCAGTTCTAGAGGGAACTTTGGCCCCGTCCCTCCGAAATAAACAAAGTCATTGCTGACCAAAACCCTGTTTACTCCAGTGTCGCGCTGTACGTGCTGAGGATTAAGTGTTCCGTCTTCCCGGGAGTGAAAAGAATCTCGTTGCTGCCAAGCTGCCTCAGGCCCATCTCTAAAGTAGATGTTGTCTCCACAACTTTGCTTCCGGCTTCCGTTGCGAAAAGGTTTTTTCGATTCAAACCTGGGATTCAGCGCATATTCGTCGAGTGTCATTACCTCGGTAACGCGCATGCCGTACACAAGATGTCCACCTCGACCCACGCCATGGGCATTGCTGCCGCTGCCGATGACCCAGTCACCAACTTCGGCACTGCGGCGAATACCTGGCTTACAGGTTACTAGCGTACAGTGACCATAAAACGGATTGGGTGCAAAACCACTGTCGTAGCGCACCACGTAGGAGTGAATGCGAGCCATCAGCAGGGGTGTCGCTTAAGGGGAACAGTGCTGCAGGAACCACCATCAGGCTTTTCCCATGTGTCTTTGCCATTAATCGCATCAATGATTGCATCGCCGTTCCAACCAACCAAGGCGTCAGCGTATTCCTTCAAGGCATCGGGAATATCACATTCTTTTTCACCATGTTCCCAAACGCCCACAATGCGTTTGCCCTGCTTTGCAGCATATTCAATCTCCCAGTTAACCCAATCGCTATCTTTTGTCTGGGGAGAAACGTAGCAAATGAAGACGCCAGCCCAGTTGATCGCAGGTGCCAGAATTTGGGTCTTTATGTAGTGCTCATCAGTGGCGTTGTTGAACTTCCCTGTATGAATCGAGGAGTCTCTGACATCCAGACCCTTCGGAGCCAGTAGATCTTTGAGCTTCTGGAGTCCATGATCGTCCTTATGGACATGGCTGATAAACACGTTTCTCGTCTCCGCCACCCGTTACCTCCATAGATGTTTTTACAACCGTTAAACATCGTAACTTCATTTGAGGCAGATGTCTGCGGGAAGTGCAGACCTATTTGTCTTGATCAAAGGATTGCCTGCAGCCCCTTGTTCGCGATGACATTGAGCAGTTTGAGGGCTGGCCCTGCAGGATGGGTGTCGCCTTGCTCCCACTTGCGTACCGTGGATGCCGTGGTGTGCAGGTGCAGTGCGAACACCGGCTGGCTGAACTTCAGTTCCTCGCGCAGCCGCTTGATGTCGGCCGCGCTGAACTCCCGTACTGGCGGCGGGCAGATGGCGTCGAACTCGCGCATCGTCACCTTGCCGATCGCGCCGGCATCGTGCAGCGCGGCCAGATCGCCGCGCAGGGATTCAATGAGCTTGCTCGTCACAACACACCTCCAATAGAACGCCTATCTGCAGCGCTTTCATCAAGTCCTCTGCCGATAGCTCCAGAAACACCTTTCCGGCGAACTGCAGCGCCTTCCTTTCGTCCTGCGTGATGTTCGCCTTATCGCTTTTTGGGAATCCATGCAGAAACACATAGCGGCTACCGATTCGCGCTGACAGCAGCGTTCGATAACCGCCGCTCTTGCCGCCACCAAGACGGGCCACCCGCTTTTTGTAGAGGAAGCCGCCCAGGTCAGCATCAATCAGGCCAGCCTCCATCTCGTGAACCGCCCGGCACAAGGCGGCATCGGGCAGCTTCTCGCCCGCCTGCCACCGTGCAAAGTCCTTGCGCTTGAGGACATTCATGTCAGGCAACCTCTAAAGTATGCCCGAAACGGGCATACTTTTCCAGTCCCGCAGCCGGCCAAGGAGGGGACCCTGAAATTGTCGTGACAGTGTCGCGACAATTCCGGCAGCAGAAGCCATGTGTTGGAACCTGCTCATGCTGCCACCTCTACCGGGCGCTGCGCCCCGGTGATCGCCTTGCGCCGGTTCGCCACCAGTTCGGCCGCCTCGCGTACCGGTTTGTCCTCGGTGTGGACGTAACGCATGAACATTGCCACGGTCTTGTGCGCCGTCAGCGCCATGCCGACCTTCACCGGAATCCCCGAGTTAGCGATGTCGGTGGCCGAACGGTGGCGGATGCCGTGCGTGCCCACGTGGGTCACGCCGGCGCGCTTGAGGATGCGCGTCCAGCCGCTGTAATACTCGCCCGTGGTCAGGTGCTGCCCCGGATGATTCGGGGACGGGAACACGTGCGGGCAACCGTCCTGGTGCGGCGCGGTGGAAAGCAGGCGGTAGGCTTCCTCGCTTAAGGGCTTGGACATGCCGCCGGTCTTGCTGTCGGGCCAGACCACGCGCCGGTTCTCCAAATCCACCCAATCCCATTGCAGGGTGACGATCTCGGAGCGGCGGCCCGCGAACTCGAATTGCAACCGGATGGCCAGCGGAAGGATCGCATGATCCAGCCCCAACCCATCGGTTTCCAGATAGTCGAGATACCGGAACAGCTTGCCCATCTCCTCGTCGCTGATGAGGTGCGTGGCCTTGCCGTTGGGGTACATCGGGACATGGCGGCACGGGTTGGTGCCGTCCGGCCGGTAGCCCCAGACTTCGGCCAGGTTGAACATCTTGCGCATCACGCTGAACGTGCGGTTCGCGTCCGCGGGCTTGTGCGCCATCTTCTTCATCGCCCCGGCCACGTCCGGGCGTTTCACGTCCTGCACCTTCATGCGGCCCAGCATCGGGATGATGTTACGGGTGATGCACTTTTGGTAGCCGGCCTGCGTGCTGGGCTTGTTGCGCTGCTTGGAGTGGTCCTCCATGAACTTCACACACAGTTCAGCGACGGTCGGGGCCTTGCGCGCGGCGGTCTTGGCCGCACCGGGGTCACCACCCCGACGGACCTCGGCCAGCCACTCCTGGGCAAGGGAACGGGCTTGTTCGACGGTGAGTTCCCCATAGAGGCCCAAGGCGGGCTTGCGGCGTTCGCCGGCGTTCGTCCGATACTGGAGCATGAACACCTTGCGGCCTGCTGGCGTAACCTTGCACAGGAAGCCGGGCACCAGCGTGTCCCGGAATTCGACGGCCTGCGCCTGAGGTTGTGCCGCATCGACTGCGGACTTGGTGAGCTTGATTTTTGCCACGATGACTCCTCGGAAAGACCCGGTTTCCAGGAGCCTCATAGGGGTCAGCAGAGGGGAAGCCGGGTCAGGTTTCGGAAAGCACCGGCATATGTTGAACTCGCCTAAGTTATTGATAAACCTGCTGTATCGGGCTTGGGCGTAGTCCAGCGAAATGCGGTGCTGGAGTCATGGTGAAATAAAAAAACCCGCCACGCGGGCGGGTTTTCCAAGAAAGGGAAACGGCTCAGGCGACTTCGCCTTCCTCGCCTTCCTTCTTGACCGGCTTGACCAGGTCTTCGCGCTTGACGCCCATCCACATGGCCAGCGCGGCGGCGACGAACACCGACGAGTAGATGCCGAACCAGATGCCGATGGTCAGGGCCATGGCGAAGTAGTGCAGGGTGGGGCCGCCGAAGAACAGCATCGCCAGCACCATCATCTGGGTCGAGCCGTGGGTGATGATGGTGCGCGAGATGGTCTGGGTGATGGCGCTGTTGATGACTTCCTGCACGTCCGCCTTGCGGTACTTGCGGAAGTTCTCGCGGATCCGGTCCATGATGACCACGGATTCGTTCACCGAGTAGCCCAGCACCGCCAGCACGCCCGCCAGCACCGACAGCGAGAATTCCCACTGGAAGAAGGCGAAGAAGCCCAGGATGATGACCACGTCGTGCAGGTTGGCGATCACGCCGGCCACGGCGAACTTCCATTCGAAGCGGAAGCCCAGGTAGACCATGATGCCGATGACCACCACCAGCAGGGCCATCAGGCCGTTGTGCAGCAGTTCCTGGCCGACCTGCGGACCGACGAATTCGACGCGGCGCAGTTCCACGCCCTGGTCGGCGGCCTTGAGCGCGGCCATGACGGTTTCGCTCTGGGTGGCCGACGTCTGGCCTTCCTGCAGCGGCAGGCGGATCATGACGTCGTGCGAGGTGCCGAAGTTCTGCACCTGGAAGTCGGTGTAGCCCAGCTTCGAGACCACGCCGCGCACGCTTTCAAGCTGCGCCGTCTGGGCGTAGTTGACTTCCATGACCGTGCCGCCGGTGAATTCGATCGACAGGTGGAAGCCGCGCGTGAGGATGAAGAAGACCGCCGCCACGAAGGTGACGAGGCTGATGATGTTCAGCACCAGCGCGTGGCGCATGAACGGGATGGTGCGGTGAATCCGGAAAAATTCCATTTTTTGCCCTGGCTATTCGGTGGCGGGCGGCGTTGCCGCCCGCGCGCATGTTCAGTTGGTCTTCGGCTTCCAGACTTCGCCGATCGAGATCGACGTGAGCTTCTTCTTGCGGCCATACCAGAGGTTGGCCAGCGCGCGCACGCCCACGACGGACGAGAACATCGAGGTCAGGATGCCCAGGCAATGGACCACCGCGAAGCCGCGGATCGGGCCGGAACCGAATGCCAGCAGGGCCAGGCCGACAATCAGCGTAGTGAGGTTGGAGTCGAGAATCGTGCCCCAGGCGCGCTCGAAGCCATGGTGGATGGCCTGTTGCGGCGATGCCCCGTTGCGCAGTTCTTCCCGTATCCGCTCGTTGATCAGCACGTTCGAGTCGATCGCCATGCCCAGTGTCAGCGCGATGGCCGCGATGCCCGGCAGCGTCAGCGTGGCCTGCAGCATCGACAGCAGGGCCAGCAGCAGCAGCACGTTCAGGGTCAGGCCGACGGTCGAGAACACGCCGAACAGGTGGTAGTAGATGATGATGAAGACGGCGATCGCCAGGAAGCCGTACAGCGTCGAATGGAAGCCCTTCGAGATGTTGTCGGCGCCCAGGCTCGGGCCGATGGTGCGTTCCTCGATGATCGACATCGGCGCGGCCAGCGCGCCGGCGCGCAGCAGCAGCGCGGTGTCGGCGGCTTCCTCGGAGCTCATGCTGCCCGAGATCTGCACCTGGCCGCCGGCGATTTCGCTGCGGATGACCGGGGCCGTGACCACTTCGCCCTTGCCGTTCTCGAACAGCAGGATGGCCATGCGCTTGCCGATGTTGTCGCGGGTGACGTCGCGGAAGATGCGCGCGCCCTTGGAGTCCAGCGTCAGGTGGACGGCGGCCTGCTGGGTCTGCGAATCGCGGCCGGGCTGGGCGTCCTGCAGGTTTTCACCGGTCAGGACCACCTGGCGGCGCACCAGGATCGGGCGGCCGTCGCGGTCGGAGTAGCGCTCCAGGCCGAACGGCACGGTGCCGCCCAGCAGCGCGGCCTGCGCGGCGGGCGAGTCGTCGACCATGCGGATTTCGAGGGTGGCGGTGCGGCCCAGCAGTTCCTTGGCCTTGGCCACGTCCTGCACGCCGGGCAGCTGCACCACGATGCGGTCCGAACCCTGTTGCTGGATGACCGGCTCGGCCACGCCCAGTTCGTTGATCCGGTTGTGCAGCGTGTTGATGTTCTGCTTGAGCGCCGAGTCCTGCACGCGGGTGACGGCGGCCGGGTTCAGCGCGCCCAGCAGCAGCAGCTTGCCGTTCTCTTCGCTTTCGGTGAATTCCAGGTCGGGCAGGCGGCTGCGCAGCGTCGAGATGGCGCGGTCGCGGTCCTGCGCGCTGGCGAAGGTGGCGGCCACGCTCATGCCCGAGCGTTCGACGCCGGCCACGTTGACCTTCTGGTCGCGCAGCACCGAGCGCACGTCGGCGGCCAGCGAGTCGTAGCGGGCGGTCAGGGCGCCCTGCATGTCCACTTGCAGCAGGAAGTGCACGCCGCCGCGCAGGTCCAGGCCCAGGTACATGGGCTTGGGGGCGAACCAGCCCATCGCGCGCATCCAGGTGGGCGAGGCCGGCAGCAGGTTCAGCGCCACGGTGTAGTGCGGGTCGCCCTGGACGGTATTGAGGGATTTGTCGATGAGGTCGCGCGCCTGCAGTTGCAGGTCGGTCGACGTGAAGCGGGCGCGCACGGTGCCGAGCGTGCCGTTCTGTTCGTAGTAGACCCCTTCATTGGGGATCTTGGCGTCGGTCAGGATCTGCTGGACCCGTTCCAGCATGGCCGGATCCACCTTGATGGTGGCCTTGGCGCTGGACACCTGGACCGCGGGCGATTCGCCGTAGAAATTGGGAAGCGTATACAGCAGGCCGATAAGGACCGCAATCAGGACCGTAATGTACTTCCAGAGGGGATAGCGGTTCATTGCCGGCTACGTCATGTAAGAGTGGAGAAAAGGCCGCCCGGGCGGCTGGCGCGACGGGCGGCGGGGCGGCTGCCGTCGGGCCCTGGGCCCGGCGGCGGAGCTCCTATGGGACGCTTACAGGGCCTTGATGGTTCCCTTGGGCAGAACGGTCGACACCGACGACTTCTGCATGATGATCTCGACCGGCTTGTCGGCCAGTTCCGAGACTTCGACGGTGACGTAGCTGTCGTTCACCTTGGTGACCTTGCCCAGCATGCCGCCGGCGGTCACGACTTCGTCGCCCTTGGCCAGGGCGGCGATCAGGTTGCGGTGTTCTTTCTGGCGCTTCATCTGGGGACGGATCATCAGGAAGTAGAGGATCACGAACATCAGGATGATGGGCAGCATGCCCATCAGCGCATTGCCTTCGGGGGCGGCCTGGGCCACGACGAGGCTGGCGGTATCGATAGCGGACATGTAATTCTCCTGCGTGTAGTCTGTTTGGGTTTGTTTGTATCGTGCTGTCGCCGATCTTGTTCTGCGCCCATCCCCGCGCGAGCCATGGATAGGGCAAGCCGACTATTGTAGCGAGGTTAAGGCCCCCACGCCGCGCGCACTTCGTGCGCTAGCTGCCCCCCGAGGGGGCTGCCCCGCCTTGGGGCGGCCCGGCGGCGGGGCGGCTGTTCTAGTGTCGGTCTAGGCGCTGCGCGCCCCGCTTTTTAATCGGGCGTGACGCTGCCTGGGATTCTATTCCACCCCGCGCGCCCGGTCGGCGGCAAATTGCGCGCGCCAGGCGTCGAAGCGGCCTTCGGCGATGGCTTCCCGCATTTCCTTCATGATGGTCAGGTAGAAATGCAGGTTGTGCAGCGTGTTCAGGCGCGCGCCGGTGATCTCGTTGGCGCGCTGCAGGTGGTGCAGGTAGGCGCGCGAGAAGTTGGCGCAGGTGTGGCAGGCGCAGCTCGGGTCCAGCGGACGGGTGTCGTCGCGGTACTTGGCGTTGCGGATCTTGACGTCGCCGAAGCGGGTGAACAGCCAGCCGTTGCGGGCGTTGCGGGTCGGCATGACGCAGTCGAACATGTCGACGCCGCGGCTCACGCCCTCGACCAGGTCTTCCGGCGTGCCCACGCCCATCAGGTAGCGCGGCGCCTGGGCCGGCAGCTTGGGCGTCACGTGCGCCAGGATGCGCATCATGTCTTCCTTGGGCTCGCCCACCGACAGGCCGCCGATGGCGTAGCCGTGGAAACCGATGTCCTGCAGGCCGGCCAGGGACTCGTCGCGCAGCGACTCGTACATGCCGCCCTGGACGATGCCGAACAGCGCGTTGGGGTTCTCCAGCTTGTCGAATTCCTCACGCGAGCGGCGCGCCCAGCGCAGCGACATGCGCATCGAGCGGGCGGCTTCCTCGACGGTCGCGGGGCGGCCGTCGATCTCGTAGGGCGTGCATTCGTCGAACACCATGACGATGTCCGAGTTCAGCGAGCGCTGGATGCGCATCGATTCCTCGGGCGTCAGGAACAGGCGGGCGCCATCGATGGGCGAGGCGAACTTCACGCCTTCCTCGGTGATCTTGCGCATGCCCTGCAGGCTGAACACCTGGAAACCGCCCGAGTCGGTCAGGATCGGCTTGTCCCACTGCATGAAGCCGTGCAGGCCGCCATGCTTTTCCATGATTTCCGTGCCCGGGCGCAGCCACAGGTGGAAGGTGTTGCCCAGCACGATCTGCGAGCCGATCTCCTTGAGCTCGTGCGGCATCATCGCCTTGACGCTGCCATAGGTGCCCACGGGCATGAAGATGGGCGTTTCCACCACGCCGTGGTTGAGCGTGATGCGGCCGCGGCGGGCGCCGCCGTCGGTGGCGAGCAGTTCGAAATTCAGTCCGGTCATGGGGCGAGGGATTCGATGAACATGGCGTCGCCGTAGCTGAAGAAGCGGTAGCGCTGGGCGACGGCGTGGGCGTAGGCGCGGCGGATCGGCTCGACGCCGGCCAGCGCCGACACCAGCATCAGCAGGGTCGACTGGGGCAGGTGGAAGTTGGTGACCAGTGCGTCGATGACGCGGTACTGGTAGCCGGGGGTGATGAACAGGCGCGTGTCGCCTTGGGCGGCGGCCAGCGGCAGGCCGGGGGCGGTGCGGCCCTCGGTCTGGGCGGCGGCCGATTCCAGGGCGCGCACGCTGGTGGTGCCGACCGCGATCACGCGGCCGCCGCGGGCGCGGGCCGCGGCAATGGCGTCCACCGTGGCCTGCGGCACGGTGAACCATTCGGCGTGCATGATGTGGTCGGCCAGGCTGTCCACGCGCACCGGCTGGAAGGTGCCGGCGCCGACGTGCAGCGTGACGAAGGCGCGCTCCACGCCCAGCGCCGCCAGGCGGTCCAGGGTGGGCTGGTCGAAGTGCAGGCCGGCGGTCGGCGCCGCCACGGCGCCCGGCTCGCGGGCGTAGACGGTCTGGTAGCGGTCGTCGTCGCCGGCGTCGGCGGCGTGCGTGATGTACGGCGGCAGCGGCGTGGCGCCGTGGGCGTCCAGCAGCTCCAGCACGGGGCCGGGGAAGCGGATGTCGAACAGCTCGCCCTCGCGGCCCAGCACCGTGGCGTCGAAGGCGTCGGCCAGCCGCAGCACCATGCCGGCGCCGGGCGACTTGCTGGCGCGCACGTGCGCCAGGGCGCGGTCGGTGTCGATGATGCGCTCGACCAGCACCTCGACCTTGCCGCCGGTTATTTTGTGGCCGGCCAGGCGCGCCTTGATGACGCGGGTGTCGTTGAACACCAGCAGATCGCCGGGGCGCAGCAGCCCCTCCAGGTCGGCGAACTGGCGGTCATGCAGCTGGCTGGCGCTGTCCAGGTGCAGCAGGCGGCTGCCCGTGCGCTGGGCGGCGGGCGTCTGCGCGATGAGCTCGGGAGGCAGCTCGTAGTCGAAATCGGAAACGGTAAGGGGTTGCACGCGGATATCGGTATCAGGGGCGGGCGCGGCCTGGGCCGGCCGCTGGGCCGCCGGCAAGGGCGGCGGCAAAAAAGCGAGCCGGACCCGACGGGTTGGCTCTGGGCAACTGACTATTGTAAAGGGGCTGGCGAAAAGGGCGGCCGGACCGGCCGGCGGACTCAGCGCCCGCCGCGCCAGCCGAGCCGGCGCGAACAGTCGGCGGCGGCCGCCGCCAGGGCCCGCAGCGGG
>NZ_CADIJR010000012.1 GCF_902859645.1 Achromobacter insuavis | reverse complement strand
CGCCCCGGCCCAGCGCCCGGCGCCGCAGCAGCGTCCCGCGCCCCAGGCAGCGCCCGCCGGCGGCGGCGCCAACCTGGCCGACATGGACGACGATATTCCGTTCTGATCGCGTCCACGCGGCAGTTCACGAACAAAGCCCGGCAAGCCTTGCGCTTGCCGGGCTTTGTGCCGTTTGGGCGCCGCCAAGGCTGCGCTGCGGCGGGAAGCCGCTGTTTTTCCAGGGAAATCTCGCCAGCTATCCACAGGCTGTGCACAGCATTTCAACAGCTTGCCCACTGATTTTCGGGTCTTGTCCACCGCTTGTTCACAGGGCCTGCCAGACAGGTCCCTGGCGCCCTCGGGCCGGCGAGGCGGTGCCTCAACCGGCCGGATTTCGGATCCGTGCTTCGCCACCCGCCTGCAAGCCGCCCGCAGGCTGGATCTACAGGTAGCGGGAGGGCTTGCTGTCCACAGGCTGCGCACAGCATATGCACAGCTTGTGCACCGTGATTCGGGGTTTTTCCACAGCTTTTCAACAGGGGTGAAAGGGCGCATTCCGGCATCGCTGCAACGGCGTGATGTTTCCAACGGAGGCAGTGCCGCCCGCGAGGGCCGGGATCGTCCTATGCAGCCGCTGACGGACCGGCCGGAGGAGGAGGGGCTTCAGGCAGGCGCGGGGAGGAAAAGCGCAGTTCGGTGGTGTGAAATATTTAGTTTCATAAAAGCCTCTTGCGCTATCTATCTAGTAGTAGGTAAGATTCATCCATCGACGCAGCACCCAGCAACACCGCAGCGTCGCCCCAAACCAGAAATACAGTAGCACCCCTTTTTATTTGCCTTGTTATCTACCTATAAGTAGATAGTTTAAACGAAACACCCTAGCCATCGTTATCTGGAGATCACATCATGAAGACCCTCGTATCCGCCCTGATCCTGTCCGCCTCCTTCATCGGCGCCGCCCAAGCCGGCGAACTGGACTACCCGCCCGCCCTGAACACCCAAAGCACGGTGACCCGCGCCCAGGTGCAGCAAGAACTGGCTGCCGCCCGCGCCAACGGTGAACTGGCCACGACCGAAGAAGGCTACGCCGCCACCGCGTTCGCCAGCGCCAGCGACAAGAGCCGCGCCCAGGTGAAGCAGGAACTGGCCGCCGCCCGCGCCCAAGGCCTGACCGAAAGTGGCGAACTGGACTATCCGCCCGTCCAAGGCTGATTTTTTTCCCATCGAATCTATCTACAGATAGATAGCAACAACGTAATCGTGCCGTACTGATCCTTACTGGAGATCCACCATGAAGACCCTCGTATCCGCCCTGATCCTGACCGCTTCGTTCCTGGGCGCCGCCCATGCGGGTGAACTGGACTATCCGCCCGCCGTGGACACCCACAGCACGGTGACCCGCGCCCAAGTGCAGCAAGAACTGGCCGCCGCCCGCGCCAACGGCGAACTGGCCAGCGGTGAAGAAGGCTACGCCGCCACCGCCTTCGCCAGCGCCGGCGACAAGAGCCGCGCCCAGGTGAAGCAGGAACTGGCCGCCGCGCGCGCCCAGGGTCTGACCGAAAGCGGCGAACTGGACTACCCGCCCGTCCAAGGCTGAGTCCGATGACGGCCACTGCGAACCCCGGGGGGCGGGATCATTCCCGGCCGGGGTTCGCACGGTTGCATCGGATCACCGCCTAGGGATACCGCCGATGACGAACCGACCTATTAGTAGGTAATATTCAGCCATGGACACTCCGACCCCCAACACCACCCGCGACCAGCTTTTGGCCCATGCCGAAAAGCTGATCCGTACCCGCGGCTGCAACGGCTTCAGCTATCGCGACCTGGCCGAGCACGTGGGCGTGAAGACGTCCAGCATCCACTACTACTTTCCCGGCAAGGACGACCTGCTCTACGAGGCCGTCGAAGCCTACAGCGCTCGCGCCCTGGCGTCGGTGCGCAGCATCGACACCGCGCAGCCGGCCCACGCCCAGCTCGACGCCTACCTGTCGATGATGGAATCGAAGGCTTGCGGCCACGGCGAACTGTGCCTGGGCGGCATGTTGGCCGCCGAAATGATGAGCCTGCCCGACCGCGTGCGCGGCGCGCTGCAGGGATTCTTCCGTGCGCACGAAGCCTGGCTCACCCGTGTATTGGCGCAAGGCGCCGAAGAGGGCACCTTGAAGTTTTCGGGCACCGCCGAAGCGGCCGGCCGGGCGGTGTTCGCCACGGTGCAGGGCTGCATGCTGGTGTCACGCCTGTTCCAGGCGCCGCCGGCCCTGTGCGAAGCGATCAGCGCCCTGTACGTCGAGTGCCAGGACAAGCCCGCCGCCTGATCCATCCGTTTTTCCAGTGCCACGGCCGCAACGCGCAAGCGTGCGGCCGTTGTGTTTTTGGCGCGGGCGGCGCGGGGGTATTACCCCAGGGCGCGCGCCATGTCCGCGCTGCTGCGCGCCTGCATGCCGAGGTCGCGCATGCGCTGCAGGAAAGCGGACTGCGCGTCGGCGAAGCCGGTGACCGGACTGATGCAGTCGGTCAGCAGCACCACGCGCGACAGGTTGCCGCCCGGCAGATGTTCGGCGAGGTGCTCGACCGTGGCCTTGACGCAATGGCTGCCCGCCACGCCGGCCACGATGATGAGATCGGAGCGGTCCAGCGAGTCCAGCAGCTTGCGGTTGAGCTGGCTGCGCGGATCATCGGCATCGGGCACTTCGGCCATCAGCGCGCTGTAGTGCTCGGTCCAGGGGTTGGCGCCCTTGGGCACCTTGCGCACGATGTACTGGCTTTCCTCTTCCCAGCGGCCATAGGCGGCGCGCACGTCCGGGTGGACGTTGTGGCCCCAGGTGCCGATCTCGCAGTGCACCGGCCAGACCATCAAGGTGTAGCGGCCGCGCGTCTCCAGTTCGTCCAGATAGGACAGCGTGCGCGGCAGGTCGTCGACGTGGCGGGGCAGGAAGGCGCCCGAACGCACCTGGCTGGCGGTGATGGGCGTGAAGGGCGCCACCGGGCGGCCGTCGCCGCCGCGCCAGAAGGTCGGATGGGCGATGTCGAGCCGATGGTGCGAATCCAGCGTGACGGTGACGGCCGACAGCGCGGGCGCGGCGACATCGATGAAGCGCGCCAGCCGCTGCATGTCGGCATGCGCGCCCGGCACCGGCAACGCGGGCGCGGTGGCGCGGCCGGTCAGCGGATCGACGGGGAGATATTCCGCGGGGAGGTCGCAGAAATCGTTTTGCGGATCGATGATCAGTAGGTGAACGGAGCGCGACATGGGGGCAGTGACGGGGAGTGAATGTGAAATATAGACCGGGATGCGCGCCGCGGGCGAGCGCCACGCGCCGGCCCGCCCCGGGGACCGGCCTGCCCGCCGGTGGCCGCGCCTAGAACAGCACCAGATGGTGCGGCTGGTCCGGCAACTGGCGCAGGAGGGCGCGCCACAGCAGCCAGAGACGCGCCAGCGCCGCGATGACGACGGCCCCGCCGATGTAGAAGACCATGATCTCGTTCCTTGTCCAAAAATTCGCACGATCGTGCGAAATTATCCGAAAGAAATACCGGCCCGTGCCGGTATCCGTTGCAACGACTACGTGATGTACTGGAAGCTGCGATACGTGGAAATCAGCCGTTCGTACGCGGCCCGCACCCGTTCGCGGGCGCGCGGATCGCGCAGGAAACGGGCGTCGTGCATCAGCCCGATCATCAGGCTGTAGACCTCGAACACCAGCTGTTCCGGATCGGTGTCCGGGCGCAGGTGGCCTTCTTCCAATGCCTGGCCGACCGTGCGCACCATGGCGGCGCGCCAGCGCTTGAGGCGCTCTTCAAGCACCGCCCGCAGCGGCGACTCGACGTCGTCGAACTCGAAGGCGCCGGCCACGTAGATGCAGCCGGTCAGCAGCTCGACGTTGCAGGCGCGCTCGATCCAGAGCGTGACAAGCGCGTTCAACCGCGGCAGGCCGCGGGGCTGGGCCATGGCGGGCGTGAAGACGGCCGCCACGAAGCGGCGGTCGTATTCCTCGAGCACGGCCTGCTGCAGGGCTTCGCGCGATCCCACCCGCGAGAACACGCCGCTCTTGCTGATGCCCAGGCGCTTGGCCAATTGACCGAGCGACAGGCTTTCCAGCCCCTGGGCGGCGGCCATGTCGAGGGCCGCGTCCACAATGGCCGCGAAGGTCAGTTCGCTTTTTTCGGTCTTGGCAGTCATGTCGGAAATTTAGCACGACTGTGCGAAAAAAGCGCGATCAACGCGCCGGGTCGGGGCCGCGCACCCCAAAAAAACCGGGCAGCCTGGGCTGCCCGGTGTCCAGGTGTTGCGCGTGCCGAGGCGGAAGACTCAGGCGCGGGCGGCCTTGAATTCCAGGCGGAACTTGTGCAGCAGCGGCTCGGTGTAGCCGTTGGGCTGGGTCAGGCCCTCGAACACCAGCGCGCAGGCGGCCTTGAACGCCAGCGAGCTGTCGAAGTGGCCCGCCATCGGCAGGTAGTGGGGATCGCCGGCGTTCTGGCCGTCCACCACCTTGGCCATGCGCTTGAAGGTCTCCATGACCTGGTCGTTGTTGGTCACGCCGTGGCGCAGCCAGTTGGCGATGTGCTGGCTGGAGATGCGCAGCGTGGCGCGGTCTTCCATGAGGCCGACGTTGTGGATGTCCGGCACCTTGGAGCAGCCCACGCCCTGGTCGATCCAGCGGACCACGTAGCCCAGGATGCCCTGCACGTTGTTGTCCAGTTCCTGCTGGATGTCGGCGGCGGACCACTTGCTGCGGTCGCCCACCGGCACCGTCAGCAGGCCGGCCAGCAGTTCGTCGCGCACGCTGTCGAGCTTGGTGCGCTCGAGTTCCTGCTGGACCGCCTGCACGTCCACCTGATGGTAGTGCAGCGCGTGCAGCGTGGCGGCGGTGGGAGAGGGCACCCAGGCCGTATTGGCGCCGGCCTTGGGATGGGCGATCTTCTGTTCGAGCATGGCGGCCATCAGGTCGGGCATGGCCCACATGCCCTTGCCGATCTGCGCGCGGCCGCGCAGGCCGGCGTCCAGGCCGACCAGCACGTTGTTGCGCTCGTAGGCGGTGATCCAGGCGGTGGACTTCATGTCGCCCTTGCGCAGCATGGGGCCGGCTTCCATGCTCGAATGCATTTCGTCGCCGGTGCGGTCGAGGAAGCCGGTGTTGATGAACGCCACGCGCGACGCCGCGGCCTGGATGCAGGCCTTCAGGTTGATGCTGGTGCGGCGCTCTTCGTCCATGATGCCCATTTTCAGGGTGTTGCGCGGCAGGCCCAGCAGGTCCTCGACGCGATCGAACAGCTCGCTGGCGAACGCGGCCTCGACCGGGCCGTGCATCTTGGGCTTGACGATGTAGACCGAGCCGGTGCGCGAGTTGAGCTTGCGCTCGCGATCCTGCAGCGCCGCCAGGCTGGTGACCACGGCGTCGAGGATGCCCTCGGGGATCTCCTGGCCGTCGCGGTCCAGCACCGCCGGGTTGGTCATGAGGTGGCCGACGTTGCGCACGAACATCAGCGAGCGGCCATGCAGCGTCAGCGCCGAGCCGTCCGGACGCGTGTACTGGCGGTCCGCGTTGAGCTTGCGGGTGAAGGTCTTGCCGCCCTTGGTGACGTCCTCGGTCAGGTCGCCCTTCATCAGGCCGAGCCAGTTGCGGTAGATGTGGACCTTGTCTTCGGCGTCGACCGCGGCGACCGAGTCCTCGCAATCCATGATGGTGGTCAGCGCGGCCTCGACCAGCACGTCCTTGACGCCAGCGGCATCGGTGGCGCCGATGCTGTGGGCGCGGTCGACCTGGATCTCGAAATGCAGGCCGTTGTTCTTGAGGAGGATGGCCGTGGGCGCGCTGGCGTCGCCCTGGTAGCCGGTGAACTGCGCCGGCGTCTTGAGCGTGGTGGCGCCGCTGGCCAGCGCGATCTTCAGCTGGCCGTTCTCGACCGTGTAGCCGCGGGCGTCGGCGTGCGAGCCCTGCGCCAGCGGCGCGGCGGTATCGAGGAACTGGCGGGCGCGGGCGATGACGGCGCGGCCGCGCTCGGGGTTGTAGCCGGCGCCGTTGTCGCCCGGCGTGGCGGGAATCGCGTCGGTGCCGTAAAGGGCATCGTACAGGCTGCCCCAGCGCGCGTTGGCCGCGTTCAGCGCATAGCGCGAGTTGGACATCGGCACGACCAGCTGCGGACCGGCCTGTTGCGAGATTTCGGTATCGACGTGGTCGGTGGTGGCGCGCACCGAGGCAGGCTGCGGCAGCAGGTAGCCGATGCCTTCCAGGAACTGGCGGTAGGCCGCCGGATCGGCGATCGGGCCCGGATGGGCGCGATGCCAGGCGTCGAGTTCGGCCTGCAGGCGGTCGCGTTCGGCCAGCAGGGCGCGGTTCTTGGGCGCCAGGTCATGCACCAGGGCCGCGAATCCCTTCCAGAACGCGTCGGCATCCAGGCCGGAGCCGGGCAACGCTTCCTTTTCGATGAACTGGCTGAGATTGGCCGCCACTTGCAGGCCGTGGTGCTGGGTGCGTTGAGTCATGCGGATCTCTGACGGTAGTAGGTCTGGGCGGCGCGGGCGCCGGGCGAATCGGTCCTGACATCATCGTTCGCACCCGACCCAAAGTCCATATCAAAAACCGCTGGTCATACCAGTTTATTTGGCGGAGGTCCGGCAAACATCGTTTTTTTATGGTTCTATATCAGTCACTTACAAAGGCAGGGAGCGACGGACCAAGGATGGCGGCGGTATGGTCATACCACTGGTCCGGAGAACGCAATGCACGCGGAAACTGAAGCGAAACCCCGCCAGGTGGCGGACGAGGTGGCGGAGCGCATCGAGCGCCTGATCCTGGACGGCGTCCTGAAGGCCGGCCAGGCCTTGCCATCGGAGCGGCGGCTCACGGAAAAACTGGGCGTGTCGCGCACCGCGCTGCGCGAAGGGCTCAAGCTGCTGCGCGCGCGCGAGATCATCCATACCTCGCAGGGCAAGGGCTCGTTCGTGGCCCGCATCTCGAAGGTGGACGCCGGGCCGCTGATGCATCTGTTCAATTCGCAGCCGCGCACGCTGTATGACCTGCTGGAAGTGCGCTCGCTGCTGGAGGCGGATTCGGCGCGGCTGGCGGCCTTGCGCGGCACCGAGGCCGATTTCATCATGATCCGTCGGCGCTACGACGATATGGTGAACACGCAGGCCGCGGACACCGCCACGCACGCGCACCTGGATCATGCCTTTCACCTGGCCATCTGCGAGGCCTCGCACAATCCGGTGCTGGTGCACACGCTGCAGTCGCTCAACGACCTGATGCTCGGTTCGGTGTTCGCCTGTGTGAACAACCTGTACCACCGCGAGCCGGAGAAGCGCCAGATCGACAAGCAGCACGCGCGGCTATTCAATGCCGTGATCGGCCGCCAGCCGGAGCAGGCGCGCCGCGCCGCGGCCGACCACGTCGACAGCGTGCGGCAGAACCTGGCCGAGATCGAACAGGAAGAGCAGCGTTTGGTGCGGGCGACGCTGCGCCTGGAAGGGTGGACCTGAACGCGACCGCGCGGATCGGGGCGGCGGACGGGCCGACAGCCGGCCCGCTGCGCGATGATGCCGCGCGCGTCGCCGGGCTCAGCGGTCTTCGGTCACGGCGCCGGCCAGGGCCAGCGGCTTGCCCGCATAGACGCGGCCAAAGCGGTTGGCCAGCAAGGCCTCCAGCGAGATCTGCTCCTGGCCCACGAAGCCGCGCTGCGGCAGCACCTGGTGGGCAACGAGATCCAGCGCCGCGCAAATGCCGGCCGCGGTCGACAGCTGGATGGCGCTGAGCCGGTGACCGTCGACGTCGGCGCCGAACACGCGGATGGGATAGGACTCTTCCTCCAGTCGGCCGTGACGGTGGCCCGAGGCTTGCGCCTGGATGACGATGACATCCTGCTCGGTGGTGGGAATCGCGGTCTCGAAGATGTCCTTGAGCAGGTCGCGACGATCGCGCAGGCGCAGGTCATTGAGCAGCAGCTTCATCAGGTTGCAGTGCCCGGGATAGCGCACCGACTTGTAGTCCACGTTGCGGGCGCGTCCCAGCAAGGTCGCCGGCAAGGTGCCCAGGCCGCCCGAGGTGTTGAAGGCCTCGTACTCGACCCCATCCAGCGCGAAGGTCTCGTAGCCTTCGAGCGCCGGCACGCTGGTCAATTGGCCGTCGACGATGGCCTCGCACGGATTGCAGTATTCGTTGATCAACCCTTCCGTGCTCCAGGTCAGGTTGTAGCGCAGGCTGTTGGACGGGTAGCGCGGCAATGCGCCCACGCGCATGCGCAGGTCCAGCAGGGTGTCGAAGCGCCGCGCCAGCGCATTGCCGACGATGCCGATGAAGCCCGGCGCCAGGCCGCACTGCGGCATCAGCACCGCGCGGGCGTCGCTGGCCAACGCCTGGATGGCATGGGTGCTGGCGACGTCTTCGGTTAGGTCGAAATAGTGCACGCCGGCCTGGGCGCACAACTGCGCGACCGCGATGGCGCGATGGAACGGCAGGGCGTTGACCACCGCGTAGCGGCCCTCGATGCAGCGGGCCAGCGATGCGTCGTCGCTGATCTGGCGCGTCTCGCAACCCAATTCCGCGACAACGCGCAGCCGCGCCGGATCCTGGTCGGCCACCAGGACCGAATAGTCGCCGCTGCGCTCGAGCATCAGGGCGATGGCGAAACCGATTTTGCCGGCGCCCAGGAGGAGGATGGGCTTGGGGGAGGGGGACATGGTGCGGCTCCTGCATAGAGGGGGATGGGTTGGCCTCATCCTATGCGCGGGCGCTGTCGATTTGTAGATAGCAAAGCGTCGTAACGGTTTTAAGTAACGTCGTTATGACTTAATTGACGGTCGAAACGTCAAAAAGAAAAGCCCCCCGGGTGAGGCCGGAGGGCTTTGGGGGCGATTGCCGGGCCTGGAAGCCAGGCCGTGCAATCAGCTGCCCATGGGGGGGTAGTCCATGTTGCCGAAGGTGACCAGGCCTTCCGCCTTGGCTTGGGCCAGTTCGGTCTGGACCTGGCTGCGGCTCAGCGACGTGGTGCTGGCGGCGTGGGCGACGGGCGGGTAGTCCATGTTGCCGAAGGTGACTTCACCGGCATTCTTGGCCTGGGCCAGTTGGTCCTGCACTTGCTGCGAGGTCAGGCTCGACTTCGAGGCGATAGCGGCGGGGTAGCCTTCTTCGCCGAAGGTGTATTGGCCGGAAACCTTGGCTTGTTGCAGTTCGGCTTGAACCT
Source organism: Achromobacter insuavis (assembly GCF_902859645.1). GTDB lineage: Bacteria > Pseudomonadota > Gammaproteobacteria > Burkholderiales > Burkholderiaceae_B > Achromobacter > Achromobacter insuavis. The sequence goes on along the minus strand of NZ_CADIJR010000012.1, from coordinate 104,128 downwards.
GGGCGCGCGTCGGGCCTTGGTCGGCTTCAGCGGCTTGGGCGCCAGCGGCGGCCAGAACGGACATGGACAGCATCAAAGCGGTAGCAAGGGTTTTCATAGCAGACCTCCATATGTCTTGAGCTTGGGATCCGATCCTCTGGCCTGATTGCCGGGGGTCGCTTGCTGTGTCCCGATGAGATGCATTCTCGGCCCAAATAACCCTGGGATAAACCCTTATTACCTGAAAACATCTTTCCAAAATGAATACTAATCGGCTGGGAACTTACCAAATGGCACCATAGGTGGCGATATTTCCATTTGATGACGCAATAGGTAGTGGTTGGCGGCATTGGCCGCGGACGAGAGGGGCGGGGTAGGTTTCCGGCCCGCGGGGCAGGCAGCGGGCGTGCGCTCGCAAGCCGCGTCTCGGCAGGCGAGCGACGGGCGATAAAAAAAGGCGGTGCGGGGAGGCGCGGCGCGGAACCTGCCCCCTGGAGCGCGGGGCTCCGGGGGCGGATACGGCAAGGGTAAGGGGTCAGCGGTTCAGGTCGGCCAGCGCGGCGTCGTATTCGGCGCGGGCTTCGTCCAGCTTGCGCTGGGCCTTGTCGATCTTTTCCTGCTTGCCCTTGGCGCGAGCGGCCTTGAGCTCGTCTTCGCGCTCGGACACCTTGTTCTGCTTGTCGCGCACGTCGGCTTCGCGTTGCGATTGCAGGCGGCTGTCGGTGCAGTAGGCCTTGGCCTCTGCCAGCGCCTTCTGCAAGCCAGCCACCCGGTGCGTGTTGCCGTGGGCGCGCGCATACGTGATTTCGTTTTCGAGATGGCAGAACTTGGCAGCGCAGCCGCGCTGGGCCGAGCAATCGGTGGTGGCCTGGGCGTGGGCCGGCAGGGTGCCGAACAGGGCGCTGGCCGAGGCCAGTGCCAGCAGGGTTTTGGTCAGTGCGGACATGCGGAGTCTCCGTAAAGCGTGTCGGAACGGCCATCATCTCCCAAGCATGGCGCGTCCGCAATGCGCCGGATCAGCCGATCAGGGTGCCCGCGAGCGCCGCCGCGACCAGGATCGCGCCCAGCCAGAGGTTGGCGCGGAACAGCATGAAGTTGCGGTCGGGACGCTGGATGTCGAACACCTTCAACTGCCACGCCAGGTGCACGCCGATCGCCGCCATGCCGACGTAATAGGCCCACGACATGCCGATGGCATAGCCGCCCCAGGCCCACAGGATCACGGTGGCCAAATAGAAGCCGCCGATCCACAATTTGCCCTGGTCGCCGAAGCGCATGGCCGTGGAATGCAGGCCCAGGCTGCGGTCATCGCGCACATCGACGTAGGCGTAGATGCTGTCGTAGCCCACCTGCCACAGCACCGCGCCGAACCACATCGCGATGGCGGCCAGGGGCACGTGGTTCTGCGTATCCGACCAGGCCATCAGCATGCCCCAGTTGAAGCAGATGCCCAGGACGACCTGCGGCCAATAGGTGACGCGCTTGCACAGCGGATAGATGAAAACGAACGGCAAAACGGCCAGCGCGAGCCAGCGGCTCATGCCATTCAGGAAGAAAAGCAGCGAGCCGCAGACCACCAATTGGCCAAATAAAAACCAGACCGCATTACGCATGCTGAGCTGGCCGCTGGTCAACGGACGGAAGCGGGTGCGTTCGACGTGCTTGTCGAAGTCGCGGTCGCACATGTCGTTGACGGTGCAGCCGATGCCGCGCATCAGCAGCGCGCCCAGCGAGAACACCACCAGGCGTTGCAGGTCGGGCAGGCCGCCGGCTGCCTGGATCAGGGCGGCGATACAGGGCAGCAGCGTCAGCCAGGTGCCGATGGGGCGGTCGAGCCGGCACAGCCGGGCGTAGGGGCGCCACGATTTGGGCAGCCAACGTTCGACCCAGTCGGTGAAAACAATGTCGCTGAGGTCGACGGGAGAGGGTTGCGGAGCGCTCACTGTCACGGCGAAAGAAAAGGGAGGAAAGCCGACAGCATAAAACAACGGCCGGGCATCGCGCCCGGCCGTGGGACCGTCAAGCCTGGTCAGGACCCGGTTTTCAGGCCGTGTATTCCTTGAGCAGCTTGCCCAGGATGGCGATGCCGGTGCGGATCTTGTCTTCCGGCACGGTGGCGAAGCTCAGGCGCAGCGTGTTGGCGCGGCCGGCGCCGCTGTAGAACGGCGCGCCCGGCACGAACGCGACGTTCTGGGCGATGGCCTTTTCCAGCAGCTTGGTGCTGTCGATGTGCTCGGGCAGCGTCACCCAGATGAACATGCCGCCTTCGGGCTTGGTCCAGCTGACGGTGGCGGGGAATTCGCGCGCGATGGCGTCCAGCATGCAGCTGCCCTGGGCGCGGTAGATCTCGCGCACGTTGGGCAGGTGCTCTTCGAGGAAGCCGTCCTTGACGATTTCGTACACGGCCATCTGGGTCAGCGTGGGCGTGTGCAGGTCGGTGGCCTGCTTGGCCTGCACCAGCTTGTTGATCAGCGGACGGGCGGCGGCGATGTAGCCCAGGCGCAGGCCGGGGGCCAGCACCTTGGAGAACGTGCCCAGGCGCACGACGTTGGCGCCGTATTCGGCGGCCAGGGCGATCAGGCCCGGTTGCGGTTCGCCGGCGTAGCGCAGTTCACCGTAGGGATCGTCTTCGATGATGGTCAGGCCGAGCTCGGCGGCGCGCTTGACCAGCGCGATGCGGCGTTCCAGGCTGAGGGTGCGGCCGGTCGGGTTCTGGAAGTTGGGCAGCGCGTACAGGAAGCGGGCGCCAGCGGCCAGCTCGGGCGTGATGGCCTCGGGGATCAGGCCGCCGTCATCGGTGGGCACCGGCACGTACTTGGGCTGGTACAGGCTGAACGATTGCAGGGCGCCCAGGTAGCTGGGGTCTTCGACCAGCACCTTGCTGTCCTTGTCGACCAGCACCTTGCCCAGCAGGTCCAGCGCCTGCTGCGAGCCGGACACGATCAGGACCTGGTCGGCGGCGACATTGGCGCCGGCGCGGTTCAGGTCGTCGGCGACCCATTGGCGCAGCGGCGCGTAGCCTTCGGTGGGACCGTACTGCAGGGCGGCGCGGCCGTTGGTGGACAGTACCTTGTCGAATGCCGCACGCACCACTTCTACCGGGAAGCCGCCGGGCGCCGGCAGGCCGCCTGCGAACGAAATGACTTCGGGGCGCTCGGTGACCTTGAGGATCTCGCGGATCGCGGAGCTGGTGAGTTGCAGGGCGCGTTCGGAAAATGCGAACGTCGGTTCGAGAGGCTTGTCCATGGTTTGCTTCTTAATCAAGAAGGGGGTGACGGGGTGATGACAACGGCGCGGTAAAGACGTTACTGCGTAAACTATTGTCCCACAGCGTGGCAAGGTGGCCCCTTTATCGTGGGCAGCCCCTAAAATCACTTGCATCGATAATCGCCTGTACAGTTACATTTAGATATATGTTTGAAGCCGCCCCGATCACCGCCGATTCCAAGGCCGCGCTGTACGCCGAACTGGCCAAGCAGGCCCGCGCCCTGCTGGACGGCGAGCACGACCGCATCGCCAATGCCGCCAACCTGAGCGCGCTGGCCTACCAGGCGCTGCCCGACCTGAACTGGGTCGGGTTCTACCTGTTTGACGGCACCGAGCTGGTGCTGGGCCCGTTCCAGGGCAAGCCGGCCTGCGTGCGCATTCCGCTCAATCGCGGCGTGTGCGGCGCGGCCGCCAGCCAGCGCCAGACGCAGCTGGTGCCGGACGTGCACGCGTTCCCCGGCCACATCGCCTGCGACGCGGCCTCGCGTTCCGAGATCGTGGTGCCGCTGGTGCACCGGGGCGAGTTGATCGGCGTGTGGGACGTGGACAGCCCGGTGCCGGACCGCTTCGACGAAGACGATCGCCAGGGCATGGAAGCGCTGTGCGCGATCTTCCTGGCCAGCCTGCGTTGACAGCGTGGCGGCGGCCCGGTAGATTTGCGCATCGGTCGCTCGCGGCCGGTTTCAACCCTTTATTCCATTCATGATTCCTCAGGCCCTCCAGTCCGCTTTCCTGTTCCGCGCCCTCGGCGTGGTGACGGTTTGCGCCGGCCTGAAATCCAAAAAACAGCCGCTCATCTGACCGGAGCATGCTGTTCCGTCAGATGGGCGACGGAACAGCGGCCTCACGGCGGCGCCACGGCGCCTTCGCGCGCACCCCCTAGTATCCCGAGCACTTCTGTACGGTCCAACCACGGTCCGCTTACACCGAAGGAGTGTTCATGCAAACTCATCAATCCCCGTTCCAAGGCGTCTGGATTCCCCTGGTGACGCCGTTTTCCGGCGGCGCCGTCGATGGCGGGGCCTTGCGCCGCCTGGTGCGCCATTTCAAGGCCGCGGGCGTCGACGGCCTGGTCGTCTGCGGCAGCACGGGCGAAGCCGCGGCGCTCGATGACGCCGAGCAACTGGCGGTGCTGGACGCCGTGCTGAACGAGGCCGGCGCCATGCCGGTGGTGATGGGCCTGGCGGGCAATCACCAGGGCCACGTGCTGCAGCGGCTGGCCGCGTTCGGCACCCGGCCGCTGGCCGGCATCCTGGCGCCGGCGCCATACTACGTGCGCCCGGGCCAGGACGGCGCGGCCGCCTATTTCCGCAGCCTGGCCGATGCCTCGCGCTTTCCCCTGGTGCTGTACGACATTCCCTATCGCACAGGCACAACGCTGGAGACCGCGACATTGCTGTCGCTGGCCGCGCATCCGAACATCGCCGCGATCAAGGACTGCGGCGGTTCGCTCGACAAGACCCTGGCGCTGATCGCCGACGGCAACATGAACGTGCTGGCGGGCGAGGACCTGCAATCGCTGTCGCTGCTGTGCCTGGGCGGCAGCGGCCTGATCGCGGCGGCCGCGCATATCCGTCCCGATCTGTTCGTGGCCATGCACCAGGCGGTGCGGGCGCAGCAGCTGGACCTGGCGCGCAGGCTGTTCCAGGCGCTGGCGCCGGTGATCCAGCTGGCCTTCGCCGAACCCAACCCGGGACCGGTCAAGGCACAGCTGGGGCGCCAGGGGCTGCTCAGCGACGAGCTGCGCGAACCCATGCCGGCCGCCAGCGCGGCGCTGGCGCGGCGCATGGACGCTGCGGTAGCGGGCCTGAACCGGCAGTTTCCCTGCCAATAGCGGGAAGTTGCGCCCGGGCGCGGCAGCTTTGTGGCGCCCGGATTCATTTGGTAATAAATGTCTCACCGCGAGGCTGACGGATTGCTTATGATGCGGCCATTCTCCGGGGTGAAACAAAACGTTCATGGCCCAAGCTTTTGTCGCGTTGTCCGCCTGGCAGGTCATGCTGGCGGGCCTGCTGTTCTTCGGCGGCATCTACCTGCTTTTCGGCGCGGCCACCTGGCTGCTGACCCAGCGCATCCTGCCGGCGCTGGGCATCGGCCGGCCGCTCGATCCGCGGCCGCTGGCGCCGGGCCAGTTGCGCCGCGAGTTCACGCAGTCGGGCGTGTCGATCCTGCTGTTCGGCACCGGCATGATCTTTCCCTGGGGCCTGCTGCAGCTGGGCTGGGCGCACCTGGATCCGGATGCCAGCTGGCAGAAAATCACGCTGGAGATCCTGGCCCTGGTGGCCTGGAACGACGTGCATTTCTGGATCAACCACCGGCTGCTGCACACCAAGCTGCTGCGCCGTTTCCACCTGCCGCACCACCGCTCGGTGGTGACCACGCCGTTCTCGACCTACAGCTTCCATCCGATCGAAGCGCTGATGCTGGGCAACGTCATCATGCTGCCGATGGTGCTGCATGATTTCAGCTTCTGGTCGCTGGCGTCGGTGCCGCTGTTCAGCCTGTTCTTCAACTGCATCGGCCACGCCAACTACGACTTTTTTCCCAACGTGTCGTATTCGCACTGGTTCGCCGCGAGCCGCCGGCATCACCTGCACCACGCCTGCTACAACGGCAATTTCGGCTTCCAGTTCACCTTCATGGACCGCCTGTTCCGCACCCGGCTGAAGGCCGAGGCGGCGACGTCCCAGCTGGAGGCTTTCCGGCAGCGAGAATCGATTGGCGGACGGGCTTAGCAAGAGGCGCCGGCTGCCCGCGCTGCGCAACCGGCGCGATTGGCAGAGCCTGGCCTACCTGGCCGCGCTGCCCGCCCTGGCGGCGTGGCAGTGGCTGCACGGCTTCTGGTGGCCGCTGTATGCGTTGATGTTGTTCCTGACGCTGGGCATCGGCGTGATCCATCACAACCACACGCACATCCGCATGTGGCATGGCCGCTGGGCCAATCGCGCCACCGATTTCTGGATCACGCTGCTGCAGGGGCATCCCACCTTCGTGTTCTATCCGGCGCACGTGGCCAACCATCACCGCTTCAAGCACGGCGCGCGCGACGTGGCGCGCACCTATCGCTTCGGCGGCGACACCAATCACCTGTGGGGCTACCTGATCCATCCGGCGCAGGCCGTGTGGGTGCTGTATCCGCTGTTCTTCGCCTGGCTCGGGCGGCTGAGCCGCCACTGGCCGGGCGCCTGGCGCTATTGCCTGTGCCAGTACGGCGCCTGGCTGGGGCTGTGGGGCGGCCTGCTGGCGATCAATCCGGTCAAGGCGCTGGTGTTCGTCATCATTCCGCAACTGCATGGCCTGCACTGGCTGCTGGCCACCAACTACCTGCAGCACGCGCACGCCGATGGCGGGCCGCGCGCCGTCGCGGGCCTGAACTACGCCCGCAATTTCGAAGGGCTGGTCAATCCGCTGCTGTTCAACATCGGCCTGCACACCGCGCATCACGAGAGTCCGCGCGCGCACTGGTCCGAACTGACCCGGTTGCACCGCGACCACTACCGGGCCCGCGTGACGCCCGCGCTGAACGAAGGCGGCCTGACGCCGTACATGTTCCGCGTGTTCGTGCTGGGCACCTTCCTGCCGCGCTTTCGCAGCCGCTCGTGCATGGCGCCCGAACACGTGCGCTAGCGCCGCAACCCCATACCTGCCACTAGAGACCCGCCATGCCTATCGCGTTCAATCGTGTCTACCTGGAAAGCGCCGGCTATTTCATGCCGGGCGAACCCGTGTCCAACGAGGCCATGGACAGCTACATCGCGCCGCTGAACCGCATGTCCAGCCGCATCAAGAGCCGCATCCTGGCCGAGAACGGCATCAAGCAGCGTTACTACGCGATCGATGCCGAGGGTTCCACCGTTTTCACCAACGCGCAGCTGGCCGCCAACGCCATCCGCGATTGCCTGCGGCGCAATGACGGCGACCTGGCGGACGTGTCGCTGCTGACCAGCGGCTCGTCGGGCGGCGATGCGTTGATGCCGGGCTTTGCCAACATGATCCAGGGCGAGCTGGCCGCGCATCCGATGGAGACGCTATCGGTGCACGGCATCTGCGCCGCGGGCGTGTCGGCGATCCAGGTGGCTGCGCAGGGCGTCGAGATGGGCGGCCACGCCAGCGCGCTGGCGGTGGCGGCCGAGTTGCCGTCGCGCCTGTTCAAGCGCTCGCGCTTTGCCGCGCGTGGTTATGACGCCGACTTCGATGCGCATTTCCTGCGCTGGATGCTGTCGGACGGCGCTGGCGCGCTGCTGCTGGGACGCGGCGGCCGGCCGCTGCCGGGCGCCTCCAAGGGCGTGCGGCTGCGCCTGAAGTGGGTGCACCAGCGTTCGTTCTCGGGCGACTATCCGGTCTGCATGCAGTTGGGCCTGTCGGCCGACCGGCAGAAGGGCCACCTGGACTATCCGTCGTGGAACGAGGCCGAGGCCGATGGCGCGCTGTCGCTGCGCCAGGACATCCGCCTGCTGCCGCATCTGTTCGACATCGGCATCCACGAGTACGCCAAGCTGGTGCGCGACGGCTGGCTGGATCCGGATCAGGTCGACCATTTCCTGTGCCATTACTCGTCCGAGAAATTCATTCCGGTGGTCGAGGACCTGATGGAGAAGGCCGGCCTGGTGATCCCGCGCGAGCGCTGGTTCAGCAACCTGGCCTGGCGCGGCAACACCGGCGCGGCGTCGATCCTGATCATGCTGGCCGAGTTCCTGGAAACGCGCGAGATCAAGCCGGGCGAGCAGATCTTCTGCTACATCCCCGAGTCGGGCCGCTTCATGGCGGCCTACATGTTGCTGGAAGCCGAGGCGGCGCATGAGGCCGCGCCGTCGGTGGCCGTGGGCGCCACGCCAGCCGCGGCCGGGCGCGAGGACGCGCACAGCGCCGATGCCGACGCCATCGCGCCGCCGCACGATCCGGACATGGCGCCGCAGGGCCTGGGCCAGCTGCTGACCGAACTGGCGGCGATCTGGCACGACTACCGCTCGCGCGTCTGGCGCACGCCGGTGGTGCGGCGCCTGCGCAACCGCCGCTTCGAGACCGCCGACTACCTGAACTGGATGGAGAACTGGATCCCGCAGGTGCGCGAGGGCAGCAAGTGGATGCGCGAAGGCGCGGCCTCGCTGACCGAGCAGTACCAGCCGCTGGCCGCGCTGATCGACATGCATGCCGGCGAGGAGCAGAACGATTTCCAGATCCTGTTCCAAGACTACCGCACGGCCGGCGGCGCCATCGACAGCATCGACGCGCTGCGCCGCAACCCCGGAGGCGAGGCGCTCAACGCCTATCTGCACAGCCTGGCCGCCACGCGCGACCCGATCGGCCTCCTGGGCGCCATCTACATCATCGAGGGCACCGGCCAGCGCATCGTGCCGGCCCTGCTGCCGCTGCTCAAAGCCAGCCTGAAGCTGCCGCCGGACGCCTTCCGCTTCCTGGAATACCATGGCCACAACGACGAGAACCACCTGGCGCGCTGGCTGACGGCGGTGGAACTGGCGCTGGACTGCGATGAGGACGGCCGCGCCGAGCAGCGCATCGTCGACACCGCGCGCCGCACGGCCGCGCTGTACCTGATGCAGTTTCATCACGTGATGGAGGATGACGCCGCATGAACAAGGAACCGGAATTCCTGGCCAAGGGGCACGATCCCGCCGATCCGAGCCCCTGGCTGGCGCTGTACCTGGATCGCAGCACGCCGCTGCCGGACAAGGTCAAGAAGGCCTGGCTGACCGATTCGAGCTGCGGCTCGCGCCAGTACCTGCTGCCGTTCCTGCGGCCGCTGGCGCGCGCTTTCATCATCCTGATCCAGGTCATCAAGACCTTCCTGCCGCGCCGCTGGTCGCATTCGCGGCTGCTGCACCGCATCCTGGCGTGGGGCCTGAAGCGCTTCGTGTCGCCCGAGGCCAACTGGCTGATCCTGCGGCATTTCCACCTGGGCGCGCAGATCCTGGCGTTCATCGCGGCCAATTCGCCGGTGCGCGTGGCCACCACGCCGCTCGAGCCGATGGAGATCGACGATCTCAAGGACGAGCTGTTCGTCAAGCACGACCTGAACCTGTTCAACTTCGTGATCCGGCTGAACCAGGCGCTGCGCGACGCCGGCGTGGAGATGCATGCGCCCGAGCGCGTCGACTTCTCGATGATCCGCGACCCGGGTCTCAAGCTCGAGGACATGCCGCAGGGCAGGCTGAATTTCCTCGACCTGCAGAGCGCCATCGAACTGTTCACGCCGCTCTACCAGCTGATGCTGACCGACAACGACTTCTGGCGCGCGGCCAACTCGCTGCAGCTGGACGAGACCATCGGCATCTACGCGGCCAAGCTGCTGGGCGCGCCGCAGCACCTGATTCTGGTCAACAACAGCCATCCGCTGGTGCCGATGTCGACGCTGCGCGCCGGCTACCGGCTGGTGCTGCACGGCCTGTCTACCGAGATGCTGCACAGCCTGCTGATGGAGATGCGGGACGCCCAGCAGGGCGGCGAACCGCCGGCGCCGATCGCCTGAAAAACGGGTGGATCCTGGCGTTGTCCCTATAGGGCGGGTCGAGGTCGCTACGCTATAGTGCGACCCTTGTCCGCCGATTCGGGGCCGCGTGCGCGTGACCCGGATTCCCATTCCGGAAGCGCTTTCGATGCCCCAGTCCATAGAAGTCATTGCCACACTCCTGTTCGTCGTGGCGGTGTTGCACACCTTCTCCGTTCCCGTGTTTGCGCGGTTGGCCCATCGCGGCGGCCCGCACGCCGGCTTCTGGCACCTGCTGGCCGAGGTCGAGGCGGTGTTCGGCGTGTGGGCGTTCGCCCTGATCGTGGCGATGGCGGCGCTGTCGGGGCCGTCCGCGGCCATCGGCTACATGGACACGCGCAACTTCACCGAACCGCTGTTCGTGTTCACCATCATGGTGGTGGCGGCCAGCCGGCCGATCCTGGAGCTGGTGGGCCTGCTGGTGCGCGCCACGGCGCGCGTGCTGCCGCTGCCGCGGGAGCTGGCGACGTTCTTCGTGGTGATGTCGCTGGTGCCGCTGGGCGGCTCGTTCATCACCGAGCCGGCGGCCATGACGCTGGCGGCCATCCTGCTGCGCGACGCCTATTTCCGCAGCAGCGGGCGCGCCGGCTTCAAGTACCTGACGCTCGGCGTGCTGTTCGTCAACGTCTCCATCGGCGGCGTGCTGACCTCGTACGCGGCGCCGCCGGTGCTGATGGTGGCGTCCACCTTCGGCTGGGACTCGGCCTTCATGGCGCAGCATTTCGGCTGGCGCGCGGCGGTGGCGGTGTGCCTGAACGCGGGCCTGCTGACCTTCATCTGCCGCAAGGCGCTGCTGGAGCGCTCGGTGGGCACGGGCGGCGGGGTCGACGCGCCGGACGGCAAGGACAACCGCCCGCCGGTGCCGGCGCTGGTGATGCTGATCCACCTGGTGTTCCTGGTGGCGGTGGTGCTGAGCGCGCATCATCCGGCGATCTTCCTGGGCCTGCTGATGATGTTCATCGGTTTTGCCGAGGCCTACAAGCGCCACCAGAACCGCCTGCTCATCAAGGAGGGGCTGATGGTGGGTTTCTTCCTGGCGGGCCTGGTGGTGCTGGGCGGCCTGCAGAAGTGGTGGCTGCAGGACCTCTTGGGCGGCCTGGAGCCGTTCGTGCTGTTCTGGGGCGCGACCGCCCTGACGGCGATCACCGACAACGCCGCGCTGACCTACCTGGGGTCGCTGGTGGAAGGCACCAGCGAGGCCTGGCGCTACATGCTGGTGGCGGGCGCGGTGACGGGCGGCGGCCTGACGGTGATCGCCAACGCCCCGAATCCGGCCGGTTTCGCCATCCTGAAGAATCATTTCCCGGACGGCAGCATCTCGTCCGGACGGCTGTTTTTGTCCGCCCTGGGGCCGACGCTGGTGGCCGCCCTGATGTTCCTGCTGCCCGTCTGACGGAGCGGGGCGCGCACCCCCGCCGGAGCCCCGGGGCGCCCCGTCGCGGGGGTGCCGCCGGCCTTTCATGAAAAACCGCTAAAATTCAAGACTTTCCCGTATTTTTCCGGCCGTGCCCGGCCGTTGTCCGGTCCAAGCCAGTTCCGGCCCCGGGGCCTCTCGTTGGAGGACCCTCGCGCCCCTGGTTTTGCGCAGCGTCCGGTCGACGGTCATAGATATACCGGGCCCGCGCCTGGGAGCCCTCGATGCCCATCTACGCTTACAAGTGCAGCGCCTGTGGCCATGCCAAAGACGTCCTGCAGAAGATTTCCGACGCGCCGCTTTCGGTTTGCCCCGAATGCGGCCAGAGCACGTTTTCCAAGCAAGTGACCGCGGCTGGCTTCCAGCTCAAGGGCTCGGGCTGGTACGTCACCGATTTCCGCGGCAACGGCAGCGGCGGCCAGCAGGCCACCGGCGCCAGCGCCCCGTCGACGCCCGCTGACAGCGCCGCGCCGGCCGCCAGCGCACCGGCTCCGGCCGCTGCCCCCGCGCCGGCCGCGGGACCGGCCACCACTTCCTGAGCACGCGCGCGATGCGTATGCGCGTCATCAAAAAGTACTTCATCACCGGCCTGCTGATCTGGGTTCCCCTGGTCATCACGGTGTGGGTGCTGGGGCTGCTGGTCGCCACCCTCGAAGGGTTCGTGCCTGGCTTCCTGTCGTCCGAATCGCTGTTCGGCGTCGACATTCCCGGCTTCCGCTTCGTCCTGGTCATCGTGGTGGTACTGTTGACGGGCATCTTCGCGGCCAACCTGATCGGCCGTACCATGGTGGACCAGTGGGAAAACCTGCTGGGCCGCATTCCCCTGGTGCGTTCGATCTACAACTCGGTCAAGCAGGTCAGCGATACCGTGCTGGCCCCGAACGGCCAGGCGTTCCGCCGGGCGGTGCTGGTGCAGTATCCGCGCGCCGGCAGCTGGACCATCGCATTCGTCACCGGCACGCCCAGCGGTGAAGTGGCCGAGCGCTTGCCCGGGGACCACATCAGCGTGTACGTGCCGACCACGCCGAATCCCACGTCCGGCTTCTTCCTGATGGTGCCCCGTGCCGACACGGTGGACCTGCAGATGAGCGTGGACGCGGCCTTGAAGTACATCGTTTCCATGGGCGTCGTCGCCCCGGGTCCGGCCATGCCGGGCGCCCGGCCGGCGCCGCCCGCTCCGACGCCGGACGCGCAGCGCGCGCCGGGCGTCGACCTGTAACCCTTTACGCTACTACCAAGCACACAACGGAGTTATCCCGATGCGTACCTGCTACACCGGCCAGGTTTGCCGCGACCATCTCGGCCAGACCGTCACCCTGTATGGCTGGGTGAACCGCCGCCGCGACCACGGCGGGGTCATCTTCATCGACTTGCGCGATCGCGCGGGCCTGGCGCAGATCGTGTTCGATCCGGATAACGCCGCCTTCGCCACCGCCGAGCGCCTGCGCAACGAATTCTGCATCCGCGTCACCGGCCTGGTGCGCGAGCGTCCGGCGGGCACCGCCAACGCCGAGCTGGCCTCGGGCGAAATCGAAGTCCTGTGCAAGGAAGTCGAGATCCTGAACGCGTCGGTCACGCCGCCGTTCCAGCTGGACGACGACAACCTGTCGGAAACCACCCGCCTGACGCACCGCGTGCTGGACCTGCGCCGCCCGCAGATGCAGCGCAACCTGATGCTGCGCTACCGCGTCTCGATCGAGACCCGCAAGTTCCTGGACCAGCTGGGCTTCATCGACATCGAGACCCCGATGCTGGCCAAGAGCACGCCCGAAGGCGCGCGCGACTACCTGGTGCCCTCGCGCGTCAACGCCGGCCACTTCTTCGCGCTGCCGCAGTCGCCGCAGCTGTTCAAGCAGATGCTGATGGTGTCGGGCTTCGACCGCTACTACCAGATCACCAAGTGTTTCCGCGACGAAGACCTGCGCGCCGACCGCCAGCCTGAATTCACCCAGATCGACTGCGAAACCTCGTTCCTGAACGAATTCGAGATCCGCGAGATCTTCGAGAACCTGATCCGCCACGTCTTCAAGGTGGTGCAGGGCGTCGACCTGGCCGAGCCGTTCCCGATCATGAGCTGGACCGAAGCGATGCGTCGCTACGGCTCGGACAAGCCCGATCTGCGCGTGCAGCTCGAGTTCACCGACATGACCGACGTCATGCGCGACGTGGACTTCAAGGTGTTCGCCGCCGCCGCCACGGCGCCCGGCAGCCGCGTGGTCGCCCTGCGCGTGCCCGGCGGCGCCGAGATGTCGCGCAGCGAGATCGACGGCTACACCCAGTTCGTCGGCATCTACGGCGCCAAGGGCCTGGCCTACATCAAGGTCAACGAAGTGGCCAAGGGCCGCGACGGCCTGCAATCGCCCATCGTCAAGAACCTGCATGACGCCGCCCTGGCCGAACTGGTCAAGCGCACCGGCGCGCAAGACGGCGACATCATCTTCTTCGGCGCTGACCGCGAGAAGGTCGTCAACGACGCCATCGGCGCGCTGCGCGTGAAGATCGGCCACAGCGAATTCGGCAAGAAGACCGGCCTGTTCACCGCCGGCTGGCAGCCGCTGTGGGTGGTCGACTTCCCGATGTTCGAATACGACGAGGAAGACGGCCGCTACACCGCCGCCCACCATCCGTTCACCAGCCCCAAGGACGGCCACGAGGACTTCCTCGAGACCGATCCCAGCAAGGCGTTCGCCAAGGCCTACGACATGGTCCTGAACGGCTGGGAAATCGGCGGCGGCTCGGTCCGTATCCACCGCGAGGAAGTGCAGAGCAAGGTGTTCCGCGCGCTCAAGATCGGCGCCGAGGAAGCCCGCGAGAAGTTCGGCTACCTGCTGGACGCGCTGCAGTACGGCGCGCCTCCGCACGGCGGCATTGCCTTCGGCCTGGACCGCATCGTTACGATGATGACCGGCGCCGAATCGATCCGCGACGTGATCGCCTTCCCGAAGACCCAGCGCGCCCAGGATCTGCTGACCCAGGCGCCGTCGGAAGTCGACGAGAAGCAACTGCGCGAGCTGCACATCCGCCTGCGCAACGCAGAGCCGAAGTAAGTCCACCCCCGAGCGCCTGCGGCGCTCCCCCTCAAGGGGGCGCCGCGCGGGACCGGCGGAGCCGGATCCCGGCGGCCTGGCTTGGGGCGGGACATCTGGCTTGCCTGGGCCTGTGCGCGGGACGCGCACCGGCCCGGTCACTCTGGTTTCAGGGTGTCTCCGAGGTGGGAAGGGTTCATGGAATTGGAGTAATCTGGCAGACGCCGCCTGGGTTGGCGGCGCTTGCCGGGGCTCCTTTTTTTGTGGGCCGCGGTTGGCGGTTTCACTGTCTTGAGAGGCGCCATCTCCTCCATGTCGCTCATCCGTGTCGTCAGCTACAACATCCATAAGGGCCGCTCGGCGCTGGGCCGCCGCGACTCCCTGAATGAACTGCGCCTGGGCCTGTATGGCCTGCGCCCCGACCTGGTCTTCCTGCAGGAAGTGCAGGGCCGCAACGAGCAGAAGTCGTTGCTCGACGCCCAGCACGAATCGCTGGCCGCCGCGCTCAAGCTGGACGTGGCCTACGGCCGCAACGCGATCCGCCACGAGACCGACCACGGCAACGCCCTGTTGTCGCGCTTTCCCATTCTTGACCACGAAAACCAGGACATCTCCGACCACCGGCTGGAGCAGCGCGGCCTGCTGCACGCGACCATCGAGCTCGACGGCCGTTCGGTGCATTGCTTCGTGGTGCACCTGGGGCTGTTCGCCGGCAGCCGCAGCCGCCAGATCCTGGCGCTGACCGAACGCATCCGGCGCATGGTGCCCGACGGCGAGCCCATCCTGATCGCGGGCGATTTCAACGACTGGGGCGACCGCCTGGCGCCGCTGTTCGTGCAGCAGCTGGGCCTGTACGAGGTGTTCTCGCATGCGCCGCGCAGCCATGGCGGCGAACTGCCGCGCCTGCGCGATTCGGTCAAGCGCCTGAGCAACGCCCTGCGCGGCCTGCCCAACAGCGGCGTGTCGGTGCTGGAGCGCAACAACCAGCTGGGCATGGACGGCAGTTCGCGCCTGTTGCTGCCGCCGCCGCGCACCTTCCCGGCCGTGTTCCCCTGGTTCCGCCTGGACCGCATCTACCAACGCGGCTTCGCCGTGCGCAGCGCGCGCGTGCTGCGGGGCCGCGAGTGGGCGCGGCTGTCCGATCATTCCCCCTTGCTGGCCGAGCTGGAACTCCCGTGAAGGCCGAGCAGGTCAGGCTGGAGTGGACCGACGGCAACGACATCCGGCTGCTGCAGAACGGCACCGAATTCTTCCCGGCGCTGTGCCAGGCGATCGACGCGGCGCAGTCCAGCGTGCACCTGGAAACCTATATCTTCATGCTGGACCGCACCGGCCTGAAGGTCCTGGACTGCCTGATGGCGGCGGCCGCGCGCGGCGTCAAGGTGCGCGTGGTGCTCGATGGCTTCGGCGCGGCCGAGACGGTGGACACGCTGCGCGAGCGCCTGACCGGCGCGGGCGCGCAATGCCGCGTCTTCCGCCCGGAACCGCGCTGGTTCGCCAGGTTCATTCCTTCGCGCAGCCGCTTGCGACGGCTGCACCGCAAGGTCACCATCGTCGATGGCAACGTCGCCTTCATCGGCGGCATCAACATCATCGACGACTACGACGACCTCGATCCCACCGATGGCATCTCGGCGCCGCGCTTCGATTTCGCGGTGCAGGTGCGCGGCCCGCTGGTGACAGAGGCGGCCTATGCCCAGGACCTGCTGTGGGTCCGCCTGAACTGGGCGCGCCTGCGGCGCCATCCGCGCGACTGGAACCGCATGCGCCTGACCAAGCCCAGCCACGCGCACGTCGCGCCCTGCGGCGAGCTGCGCGCCGCGCTGGTGCTACGCGACAACCTGCGCTTTCGCCAGACCTTTGAACGCGCCTATCTCTACGGCATCACCCAGGCGCGGCGCGACATCCTCATCGCCAACGCCTATTTCTTTCCCGGCCGCCAGTTCCGCCGCGCCCTGGCCAAGGCCGCCGCGCGCGGCGTGCGCGTGCGGCTGCTGCTGCAGGGCAAGGTCGAATACCGCATGCAGTACCACGCCACGCGCTCGCTCTACGACCAGCTGCTGCGCGACGGCATCGAGATCTACGAGTACATGCCGAGCTACCTGCACGCCAAGGTGGCCGTGATCGACAACGTCGCCACCGTGGGCTCGTCCAACCTGGACCCCTTCAGCCTGCTGCTGGCGCGCGAGGCCAACGTGGTGGTCGACGACCAGCCGTTCGCCTGGGACCTGCAGGAGCGGCTGGAGGCGGCCATCGAGCAGGGCGGGCGCTTCATCCGGCCGCTGGAGTACCAGCGGCGCGGCTGGGTGCGGCGCTGGGTGGACGCGGCGTCCTATACCTTGCTGCGGATCGGGGTGGCGTTGACGGGGACGTCGGACAAGTATTGACGCGCGCCGCCTCAGGCGCGTTTTTTCAGCAGCCCCAGGGCCAGCGCCGTGCCGACCAGGATGATGGCGGCGCCGGCGCCGATGGATGGCGTGATGGCCTCGTCCAGGAACCAGGCGCCCCAGACGACGCCAAAGATCGGCACCAGGAAGGTGACGCTGACGGCCCCGGTGGGGCCGACATTGGCGATCAGCCGGAAGAACACGATATAGGCCGCGCCGGTGCAGACGATCGCCAGCAGGATGGTGGCGATCCAGGCGGAGCCCGACGCGGGTGTTTCGGGCCAGGCGGAGATCGCCAGCGGCAGCAGGACCAGCGAGGCGGCGATCATGCTGCCCGTGGCATTGGCCAAGGCGTCCACGCCGCTCAGGAAGCGCTTGGTCCAGTTGGCGGCGATGCCGTAGAAGATGGGCGCGGAAATCGCGGCAATCACGGCAGGACCGGTGCCGCCGTCCTGGAAGTGCAGTTTGTCCCAGACCAGCACGACGATACCGACCAGGCCGATCATGAGGCCGAGCGACCGCATCCAGGGCAGACGGTCCTTGAACCACAGCCAGCCCACGACCGCGCCCCAGACCGGGGTGACAGCGTTCGCCACGGACAGGAATCCGGCGCCGAGCGACTGGGCCGCGTAGGCATACAGCAGGAAGGGCACCGCCGCGTTGAGCGTACCGACCACCAGCAGCGATTTCCAGTGCCGACGGATGATCGGAATTTTGCCGCGCCACAAGGCAATCGGCAGCAGGAACAGCGCCGCCAGGCCCACGCGCAGTTCGATCAGCGCGACCGGACCGAAGTCCGCCACCGCCAGGCGCATGAACAAAAAAGAGCCGCCCCAGACGGCGGCCAGTACCAGAAGGTCCAGCAGATCACGTTGACGCATGCGTTCAGTCCCGGGTTACGTTGTCTTCCGGCTCGTGGCCAGATTCTTCATCTTGACCCGGTGCGCCAGCAGCGCACAGGTCAGGGACAGGACGATACAGAGGACCAGGCCGGTGCGCACTCCGTTTAGTACGCTGCTGTGGGAGATCAGGATGCCGACCACCGCGGTGCCGAGGGCGCTGCCGATGGCGCGGGTGGTCTGGACGAGGGCGGAAGCCACGCCCACGTCGCGGCGCTCGCTGAGCATCTGCATGAACAGGGTCAGGTTCGGCAACAGGAAGCCGAGCGCGCAGCCGTTGACGAAGAAGGCCGCCAGGATCCACCAGGCCGAGGTGCCGGGGGAAATCAGCAGCACCATCAGCGAACCTGTCGCCAGCAGCCCGCCGCCGAACACCATCAGGCGCTGCGGTTCGGTCTGCCTGGGGAAGAGGCGGCCATTGATGATGCTGCCGACCGAAATCGCGGCCACCAGCGGCGTCAGCAGCAGGCCCGCTTCGCTCGGGGAGTATCCGAGCACCTGCTGCAACAGCAGGGGGCTGTAGAAGATCAGGACGAACATGACGGCGCCGACCATCATGGCGGCCAGATTCAGAAGCCGTGACTCCCAGCCCGCCAGCACGCGCAGCGGGAATATCGGGGTGGCAACCCTGCGCTCCGTCGGTATCAGGATGGCAATGGCAATGACGCCGGCCAGCGCCAGGCACAGGCCCAGCACGGGATGGGCGTGGTCGCTGCTGGCGAAGGCCAGCTCCAGCGCCGCCAGCGGGGCGCCCACCGCGATGACGAGCAGGACGGCGCCCAGCCAGTCGATCTTGCGGCTTTCATCGTGCAGCGGCCGGATGCGGGGGAAGTACCGGGCCAGCAGGAAGAGCGTGAAGGCCGCCGCGATCGGCGAAATGAAGAACGCGGCCCGCCAACCCAGCGCCTGGGTCACCGCGCCGCCCAGCACCGGCCCGATGCCGCTGGCCATGGCGAACGCGGCGGAGACCAGCGCCATCCAGCGCACGCGTTGCTTGGCGTCAGGGAACAGATCGGCGGGCGCGGCGAAGGCCGTGGCGATCATCATGCCGCCGCCAATGCCCTGCAGCGAGCGGAAGATGATCAGTTGCGTCATCGACTGCGCCAGGCCACAGGCGATGGAACCCAGGGCGATGATCAGCACCGATACGAGCATCAGCGGCTTGCGGCCGAACATGTCGCCCAGGCGGCCGAAGATCAGGATCGATGCGGCGGTGGCCAGCAGATACCCGGTACCGACCCAGGCATAGAGCGCCATGCCGTTCAGGGCCTCGGCCACGCGCGGCAGGGTGGTGCTGATGATGGTGGAATCGAACGCCGCCAGCACCACGGTGGCGGAGACCCCCGCCATGGCCATCAGCAGATCGCGGCGGGAATGTACGGGAGCGGCGGGCTGGGTCGATGGGGGGGGCGGGTTCATGCCGCCAAGCATATCATCGGCCCACTAGGGTTTTCACTTGTAGAAGGCGTGGTAACTCCAGAAAACCGCGATGACCAGCACCACGATGGCCCACGACCAGCGTGAATTCGACAGCCCGCGGCCGGGGGGTTCCGGCGGCGGCGGTGGCGGCGCCAGCCGCGGCTGCGCGGCCATGTAGTCGATGAAGGCAGTGAAAAAGCGTTCGATGATTTTCTCGCCGGCCTTCAACACCAGGCCCTCGCCGCATTCGGCCAGCTTGCCGCCGGTCATGCCGGCGAGGGTGTAGGCGACGCGGGTGCCTTCGTCCTTGGTGCTGAGATTGACCTGGGCGGTGCCGATCGCCAGGCAGGCCGCCAGCCCCTTGCCCTCGAACACCAGCGTGCAGCTATTGGGCGGATCGACGTCGGACAGCAGGATTTCGCCTTCATAGTCGGTATCGATGCCGGCCACCTTGGCCCGCAATGTGACCGCATATTCGGTGGCGGACCGCTGTGTCACGCTGATGCAACCCGGTATGCATCGCTGCAATACCGCGGGATCCGTGAGGGCGTCCCAGGTTTGATGCTGGGTGGAGGGAATCCATTGGGCATCTGCAATGCGCATGGCTGTCTCCTTTTATTTGGCACTTCTTCTTTTTATTGTGAACCCAAATTTGAAAAAAGACCATGCCAAGTAAGGACTTGCCGTTCGAGCTCAAACCGATGCGGGCCTTGCTTCGGACATTCCCGGCAACCGTCTACCTAGTTCCTGCGCTGGCAGTTCGATGTAGCGTCGGGCCAACAGCGCGGCGCCGATACTGACGGCGATCGAGAGCCAGCGCCAGATTTCGATCGGCATGCCTGAGCGATATCCAATGACTGACAATTCCACGAATATGGGGCCATGCACCAGGTAAAGCGAGTAGGATGCATCCCCCAGCTTGAGGAGTGGCATTGGGAACTTCAAGCCGGCCTGTTCCGCGGCGGCCAGAAAGGAAATCAAAGCGCCAAATGCCGTCGCGAATAGTGGATGCCTGAGCCATCCGGGCAATCCGACGATGCCATAGAGCATGAGCAACCCGGCGGCCAGGGACGCCAGGCAAACAACGCCAGTGACTCTCATCGGCGCATGACGCAGCCGATAGGCGAGGATGCCGGCCGCGAAATAGAGCTGAGCGTAAGAGAACAGGTGATAGTCCCAGCCCGTCCACCGTTGGCCGGTTCCCCAAAGGCAGAAGAGGGTCACGGCGAGGCCGGCTGTTCCAAAGAAAGGCACGACCAATGCGGCGAGCAGGTAGAAGAGCACTTCGTGTTCCAGTGACCAGCCCGGCGAAAGGAGCGGGTAAGCCTCCATCGGGAACATCAGGAAACTCTTGATAACTCCGTTCATGCCCAAGGCGCTGATCTCATTGGCGTAGCGGTTGGTGGCTAGCGTCCAGATTAGGATCAGTGCCAGGATCCCCCAGTACAGCGGAGCGATTCGCCAAACGCGCTTGAGCAGAAATCGGATTGGATTGAAACGTGGCGCTGACGATGCCACGTGGCAAATGATGAAGCCCGATATACAGAAAAACAGATCCACCCCGATGTATCCGTAGTCGGAAATGAGAGGCAGTCGCAGGAGCTGGCTGGAGTTCCATGCTGACGCCCAGTGAGAGTGGAACACGACTACAGTCAATGCCGCGATCGCTCGAAGCGCTTGGATGGACTGATATTGCATGAGTGTGTGGTGTGGGAAGGGTGGGCGCAATCATAGCTCGGTCCTGCTACCTGGTTGATGCCTTCCCGCGCGGACGAAAGGCGTTTTGAACGAGGCTCTGCTCTGCTCATTTGTGCGATACAGATCTACAATGCGAGTCATTCCCCCATGAATTTCTCGACAGGTTCCTATGCTGCGGCCGCTTCCCGTTGTTGCCATCCGGGCCGACGCTTCTCTCTTGATCGGAGCGGGGCATGTAATGCGATGCCTCGCCTTGGCGGACGGTATTGCGCGCCAAGGTGGCCAAGTGCATTTTCTTACCCGGCGGCACGTTGCACATCTTGGCGATCTGATCGAGAGCAAGGGACATGTTGTGCATTGGCTGGATGACGCCGAGCCCGCTCTGGAACTCGAGGGTTACGGCAAGTGGCTCGGGGTTACGCAGGCGCAAGACGCACAGGCTGCAGCACGGGTGTTGCGCCAGGTCCGCCCTGATTGGCTCGTTGTCGATCACTACGCGCTCGGTCGGGCGTGGCAGTCGCCGTTGCGTCCCTGGGTGGGTGGGATCCTGGTGATCGATGACCTAGCAGACCGCAACCATGATTGCGATGTATTGCTGGACCAGAATTATTTCCGTGATTCGGACCGCTACCGGGGGCGGGTGCCTCCGCATTGTATCCAGCTGCTCGGCCCCCGCTATGCGCTATTGCGATCGGAGTTTCAGCGCCTGCGCGATCAGAGCCGTGTCCGTGATGGCTCTGTGCGCAAGATCCTAGTCGCGTTCGGCGGCATGGACCTGGCCAATCATACAGGCCGTTTCTTGGCGGCGCTTCCGCCTCGCAACGACGGTTGTTTCATGGATGTGGTCATTGGAGGGGGCAATCCGCAGCGTGCGTTGTTGCAGTCGTTGTGTATGGCGCGGTCGGATGTTCAACTGCACGTCCAGTCGGACCGTATGGCCGAATTGATTGATGCGGCCGACCTTGTTGTCGGTGCAAGCGGTAGCAGCAATTGGGAACGATTTTGCCTGGCCGCGCCCGCTATTGCGGTCGCGGTGGCGGATAACCAGGAGCCAGTGTTGCGCGACCTGGAACAAGATGGGTTGGTACTAGGCGTGTCGCGAGAATCGCCGGATCAAGTCGGCGACTGTGTGAACCTTGTCGAATATGCCCTGCACCAGCCGGCGATGTTGCGCGGCCTGAGCGAACGCGCAGCCAAATTGGTGGATGGCAAGGGTGTCCAGCGCATCATTGACCAATTGGGCCGGTCCACCGCAGTCTGAGGATCGCTCACCGCCAGGGGGCTCACCTCGGTCCTGCCAACGAAGGTGGCCTGAGCATTGAAGGGGCGAGGCCCATTCGACGAGGCGCGTATGCCTCGCCAGGCATCATCTGTGACGTACTGAAGTGCGCAAGACCTGACGTCCCAAGGCATACAGTACACCGATCAGCAGGCCCGCGAGCAAGCCGGCCAACAAGGTGATGCGTACTTTCGGCAGCACAGGTGTTTCTGGTGTGTACCAAGGGGCCAGCAACGAGGTCGGATTGCGAGTGATAAAGCCGATGTCGTTGTCGATCGAGTGCAGTCGATCCTGCTGGACCAAGGTTTCGTCACGAGTGATCAGATAGGCCACGGATTTTTCCTGAGCGGACTCCATCTTCCTGATCATGTCCTGGCCGCTCGCGATCTGGGCTTGCGCGGTTGTCCGTTGTTCTTCAAGCGACTTGATCATCGGCTCGGTCATCGCTATTTGCTGTTGTCGTATCATCTCGAACACCGCCTGGGCACAGGCCTGAGCCACGGCCGGATCCTCTCGCCGTACTCGCAATTCGATGGCTCCCGGACTCATGCGATTGATTGTCGGCTTCACGATGCTCAGCATTGCCTCGCGATTCAGTGGACCGCTGCTCGACGGCTCGCAAAGTTTCACAACAGCATCGGTATAGGAACTCGGTATTTGCAGTCTGGCGATCGTCAGGGCTGAGTCTTCCACAGGAATTTGGGGAGCCGACGAGCCCCTGCGCAGATTGGTCGACGACGTTGTCAACGCACTTTGAATCAGCCCTACGGATTCATATTGCTTGGGTGTAAGCCATATGTGCGCAGCCCCCGCCAGCAAGCCGATCGTGCCACAGATGAAAATAGTGATTACATTAGATCTGAGAAAGACGATAACGTCCCCAAGGTCGAAATTGCTGCCCATCGGGGTTGGGGCGCTATGAGATGTGGTCATAAATTGCGTTTGGCAGCGGAAATAAATATTGTAGACGGGGTGGTCGAAATCAGTTGTATCTTGCTGTAGCTTGGTGGGATTTGTTGCTAGTGCTAACACCCGATGTTTACTATTTTGTTACGGCAAGTGCAATAACTGACGAGCGGGGTAGAGTGCTCCTTGTTGCGCCCGCATGATGTCTCGTGATTGTTACAATTGGGTTGTTGTGCAAGGTAGGGGACGAGATGCATACTCTTGCGCGCTTCCCGGACCGGCCGCCAGCCAACGAGGGGGGCCAGACGCGGATTCGAGTACGGATCGATGGGCATGCCCTGCTGATGCATGGGGGTACGCCCGATTGTGGATTGGCGTGTCTTTTTTGTTCAGAAGCTGAACGATCCCCTGCCGCTACTGGCCGGACGGTTGAACAGTCTGCCGCCCCTCAACTTTGGTTTAATCATCTTGTAAATGATCGATCGTCGACTCAAATCACAGGAAGATACCCATTTCTGGGTGATGAAGCGTCTGGAGGAAAATCCGGACATCACTCAGCGCGAGTTGGCGAAAGAGCTCGGAATCAGTTTGGGCGGGGTTAATTATTGCATTAAAGCCCTGATGGAAAAGGGGCTGGTGAAAATGCAGAATTTCAGCCACAGCAAAAACAAATTCGGCTATGTTTATTTGTTGACACCCGCCGGAATTGCAGAAAAAACGTCGCTAACTGCGCGTTTTCTGAAACGCAAGATGCAGGAATACGAGGCTATACGCGTCGAGATCGAGGCTCTGAAGGAAGAGATGTCGAAAATAAATGAGGCCAATGAATGAAGATTGCGGTCGCCGGCAGTGGCTATGTCGGATTGTCCAACGCAGTGCTGCTGGCACAGCGCCATGAGGTCGTGGCGCTTGATGTCGTGGCGTCGAAAGTGGATATGTTGAATCGGCGTGAAACCCCGATCGTGGACGCCGAGTTGCAGGACTACCTCAAGACCAAGTCTTTGAATTTAAAGGCGACGACGGACAAAGGTGAGGCTTACGAGGGGGCCGATTTCGTTATTGTCGCGACGCCTACGGATTATGATCCGAAAACCAATCACTTCGATACCCGGACCGTCGAGGCGGTTATAAACGATGTGATGGCGATCAATCCCGAGGCAGTAATTGTCATCAAGTCCACCGTGCCGGTTGGTTTTACCATGAAAATGCGCCGGCAGTTGAATTGCGCCAATATTTTTTTCTCACCTGAATTCTTGCGGGAGGGCAGGGCGTTATATGACAATCTTTATCCTTCTCGTATTATCGTTGGTGAGCAGTCAAGTCGTGCCGAGATATTTGCCAATATGCTTCGGGAAGGTGCGCTGAAAGAGGATGTTCCGATCCTTTACACCAGTTCTACCGAGGCCGAAGCAGTAAAGCTGTTTTCAAATACTTATTTGGCGATGCGTGTAGCGTATTTCAACGAACTTGACACGTACGCAGCCACCCACGGTTTGGATTCGCGTCAGATCATCGAAGGGGTCGGCCTGGATCCTCGTATTGGTGCGCACTACAATAATCCATCATTTGGCTACGGCGGCTACTGTCTGCCGAAAGATACCAAGCAGTTGCTCGCTAATTATCGGGATGTGCCTCAGAATTTGATTCATGCCATCGTCGAGTCCAATACGACGCGCAAGGATTTCGTGGCCGATAGCATTCTGGCGCGCAGGCCGAGCGTCGTCGGGGTATATCGTCTGATAATGAAGAGTGGGTCGGATAACTTCCGCGCGTCCAGTATTCAGGGAGTCATGAAGCGTATCAAGGCCAAGGGGGTGGAAATCATCGTATATGAACCGTCGTTGACCGACGATGAGTTTTTCCATTCTAAAGTGATCCGCGATCTGGATGAATTCAAGCGGCGTGCAGATGTCATTGTTGCCAATAGAATGAGTCCAAAATTGGCTGATGTTGAGTCGAAGGTGTATACCCGCGACCTTTTTGGAAATGATTAAAAATCCATAGGATTTAACGACATGTTCGAAAATAAAACCATACTGGTTACTGGCGGCACGGGTTCGTTCGGCAATACCTTCGTTCCGATGACGCTGGCCAAATACAATCCCAAAAAGATAATCGTCTTTTCGCGCGACGAGATGAAGCAATGGGATATGGCCAAGAAGTACCAGAAAGATGATCGCATCCGTTTTTTCATCGGCGATGTGCGCGACAAGGATCGTCTCTACCGCGCGTTAGATGGCGTGGATTACGTCGTTCATGCCGCGGCGACTAAAATCGTCCCGACTGCGGAATACAACCCGTTCGAATGCGTCAAGACCAACGTTATCGGTGCGATGAACCTTATCGATGCCTGCATCGATAAGGGGATCAAGCGGGTTGTCGCGCTGTCTACCGACAAGGCCAGCAGTCCCATCAATCTCTATGGTGCAACCAAGCTCGCATCGGATAAGTTGTTCGTGGCGGGCAACTCGTACTCCGGTGGCCACAACACGCGCTTTGCCGTGGTGCGGTACGGCAACGTTATGGGCTCTCGCGGTTCGGTCATCCCGTTTTTCATGTCCATCAAGGATCAGGGCGTGTTGCCGATCACGGACCCACGTATGACGCGTTTCATGATTTCGCTGGAAGAGGGTGTGGAACTTGTCTGGCATGCCTTCGAGGATATGGAAGGCGGTGAGATCTACGTCAAGAAGATTCCGTCCATGAAGGTTGCTGATCTGGCTCGCGTCATTGCTCCCGAGGCGAAGCAGGAAGTGATTGGCATCCGTCCTGGTGAAAAGCTGCATGAACAGATGATCAGCGCCGAGGATGCCTACTATACCTACGAGTATCCTGAGCATTTCAAGATCCTGCCCACAATCAATGGATGGGCAACCTGCGAAAAGCGCATCAAGACCGGCCAGAAGGTGCCGGAGGGTTTCGTGTATGCCAGCGATAACAACACAGAATGGATGCGGGACGAGGAACTGCAGGCCTGGATCGACGCGAATCGCGAAAAGATCGGAGCCATCTGATGCAATCCATTCCGTATGGCCGGCAGCATATCAACCAGGCGGACATCGATGCCGTCGTGCGTGTGCTGCAATCGGATTATCTGACCCAGGGACCCGCCGTCCCCAAGTTTGAAAAACTCCTGGCGGACTACTGTGGTACGGCGCATGCGCTGGCCGTCAATAGTGCGACGTCGGCGTTGCACGTGGCTTGCATGGCCCTGGGCCTTGGGCCGGGAGACTGGCTCTGGACCTCGCCCATCACATTCGTGGCGTCGGCCAATTGCGGTCTGTATTGCGGTGCAAGGGTCGATTTCGTGGATATCGATCCGAGTACTTACAATATGTGCCCGGTGGCGCTTGAACGCAAGCTGGAGCAGGCTGAGCGGGAAGGCCGGTTGCCGAAGGTGGTGGTGCCAGTGCATCTGACGGGCCAGTCCTGCGATATGCGGGCCATCCATGCGTTGGCGCAGCGCTATGGCTTCAAGATCATTGAAGACGCGTCGCACGGAGTCGGCGGGCGATACGCCGATCAGCCTATCGGTTCCTGCGAGTTCAGCGATATCACGGTATTCAGTTTTCACCCGGTGAAGATCATCACGACAGCCGAGGGTGGCGTCGCGATGACCAACAGCGATGAGCTGGCCGAACGTATGGCGCTGTTGCGCAGCCATGGCATCACGCGCGACGCCACCAAGATGACGCACGCTCCGGATGGGGACTGGTACTACCAGCAGATCATGCTGGGGTACAACTACCGCATGACGGAATTGCAGGCGGCGTTGGGTGTCAGTCAGACCGATCGTCTGGATGAGTTCGTCGCTCGGCGCCATGAACTGGCGCGTCGGTATGACGGGTTGCTCGCGGAATGCCCGGTGACAGTGCCGTGGCAGCATCCCGATACGTATTCCGGTTTGCATCTTTACGTGATTCGCCTGCAATTGGACAAGACGGCGCGCACGCATCGCCAAGTGTTTGACGCGATGCGCCAAAATGGCATAGGCGTGAATCTGCACTACATACCGGTACATCTCCAGCCGTACTACGCCGCCATGGGTTTCAAGGCCGGGGACTTTCCCGAGGCCGAGCGCTATTACTCCGAGGCGATCAGTCTACCGATGTACGCGATTTTGCAAGAAGCCGAGCAAGACCGCGTGGTCGACGTGCTGCGCCAAGCGTTGCGCGGCTAGCCAGGAGAGCATTGGATGAGTCGGCGTTTGGTGTTAGGAACGGCGCAGTTTGGCCTGCCGTACGGTATCGCCAACCAGACGGGGCGGGTGGCGCCGTCTGCAGTCCGCCATATTCTGGCGGATGCCCGGGACTCGGGTGTCGATACGCTCGATACGGCAATTGCCTACGGTGATAGCGAGTCGGCGTTGGGCGATGCGAATGTGGCAGGCTGGCAGATCATCAGCAAATTGCCGGGCATGCCCGACGATTGCGGCGATTGTGCCACCTGGGTGCGCCAGCAACTCGAGGGATCTTTGCGGCGCTTGCGTGTCGATGCGCTGCACGGGCTCCTGCTGCATCGCCCGGAGCAACTTCTTGGGGGCCAGGGGGCCGCGCTGGCGCGTACCCTCCGTGAGTTGAGGCGCGAAGGGCTCGTGGCAAAAGTCGGCGTGTCGATCTATGCGCCGCAGGAGCTGGAAGCGCTCCTGCAGGTTCTGGATATCGACATGGTGCAGGCACCGTTGAGCGTGCTGGATCAGCGCATGATCGTCTCCGGCTGGGCGGATCGTCTCAAGGCGGCAGGTATCGAATTGCATGTGCGGTCCGTGTTCCTGCAAGGCCTGTTGTTGATGGCGCGGGGCGACAGGGCCGAGAAGTTTGATCGTTGGGACGGCCTGTGGCAGGAATGGGAACGCTGGTTGCAGGCAACCGAAATTCCCGCCATAAACGCGTGCCTACGCTTTGCGCTGTCGGTCCCATCAGTGGACAAGGTGGTCGTCGGCGTGGACAGCCTGGAACAATTGCGTGGCATCCTCGCGGTGACGCAGGCGCCCCTGCCAGACCTGCCGGTCTGGCCGTCTCCCATCGATACCGATCTGGTTAATCCCGCACGCTGGAGTGCCCTATGAAAGTGGTAGCGATCGTACAGGCGCGCATGGGTTCTACGCGCCTACCCAACAAGGTCATGAAGCGCATCGGCGGCAAGCCGATGATCGAGCTGTTACTGGCTCGCCTGTCGTGCTCGAACGAGATCGACGAGATTGTCCTGGCGACGTCGGAGGCAGCGCAGAACGCGCCGCTGATCGAACATGTCCGTTCGCTGGGATATCGCTGTCACGCGGGCAGCGAAGACGATGTGCTTGACCGTTATTACCAGGCCGCGCGCATCAGTGACGCCACGGTGGTCGTTCGAATCACGGGTGATTGTCCATTGGTGGATCCTGCTCTGGTCGATGACGTGATCCGTGGCTATAAGGTTGCCGAGGTGGATTACTTCTCGAATACGGATCCGCCGACCTACCCTGATGGTCTGGATATCGAGGTTTTTAGTTTTGCCGCGCTGGAGCGCGCTGCCAAAGAGACGTCCGTGCCGTTCGACCGTGAGCATGTGACCCCTTACCTGAGGGGATCCGATCACTTCAGCCGGGCTGGAACGAGTCACAAGGACGACCTGTCCGGATTGCGATGGACGGTGGATGAGCCGGTCGATCTCGATGTGATTTCTCAGGTGTTTGCGCATTTCGCTCCGGAAATTCACTTCACGTGGCGGCAGGTGCTGGATTTGCAGCAGGCCCAGCCGCAATTGTTTTCTGCCAACAAACAACTTATCCGAAACGAAGGAGCCAGTATGGGCACCGGTCAAAAACTTTGGAAGCGCGCCAAGCAGATCATCCCGGGTGGGAACATGCTTTTGTCCAAGCGTGCCGAAATGATGCTGCCGGATCAATGGCCGGCGTACTTCAGCAAGGCGAAGGGCTGCAGGGTATGGGACTTGGATGGCAACGAGTACTTCGACATGTCCTTAATGGGTGTCGGTACGAACAGCCTGGGTTATGGCAATCCGGAGGTTGACGCGGCAGTGCGTCAGGTGGTGGACCTGGGCAATATGACGACGCTCAACTGCCCCGAGGAGGTCTACCTAGCCGAGAAGCTGATCGAACTGCATCCGTGGGCCGACATGGCGCGGTTCGCACGGTCGGGCGGCGAGGCCAACGCTATTGCCATCCGCATCGCCCGCGCCGCCTCCGGCCGGGACAAGGTCGCCGTCTGCGGCTACCACGGCTGGCATGACTGGTACCTATCGGCCAATCTGGGCGAGAACGAAAACCTGGCCGGCCATTTGTTGCCCGGCCTGGAGCCGAAGGGGGTGCCGCAGAATCTGCGTGGCACGGTGTTCCCTTTCAACTACAACAACTATGCCGAGCTCGAAGCCCTGGTCAAAGCTCACGACATCGGCGTCATCAAGATGGAAGTGGTGCGCAACAAGGGCCCGGAGGATAACTTCCTGCACAAGGTGCGCAAACTGGCCACCGACCATGGCATTGTGCTGATTTTTGACGAGTGCACGTCGGGTTTCCGTCAGACGTTTGGTGGCCTGCACAAAATGTACGACGTTGAGCCCGACATGGCGATGTTCGGCAAGACGCTCGGTAACGGCTACGCCATCACCGCGACCATTGGGCGCCGCGAGATCATGGAGGCCGCTCAGTCCACTTTCATCAGCAGCACTTTCTGGACCGAGCGTATTGGTCCCACCGCGGCGCTCAAGACGCTCGAAGTGATGGAACGTACCCAATCCTGGGAAACCATCACCAAGATCGGATTGGATGTCCGCGCGCGTTGGCAGAAACTGGCTGACAAGCACGGCCTGAAGATCGAACAATGGGGGCTGCCTGCTTTGACGGGGTACACCTTCCAAAGCCCGAACGCGTTGGCCTACAAGACTTTGGTGACGCAAGAAATGCTCACCAAGGGTTATTTGGCGGGCAATAGTGTGTACGCCTGCACCGAGCACACGCCGGAGATCGTCGATGGATATTTCACCGCGCTCGATCCGATCTTCGGGATGGTGAAAGAGTGCGAGGATGGTCGTGATGTGATGGGACTGCTCAAGGGCCCGGTATGCCACGGCGGGTTCAAGCGACTGAACTGATGCCAGGCGCCAGAGTCCGCCGCTGACGCGAACACCAGCCTTGATTCTGTCAAGGCTGGTGCGGATTATTGTGAAGTTCTGAGAGTAAATGCCATGTCCACTACACCGAGCCTGCAAATTGCCGGACGCCGCATCGGCGTCGAAGAGCCTCCCTATGTGATTGCTGAACTGTCGGCCAATCACAACGGCAAACTCAATGTTGCCCTGCGGATCATCGAGGAAGCGTGCAAGGCCGGCGCCGATGCGGTGAAGCTGCAGACCTATCGTCCAGACACAATCACCCTGGACTGCGATACCGACGATTTCCTGATCCACGGTGGCCTGTGGGATGGGCGCAGCCTGTACGACCTGTACCAGGAAGCGCATATGCCCTGGGAATGGCACGCCCCCTTGTTCGAGCACGCCCGCAAACTGGGCATCAGTATTTTCAGTTCGCCGTTCGACACTACGGCCGTCGATCTGCTCGAAGACCTGAACGCGCCGGCCTACAAGATCGCGTCTTTCGAAGCGATCGATCTGCCGCTCATCAAGTATGTGGCGGGCACGAAAAAGCCCATGATCATCTCGACCGGCATGGCTGACGCCGAAGAGATACAGGAGGCCGTCGATGCCGCCCGCGAGGGCGGTTGCACGGAGCTTGCGATTCTGCACTGTGTCAGTGGCTATCCCGCCCCTGCCGCCGACTACAACCTGCGCACCATTCCGGACATGATGCAGCGCTTCGGGTTGGTGACGGGCTTGTCGGATCACACGCTGGACAATACCACCGCGATTACCAGTGTTGCGCTGGGCGCCGCGATCATCGAGAAACACTTCACGCTCAATCGCAGTGGTGGTGGACCCGACGACAGTTTCTCGCTGGAGCCTGCGGAAATGGCTCAGTTGTGCCAAGGTGCGCGGACCGCTTGGGAGTCGTTGGGCAAGATCGATTATGGCCGGAAATCCAGTGAGCAGGGCAATGCCAAATTCCGTCGTTCACTCTATTTCGTGCGAGACCTGAAGGTTGGCGATCTCGTCTCGGCGGATGCCGTGCGCAGTGTGCGGCCCGGTTTCGGGCTCGCGCCCAAACATCTGGAAGTCCTGATCGGTAGCCGGGTCACTCGGGACGTGCATTACGGAATGCCTGTGGACTGGAACTCGGTCGACGTGGCGCCTCGGGACTGATTGAGCCGCGGATCTATGCGTATTGGTTATGCAAGCATCTACAGCTGGCGCCCGCATGTAGAGCATCTTTACTATCTAGCCGGCATCATGCGCGATGCTGGCCATTCGGCTTCGTTCCTGGCTTGCGACGGCAATTTGAGTGGTTGCTATCCAAAGGCACTGCATCCACAGCGCAGCGCGCTGATGCATTGTCTGCGATGCCGGGCCGGCAATATCCGTTCGTTTGCTGGCCAGCATGTCTGTTCTATCGGGTCATTTGCGGACAGCGGCGTGCCGTTTTCCGAGGACGCTCATCATGGCGCGCTTTCCAGCGCCAGCACGCTGGGCCGTTTTGAATCGAAGGCGGATTTCCAGAGCCCGGAATTCCATGCGATCGCTCGCAGTCTGGAGGACGGCACGCAGAAAGCCTATTCTGCTGCACTGCGCTGGATCGAGCGGGAGCGGCTCGAGGCCGTCTGCTTGTTTAACGGGCGCATGGATGCGACTCGTGCTGTCCTCGAGGCGGCGCGTAGCGCCGGCATTCCCTTTGTCAGTCTCGAGCGGACCTGGTTTGGCGACGGCTTGCAGCTTCTGCCGAACGAGAACTGCTTGGGCCTGAGGACTTTGGGAAAAATGATGGCGCAATGGCGCGATCGTCCACTCACACGCAATCAGGCCCTGCGCGCCGTGCGTCATGTGGCTGCGCGATTCTTGCGCCGCAATGACAAGGAGTGGCGTGCCTATAACGTTGCGGCTCGGACCGTGGAATGGCCGCAAGCCGAATCGGCCCGCCGCATTCTGTTGGTGCCGGGCAGCTACAACGAATTTTGGGGGCACCCGGATTGGGTGTCGAAATGGTCAGAGCAGACGGCTGCCTATGATGCCCTGATTGACCGGTTCGATCTGCAGCCCTCTGAGCTGGTGTTGCGCTGCCATCCGAACTGGGGTGAAAGGATTGGCACGGCGGATGGCAGCAAAGCGGAGCGTTACTACACGGATTGGGCAAACCGTAGGGGCGTGCACTGTATCGCCAGCACGGACACGGCCAGTACTCTGGGTCTGATCGAGCGCAGCGATGCCATCGTGGTCGCGGGGGGCTCCGCCGCGCTGGAAGCGGGCATGTTGGGCAAGCAGGTCATTGCGATGGGGCCATCGATCTATCAGCAGGCGGGCTTCCAAAGTGATGCAATGTCGCCTGCTGCGCTGCAGGCCATGAGCCTGCTGCCGGCGTCGAATTTCAGCGAGCGCGCCCATATTGCCCGCCTGACTTTGCGCTTTGCCTACACGATGATCTATCGCGCACCTCAGTACGTGGATTATGTACGCAGTATCACCGCCACCCGCTACGAATATCGGGAGGGTGCGGATGCCGGCCGGTTGGTCGACACGTTCCGTCGTGGCGCTCTTTCCGCCGATGATGCCACCCATGCGGACAATGAAAGCGGCGAAGATGAGGTGCTGGCGATGGTTTCGCGGCGCGAGTGGGAGGAACTCAATGCATTGGGAGACGGCGTTGAGCAACTACCGGCAGTCCCACGCCTGGTTCATCGCCGTTGGATGTTCCGCCCGATAGACATTATTCGCGACGCGTTCCCGCGTGGCGATCGTTGAAGACGAAGATGAAGAGAGTCCTGCACTCCTTGCGTTATGGCGCCCTTGCTCGCATTTGGCCTTGGCTTTCGTCGACGATGGTGCGGCTGGGCGGCCCGAGAGTGGCAGCCTACCTGAGCTACTTGAGTATTGATTGGGGGGCGATGACGCGGGAGCGGACTGTCCTTTGTCTGTCTCGTGAGTCGTTCGTGAAGGACGTGGTGGAATTGCGCAAACGTTCGTCCTTCAACTATCCAATGGTGATGGGGGGGTTCACCCGATTCCAGATGGCATGGACGCCAACTGCCATGCAGATCCAGACGTTCTACCAGCGCCAGATGGCCGACAATCCACGGGCATTGCGGCAGAGCACTGCCTATGCGCGTCATCTGGTCCGTCTTGTCGGTCGTAAACAGCGGGTGGATGCGATCCTGTCCGCCAACTTCGACTATTGGCAGGACAACGGGTTCAAGCAGGTCGCCAAGGAATTATCCATTCCGTTTCTGGTGCTTTCGCGCGAGCATCCTGTCGTACCCAAGGTATGCGCCGAGGTGATTCGCTGGTATCGCGAATCCGGGTACCGCTTCGAGGGGACCGCCATGGCCGTAGCAGGAAAGTCCACTCGTGATGTCACGTTGGCTGTTGGCACGGTCTGTCGGCCCGACCAGATCACCATCACAGGCCTTCCCCGCTATGACGCGTGGCAGGATGTGGACACGTCGCTGCCGGTGGCCGAGCGGCCCTTGGTCACGCTGCTGACCTTCACCGAAGGCTATTATGCCGACCAGACCTTCAAGGAAGTGTTGAAGCTGTTTTGCGAGGCAGCCGTCCTATATGGCCGGGGCGGCCTGGATTTTCTGGTCAAGACGAAAGATGTCAATGATTCGGTGGCGGTGCGCAGGATCATGACTGAGATGGGGCTGGGGGGGGTGCGCTGCGGTCACGAGCTGAATCTCTTCGACGTACTTCCCAAGTCACGCCTGGTGATCAACTACAACTCGCTGTCACTGGTGGAAGCGGTGATGGCGCGTGCGAGTTCGGTAATCCCCGCTTGGGGTGAATGCATGGACCGTGGCGACGAGGTCATGTATCCGGCTGACCGGGAAGTCATCTCCCGGGTCGTGGGGTTCGCGCGCTCGCCGGCTGAGCTGTTGGCGATGATCGAGGCCAGCGTACGTGGCCAGACGCCGCCGATTCCGGCTACCTACGTCCGGGAGTTTCTCGACGAGTACATCCATGTGCCGGACAACGGCAGCTACAGCGCCGAGTTTGAACGCTTCCTGACCGCTTACATCGGTCTAGCCAAGCCAGATAAGGTCCTGAAGGCAAACGCGTGAATTTCAGAAGCGTATCGATCTATCTGGTGTTCAATGTCCTGTCGGCAGTCGTGCCGATCATGGCGTTGCCGATCCTTACTCGCTACCTGACGCCGGAAGATTACGGGCTGTTCACGATCTTCACCATCGTCAGCATGTTCGCGGGCAATGCATTTCGGCTCGAACTGAACATGGCCTTGAAGCGTGAATACGTCGAGGCACCGCAGAAGTTCTCGCCCTACGTGAGCAGTGCGACGGTGTTCTCGACCTTCATGATGGTGCCGTATGCGCTGGTGGTTCTGCTGCTTTGGCCATTCTTTGACAGGTTCTATGGCATTCCCTGGCATTGGCTGTTCCTGATCGTGTTGCTGGTGTATTTTCGGTTCAACAGTATGGTGCTGCACCACTTGTGGCAGATCACCAATCGGGCTCTGCCGTTCGGCATCTGGGCGTTGACTTCCAATATCCTGTCTTATGGGCTGGCGATATTGTTTATCTTTGCAGTGGGCGCAGATTGGCGCGCCCGGGCGTGGGGCGAATGGATTGCAGCGATGGTTGCGTTCCCCGTGGCTATTTACTACCTGCGGAAGCAATACCAATTGCGCTGGTCGTTCGACCCGGCGTTGATGAAGAAAATGCTGCGGTTCAGTCTGCCGTTGCTACCCAGTGGCTTGATGAGCTATGTATTCATGGTTTCCGATCGCATGTTCATCGCGGAGTTCAGCGGCGCTCATGAGCTGGGCCTGTACAGCGTGGCACTGCAACTGGCTGCAGCTGCGGGTCTGGTGTTCAGCGCGGTGTTGCCGGCCTGGGAATCATGGGTTTTCACTAGCCTGGGCCCGATTGATGGCAGGGCAATTAGGCGAATTGGCCTGCGCCTGTTGGGGATATTTGCTGGCATGTGCGTGCTGGTCCTCATCCTGCCCGGGATCCTCGGATTCATGATGCCCTATTTGACGTCCAAAGATTTTGCCCCGGCACAAGTGTTCCTGTTTCCCTGTCTGCTCGCGACGGCTTGCACCGGTATGTTCAATATGATTTCCGCGGTCTTGATTTTCATGCGGAAGACGGTGGCAATTGCGTATATAAATGCCGGTATGGTCATATTCAACTTCGTATGCCTGTATATTTTCGTGTCCAAGTGGGGAGCGGCGGGGGCTGCCTATGGCTTGGCGTTGACATTCACGATCGGGAGCGCGGTGTTGTTGTGCTGCATAATCAGATTCAGAAAGCGGCAGGCTTTGCAAGCGGAATCACTCACATGAGCGCGACGATGCCTGCTGGCGTGTGGGACTCATGCGCATGAATGTGAACATGCAGAGCATCTCTCCGAGGGTGTTCGTCATGCGCGCGTCGATTCTGTACGCGCTTATGGGGATCATCCAGCTGCTGCACATTACCTTTGTTGCCGAATTCGATATCCGCAGCCTGTTGGTTCTGGAAGGAACGGTGACGCTGGGCATGATTCTGCTGTTGCTCAGCTATTTGAGAATGAGTCAGAGCATGGAGTGGCCCGCATTTAATCAGCGGGTCTTCAAGTGGCTGTTCCTGAGCACTTTCGTTATCACGTTTGTATGTAGCCGGTTGCCTTACATTTTTGTTTTCCTTGAAAAAGGGTTGTACCTGACTCGGCTGGACACGTCGGTCGGCGGCGGTGGATGGTATTCCGCATTTTCGATCCTTTTTTATCCGCTGTGCATCCTGCTCGCATTCATCGATATACCCAGGAGAAAATACTACGGATATGCGGTGTTGATGTTTGCTGTCATCTCGGTGGACTTCATCATCCTAGGTACTCGCAACGCGCCATTTTTCGTATTGCTGTTTCACCTTCTGATGCTCCGGGTGAGATTCTTCCGAGTCAGGTCGATCTGCTGCCTGGTGGCTCTGGCGATCTTCATGGTGGTGCTGGTCGACTACCAGACTCGTGGTCGTTCCGCCGACGTGCTGACCGTGGGCTGGGATTGGGTGGCGACCATCCGGTATTCCTGGATTTTCGACAACATGCCGATTCCATCGGACGTGGTGTCGTCGACGAACGAGGTGTTTCCAGTGCTGATGCCCTTGATTTACCTGGTGCAGTACGTCACGCACTCGATGGCTGAGTTCGGTGTCGTACTGGAGCATGGCGCGATCGGTATCTTCGGATCGGGGTTGTATTTTGAAGATCAGGTTTGTCTGCTGTTGGCGTGCGATCGTCAGGCGATTCAGGATGCGATCTTGCAGATAAATCCTCGCGCGGGAACGTATCAGACACTGTACGCGTCGCTGTTGCTGGATTTCGGATTTATTGGAACTCTGATCCTGATTCTGTTGCTTGTCATCTACCTGTTGAGCGGGAGGAAGAACGGCCACGTATCAGGATTCGTGGTGTATATCGTGATGGTGGTGTTGGTTTCGGGTATCGACAATTACATCTATAACGGACTGGGTGTGTGGCGCTTCGGCGTCTTTGTAGCGCTTTGGTATGCACTGTCTCGGCGCGGCGGCGGGTTGACGACGTGGCCGGTACGATCTGGCAACGAGCTGTCAGGTCATTGAATATGTGGAGCTGATGTGAAAAAAATATTGGTTACTGGTGGTTCTGGGTTTCTCGGGTCACACCTATGTGAGCGTCTCCTGGCGCAGGGCAACGAGGTGTTGTGCGTCGACAATTTCTTCACGGGTTCGAAGCAGAATATCGTTCATTTGTTCGCCAATCCGTATTTCGAATTGCTGCGCCACGACGTGACGATTCCTCTCTACGTGGAGGTGGATGAAATCTACAATCTGGCATGCCCCGCTTCGCCGGTGCATTACCAGTTCGATCCGGTCCAGACGCTGAAGACCAGCGTGCATGGTGCCATTAATATGCTGGGTCTGGCCAAACGTCTCAAGGCGAAGATCTTCCAAGCATCGACTAGCGAAGTCTATGGTGATCCGGAAGTCCACCCGCAGAGTGAGAGCTATTGGGGTAGGGTCAATCCCATCGGAATTCGCTCGTGCTACGACGAAGGAAAGCGTTGCGCGGAGACGCTATTCTTCGATTATCACCGTCAGCATGCGCTCGATATCAAGGTGGCGCGGATTTTCAACACGTATGGTCCCCGGATGCACCCGAACGATGGTCGGGTGGTTAGCAACTTCATCGTGCAGGCGTTGAAAGGCCAGGACATCACAATCTATGGCGAGGGCCAGCAGACACGCAGCTTCTGCTATGTTGACGATCTGGTGGAAGGTTTCATCAGTTTGATGAACTCGCCTGACACGTTGACGGGCCCCGTCAATCTTGGGAATCCGGGCGAATTCACCATTCGCCAATTGGCCGAAAAGGTACTGGAATTGACCGGTTCCGCTTCCAAATTGGTGTTCAGACCATTGCCGCAGGACGATCCGCAACAGCGCCAGCCGGATATCTCGCTAGCGCGTGAAAAATTGGGCTGGACGCCTACGGTCGAACTGGAATCGGGCCTAGTCAAGACGATCGAATACTTCGACAAGCTGCTGGTGGCCGAAGCGGGCGGGGCGGTTTGAATCCATGCCTATCGTGAATGCCAACCGGGTCTCCATCATTACGCCAGCCTACAAGGCGGCGTTGATCATCGGAGAGACGATCGAATCTGTATTGGCCCAGACATATACGGATTGGGAATTGCTGATCGCGGAGGACTGTTCGCCCGATAATACGCGGGACGTCATCCGGGAATGGGAGAAAAGAGACTCACGAATTAAGCTGGTGTCCATGCCTGCCAATGGCGGGCCAGCTATGGCGCGAAATGCGGCGCTGGCCCAGGCAACAGGCGGTTGGATTGCTTTTCTCGACAGCGATGATCTCTGGCTACCCGAAAAGCTGGAGCGCACGTTGGCGCACGCCAAGGCGAATGGTTCGGTGTTGACCTATACCGGCTTCCGCCGCATTTCAGCTGACGGCGCTCAGACCGGTAAGCAGGTTCATGTGCCTCGCACGCTGTCTTACCGCTCATTGCTGGGCAACACAGCGATTGCGACTTCGACGGTCTTGCTTGACCGTGTCGAGCTGGGTGATGTGCGCATGAGGAAAACCTACTATGACGACTTCGATTGCTGGCTGCAGATACTGAAGCCTGGGCGTCTCGCCCACGGCTTGGACGAGGATCTGATGCGCTATCGCGTCATGAGCCAATCGGTGTCACGCAACAAGCGGCGTTCGGCAATGCATGTCTGGCGAGCCTACCGGGACCTTGAAAAACTCGGTGTGGTGGCATCGGTCTGGCATTTCAGCCAATATGCGCTGAGGGGTTTGCTGAAATACCGTCAATTCTGAGTCGCCATGGATACGAGCAGGATACTGGTTACGGGTGGGACCGGCTTCGTGGGTCGGCGGGTGGTACGCGATCTGTACGAAAGCGGGATACCGCTGCGATTGTTGACCCGCAGGGCCGTGACTGATCCACGTGTCGAGGTTTGCAACATCCCTGACATGGCGGACGATGCCGCGCTGGCACGGGCAATGGTTGGCGTGGATGTGGTCTGTCACTTGGCCGGGCGGGCTCACGTTCTTGGTAAAGCGCCGGCGGATCATGAAGCCCAGTTCGAAAGCGTGAATGTCGATTGGACACGTCGCCTGGCACAAGCCGCGTTCGAGGCAGGGGTTCGTCGGTTCGTGTTCGTCAGCTCCATCGGCGCGGTGGCGACCTATAGCGTTCCGGGTGAGCCATTACACGAGGGCAGCCCCTGTCAGCCCACGACACCGTACGGCAGGTCGAAGCTCAAGGCCGAGGGCGAGTTGGCAGATATCGCGCAGCGTCATGGCGCCGAACTCGTAGTGGTGCGTCCGCCGCTGGTTTACGGCCAGGGCGCGCCGGGCAACATGGCTCGCCTGGCTCGTTGGGTGAATGCCGGCATTCCGTTGCCACTAAGCAACATTTCGAATCAGCGCAGCCTGATTCATGTGGATAACCTATCTGCCGTATTGTGCGCATGCATCACTAAGCCGCAAGCTGCGGGTCATGTGTTTCATGTACGGGATGCGCAGGACTACTCCACGCCGGATCTGTTGAGACGCGTGGCGCAAGCGCTGCACCGTCCGGCGCGCCTGTTTCCAGCACCACAGTCGCTATTGCGCGCCGTGGCCAGGGCGGCAGGCCAGGGAGGCTCGTATGAACAGTTGTCAGGATGGTTGCAGGTAGACGATTCGCAGGCTCGAAAGATCCTGGGCTATCAGCCCGCCATCCTGCCATTCGAACTGCTTGATGCCGTTAGTAAATAATAACTTCGCCAATTCCCCGTGAAACGCCTATTCGACTTCTGCTTTGCCGTGTTGCTGTCGCTGTTGCTCGTGCTGCCGGCTCTGGTGGTTTTTCTCGCCGTTCGATTGACATCGCCGGGGCCCGCTCTGTATTGGTCTGACAGGGTCGGTCGCGGTAATCGGATCTTTCGCATGCCGAAATTCCGTACCATGCGGGTGGGCGCACCGACTGTGGCGACGCATTTGTTGCCGGACCCGAAGACACTATTGACACCGATCGGCTCATTCTTGCGGCGCAGCAGTCTGGACGAGTTGCCTCAATTGTGGAGCATCCTGGCCGGAGAAATGAGTTTTGTCGGGCCACGTCCCGCATTGTTCAACCAGGAGGATCTGATCCAATTGCGCACCGAGTACGGCGTGCACGAATTGTTGCCAGGCTTGACCGGTTGGGCCCAGGTTAACGGGCGCGATGAGCTTCCTATCCCTGAGAAGGTCAAACTGGATGCGGAGTATCTGCGCCGGAAGTCAGCCTGGTTCGATTTGAAAATCATCTGGATGACGGCCGCCAGGGTGCTTCGGCAAGATGGCGTCTCACACTAAGCAGGATAGGGACAAGAGATGTTGACTAGCTTGGCCAAACCCATGCTTGGTATGCCGCGTACGGCCAAGCGATTGCTCGCCCTGTCGGTTGATGCCAGCCTCTGTGTGCTTACCACGTGGCTAGCGTTCTATCTCCGCCTCGATGATTGGGTATTGCTGTCCGGGCGGCCGCTCTGGGCCGCGGTTGCATCGATGGCTATCGCCTTGCCCATTTTCATCGTCTCCGGCCTTTACCGCGCCATTTTCCGGTATTCGGGGTTGCCGGCGATGATCGCGGTGCTCAAAGCCATCGTGATCTATGGGTTGGTGTACTCCGCCATTTTCACCGCAGTCGGCGTGAATGGCATCCCCCGCACCGTCGGTCTGATTCAGCCGATCCTGCTGCTGCTGACCGTGGGTAGTTCTCGGGTTATCGCACGATATTGGCTGGGGGGGCTGTACCGTGGCCAGCTGCAACGCAATGCTCTGCGCAAGGCGCTTATCTACGGCGCGGGTTCGGCCGGCCGCCAGCTCGCAGCCGCCATGGCCAATGGTCCTGAAATGCGGGTGGTGGGTTTCCTGGACGATGACGAACGTCTTCATGGCCGGATCTTGAATGGCCTGGCTGTCTATTCGCCGACCGATCTGCCCATGCTGGTCGCGTCACTGGAAGTCGATGATGTTCTGTTGGCGCTGCCTTCCGCGGGACGGCATCGCCGCAACGAAATTCTGCAACGCGTACTGCCGGCCAAGGTTTCGGTGCGTACGTTGCCGAGCGTGACCGATCTGGCCCAGGGGCGGGTCAGCATTGCTGACGTACGGGAACTGGATATCGACGATCTACTAGGTCGGGAGCCGGTGGAGCCTCATCCTGAGCTGCTCGCCCGGAATATCGCGGGCAAGACGGTCCTGGTGACAGGCGCGGGGGGGTCGATTGGTAGTGAATTGTGTCGCCAGATCGTGAATCTTGCGCCGTCTGCGCTATTGCTCGTGGAACAGAACGAATACGCGTTGTATGAGTTGCACCAGGAACTGACCGCCTTGCTGGCAGATACCGGCGGTCCGACATTCAGGCTGGTGCCGTTGCTGGCTTCGGTGCGTGACGAGATCCGCTTGGGCGAAATCATGGCGGCCTGGCGGCCGGATACGGTCTATCACACCGCAGCATACAAGCATGTGCCACTGGTGGAGCACAATCCTGCCGAGGGGGTACGCAACAATGTACTGGGAACGCTGATCGTCGCCAAAGCCGCAATCACCCAGAAAGTCGCTGACTTTGTTCTGATCAGTACCGACAAGGCGGTGCGTCCCACCAACGTCATGGGAGCGACCAAACGGCTGGCGGAAATGGTGCTGCAGGCGCTGGCGGCGGAAGATACGTCGACCAAGTTCTCGATGGTACGTTTTGGCAATGTACTGGGCTCTTCAGGCTCAGTGGTTCCCAAGTTTCGTCAGCAGATCAAGGCGGGCGGCCCGGTTACATTGACGCATCCCGAAATCACGCGCTATTTCATGACCATTCCCGAGGCCGCGCAACTGGTGATCCAGGCCGGCGCCATGGCCAATGGCGGCGACGTTTTCGTACTGGACATGGGCGAGCCAGTGAAGATTGTCGATCTGGCACGACGGATGGTGGAACTGTCCGGCTTGACCATCAGGACGGCGCAGGAGCCTGATGGCGATATCGCGCTTGAAGTCACCGGGCTGCGGCCAGGTGAAAAACTCTATGAGGAATTGCTGATCGGAGATAATCCCGAGCCGACCCAGCATTCGCGCATCATGAAGGCTCATGAAGATTGTCTGCCCTGGCACGTGTTGCAGGGCAAGCTCGAGGAACTGCAGTGCGCCTTGAGAGTGAACGACATTCCTGCGGTGCGTGCATTCCTGCTGGCGCTGGTGTCGGGTTACCGGCCGAATGGCGGTATTGTCGATTGGATACATCTGGAGCGTGGCGCGGAAGGGGACGTTCGCGTGCATTGATACCGTGGCCTGGGGGGTATTACACCGCCCGACAGGGTTGCGCCGATGCCGCATCACGGGTTTGTTGTAAATTCCGAGATTACGCTTTTGGTTCGTCTTCGGATTGATCGGCGCCAGGCCAGTTTCCCGGGGGGGGCCAGCCCGGATCTCTTTAGCTCTTATCGATGCCAACACGCATTCTTCTCGTTCGTACCTCGTCATTGGGCGATCTCGTCCATATGCTGCCAGCAATTTCCGATATTGCGAGGCATGTTCCCGACGCCGAGATAGATTGGATCGTCGAAGAGGCGTTTGCCGAGATTCCGCTGTGGCATCCGGCGGTGAAAGAGGTCATCAAGGTTGCTCATCGCCGTTGGCGCAAGGCTTGGTGGTCAGGGCAGGTGCGGTCCGAGCGCAGGGCGTTGCGGGATCGGTTGCGCGCCAAGCAGTACGACATTGTTCTGGATATGCAGGCCCTGCTGAAGTCGGCCTGGCTGGTACGCCAGGCGCGCGGTGTGCGCCACGGCTTGGACTGGCGATCCGCCCGGGAGCCGTTGGCTTCCTTGTTTTACAACGTGCGGCACCGGGTGGAGTTCTGGCAGCCTGCGGTCATTCGGCAACGCAAGCTGGCGGCATTGACCTTCGGGTATCAACACGGCGGCCTGCCGGATTTCGGGTTGCAGTCTTTTGCACGCCAGGCGGGACAGCCCACCGATCTCGCCCACGTAGTTGGCAGCGAAGGCCTGAATGCCACTGATTTGCCACGACTACACCATCTGGACAATGATCGTGGCTACGCAGTGATCATGCCGTCGGCCAGCCGCGACGATAAACTATGGCCGGAAGAAGACTGGCGGGCGGTATTCCGGCGGTTGCGTGATGCCGGTTGTACGTTGAAATTGTTGGCCGGCAACGAACAGGAAGCCGAGCGTGCCAGATTGCTGGTCGCTGGCATGGACGGTACCGAGGTCATGCCACGTATGGATCTGACCTCCGTTGCTCGCCTGTTGGCGGGAGCGCGCTTGATGGTAGGCCTGGACAGCGGGTTGACCCACCTCTCGGCCGCCCTTGGCCGACCGACCATAGGTATCTATCGTGCGTCCACGCCTGTTCGTACCCCGTTGGTTGGCTCCAACTATACGGCCAGCCTCGGCGATCGCGGCGCTTCGCCTTCACGCGAGGCCGTGATGGCTTCGTTGGAGCAGGCGCTGGCGGCACAGTGATATGAATCGCGCCGTCTACACCCTGGGGTTGCGGGCGCTGGCCCCCCTGATCTGGCTGTGGATGGCCCGCCGCGCCAAGCGCGCCGGCGGCGAATGGCAGATCTTCTCGCCGGAGCGGTTTGGTCGGGCCGCGTCAGGCCGGGCCGCGCTAGGCCGGGCCGCGTCAGGTCGGGCCGAGGCCGGTGGCGCGACAGCGGCCGCCGAAACCGCGCAAGCCCCGGTCTGGGTCCACGCCGTCAGCCTGGGCGAGACCCGCGCCGCGCAGCCACTGCTGCAGGCCCTGCTGGATCGCGGCCTGCCGGTGCTGCTGACTC
This sequence comes from Achromobacter insuavis, assembly GCF_902859645.1. Taxonomy (GTDB): domain Bacteria; phylum Pseudomonadota; class Gammaproteobacteria; order Burkholderiales; family Burkholderiaceae_B; genus Achromobacter; species Achromobacter insuavis. Next base: position 60,927 of record NZ_CADIJR010000012.1, on the reverse strand, counting down.
ACATCACCGCCACCGGCCGGGCCGAGGGCGCGCGCCTGTTCGCGGACGCCATCGCCCGCGGCCAATTGCGCCAGGCCTGGCTGCCCTACGATTTTCCCGGCGCCACGCGGCGTTTCCTGGCCGCCGCCGCGCCCCGTTGCGGCATCCTGATCGAGCGTGAGATCTGGCCCAACCTGCTGGCCGCGGCGCGGCGCGCGAAGCTGCCGATGGCGCTGGTGAGCGCGCGGTTCTCGGAATCGTCGCTGCGGCAGGCTGGCCGCATGGGCGGGGTGATGCGCGAGGCGCTGGCGGGGCTGGACCTGGTGCTGGCGCAGACGGCGCCGGATGCCGGCCGGCTGGCCCGGGCCGGTGCGCCGCGTCCCTCCGTGTCCGGCAATCTGAAGTTCGATCTGTCACTGCCCGCGGCCCAGGTCGAGGCGGGACAGGCCTGGCGCGCCCGACTGGGTCGTCCGGTGATCGCCGTGGCGAGCACGCGCGAGGGCGAGGATGCGCCGTTCATCGACGCCCTCAAGCGCCACGCCACGCCCGGCGGGCCGCTGTTCCTGCTGATTCCGCGCCATCCACAGCGTTTCGACGAGGCCGCCGCGCTGCTGGCGCAGGCCGGCCTGGCCCACGTGCGACGGTCATCGGGACAGGAACCCGGCCCGGAGACGGTGGTGCTGCTGGGCGATACCCTGGGTGAAATGGCGTTCTATTACGCCGCCGCGGACGTGGCGGTGGTGGCGGGGAGTTTCGCGCCGCTGGGCGGCCAGAACCTGATCGAGGCCTGCGCCGCCGGGGTGCCGGTCATCGTCGGGCCGCACACGTTCAACTTCCAGCAGGCCGCCAGCGATGCCATCGAGGCCGGCGCGGCGCAGCGCCAGCCGGATCCGGAGCAGGCCGTGACGGCCGCGCTGGCGCTGGTGGCGGATCCCGCCGCCAGGCAGGCGGCCGGCGACGCGGCGCGCGCCTGGTTCGCCAGCCATGCCGGCGCCACGGCGCGGACGATGGAAGCGCTGGCGCCCTGGCTGCGCTGAGGCTGGCGGCCTGTCAGGCCGTCAGGCAGGCTTGCGCGGCACCAGCGTGACCGCGCCGGGGTTCAGTTCCTGGCTGAAACGGCGCGGATCGCGCCCCTCGTCTTCCGGGCGCACGCCCAGCCAGCCCTGGCCGAGCGCGTAGACGCCCAGGTTGGCCAGCAGGATCAGGATGAAGAGCACTCGCATGCCGCGGCCCCGTCAGGCGTTCGCTGCCAGGTTGGCGCGCGCAACGGCGGCCAGCCCGTCCAGAACCGGGTGGTTCAGGTAGATCGGCACCGGCGCGGCGCCGAATGCGCCGCCGGCATCGGCCAGCAGGCGTTCGATTTCCGAGTGCACCTCGGGCCAGCCGCCGCCGGCGGCGAAGATCTGCGGCGTCTGCCCGTAGCGCTGGCGGCCGGCGAGCCACTGGCGCACCACCGCGCCGGCCTGCGCGGCGGCGATGCCGGAGGCGATGGCCTCGTGCGTGTCGGTGGGGTAGGGCACCACCTGGCCGTCCGCGATCGGCAGGTTGGCCGTGCCGTGGGCCAGCGCGTTGCGCATCATCGCCGGGCCCGGCAGGATCAGGCCGCCGGCGAAGACGTTGTCCGGTCCCACGGTGTCGATGGTGGTGGCGGTGCCGAAGCTGGCCAGCAGGAAGGGCGGATGGGCGCCGGGCAGGCGCGACAGCACGCCCAGCAGCGAGGCCCAGCGGTCCGCGCCCAGCTGCGACGGCGTCTTGTAGTGGTTGACCAGCCCCAGGGAGGTGGCCTGCGAGGTGGCCCAGGTCACCGCGCAGCCATGACGCTGCAGGATGGCCGAGATCGCGGCGCCGCGCTCGGCGCCGGCCACGTTCACGCCCAGCGCGCGCGATGGCCGTTGCGGCAGGGCGGCGAGCCAGCGGTCCAGGGCGTCCAGGTCCAGGCCGTCGAAGGCGACGGCGGCCGGCTCGCGCGGCATGTCCGGGCTGCTGGGGTCCAGCCAGCCCACTTTGAGGCGGCTGTTGCCGGAATCGATGAGGATGATCATGCTTGGCGTCGAATCGAGATTTCACCGACCGAGATCGGCATGGCGCCCTGGGGCGTTTGCACCAGCAGGCGGCCCTGGCCGTCGACGCCGCAGGCGGTGCCGCTGAGGACCACGTCGCCCTTGTCCAGCACGTTGACCGGGCGGCCGGCCAGCGCGTCGACCTGGTCGAAGCGCCTGGAAAAGGCGGCGAAACCTTCGCGCTCCAGCGTCCGCACGGCCTCGTGCCAGGCGGTCGCCGCGGCGCAGACCAGGTCCGCGGCGGTGGCGGCATGGCCCGGCGCGTGTTCGGTGACACAGGCCCAGTCGGCGACCTGGCGGCCCAGCGCCTGCGACAGCGCGCCGGCATCGACCAGATTGACGCCCATGCCGATGACGACGGTGTAGCCGGTCTCGCGGCCGCCCGGGTTGCGGGTGGTTTCGACCAGCACGCCGGCCAGCTTGGCGTCGTGCCATTGCACGTCGTTGGGCCATTTCATGCAGAGGCCCTCGGCGCCCGGGCCGGCCACGGCGCGCAGCGCCTCGCAGGCGGCCAGGCCGGCCAGCGGCGACAGCGCCGGCAACTGGGCGGCCGGCAGGTGCACGTCGAAGGCGCACGAGAACATCAGCGCCGCGCCCACCCGGTTCTGCCAGGGGCGGCCGGCGCGGCCGCGGCCCGTTTCCTGCAGATGGGTGCCCAGCAGCCAGGGCTTGCCGGCGCCGGCGCCGGCGCGGGCGCGGGCCAGCAGGTCGGCGTTGGTGGAGCCGGTGCTGGACGTCCAGGCGACATCTTGGAAAGCGGGCAGGCGTGAACCCAGCATCCGCGCGAGATCGTCGGGCGCGGGCAGGTCGGTGGGGCGGACTTGAGCGGACATGGCGCCGATTGTAGGGCACGCGCGGGCCGCGTTCGCGCCGCGTCGTGCGCAGCGTATATGATGGGCGATACATTTTGCATTGCGACCCTGCATTCATGCCGCATTCCGCCCCGTCCGCGTCCACCGCCGCCGCGCCCTTCCGCCAGGAAGCGGGCGTGTGTCACGTCGGGGGCGACTGGAGCGTGCTGGCGCTGGCCGAGCCGGGCGAGGTCGAGCGTCGCCGCGCGGCCATGGCCAAGGCCGCCGCCGCCGGCGTGCGCTGGGACCTGCAGGGCATCAGCCGCCTCGACACCATCGGCGCACTGCTGATCTGGCAGGCCTGGGATGAAAAGCTGCCCGAGCGCGTGCGCTGGTCGGCCGGCCAGCAGGATGTGTTCACCGCCCTGGCGACGAACAAGGGCGGCAAGCAGGCGCCGCCGCGTCCCGAGCCCTCGTGGGGCTGGCTGCGCGCCGTGGGCGATGCCGTGCTGCAGGCGGCCGAGAACGGCCGCGCGCTGCTGATCATGCTGGGGCAACTGATCCTGGACCTGTTCGGCATGCTGCGGCGCCCGTCGCGCGGCCCGTGGCGCGAGATCTCGGCCCAGGTCTACCGCACGGGGGCGCAGGCGCTGGGCATCACCGCGCTGGTGGGCTTCCTGATCGGCGTGGTGCTGTCGTACCTGTCCGCCCAGCAGTTGCAGATGATCGGCGCCGACCGCTTCATCGTGCGGCTGCTCGGCGTGTCGATCGTGCGCGAGCTGGGACCGGTGCTGGCGGCCATCCTGGTGGCGGGCCGCTCGGGGTCGGCCATCACCGCGCAGATCGGCGTCATGCGGGTCACGCAGGAACTGGACGCGATGCTGGTGATGGGCATTTCGCATGGCCAGCGGCTGATCCTGCCGCGGGTGGTGGCGCTGGCCGTGACCATGCCGCTGCTGGTGCTGTGGACCGACGCCATGGCGATCCTGGGCGGGATGCTGGCCGCGCAGGTGCAGTTGGGGGTGTCGGCGCAATGGTTCCTGCAGTCGCTGCCCGACGCCATTTCCCTGACCAATTACTGGATCGGCATCCTGAAGGGCGTGACCTTCGGCATCCTGATCGCGCTGATCGCCTGCCATTTCGGCCTGCGCATCCAGCCCAATACGGAAAGCCTGGGGCGCGGCACCACCACCTCCGTGGTCACCTCGATCACCGGGGTGATCCTGCTGGACGCGCTGTACGCGGTCATTTTCAGTTCGGTGGGCATCTGATGGCCGGCGCCGAGCAACAACGCCTGTTCACCGAAGAGCACGTCACGGTCGCCCCGGTCATCACCGTGCGCGGCCTGCGGACCGCCTTCGGCGACCACGTGGTGCACGACAATCTGGACTTGACCGTCTTTCCGGGCGAGATCCTGGTGCTGGTGGGAGGGTCGGGCACGGGCAAGACGGTGCTGCTGCGGCAGATCATCGGGCTGGACCGGCCGGCGGCCGGCACCATCCGGGTGCTGGGCAGCACGTTGTCGGAACTGACGCCGAGCGAACGCCGGCGCCTGTCGTACCGCTGGGGCATGCTGTTCCAGGCGGGCGCGCTGTTTTCGGCGCTGTCGGTGTACGACAACGTCGCGCTGCCGCTGCGCGAGCTGCGCACGGTGCCGGAGGACCTGGTGCACGATGTGGTGATGTGCCGCCTGGCGATGGTCGGCCTGTCGGCGCAGGATGCCGACAAGCGGCCGTCCGACCTGTCCGGCGGCATGATCAAGCGCGTGGCGCTGGCGCGCGCGCTGTCGCTGGACCCGGAACTGGTGTTCCTGGACGAACCCACGGCGGGCCTGGATCCGCTGCGTTCGGACGAATTCGTGGACCTGGTGCGCAGCCTGCACCGGCAGTTGGGCTTTACCGTCGTCATGGTGACGCACGATCTGGACACGCTGCTCGCGCTGGCCACTCGTGTCGCCGTGCTGGCGGACAAGCGGGTGATCGTTTGCGACACGGTGCCGGAAGTGCTGAAGGTCGACCACCCGTTCATACATACATTCTTCCTGGGCGAGCGCGGCTTGCGCGCGCTCGGGGACATGGCGCCGAAGGGAACGCATCATGGAAAACCGTAGTCACGCGCTCATGGCCGGCATCTTCACGCTGGTCCTGCTGGCCGCCGCTGCGCTGGTGGCCGTCTGGATCGGCCGCGACCGGACCAAACTGCAAACCTATGAAATCATCTCGGCGACCGCCGTCAGCGGGCTCAATCCGCAGTCGACCGTGCGCTACCAGGGGGTGCCGGTGGGCAAGGTGCAGTCGCTGGCGCTCAACCCCGACAAGCCGGGCCAGGTGCGCATCCGCATCGGCGTGGCGCCGAACACGCCGATCACCGAGTCGACCTGGGCCGAACTGGGCGTGCAGGGCGTGACCGGCATGGCCAACGTCGAACTGCGCGACGACGGCAGTTCGTTCAAGCGGCTGGCGTCGACCGAGGCCAATCCCGCGGCGATTCCGCTGCGTCCGGGCTTCCTGGACCGCATCGAGCAGCGCGGCGGACGGCTGATTTCCAACGTCGAAGACGCCACCGAGCAGCTGCGCCGCCTGCTGAGCGAACAGAACGTGCAGGCGCTGACCGCCAGCCTGCAGAACGCCACTGACATCACCCAGTCGTTGAAAGAGGCCAGCCGCGACCTGGCGCCGACCCTGGCCAAGCTGGGGCCGCTGGTCGAGTCGCTGGGCAGCACCTCGCGCCAGGCGGACCGCGCCGCGCGCGAAGTGGCGGATCTGGCGCAACAGGCGCGGCAGTCGCTGGCGCGCCTGAACGCGCCCGACGGCGCGCTGGCCATGGCCACGCGCAGCCTCAGCGACATCGCCTATGCCGCCTCGCGCCTGGACAACGAGACGCTGCCGGCCATCACCGGCATGGCGGCCAGCGTCACCGAGGCCGCGCGCGGCGCCACCTACACCCTGCGCCGCGTGGACAACACGCCGCAATCGTTATTGTTCGGGCCGGCGCCGGCGGCGCCCGGGCCGGGCGAGGCCGGCTTCGCCGGTTTTGGGAGACAGCCGAAATGAAGATGCGTAGCGCGATCCTGATCCTGATCCTGACCCTGGCGCTGGCCGGTTGCGGCGTGGGCCGCGTCGGCGCGCCGCCGGCCGTATTCGATCTGGGCCTGGACGCCCGGCCGGCGCCGCAGCTGCCGGCGCGCGAGCCCATCGCGCTGACGTTCTCGGCGGTGCCGGCGCTGTCCGGCACCGGCGTGATCTGGCGCGTCGGCGACAGCGCCGCGCCACAATCCTATGCCACCTACCGCTGGGCCTCGTCGCCGTCCGACCTGGTGCGCCAGCGCCTGCTCGAGCGTCTGTCGCGCCAGGGGCCGGTGCTGGCCGACCGCGCCAACGGCCAGACGCCGCAGGTGCAGGTCTACCTGTCGCAGTTCGAGCAGGTGTTCACGCCCGACGGGTCGGCCAGCGAGGGCCGTGTGCTGCTGCAGGCGGTGCTGCTGAACGGCCGTGCCGTGGTCGGCCAGCTGCGCATCGCGACGCGGGCGCCCGCGCCCACGCAGGACGCCGCGGGCGGCGTGGCCGCCCTGCGCCAAGCCACCGACGACGCCGCCGACCAGCTGGCGCAATGGCTGGCCACGCAACCGAAGGCCGCGGCCCGACCCGCCGGTTAACATCTTCCTTTTCCACGCAGCACGAGTTTTCCTATGCCCGCAAGCACCCAAACCCACGCCTTTACCGGCGCCGCCGGCCGCATCGACTGCGCGCTGGACTGGCCTGACGGCACGCCGCGGGGCTGGGCCCTGGTGCTGCATCCGCATCCGCTGCAGGGCGGCGCGCGCGAGAACAAGGTGGTGACCACGCTGTCGCGCGCCTGTGTCCAGCACGGCCTGGTGGCGGTGCGGCCCAATTTCCGCGGCGTCGGCCTGTCGGAAGGCGCGTTCGACAAGTCGGTCGGCGAAACCCAGGACATGCTGGCCGTGGTGGCGCAGATGCGCGAGCTGCACCCGGAACTGGCGCAGGCGCCCTGGGTGCTGGCCGGTTTTTCGTTCGGCACGGCCGTGGCCGCGCAAACCTATGCCGCACTGGCCGACCAGGGCGATGCGGTGCTGCCGAGCGCGCTGATGCTGATGGGCCCCGCCGTCAACCGTTTCCAGTCGCACGAGGTCCAGGTGCCCGGCGACACGCTGATGGTGCATGGCGAGGAAGACGAGGTCGTGCCCTTGTCGGAAGCCATGGACTGGGCTCGCCCGCGTTCGATCCCGGTGGTGGTGATCCCCGGCGCGTCGCACTTTTTCCACGGCAAGCTGTTGGTGTTGCGCCAGCTGGTGCAGGCGCACCTGAAGGTCAAGCTTGATTGAGCGGCGCGCCGCGCAATGCGGCGCGTTGCATCAAGTTGCATGTTTTAAATGCCCAAGGAACCCATCCCGGGCCGGACGGGTCTCATCGACTGCCTATAATTGTCAGCCACTTGCCCCGCGCCAGCGGGCGTCTTTCCTGGACCCACGTTGCCGATGAAGAATTTGCCTCACTCCGCTCACTTCCCCGTTGTTTTTGCCCGTCGCGCCTTGGCTGGCGCGGTGTTGTCGGCGATGCTCGCGACGTCGCTGCCGGCCTGGTCCCAGCAGGCGCCCGCCGCGACGCCGGCGGCCGCGGGCGCCACGGCCCCCGCGCCGACGGCAACGGGCGTGGTGCCGGTGGGCGATGTGTCGGCGGTGCCGGCGCCCACCATCGCGGCCAAGGCCTGGATCGTGATCGACGTGAACAGCGGCCAGACCCTGGCGGCGTCGAATCCCGACATGAAGGTCGAGCCGGCCTCGCTCACCAAGATCATGACGGCCTACGTCGTGTTCAACGCGCTCGAAGAGAAGCGCCTGACGCTGGAGCAGACCGTGCCGGTGTCCGAGCACGCCTGGCGCACTGGCGGTTCGCGCATGTTCATCGAACCGCGCAAGCCGGTCACTGTCGATGAGCTGAACCAGGGCATGATCGTGCAGTCGGGCAACGACGCCTCGGTCGCGCTGGCCGAAGCGGTCGGCGGCAGCGAAACCGCATTCGCCTCGCTCATGAACCAGGAAGCCGAGCGCCTGGGCATGCGCAACACCCATTTCATGAACGCCACCGGGCTGCCCGATCCGCAGCACATGACGTCCACGCGCGACCTGGCCACGCTGTCGGCTCACCTGATCACCGATCACCCGCAGTTCTTCCACTACTACAAGCAGAAGAGCTACACCTACAACAAGATCACCCAGCCCAACCGCAACCGCCTGCTGTGGGCCGATCCGTCGGTCGACGGCATGAAGACCGGCCACACCGATTCGGCCGGCTACTGCCTGGTGTCGACCGCGGTGCGCGGCGACCGCCGCATCCTGGTGGTGGTGGTGGGCACCGACAGCGAAGCCACGCGCGCCGAGGAAAGCCTGAAGCTGCTGAACTGGAGCTTCCAGAACTTCGACACGGTCAAGCTGTTCGACAAGAGCCAGCCCGGCATCGACGCCCGCGTCTGGGAAGGCACCGCCGAGAACGTCAAGCTCGGCCCGCCCAACCCGGTCTCGATCGCGGTGCCGCGCGGCAAGGCCGGCGACCTCAAGCCCGTGGCGCAGCGCACCGATCCCCTGATCGCGCCGCTGACCAAGGGCCAGCAGGTCGGCACGCTGCAGTTCACGCTGGACGGCAAGGTGCTGCGCACCGAGCCGCTGGTGGTGCAGGACGCCGTCGAACGCGCGGGCTTCTTCGGCCGCATGGTCGACACCGTCAAGCGCTGGTTCCAGTAAGCGGACGCGCCACGGGCGCGGTCGCGGGTGTAAGCTTTACCAAGAAGGGGCGGGCCGGGTGGCCCGTCCCTATCCATTTGATTCTCAGGAGCGGCTCATGATTCCGGGCGTGCCGGGCGAAAGCCAGGTGTTTCTCAATGGCGAGTTTTTGCGTATCGACGAGGCCAAGATCTCGGTGCTCGATCGCGGCTTCATTTTCGGCGACGGCATCTACGAAGTGGTGCCCGTCTACCGCGGCAATGCCTTCCGCATGGCCGAACACCTGGACCGCCTGGACCGCAGCCTCGCGGCCCTGCGCATCGCCCAGCCGTTCGACCGCGCCGGCTGGATCGACCTGATCGAGCAGCTGCTGGCGCGCTCGAACCTGGACACCTGCATCGTCTACCTGCAGGTCACGCGCGGCGTGGCCAAGCGTGACCACCAGTTCCCGGCCGAGCCGGTCAAGCCGACGGTGTTCGGCATGATCTCGGCCTGGGCGCCGCCGTCGGCCGCGTCCCGCGCGCGGGGGCTGTCGGCCATCACCATTCCCGATGAGCGCTGGCTGCATTGCGAGATCAAGTCGGTGTCGCTGCTGGGCAACGTGCTGGCCAAGCAGCAGGCGGTCGACGCCCACGTCGACGAAGTGCTGCAGTTCCGCGATGGCTTCCTCACCGAGGGCTCGTCCACCAACATCTGGGTGGTCTCCGGCGGCAAGCTGCTGGCCCCGCCCAAGAACAACCTGATCCTGGAAGGCATCCGCTATGGCCTGATGGGCGAGCTGGCGGCCGAAGCCGGCATCCCGTTCGAGGCGCGCCGCATCACCCAGGACGAGGTCGCGCGGGCCGACGAACTGATGCTGTCCTCGGCCACCAAGGAAGTGCTGGCGATCGTGTCGCTGGACGGCCGGCCGGTGGGTTCGGGTAAGCCTGGCCCCGTTTTTGAGCAATTGCGCGCGGGTTATGATGCCCGCATCGCCGCACTCTAGAACGGCCACGCGGGGCGGCCCTGGCGGCCCCCCGCGCCGGCGGCGGGCCTTGCCTGCACGATGCCTGCCCCCATATAGATAGTTTGACGTTCCAGGCCATCCATCATGCATATTCCGCCCGAAGAATCCCTCATCGAGTACCCCAGTGACTTTCCCATCAAGGTCATGGGCAAGCATCATCCGGAGTTCGCGCAGACGCTGACCGAGGTCGTGCTGCGCTTCGACCCGGGCTTCGATGCCGCCACGGTCGAGATGCGGCCCAGCAAGGGCGGCAACTACATGGGCCTGACCTTCACGGTGCGCGCCACCTCGCGCGAGCAGCTCGACAGCCTGTACCAGGCCTTGCACGGCCACCCGATGGTGTCGATCGTCCTGTAAAGGCAAGTGGCTGTGATCAAGTGGCTGGCGCGGCCCGCGGACTACCTGTCCGTGTGGCGGGACATGCAGGCGTACACCGACCAGCGGTCGGCCGAGACGCCCGATGAAATCTGGCTGTGCGAGCATGCCCCGGTCTACACGCTGGGCCAGGCGGGCCTGCCCGAGCACGTGCTCAATCCGGGCGCCATCCCCATCGTCCATTGCGACCGCGGCGGCCAGGTCACGTACCACGGCCCCGGCCAGGTGATGGCCTACGCGCTGTTCGACCTGCGCCGGGTCGACATGTACGTGAAGGAGTACGTGGCCCTGCTGGAATCGGCGGTGATCGACACGCTGGACGAGATGGGCCTGCCCGGCGCCTGCCGCAAGCCGGGCGCGCCAGGTGTGTACGTGGCGCATCCCGAGGGCGGCGACCTGGCCAAGATCGCCGCGCTGGGCATCAAGATCCGCAACGGCCGCGCCTATCACGGCGTGTCGCTGAACGTGGCGATGGACCTGGCGCCGTTCCTGGGCATCAATCCCTGCGGGTACGCCGGCCTGCGCACGGTCGACATGGCGTCCTGTAGCGTGCGGCGCGAGCCCACCGAGGTGGGCGACGCGCTGGCTCGCAACCTGACCCGCTTGTGGCGCCAGGCAAGGACACCCGCATGAAGACAAGCTATACCCCGGCCGACGTGGCCGCGACCACCCCCGAGCAATTGGCCAGCCTGCGCGCCGGGCCGGCGCCGCAATATGCCGCCTGGATCCGCACGGCGGCCGAAATGGGCCTGGTCGAGGCGCAGACCATCTTCGGCCAGATGCTGCTCGACGGCGTCGGCGTGCCTCAGGATCAGGCCGAAGGGCTGGCCTGGTTCAAGCGCGCCGCCAATGCCGACCATCTCATGGCCATCAACATGATCGGCCGCTGCTACGAAAACGGCTGGGGCATCGCGCCGGACGATACCGTGGCGGCCTACTGGTTCCGGCTGGCCGCGGATCGCGGGCTGGACTGGGGCATGTACAACTACGCCCACATGCTCAAGAGCGGCCGCGGCGGCGTGGTGCAGAACCGCGCGGCGGCGCTGGCGCTGTACCAGCAGGCCGCGCAGGCCGGACACGTCAAATCCATCGGCGTGGTCGGCCGCTTCTACGAAACGGGCGACGTGGTCGAGCAGGACCTGGAGCGCGCGTTCGACTGCTACCAGCGCTGCGCCGAGGGCGGCGACTTCCGCGGCATGTTTCACCTGGGCCGCATGCTGCTGCTGCGCGGCGATAAGCGGGAGGCGGCTCAATGGCTGGCGCGTGTTCCAGAGACGGCCACGAGTGCTTTTCTGGTTGAGGCGCACGCGATGTTGCTGGATGCGGGGCAGGACTCCGCGGCGGCCTTTTTCGAGCCTTATCTGAGCGCCGGGGGCGCTCGGCCTTGATGGCCGCGGCCGAAAGCCCCGCGTCAGGGTGACTGCTGTCGGCGCACGTCTTCAGCTACGCGCTGTAGATATGCCCGGTATTCGCATTCCGGCATGGTTTGCAGCAGGGCCTCGAATTGCGAGATCGACAAGAATCCGCGCATGAGCGCGGCTTCTTCTGGGCAGCCTATTTTGACATCCTGCCGTTTTTCGATGGTCTGGATGTAGGATGACGCTTCTTGCAAGGCGGTACTGGTACCCGCGTCGAGCCATGCGAATCCGCGGCTCAGCCGATGGACTCGTAGCTGGTCGAGCTCGAGATAGGCGCGGTTCACATCGGTGATCTCAAGCTCGTGCCTCGCGGAAGGCCGCAAGGCGCGCGCAATGCCGACGACCTGATTGTCGTAGATGTAGACGCCTGGTACCGCATAATTGCTGCGAGGTTTGGCCGGCTTCTCCTCGATTGACAGTGCTTTTCCCTGCACATCGAACTCTATGACACCGTAGCGCTGGGGATCTTTGACGCGGTAGGCGAAGATACTGGCGCCTGATTCGAAGTCTGCCAGGGCGCGGGGAAAGGCATCTCCACCCGAGAAGATGTTGTCTCCCAGCATCAACACGACCTTGTCGTCGCCGATGAATGATTCCGCGATCAGGAATGCCTGCGCGATGCCTTCGGGCCGGGGCTGCTCGCGATATTCGATGGAAATGCCCCACTGGGAACCGTCGCCAAGCAGCGCCTCGAAGCGTGGCAGGTCATATGGGGTAGTGATGAGGCAGAACTCGCGGATCCCGCTCGCCACCAGGACGGTGAGGGAATAGTAGATCATCGGCTTGTCATAGACCGCCTGCAACTGCTTGCTGGCCACCAGATTCAACGGATAGAGCCGCGTGCCTTTGCCGCCCGCCAGGATGATGGCTTTCATATGCTGCCTCCGCTGCTTAGCTGCTGATGCCTGCGGTCAGCTCGGGGGGGACCAGATCTCGTTGCCCTGCCTCACGCCTGCCCGCCATGCGGTCCAGCAGCAACCGGCCAGCCAGCCCGCCGAGACGTTCCGCATCGACGCCGACCGTAGACAGGCCGGGAACCCACTGGGCTGCGTCACCATTGTCGGAGAAACCCAGGATAGCGAGATCTTGTGGGACAACAAGTTCACGGTTGTGGGCTTCTGAAACGGTGGCGGCTGTGCTGTGGTCTCCGCAGCAGAATACCGCGTCAAACAATGTGTAAGTCGTGAGCAGCCGCAGGAAGGCCTGGCGCCCATCCTGCAGCGTGTTCAACCCGCTCTGGACGACGTCGGCCGCCACTTCCATGCCGAGTGTGCTGGCTTCGGCGAGGAAGCCGGTCCGGCGTTCGGCTTCCCAGACGCTATCGCCGCTGATGCAAGCGACTTTCGAGTACTTCCGGGCGGCCAGATGCCTGGCCGCCATGCGTCCGCCGAGAACATTGTCCGGAGTTATGGCGCTATCGGCAACATCCACCGCCGACCAGGTCTGCACGCATGGGATCTGCAGGCCACGCAATGTCGTTTGTTGGTCCGGCAGGCCTGGGAGCGCCAGCAGGAGGATGCCGGCAGGATCCATGCTGGCCAACGCGGGGCCATCCAACGGCCGGGACGCCGATACCGGGATCAGGGTTGAAAATAGGCCGGCGAACCCGAGTTCGCGGGATGCTCCTAGCAATGCGTCGAAGACGAAATGGGCTGGAGCATCGTCCGCGATGAGTATGAGAACTGGCCGCCGGTCGGGCGTTCCAGCGAGTAAGGCAGCAGGGGCGCGCGCATGGGTATTCATACGATCGAACGATACCTCAAACGCACCCTTTCCCTTCGGACGGAGGAGGGATCCACTTGTGGGGAGTAAAATACTGGTTTTTCCCCTGGTCGGACGCCCTGAGCGCCGGCCCAGAAGGTGTCTTATGTCTACACAGGTCGATTCTCAGGTCTCTCCCGGCGAGCCGGCGCCCGCGCCCGCGGCGGCTAGCTATGACGCGACGCAAAAGCAGAAGTCTCAGGCCAAGACGGCCCGCATTCCAATCAAGATCATCCCGGCCGAACGCCTCAAGAAGCCCGAGTGGATCCGCGTGAAGGCCGCCGCTCCGGGGTCGCGCTTCTATGACATCAAGCGCATCCTGCGGGAACACAATCTGCATACCGTTTGTGAAGAAGCCTCGTGTCCGAACATCGGCGAGTGCTTCGGCAAGGGCACTGCCACGTTCATGATCATGGGCGACAAGTGCACACGCCGCTGCCCCTTCTGTGATGTCGGGCATGGTCGTCCGGATCCACTCGATACCGAAGAGCCTGTCAACCTGGCGCGCACGATCGCGGCGTTGAAGCTGTCGTATGTAGTGATCACGTCGGTTGATCGCGATGACCTGCGCGATGGTGGTGCGGGCCATTTCGTCGAATGCATCACCAAGATTCGCGAATTGTCTCCCTCCACGCGTATCGAAGTTCTGGTGCCAGATTTCCGTGGACGCCTGGATCGCGCTCTGACCATCCTGAATGCGGGCCCGCCCGACGTAATGAACCATAACCTGGAGACCGTGCCGCGCCTGTACAAGCAAGCACGCCCTGGCTCCGACTATGCGCACTCGCTCAAGCTGCTGGCCGAGTTCAAGACGCTGCACCCGGAAGTCCCCACCAAGTCCGGCCTGATGCTGGGCCTGGGAGAGACTGATGAAGAAATCCTACAGGTCATGCGCGACATGCGTGCGCACAACGTGGACATGATCACGATCGGTCAATACCTGCAGCCCTCCGAGCATCACCTGCCGGTGTTGCGGTATGTGCATCCCGATACGTTCGCGATGTTCGAGCACGAAGCCTATGCCATGGGTTTCTCGCATGCGGCGGTCGGCGCAATGGTACGCTCTTCGTATCATGCGGATGAGCAGGCTCACGCTGCTGGCGTGAACTGATCCACGCTTTGTCTTTCAGGGGTAGACGCTTGCCAAGTGCAGGTGTTTGCCCCTCTTGTCCTTTTCCGACAGCAGTGGTGTGCGCGTCAGCGGCCACCTGATGTCCAAGGATGGGTCGTCCCAGATGATGCACCGCTCATGTTCAGGCGCATAATGCGACGTGGCTTTGTATAGCACGGTTGCCTGGGTGCTCAGGGTCAAGAAACCGTGGGCAAAGCCCGGAGGAACCCAGAGTTGGCGCCGATCCCGGCTTGAAAGCTCCACGGCCACCCATTGGCCGAAATGAGGAGAAGACCTGCGCAGATCGACTGCAACGTCATAGATCCGGCCTTGCATGACACGGACCAATTTTCCCTGCGGTTGCTGGATTTGATAGTGTAGGCCTCGCAGCGTCTCACGGATCGACAGTGATTCGTTGTCTTGTACGAAATCAGCGTGCACGCCGGTTGCTGCGGAAAAAGTCACGCTGTTGAAGCTCTCGAAGAAATACCCGCGGTCATCCGCATGGACCACAGGTTCGAGCAGGATGACGTCGGGGATCGAGAGTGGCGTGGCTTTCATTTAGGCTATTCGAGGGAAGGGGTGGGGTCCGTTGGCTCGCCGCTCAGCCAGCGGGGCGGCGTAGCCAGATCGGCATGGGTGCCCCAAGCCGGATGGTCGAGATACCACTGCACCGTCTTGAGCAGGCCTGTTTCGAAGGTTTCTCGAGCATGCCAGTGAAATTCTCGCTCGGTCTTCGAGGGATTGATCGCGTACCTGCGGTCATGTCCGGGACGGTCGTCCACAAATCGGATCTGGTGTTGGTAGGTGGCACCGCCCGTCAGTGGTCGCAAGCGGTCCAGGAGTGCGCAAACGGATAGCACGACGTCGAGATTGCTTTTCTCTGTCCGGCTGCCGATGGCGTAGGTCCGCCCGGGTTGCCCGTGTTCCAGCACGCGTTGCAGTGCCCGACAATGGTCGCTCACATACAGCCAGTCCCTGATCTGGCGACCATCGCCATAGATGGGGATGGTCTTGCCCGCGAGCGCGTTGCGTATCGTCAGCGGGATCAATTTTTCCGGAAACTGACGGGGCCCATAATTGTTCGAGCAGTTCGTCGTCAGTACGGGGAGGCCGTGGGTCTGATGATAGCCGCGCACAAAGTGATCGCTGGCAGCTTTGCTCGCAGCGTATAGGCCGTTGGGCGCGTAGCGGGTATTTTCGCTAAATGGTGCTTCGTCGGGCAGCAGTGTGCCGTAGACCTCATCTGTCGATACATGGAGAAAGCGAAACGTGTCTCGTGCTTCGCCTGCCAAGGTCTTCCAGTATTGATGCGCAGCTTCGAGCAGGCGAAAGGTGCCGACCACATTGGTCTGGATGAAATCCTCGGGACTATCGATCGACCTGTCGACGTGTGATTCTGCAGCGAAATTCAGGAGAGCGCGGGGCTGATGTTGCAGGAGTAGCTGGCGCATCAGCGCGGCATCTGCGATGTCTCCCTGCACGAAACTATGGCGAGGGTCGCCCGCCAACGCATCAAGATTCTCTGGGTTTCCGGCATAGGTCAGCTTGTCGAGCGTGACCACATGCTCGTCTTGCCCATCCAGCCAGTCAATGACGAAATTGGAGCCGATGAATCCGGCGCCTCCAGTGACGATGATGGTCATGATAGGTCAAGCCCCCTTTCGGGCGAATGCAATGCCGCGACCGATGGTGTCGCATAGTCGTTCATCATTCGGGGCGAGCGTGCCTACTACTCCAGAATACATCCGGGACATTCTGAGATTGATTGATGTAGCGTGCCAGCACGAACAGCAGATCGGAAAGGCGGTTCAAATACTGGCGGACCGGTGCGCCAACAGATTCCGTGTCGCTGAGGGTGATGACGGTACGCTCGGCACGGCGACACAGGGTGCGCGCCACATGGGCGCAGGCCGCGGAACGGCTGCCTCCTGGCAGGATAAATTCGCGCAGCGCGGGCAAGGCACCGTTATAGCGTTGCAGGCACGTATCCAGGTGCGCCACTTGGGTCTCAGTGATGGCGACGTGGCCGGGGATGCACAGTTCAGCTCCCATATCGAACAGATCGTTCTGGATCGTAACCAGATCCGTCGCGACATCAGGGGGTAAGGCCTCTGTCAACAGCAGGCCGATCATGCTGTTCAGTTCATCGACATCCCCGAGCGCAGCGACGCGCGGGGCGTTCTTGCGTGCGCGTGAACCGTCTCCCAGCCCAGTGGTGCCGTCATCGCCCGTGCGAGTTGCAATTACGGATAAACGATTGGCCATGCATGGCTCCGAAGGGTTGCACGAAAGGGCGGTATCCTAGCACTGTGAGCGTCGGCCGTCCCGTGGGCAGGTCGGTGCGGTGTATGGAGAATAGCGCAATGTCATTTAACCGCAGATTGGTGTTTCCCGTGGCTATTACTGCCGCGACGGCGGTGCTGGCGGGACCGTTCGCGTTCGCCCAGCAGGCTGAAGCCAGCGGAGAAGTGCGGCGGGTAGATCCCGCCGCTGGGAAAGTCACGATCAAGCACGAGGCGATCGCCGCGTTGGACTTGCCCGCGATGACTTTGGTGTATCAGGCGGATCCCTCGCTATTGGCGAAGATCAAGGCTGGTGACAAAGTGCGTTTCACAGCCGAACGCAAAGACGGCAAGTATGTCGTGACGGCTATTTCCAACTAGGGCTCGGGAATGTGGCGCCAAGCCGCGAACGGCTGGCGCCAACGCATTCCTCAGAGTTTTTGATAGCCTTCTTTGAGGCTCTTGCGGATGATGCTGGCGGACACGCGTTCCTGGGGGTCGGCGTGATAAGCCTCCGTGCCATGACTGAACGTGCGGCACTCGATCAGTTGGAATTGGGGGAAAGCCGTGAACAGCTTTTCGTATGGGAATTTGTACGATATCAGGCCGTCAAGATGCTTATAGGGGCGTGCGGTCGGCACATCGGGGCGAAAATCGGTAATTGCGATATGGCCGCCATCCTTGAGGCAGCGATCCGCTTCCGCTATGGTCTTCGTCAGGAGCGCCCTGTCTACCAGGTAGAGGCAGAAGCCGAAAACGATGAAATCAAAATGGCCGTCGGGAAATGCAAGTTCATCAGCGGTTCCCACGCTCAAATGTAGCTGAGGAAACTCGCTACGCCCCTTGGCTACCGCTGCTTCGGAGGGATCGATGCCATAGGCTTCCACATCGATATCGCGGGTTAGAAGCGACAGGTTGGTGCCTGAAGAACTGCCAATTTCAAGAATTCGGTTGCCCGCTTTCAGATACGGAAAATACAGACGATTGGCAGGCCCGAGTTCGGACGAGAGGACCATTTTCTGAAACTCGCTTCGATTTCGTTCGAAGAATCTGTCGCCTTCTCCACCGCTAGTGAAAGCGCTCTTTTGATTATCTGTCAATTTATTCCTCAATTGGATGCCGTAGCGTTGCTTTGACTATGTCGCATTGGACTGCGTTAGACAGGATGCCCGTTGTGCCGCAGCAGCACAATTGAGGTTTTTACCATGCGGAAATTTCAAGGTAGTAGGTGCGAAAGTACAATTTCGCACCTACTCCGTTACAGCACGTAGCGGGCCAGGTCCTGGCTGCTGGCGGCTTCGGCCAGTTGCGCGTTGACGTAGGCGGCGTCGATCTTCACCGTCTTGTTGCCGGAGGCGGTGGCGTCGAACGACAGTTCGTCCAGCAGCTTTTCCATCACGGTGTAGAGGCGGCGGGCGCCGATGTTTTCGGTGGTCTCGTTGACGTCGTAGGCCAGTTCGGCCAGGCGGCGCACGCCTTCGTCGGTGAATTCCAGCTGCACGTCTTCCGTGGCCAGCAGCGCCGTGTATTGCTTGGTCAGCGAGGCGTCGGTATCGCTCAGGATGCGAACGAAGTCCTCGGCGGTCAGCGATTCCAGCTCGACGCGGATCGGGAAGCGGCCTTGCAGCTCGGGGATCAGGTCGGACGGACGCGCCAGGTGGAAGGCGCCCGAGGCGATGAACAGGATGTGGTCGGTGCGGACCATGCCGTAGCGCGTGTTGACGGTGGTGCCCTCGACCAGCGGCAGCAGGTCGCGCTGCACGCCCTGGCGCGAGACGTCGGCGCCGCCGCTTTCCTGGCGCGCCGCGATCTTGTCGATCTCGTCCAGGAACACGATGCCGTTCTGTTCGACGTTGTTGATGGCGGTGGTGCGCAGGTCTTCCTCGTTGACGCGCTTGGCGGCTTCCTCGTCGACGATCAGCTTGAAGGCTTCGCGCACCTTCATCTTCTTGGACTTCTTCTTGTCGCGAGCCATGCCGGCGAACATGCCGCGCAGCTGCTCGGCCATTTCTTCCATGCCGGGGGGCGTCATGACGTCCATCTGCGGCGCGGCCTGGGCCACTTCGATCTCGATCTCGAGATCGTCGATCTTGCCCTCGCGCAGGCGCTTGCGGAAAGTCTGGCGGGCGCTGTTGTCCTCGCCGCGCTCGGGCTCGCCCGAGGCGCCGCGGGGCGGCGGCACCAGCGCGTCGAGGATGCGGTCCTCGGCGGCGTCCTCGGCCTGGGTGCGCACGCGGCGCATTTCCAGTTCGCGGGTCTGCTTGATCGAGTATTCGGTCAGGTCGCGGATGATGGTGTCGACGTCGCGGCCGACGTAGCCCACCTCGGTGAACTTGGTGGCCTCGATCTTGATGAACGGCGCGTTGGCCAGCTTGGCCAGGCGGCGCGCGATCTCGGTCTTGCCCACGCCGGTGGGGCCGATCATGAGGATGTTCTTGGGGTGGATTTCGTGGCGCAGCGGCTCGGCCACCTGCTGGCGGCGCCAGCGGTTGCGCAGGGCCACCGCCACCGCGCGCTTGGCGCGGTTCTGGCCGACGATGTACTTGTCGAGTTCGGAGACGATCTCTCCGGGCGTCATGTTGGAGGCGGACATGAGGGCGGATCCTTGAAGCGGGGCTGGGCGGGAGAACGGGGCGCGGCGCCGCGCGGGCGCCGCGTCGCGGGCGTCAGTCTCCCAGCGTCTCGATGACGTGGTTCTGGTTGGTGTAGATGCAGAGATCGCCGGCGATCTCGAGCGATTGCTTGACGATGGTCTCGGGCGGCAGGTCGGTGTTGCGCAGCAGCGCCAGCGCGGCGGACTGGGCATAGGCCCCGCCCGAGCCGATGGCGGCCAGGCCGTGCTCGGGCTCGAGCACGTCGCCGTTGCCGGTCAGCACCAGCGTGTGCTCGGCGTCGGCCACGATCAGCATGGCTTCGAGCCGGCGCAGGACGCGGTCGGTGCGCCAGTCGCGGGTGAGTTCGACCGCCGCGCGCATCAGGTTGCCCTGGTGTTTTTCGAGCTTGGCTTCGAAGCGTTCCTGCAGCGTGAACGCGTCGGCGGTGGCGCCGGCGAAGCCGGCCAGGATCTTGTCGTGGTACAGGCGGCGGATCTTGCGCGCCGTGCCCTTGATGACGATGTTGCCCAGGGTGACCTGGCCATCGCCGCCCAGTGCGACGCGGTTGCCGCGGCGCACACACACGATGGTGGTGGCGTGAAATTGTTCCATGCGTTCCTTCCTTTGAAAGGACTAGCTGGGGGCGATGCGAGCGAAATCAAGGCTTGCGGGCCAATCCGTGATGGCCCCTTGCTGTCGCCGGGGGAGGCGGCTTCATCTCGCGGCGGCGCCGAGACGAAAAAAAGGCCATGCTGGAAACCAGCATAGCCTTTCGATGTGGCGTTTGAATAACGGGACGGATCAGTCGCCGTACAGCTTCTGCCGCATTTCGCGCCGTTCCTGCGCTTCCAGCGACAGGGTGGCGGTGGGACGGGCCAGCAGGCGCGGGATGCCGATGGGTTCACCGGTTTCCTCACACCAGCCGTATTCGCCGCTGTCGATGCGGGCGATGGACTGTTGCACCTTCTTGAGCAGCTTGCGCTCGCGGTCGCGGGTGCGCAGCTCGAGGGCGTGTTCTTCCTCGATGGTGGCGCGGTCGGCGGGATCGGGCACGAACTGCGTTTCGCGCAGGTGCTCGGTGGTTTCGCCGGCGTTGGCCAGGATGTCCTGTTCGAGTTGTTTGAGCCGTTCCTTGAAGAACGCCAGCTGGCGTTCGTTCATGTAGTCGGACTCGGGCATGGCCAGCAATTCCTTCTCGCTGGGCAGATCAATCGCCGTATCGCTCGTCGACTTGCTTGATTTTTTGGTTGCTGCCTTGGTAGCCATGAAAACACTCCACTATGAATCGATCCTGGCGCGGGCTTGTCTTCCCGGTCCGTGTTTGCTGCCTACGCTGTTCGTACCCTCACAGTACTGCCTTCGTCGCACCGCGTCACGTTATCCGGAAAGGGGATTACCCCGCCAGGCACTGCTCCAAGCCCCGGGTGAAAATCTCCTGGGGCAGCTTGCGTCCGATGAAGACCATCTTGGTGGACGGTTTTTCGGCCGCGGTCCACGGTTTGCCGGGTTCGGCGCCCATCATCATGTGCACACCCTGGAACAACATGCGGCGGTTGATGCCCTTCATGTACAGGATGCCTTTGTAGCGCAGCAGGTCGGGACCATAGACCTGCACCACGCCGCCCAGGAATTCCTCAAGGCGCGCGGGATCGAACGGCTTGTTGGAGCGGAACACGAACGCGCCGATTTCGTCGTCGTGCTTGGGGTGGTGATGATGCGCGTGATTGCAGTGCGCCCCGCAGTCGCCGTCGTGATCGTGGTCATGGTCGTGACCGTGATGGTCATGGCCGTGGTCATGATCGTGGCCGTGCCCGTGGGCATGGCTGTGGGCGGCATCGGGGTGCTCATCGGCCAGGAAGTCCGGGTCGATGTCGAGAATGGAATTCAGGTTGAAGCCGCTGATGTCGATGATCGACTTCAGGTCGGCGTCGCCGAAGTTGACCGCGGTGATGGGCGCGCGCGGGTTCATCCGCAGCAGGCGGGCGCGCAGCGCTTCGTAGTCGACGTCGTTGACCAGGTCTTTCTTGGAGATCAGGATGCGGTCCGCGAAGCCGACCTGCTTCTGGGCTTCGGGCTGTTCATCCAGCGTCGCCATGCCGTGCTTGGCGTCGACCACCGTGACCACCGCGTCCAGGCGGTAGTACTCGGCGATGTCGTCGTCCATGAAGAACGTCTGGCACACCGGGCCGGGGTTGGCCATGCCGGTGGTTTCCAGGATGACGCGTTCGAAATTCAGGGCGCCAGCCTCGCGCTTGGCGCGCAGGTCGGACAGGGTGCGCATCAGGTCGCCGCGCACCGTGCAGCAGACGCAGCCGTTGGACAGCTCGATGATTTCTTCGTCGCTGTCCTGCACCAGCAGGTCGTTGTCGATGCTTTCCGGTCCGAATTCGTTTTCGATGACCGCGACGCGGCGGCCGTGGAATTCGGTCAGGATACGCTTGAGCAGGGTGGTCTTGCCCGCACCGAGAAAGCCGGTGAGGATGGTGACGGGAACCATTTTGTCCAAACTGCGCGGGGTGTTCATGGCGAAGCTGCTTGCGTGAAGTAAAGGCGGTTAGACACGGCGGTCAAGCGCTGGGTTCTGGCGGGCGGCGGCGGGTGCCGATGGCCTGCCAGACATCGCTCGGCCGATGTTACTGCCACAGGCTGCGAGGGCCGCCGATCGCGGCCGGACGCAGGATTACAGCACAGTCGGGGGCAGGGGGCAAACCCCGGGCCAACCCGGGGGCCGTAGCCGCCCAGATCGCGGCTGTACGCCGTCAAGTATCGGGCGATATCACTATTTTGGGGCGATTTTCCGGATTTCAAGGGTCCGGATGAGCGCGGGTGGACGGCGGGGGCAGGGGCCCGTCATGCGACAGGCCGCGCCGCGCGTCTCAGTGATGATGGTGGTGGTGCCCGGCGTCGGCCGGCTGCTGCTTCTGGCACTGCGGGCACAGGGCCCGGATCTCGGTCTCATGGGTGGCCAGGACGTAGCCCGTCTGGGCGACGCGCTCGGCCAGCTGGCGGCTCATGGCGGGGTCGGACACTTCGGCCACCGCGCCGCAGCCGGTACAGACCACCAGCAGGTCGTGGGGCGCGCCGCCGACATCGTGGCAGGCGCTCCAGGCGTTGACCGCGTCCAGCCGGTGGATCAGGCCTTCGTCCATCAGGAAGTCCAGCGCACGGTACACGGTGGGGGGCGCGGCGCCCGGGTGCACCTCGCGCATCGCTTCGAGCAGTTCGTAAGCCTTCAGGCTGCGGCCATGACGCAGCAGCAGCTCCAGCACCTTGCGGCGGATGGGGGTCAGGCGGCGGCCGCGTTGTTCGCACAGCGCCTCGGCGACGCTGAGTTGGGCGCCTACGGTGTCACTGCGGGGGGAACGGGGCGGAGCGGGCATGGAGGGCTTCATCTGAATAAGGAACGCGCGCGACGCGCGCGAGATGCCTGGAAGGTAGCAGAAAACACCCAGGTGCGGGCGAAAGCCGTTGATTCAAGCCGGTTTGGTTATGATATAACATAATAATGTTTTAGCGCTTGCTGTCGTCATGTCCCATTTCTCGCTCCTGCCCCCGCGGCCCGGCGCCGCGCCGGGGTCCGGCGTGCTGTCCCGTTCCGCCTTCCTCGTATCCGCCTGGCGCCGCATGGCCTTCGCCCTGGTGGCGGTCGCCGCGCTGTGGGCGTTGACCGGCTGGGCGCTGGATTGGTGGCCGCGGTGAATCCCGCCCAGATCCCCATCGAACTGCGCGATGCCTCCTTCGGGTGGCACGGCCATGCGGTGCTGCGCGGCATCTCGGGCCGCTTCGAGCCGGGCGCCATGACCGCCGTGGTCGGGCCCAACGGCGCCGGCAAGTCGACCCTGCTCAAGGGCATCATGGGCGTGCTGCGGCCGATGTCGGGCAGCGTCGGCATCGGCGGCGCCGGCCGCGCCGAGCTGGCCTGGCTGCCGCAGGCCGCCGAGCTGGACCGCGCCTTTCCCGTGACGGTGTTCGATCTGGTGGCCCTGGGCGCCTGGCGCCGGGTCGGCGGATGGCGGCGCTACGGCGGCGACGAGATCGACCGCTGCATGCAGGCGCTGGAGACCGTGGGCCTGGCGGACATGGCCGGCCGCGGCGTGGATACGTTGTCCGGCGGCCAGATGCAGCGCACCCTGTTTGCCCGCATGCTGGTGCAGGACGCGCCGGTGCTGCTGCTGGACGAACCGTTCGCGGCGGTCGACAGCCATACCGCCGATGACCTGATGGCGCTGCTGTGCGGCTTGCACGGCCAGGGCCGTTCGGTGATCGCGGTGCTGCACGACATGGACCTGGTGCGCGAGCACTTTCCGCAGTGCCTGCTGCTGTCGGGGTCGGTGGTGGCCTGGGGCGACACGGGGTCGGTCCTGACCGATGCGCACCTGAAGACGGCGCGCCAATGGCACGCGAGGGCCTACGCATGAGCGTGCTGCAATGGGTCGTGGCGCCCTTCATCGATTACGGCTTCATGCGGCGCGCGCTGGCCGGCGCCTGCTCGCTGTCGCTGGGCGCGGCGCCGCTGGGCGTGTTCCTGGTGCTGCGGCGCATGAGCCTGATGGGCGACGCCATGTCGCACGCCATCCTGCCAGGCGTGGCGGCCGGCTTCCTGCTATCGGGCCTGTCGCTGTGGGCCATGATGCTGGGCGGCATCATCACCGGCCTGGTGGTGGCCCTGCTGGCCGGTCTGGTGGCGCGCCTGACGCCGCTGCGCGAGGACGCCAGCTTCGCCGCGTTCTACCTGATCTCGCTGGGCCTGGGGGTGCTGCTGGTGTCGCTGCGCGGCTCCAACATGGATCTGCTGCACGTGCTGTTCGGCACGGTGCTGGGGCTGGATGACGCGTCGCTGCTGCTGGTCACGATCACGGCCAGCGTCACGCTGCTGGCGCTGGCCGCGCTCTATCGGCTGCTGGTGGCGGAGTGCCTGGATCCGGCCTTCCTGCGCGCCAGTGGCGGGCGTGGCGGCTGGGTCCACATGATCTTCCTGGTGCTGGTGGTGGTGAACCTGGTGGCGGGCTTCCAGGTGCTGGGCACCTTGATGGTGGTCGGCATCATGATGCTGCCGGCGGCCGCCGCCCGATTCTGGTTGCGTTCCGCCGCCGGCCAGCTGCCGCTGGCCGCGGGCGTCGGCGTGGCGGCGTCGGTCGCCGGCCTGCTGGTGTCGTACCACTTCAACGTGCCGGCCTCGCCCGCCATCATCCTGGCCGCCGGCGTCTGTTACCTGTTTTCCATCGTCTGCGGCCCGCATGGCGGGTTGCTGCGGGCGCCGCGCGTCTCGCGCCGGGCCTGAACTCTCAAGGAGATTCACCATGCCTTCCCTCTTTCCGGCGCTGGCGCGCCGCCGTGTCATGCTGGCCGCGGCCGGCCTGTGGCTGTCCACCGCCTTCGGCGCGGCGCAGGCGGCCGAACCGTTGCCGGTCGTGGCCAGCTTCTCGATCCTGGGCGACATCGTGCAGGAAGTCGGCGGCGCCGACATCAAGGTGAGCACGCTGGTGGGCCCGGACGGCGATGCCCACGAATACGAACCCACGCCCGCCGACGCCAAGAAGCTGGCGGCCGCCAAGGTGCTGTTTGTCAACGGCCTGGACTTCGAGGCCTGGCTGCCGCGCCTGGTCAAGGCCTCCGGCTTTGCCGGGCCGACCGTGGTCGCCTCCAAGGGCGTGACGCCGCGCAAGTTCGCGGGCCATGGCGACGAGCACGGTGACAAGCATGACGACAAGGACCACGATCATGGCCATGCCCACGACCACGGCGGCCATCACCACCACGACGCCGATCCGCACGCCTGGCAGAACCTGGCCAACGGCGTGATCTACGCGCGCAACGTGGCCGACGGCCTGGCCGCCGCCGATCCGGCCCATGCCGATGCCTACCGCAAGCGCGCCGATGCCTACATCGCCCGCGTGCAGGCGGCGGATGCGGCCGTGCGCAAGACCTTCGCGGCGATTCCGGCGGAGCGCCGCAAGGTGGTCACCTCGCATGATGCGTTCGGCTATTTCGGCGATGCCTATGGCGTGAGCTTCATCGCGGCGATGGGCATCTCGACCGAAGCCGAGCCGTCCGCCGGCGACGTGGCCCGCATCATCGAGCAGGTCAAGCGCGACAAGGTGCCGGCGGTGTTCATCGAGAACATCACCAGCCCGCGCCTGGTGCAGCAGATCGCGCGTGAAACCGGCGCGAAGGTGGGTGGTACGCTGTATTCCGATGCCCTGTCCAAGCCCGGACAGCCCGGCGCCACCTACCTGGAAATGTTTGAATGGAACGTTCGTCAACTCGCCGCGGCCTTGCAGCCCTGATCGCCGTGGCGGGCGCGCTGGCGGCCGGCGCCGCCGGCGCCCACCCGCATATGTGGATCGACGCGCGCGCCGTCATCGACCTGGACGAGCAGCATCGCGTGACGGCGGTGCGCCAGGTCTGGCTGTTCGATGAGATGTTCGGCGCCTATGCCACGCAGGGACTCAAGAAGGGCAAGGGCGGCGCCTTGCCCGAAGACACCCTGAAAGGCATGGCGCAGGATTGGATGAAGGCGCTGGGCGAACCGGTGTCGCATTACTTCACGCGGGTCACCGTGGCGGGCAAGAGCGCGGTGTTCGCCGCGCCGCGCGATGCGCGCGTGACCTGGAACGCCAAGACCGGCCGGCTGGCGCTGGCGTTCACGCTGCCGCTGGCCGAGCCCGCCGCGCTGGACGCCGCGGGCGCGCAGGTGGACATCTACGACCCGACCTACTTCGTGGCCTACGCCTTCGACGACAAGGGGGCGGTCGCGCTGGGCGGACCCGGCGCGGCGGCCTGCAAGCAGGCTTACCGCAAGCCCAAGGAACTGGATTGGAACACCATGCAGCAACTGGCCGCGATCCCGGCCGATCCGGACGCGCTGCCGGAAGAGCTTTTCGCCATCACCAAGGGGCTGACGCACCGTATCGAGGTGCAATGTTCGTAGCGCGGCGTCCGGCCGCCGCGCTGGCGTGGCTGTTCGCGCTGGCCGCGATGGCCTGGGCCGGCCTGGCCGACGCGCAGGGCGCGCATCCCTTCGGCGTGCCGGAGAGCGGCGCCGGCCTGGGCGGTCCCGGTTGGCTGGCGGGCGTCTTCGGCCAGGTTTCGGTGTGGCAGACCCATTTCTACCGCCAGTTGACGGCGGCGGTGCGCGCCTGGCAGGCCGATGGCGGCGCCTGGCTGCTGATCGGGCTGTCGTTCGCCTACGGCGTGTTCCATGCGCTCGGCCCGGGCCATGGCAAGGCGGTGATTTCCTCTTATGTGCTGGCAAACCGGCAGACCGCGCGCAACGGCGCGCTGCTGGCGTTGGTGTCGTCGCTGGTGCAGGCGCTGGTGGCGATCGCCATGGTGGCGGTGCTGGCGCTGGTGTTCAACGCCACGGCCGCGGCGATGAACCAGGCCACGCGCTGGCTGGAGCTGGCTTCGTATGGGCTGGTGACCCTGCTGGGCGCGTGGCTGGTCTGGATCAAGGCGATCCGGCCGCTGTTGCGGCGGCGTCCGGCCCGTGCGGCCGCGGTGGTCGCATCGCCTGCCGTGGCGGCGCCGGCCCTGAAGGGGGCCGCGGCCTTGCGCGCCATTGCGATCCACGCGCCGGCGCCGATTGCCCAGGGCGAGGTTCGTGGAGAGGGCCATGGTCACGCGCACGTTGATCCGCATGACCATCACGACGATTGCGGCTGCGGCCATGCCCATGTGCCGCCGCCGGAGCAGGTGGCGGGGCCGTTGAACTGGCGCCGCGCCTGGTCGGCCATTTTCGCCGTGGGCTTGCGGCCCTGCAGCGGCGCGCTGATCGTGCTGGTGTTCGCGCTGTCGCAGGGATTCTTTCTGGCCGGGGTGGCCTCGGCCCTGGCGATGGGCCTGGGCACGGGCCTGACGGTGGCGGCGCTGGCCTGCCTGGCGGTCGCGGCCGGCGGCGCGGCCAATGCGCTGGGCGCGCGCCTGTCGGGCGTCGCGGCGGCGCGTTTGCGTTACGGGGTGGAAGCCTTGGCGGCGCTGGCGGTGCTGGCGCTGGGCGTGCTGCTGCTGGGCGGCATGCTGGCCGGCGGCGGCTGAAACGCCGCCGCGTTCAGGACTTGCGGCCCGCGCGCGGATGGGCCTGGTCGTACGCCCGCGCCAGGTGCTGGAAGTCCAGCCGGGTATAGATCTGGGTGGTCGAGATGTTGGCGTGGCCCAGCATTTCCTGCACGGCGCGCAGGTCCTGCGCCGATTGCAACACGTGGCTGGCGAAGCTGTGGCGCAGCACGTGCGGATGCACATGGGTCGGCAGGCCGGCGGCCTGCGCGATCCGGGCCAGCTGCAATTGCACCACGCGCGGCGAGATGCGCCGGCCGCGGGCGCCGAGGAACAAAGCGGCGGCATCGTCGGCCGAAGCGGCCGGGGGCGCCAACTGCTCGCGCACGTCGATCCAGCGCCGCAGCGCCGCCAAAGCGGCCTGGCCCACCGGCACCGAGCGGCGCTTGCCGCCCTTGCCCAGCACGATCACCTCGGCCTCTTCCAGGCTGAGCCAGCCGCGCGATTCATGCTCGGCCGAGCGCGTGTAGCGCAGGTCCAGCCCGACCAGTTCCGACAGCCGCAGGCCGCTGGAATACAGCAATTCGAACATGGCCTGGTCGCGCAGGGCGGCCGGCTCGGTGGCGACCTTGGCCGCAGGGCGATCCAGCAAGGCCTGGGTCTGTTCCACCGACAGGGCCTTGGGCAGGCCGCGCGGCGCCTTGGGCGCGCGCACCCCGGCCACCGGGTTGCCGGCCAGGCCGATCGTCGGCGCCCACCATTGGTAGAAGCCGCGCCAGGCCGCCAGCGTGCGCGCCAGGCTGCGCGGGCCGCGGCCCTGCGCATGCAGCCGCGCGACGAATTGGCGGATGTGGCCGTTGCCGAGCTTGTCGAGCGGCAGCTTGGCGCGTTCGGCCAGTTCGATCAGGAAGCGCAGCTCGCGCCGGTAGCCGTCCAGCGTGTGGGGCGAATAGCGGCGATTGCTTTCCAGATGGCGCAGCCAGGCGGCCATCGGATCGGGCAGGGGGGCGTCCGGCGCTTGCGTTGGCATGGCGTGTTCCGGGGCCCCCGCCGTCATGATCGGCTCAGGCCTTGGGCGCGGCCGGGTTCAGCCGGTGCAGCGCCGCCGAGGCCAACTGGCCGATGGCTTCCAGGAACGCGGTGCCCATCTCGGGCGTAAAGCGTTCGGCGTCGTCCGACCCCAGCACCAGCAGGCCGACGCTGGCGCCTTCGGCCTCCAGGCGCAGCGGCACCAGGGCCAGCGACTTGGGCTTGGCGTCCAGCCAGCCGACGGCTTCGAAGGCTGTGTCGGTGCCGCAGTACGGCGTCTTCAGGCTGTCGGTGAAGGTGCGCACGTCCTGCGTGACGGGTTCGCCATAGCCGGTGTCGGGCAGCTCGGGCAGGTTCCACAGGCGCAGCGCCACGTGGTTCAGTTCGAATTGTTCAGCCAGGCCCAGGGCGATTTCGCCGGGCACCAATTGCGGATCCGGTTCGGACAGCAGGCGGCAGCACCATTTGGAGATGTGGCTGCCGATGGTTTCGTTGGCGGTGGCGTTGCGCACCAGCTCGTTCAGGCGCCACTCGAGTTCGCGGTTGCGTTCGCGCAGCGTGAGGATCTGGCGTTCGCCCAGCGAAATGGCGCGCGAGCCGTGCGGGTGCGGCACCTGCAGCGTGGCGAAGACGTCGGCGTGCTCGTCGAAGAAGCCGGGGTGTTCCTGCAGGAAGTTGGCGATGTCCTGGGCGGTGAAAGCGGTATCGGTCATGGGGTTATCGGTTCAGCGCCATGGAGAAGACGAGCTTGTCGATGTCGACCTGCCCCGTGAAGACGGATTCGGCCGGTCCGGTCATGCGCAGCTGGTCGCCGTTCCAGGCGATGGTCAGCACGCCGCCGCGCGTCTGCACGCGCACCGGGGAATCGAGCAGGCCGCGGCGGATGCCGGCCGCGACGGCGGCGCAGGCGCCGGTGCCGCAGGCCAGCGTCTCGCCGGCGCCGCGTTCGTGCACGCGCAGGCGGATGTTGTGGCGATCGACGATCTGCATGAAACCGGCGTTGACGCGGCGGGCAAAGCGCGGGTGGTTCTCGATCAGCGGACCGACGATGGCGACCGGCGCGGTGTCGACGTTATCCACCACCTGCACGGCGTGCGGGTTGGAGATGGCCACGGCCGACAGGGCCACGCTGCGCGGCAGGCCGGCGGGCACGTCGAGTTCCAGCTCCCACAGCGTGTCCTGGCCTTCGGTGCGGGAGGCGAGCCCGGAGGTGTCGAACGGCAACGCGGCCGGGTCGAAGCGGGTGCTGCCCATGTCGACCGTGACCTGCTCGTCGTCGCCCTCGTCCAGCACCAGGATGCCGGTGGCGATCTCGGCGCGCAGCGGGTTGCGGTCGGACAGGCCCTGCTCGTGCACGAAGCGCACGAAGCAGCGCGCGCCGTTGCCGCAGTGCTCGACCTCGCTGCCGTCGGAATTGAAGATGCGGTAGCGGAAGTCGGCGTCGGGCCGGGTGGCGCGTTCGACCAGCAGGATCTGGTCGGCGCCGATGCCGAAGTGGCGGTCGCCCAGCGCGCGGGCGCGCTCGGGCGTCATTTCGATGGCCTGGCGGACCCCGTCCAGGACGACGAAGTCGTTGCCCGCGCCATGCATTTTGGTGAAGTTCCAGTTCATGGGGGGATTATCGCCCATTCTGGCCCGGGAAACCGCCCCGGCGCGGGCCTGCCCTAGTAGATCTTGGGCTCGCCCGGCGGACGGGTCTTGAAACGGCGGTGGACCCAGTAATACTGGCTGGGGCAGCGCCGCACCCAGCCCTCCAGCTCGCGGTTCAGGCGCGCCGTGGCTTCTTCCAGCGTATCGTCGCCGGGGAAGTTCTCCAGCGGCGGCAGCACCTCGGCGTGGTAGCGGCCAGTCTCCGGGTTCCAGAAATCCAGGATCGGCAGCACGGCCGCGTCCCATTTCTTGGCCAGCTGCGCGGTGGCCAGCAGGGTCGCCGCCTGGATGCCGAAGAACGGCGCGAACACGGCGCCCTGGCGGCCGAAGTCCATGTCGGGCAGGTAGTACACCGGGCGCGGCGCGCGCAGGTGGCGGATCAGGTCGCGCACGCCGTCCTTGCGGCTGACCAGGAACACCTCGTTGAAGCGGGCGCGGCCGGCGGCCACCACGGCGTCGATGTGCGGGTCGCTCTGCGGCGTGTACATGGTGGCCGCGCTCGGCACTTCCATGGTGAGGCGGGTGGCGGCCGCGTCCAGGCCGATGAAGTGCGGCGCCAGCAGGATCACCGCGCGGCCCTGGGCGGTCAGTTCATTGATGCGGTCGGCGCCACTCTGCGTGACCATGTCCTTGATGGCTTCGGGGGTGCCGTACCACAGCACGCCGCGGTCGACGATGGACTGCGCCAGCGCCCGGAAGTGCTCGCGCACCCAGCGTTCGCGCACTTCCTCGGGTTGCTCGGGAAAGCACAGTTCGAGATTGCGGCGCACGATGCGGGTGCGCGATTTGGCCAGGCGCATGGCCAGCCAGCCGAGCGCGGCGCCGATGCGTAGCCGGGTGGACGGCCGCATGCGGCCGAACCATTTCAGCAGATTGACCAGCGTGCGCGTTTTCGATTCTTTCATGGACAGGTGGGGAGCTTGAGACCAGGGCGGCGGGGCGTGGGCGCCGGCTTCAGTGGGGCGCGGTGGCCGCGTCGTCGGCGGGGGCGGGCGGGGCGCCGCGCGGGGTCTTGTAGCGGTTGTAGCTCCAGAGATACTGCTGCGGGCAGCGGCGGATCAGCGTTTCCATGGCGGCGTTGAGGAGCGCGGCCTGGGCTTGCGGATCGGCGGGCAGCGGCTCGGGCACCCGCACGTAGTGGATGCGCCAGCCGCGGCCGCCCGGCAGGCGTTCGCCGGCGGTCAGGATGATGGGGACGCCGGTCTGGGTGGCCAGTTTGCCGGGCAGGGTCATGGTGTAGGCCATGCGTCCGAAAAATGGCGCCCAGACGCCGTCGCCGACGCCCGGCGCCTGGTCGGGCAGCATGCCAACCGACTCGCCGCGCCGCAGGGCCCGCACGAATTCCCGCACGCCCTGCATGGTGGCCGGCACGGCGTTGACCGCGGAGCCGTTGCGCGCGGTTTCCAGCAACGGCGCCAGGATGTCCTTGCGCGGCGGGCGGAACATCACCGTCATGGGCATCAGGCGGGCCAGATAGCGCGCGGTGATCTCGAAACAGCCCAGGTGAGGGGTCAGGAACAGGATGCCGCGGTTCTCGGCGCGGGCCGCGGCCACCACGTCGTTGTCGTCGGACACGACCTGGGCCAGGCTTTGTTCATTGCGGAACCAGACCCGCGGCATCTCCAGGATCATGGCGCCGGCCTCGCCGGCCGCGCGGCGGGCAAAGGCCGCGTCGGGGTAGCCGGCCTGCGTCGCATTGGCCCGCAGGCGGCGCCGGTACTTGCCGGGAAACGCATACGCGATGCGGCCGAGCAGGCGCCCGAGCGCGTGCGCGACGGGCAGGGGCAGGGATGCGAACAGGCGGAACAGGGCGAGCAGCATGCGGCAAATGGGCGATATCGGGCATGGTGGTGCCGGTGCTCGGGCGAAAGACCCCACCCGTGACACAAGCATAAGAACCGCATTTTCGCTTAAAATCGACCCGTCGCCGAGTTAACCGACAACTTGCGGGGCGACGGCAGGATCCCGGCGCGTTGCGCGTCGCTTGCCAAATCCGCTAAAGCGTCGCGCCCAGATCAGCGTATTCCATGCAGTCCGGGGTGCAACGCGCCTCGTGAACCTAAGTTCCGGCTGTACCGGACATCAAAGGACGCATCTGTGGCCAATAACGACTTTCTCTTCACCTCCGAATCCGTTTCCGAAGGGCACCCCGACAAGGTAGCCGACCAGGTTTCCGACGCGATTCTGGACGCCATCTTCACCCAGGACCCGAACGCCCGCGTGGCCGCGGAGACCCTGTGCAACACGGGTCTGGTCGTGCTGGCCGGTGAAATCACCACCACCGCCAACGTCGACTACATCCAGGTCGCGCGCGACACGATCCGCCGCATCGGCTACGACAACACCGAGTACGGCATCGACTACAAGGGTTGCGCGGTGCTGGTCGCCTACGACAAGCAATCGCCGGACATCGCCCAGGGCGTGGACCGCAGCTCGGAAGACTACCTGAACCAGGGCGCGGGCGACCAAGGCCTGATGTTCGGCTACGCCTGCGACGAAACCCCCGACCTGATGCCGGCCCCGATCTGGTACGCGCACCGCCTGGTGCAG
Source organism: Achromobacter insuavis (assembly GCF_902859645.1). GTDB lineage: Bacteria > Pseudomonadota > Gammaproteobacteria > Burkholderiales > Burkholderiaceae_B > Achromobacter > Achromobacter insuavis. The sequence goes on along the minus strand of NZ_CADIJR010000012.1, from coordinate 28,586 downwards.
CGCCAGAGCGAACTGCGCAAGGACGGCCGCCTGGCGTGGCTGCGCCCGGACGCCAAGTCGCAAGTGACCTTCCGCTACGTCGACGGCCGCCCGGCCGAAGTCGACACCGTGGTGCTCTCGACCCAGCACGCGCCGGAAGTCTCGCAGGAGACCATCCGCGAAGCCGTGATCGAAGACATCATCAAGCCCAGCTTCCCCGACGGCCTGATCACGCCCAAGACCAAGTTCCTGGTCAACCCGACCGGCCGCTTCGTCATCGGCGGCCCGCAGGGCGATTGCGGCCTGACCGGCCGCAAGATCATCGTCGACACCTACGGCGGCGCATGCCCGCACGGTGGCGGTGCGTTCTCGGGCAAGGATCCGTCCAAGGTCGACCGTTCGGCCGCCTACGCCGCCCGCTACGTGGCCAAGAACATCGTGGCCGCCGGCCTGGCGCGCCAGTGCCAGGTGCAGGTCAGCTACGCCATCGGCGTGGCCGAGCCCATCAACATCACCGTCTACACCGAAGGCACCGGCGTCATTCCCGACGACCAGATCGCCAAGCTGGTGCGCGAGCACTTCGACCTGCGTCCGAAGGGCATCGTCAACATGCTCGACCTGCTGCGCCCGATCTACACCAAGACCGCCGCGTATGGCCACTTCGGCCGTTCCGAGCCGGAATTCTCGTGGGAAGCCACGGACAAGGTCCAGGAACTGAAGAAGGGCGTGTAACGCACCCTTTCGAAGTAGAAAAAGCCCCGGCATGCCGGGGCTTTTTCATGGGCGCGAGCGTCGCGGTCAGAGGCCCCAGGCCGATAGATCCGGGGTCCGCGCGACCGGCGCCAGCACTGGTTCCAGCATCGCGGCCCGATCCAGCAGGGCCGCGTCGCCGCCGGCGGGCGCCAGCAACTGCACCGCCATCGGCATGCCGTCCTCGTCGAAGCCGGCCGGCAGGGCGATCGCGGCCGCGCCCAGGAAGTTGGCCGGGCGCAGCAGCCTGCCCAAGCCGGCGTGGCGGACGTCGGCCGCGTCCAGTGCCTGGGCCGCCTGGTCGCAGGCCGGCATCAGGAGGGCATCGATGCCCTGCATGGCGGCGGCGAACGTCGCCATGTCGGCCTGGCGCCGTTGCAGCGCCGCCTCGTAGTCGGCCCGGGCGATGCGGCCGCCGGCGGCGATGCGCGCGCGCACCACGTCCCACAGCGGCTGGGCCGGGTCTTCGGCCAGCGCGCCGAAGTAGCGGTAGGCCTCGTAGGCCAGCACCAGCGAATTGTCGTCCGCCATGCGGGCGAACGACAGCGAGGCGGGCGGATGCCAGGTTTCGGGCGTCAGGCCGGCCTGATCCAGGCGCTCCTGCGCCTCGTGCCAGATCCGCAGGCCTTCATCGGCCAGCGGCGCGGGCCAGGCCTGCGGCGCCAGCACGGCGACGGCGCTGCCGCGCGGCGCGGCGGGGCGGCGCAGGGCGGCGATGCAGGCCGCTGGCAGCGCCAGGGTGGCGTCGTCGTCGATGTCGGGGCCGGCCAGCGCCTGGGTCAGCAAGCGGGCGTCGGCCACGCTGCGGGCGATGGGGCCGAGCACGTCCAGGGTGTCCGACAGCGGCAGGCAGCCGGCGCGGCTGATGACGCCCGATGACGGCTTGTAGCCCACCACGCCGTTCAGCGCGGCGGGGGCGCGCACCGAGCCGCCGGTGTCGCCGCCCAGCGCCAGCGGCGCCAGGCCGGCCGCCACCGCGACCCCGGCGCCGCTGGACGAGCCGCCGGGCGCGCGCGCGGTGACCGCGTCCCAGGGGTTGCGGGCCGTGCCCTGGGTCGGATTCTGGCCCGACAGGCCGAACGCGAATTCAGTCATGCGGGTCTTGCCCAGGATCACCATGCCCTGCGCCGACAGGCCGCGCACGGCGGCGGAGGTTTCATCGCTGACGATGTCGCGCCGGGCTTGCGAGCCACCGCTGGCGACGGTGCCCGCCCATTGCACGCTGTCCTTCACCGCCACCGGCACGCCATGCAGCGGGCCCATCGAAATACCGGCGGCCAGCAGCCGGTCGGCCGCTTCGGCCTGGGCCAGGGCGCGTTCGGCGGTGACCACGCTGTACGCGGCCAGGTCGGGCGCGCGGGCGATGCGATCCAGGAAATGGGTGGTGACCTGGCGCGAACTCAGTTCCCCCGCGCGGATGGCGCGGGCGAGTTCGCGGGCTTCTCGGAAATGCAGGGCGGTGTCTTGGTCTGGCATGGCTCTCACGAAAAGGAAAAGCTTTCCGGTCCTGGCGGAACCGGAAAGCGTTGATGCGGGGCGTCAGGGCCTGAGCGGGTCTTACTTCAGCGATTGGCCGCGGGTTTCAGGCATGCGGATGAAGGTGATCAACGTGATCACGGCGCCAGCCAGCACGTAATAGAAGAACCAGCGCTCCATGCCCTTGCTCTGCAACCAGGTCAGCAGGTAGGGGGTGGTGCCGCCCAGCAGCGCCACGACCAGGTTGTACGGGGTGCCGATGCCGACGGCGCGCACGCTGGTGGGGAATTGCTCCGACATGATGGCCGGCGCGATCGACGTGTACATGGCGTACAGCACCAGGCCGAACAGTTCCACGGCCAGGATCGAGCCGAACGACGGGCCCAGCGTGGTCATCAGCGGGTAGAAGAACACCAGGTAGCCGGCGGCGAAGAAGATCAGCTGCGGCTTGCGGCCGATGCGGTCGGACAGCATGCCGAACACGGGCTGCACCAGCATGAAGACGATCAGCGCGACGGTGTTGGCGGCGAACGCGACCTGCGGATCGGCCTTGACCTGGCGGATGGCGTAGGTCGGCACGTAGGCCACGAAGATATAGAAGGCGAACGTCGTCAGGATCGAGAAGCCGACGATGCGCAGCACTTCACGCGGATGCTCGCGCAGCAGGGTGCGCAGCGGCTGCTTTTCGATGCCGGCCTTCTTGGCGTGCGAGAAGGCCTCGGTTTCCGGAATCGCGCGGCGGATCCACATGCCGGCCAGGCCGCCCAGCGCGCCCAGGAAGAACGGGATGCGCCAGCCCCAGTCGGCCATTTCGGCCTTGGTCAGGGTCGAGGTCAGCAGCCAGCCCACGGCGGACGCGGCCAGGATGCCCACGGCGGCGCTGAAGAAGACGAAGCTGGAATAGAAGCCGCGCTTGTTGGGCGGCGCCATTTCCGCCAGGAAGGTCGTGGCCGAGGCATACTCTCCGCCCAGCGACAGGCCTTGCAGCAGGCGCGCGGCGGTCAGCAGCAGCGGCGCGGCCAGGCCGATGGTGGCATAGGTCGGGGTGACGGCGATGATCAGCGAGCCGCCGGCCATCATCAGGATGGTCAGGCCCAGCGCGGCCTTGCGGCCGTAGCGGTCGGAGAAGATGCCGAGCACCCAGCCGCCGACCGGGCGCATGAAGAAGCCGACGGCGAAAATGCCGAAGGTGGCCAGCAGGGCGGTGGTCTCGTTGCCATCGGGAAAGAACTGCTTCGAGAAGAAGATGGCGAATGACGCATAGATGGTCCAATCGAACCATTCCACCGCATTGCCTACACTACCGGCCAGAATCGTGCGGGCGCGCGACACGGGCGCGGCGTTTGCCCCCTGCGTGGCGCGCAGGGTTGCGGAAGGGGTACTCATAACGTCCTCGGTTTTATTTTTGGTCAAATAGACCGTTAAATTTTGTGTTTTTATCAATGCGCGAACGTTAGATTAATGAATATGGTCACGTCAAGTAAGGGTAAGCCCCTAATGCCGGCGCTCGATGACACCGATCTGGCCTGCCTGATCGCCCTGCAGGCCGACCCGCGCGCCTCCTGGCGCGAGCTGGGCGCGGCCACCGGCATTGCCGAGCGCACGGTGGCGCGCCGCATCAAGCGGCTGATGGATGCCGACGCCCTGCGCGTCATCGCCGAGGCCGATCCGCTGGCCACGGGCCGCGGCGTGGTGCTGCACGCCTGGGTGCGCTGCCGCTCGGGCCGCGTGGCCGAAGCGGCCGAGGCCCTGGCGCGGCTCGGCATCACCCAGCTGGTCGTGACGCTGGCCGGCACGGCCGATCTGATGGCGGAGCTGACGCTGGCGGATGCCGCCGACATGCCCGACGTGGTGACGCGCGTGCTGCCGTCCATCGACGGCGTCGAGCAGGTCGAAGCGCGCTTGGTGCTGCGGCCGTTCCGCCGCGCCGGCCAGTGGCGCATCCAGGCCGACGGCGCGGCGCCCGAGGCGCCGGATCCGGCCAGCCAGGCCCCGCTGGCGCTGACCGAGCCCGAGCAGCGCATCGTGGCCCATCTGATGCGCGACGGCCGCGCCAGCCTGGCCGAGTTGTCGGCCCACGCCGAGGTCAGCGAGCCGACCGCCCAGCGCCTGTTGCAGCACCTGGTCGAGCGGCGCGCGCTCAGCTTCCGCGTGGAGGTCGAACCGGCCCTGGTGGGCTTTCCGGTCGAGGCGGTGATCTCGGTGCAGGTGCGTCCGCAGGTCGTCGACGCCCTGGCCGCGCACCTGGCGCTGGATCCGAACACGCGTTGCCTGTTCGGCACCAGCGGCGCCTCGCAGTTGTTCTGGCATGTGCTGTGCCGCGACAGCCTGCACCTGTGGGACGTGGTCACGCGCAGGCTGGGCGAGCTCGATGGCGTGCTGGCCAGCGAGGTGGGCGTGGTGATGCGCGCCTACAAGCGCTGCGGCATCGTGCGCGAAGGCGCGCGGCTGGGCGCCGACGCCGCCTGAGCCTGCCGCGGCAGGAAACCCGACGCGCGTGGCGCGCCGGGCTGTCGCGCCTCAGGCGCCGAGATAGGCGCGCGCCAGCGTCCCATCCGCGGCGATCTCGCGCGCCGTGCCGTGCGCCGCCACGCGGCCGGATTCCAGCACGTAGGCGCGGTCCGCCAGCGACAGGGCCAGCGCCGCCATCTGGTCCACCAGCAGTATCGTCATCGATTCGGCCCGCAACCTGTCCAGCGCTTCGAACAATTCGTCGATGATCTTGGGCGCCAGGCCCAATGACGGTTCGTCCAGCAGCAGGATCACCGGCTTGGACATCAGCCCACGCGCGATCGCCAGCATCTGCTGCTCGCCGCCGGACAGCAGGCCGGCGCGCTGGTGCTGCCGCTCGCGCAGGCGGGGAAAGCGCGTCAGCATCTCCTGCACCCGGGCTTCGCGATCCGCCGGATGCAGGAAGGCGCCCAGCCGGATGTTGTCGAGCACGCTCAGGTCGGGGAACACCTGCCGCCCCTCGGGCACCAGGACCAGCCCTCGCGCCACGATGCGGTCCGCGCTCAACCCCTGCAATTCCTGTCCTTGCAGGTGCATGCCGCCCTGAGCGGGTCGATGCAGTCCGGCCAGGGTGCGCATCAGCGTCGACTTGCCGGCGCCGTTGGCGCCCAGCAGCGCCACCATTTCGCCCTCGCGGACCTGCAGGTCGATGCCATGCAGCACCGGGTTGGCGCCGTAGCCCGTGGTCAGGCTGCCCACGCCCAGCACTTCCGGCGCGACGCGGGAAGCGGCCGGACGCGCGCGCGCCGCGGGGGCGTGTCGCGCCGCGTCGTCGCCCAGATAGGCCTGCCGCACGGCCGCGGACTGCTGGATCTCGCCGGTGGATCCCTGCGCCAATTCGCGCCCCGCGTCGATGGCGACAACGTGGTCGGACACGCCCATCACCAAGGCCATGTCGTGCTCGACCAGCAGCACCCCGGCACCGGCGTCGGCAATGCGCCGCAGCAGGGCCGCCAGCCGGGTCTTGTCCTCGCGTGACAGACCCGCCGCAGGCTCGTCCATCAACAGGATGTCGGCGTCGGTGGCCAGCGCGCGGGCGATCTCCACCAGCCTGCGGTCCACGTGCGCCAGGTCGGCGGCCGGCGCATCGAGCGCGCCCTGATAGCCGCAGAAGGCCAACAGGGCGCGGGCGCGCTCGCGTGCATCGGACGACAGATAGCGGCGCGCGGCCAGCAGGCCCCCCAGCCGGCCGCGCAACAGGCCCAGCGCCACGTTATCCTCGACGCTCAGGGTGTCGAACAGTTGCGAGGTCTGGTAGGTGCGCGCGATGCCTTCGCGGGCCACGCGGTAGGCGGGCAGGCCGGCCAGCGGGGTCGCGCCCAGCGCGACGCTGCCGCGGGTCGGCTGGTAATAGCCGCTGAGCATGTTGATGACGGTGGACTTGCCGGCGCCGTTGGGACCGATCAAGGCGGTGACGGCGGCGGGCGCGACCTGGAACGATACGCCTTGCACCGCGCGTACGCCGCCGAACGTCATGGCCAGCGCGTCGGCGCGCAGGACGCGCCGCGCCTGGCCAGTGGCCGCCAGTCCGCCCTGGCGCGGCGTCAGCCGGGGCTGCGCGCCGCGTCGTCGCCAGCGGGCCAGGAGGCCCGCCGCGCCGTCGGGCGCGGCCCACAGTACCACCAGCAGGAAGGCGCCGAAGAACAACAGGCGATATTCCTCCAGGCTCGACAGCAGTTCGGGCAGCAGTCCGACCACCACCGCGCCCAGCAACGGGCCCGCCAGCGAGCCGGCGCCGCCGATGGTGACGGCCAGCACGAACAGGATCGATTGCATGAAGTTGAAGTTGTGCGGCGTGATCATGCCGGCCTGCGGCGCATACAGGCCGCCCGCCAGGCCCACCACCGCCGCCGACACCATGAAGGCCACGGCCTTCACCAGCAAGGGGTTGATGCCGATGGATTCGCTGGCCGTCTCGCTGTCCTTGACCGCGCGCATCGCCGCTCCCCAGCTGCCGCGCGCAAGCAGGGCATAGCCGGCCAGCGCGGCGAACACGGCCACGATCGCGAGCATCGCCACGCCGCGGTCGCCGCCCAGCCCGCCGAGCGCGGGCTGGGCAATGCCCATCAACCCGTTCTGGCCGCCGGTGAGCTCGCCACCCTCGACCAGGGCATGTTCCACGATGAAGCCGAAGGCGATCGTGATCATCGCCAGGTAGGGCCCCTGGACCCGCAGCGCCGGCAGCGCCAGCAGCAGCCCGAATGCGCCCGCCACCAGCGCGGCCGCGGGCCACGCCAGCCAGAAACTCCAGCCCGCCTGGCCGGTCAGGATCGCCACCGTATAGGCGCCGATGGCGTAGAACGCGGCATGGCCGAACGACATCTGGCCGGTCAGGCCCAGCAGCACGTTCAGGCCGATGCCGGCCAGCGCCAGCAGGGCCACGTTGCCGATTACGAAAACATAGTAGCCATTGACATAGGCCGCCAACGCCAGGCTGGCGATGGCCAGCAGGACATAGACAGCCAGCATCGGCCGCAACAGCGCAGATTGCCTGGCCATCAGACTTTCCTCACGGCCGCGCGGCCGAACAATCCGTTGGGCCGCATGGCCAGAATGGCGATGACCAGCGCGAAGCTGATGATCTGGGTGTAGCCGGAACCCAGCGCGACGGTGATCAGCCCTTCGGCCACGCCAAACAGCAGGCCGGCGAGCATGACGCCCCAGGCGCTGGTAATGCCGCCGAGGATGGCGACCACGAAAGCCTTCAGGCCGAACAGCGTCCCCATGTCGGCCTGGACGTTGAACAGCGGCGCGACCAGCGCGCCCGCCACGCCCGCGAACAGGGTCGAGACGGCAAAGGCCGCCATGATGGCGCGCCGCACCGGAATGCCCATCAGCCGCGCGGCGTTCGGGTTCTGCACCACGGCCAGCAGCGCCACGCCCCAGCGCGTGCGGCGCGACAGCGCATGCAGGGCGGCGGCCAATGCCAGTCCCACCAGGGGAATCAGCAATTGCAGCGGATAGACCCCCAGGCCCAGTCCGCCGATTTCCAGCGGCGCTTGCGCCAGCGGGGATGGCAAGCTGCGGGGCTCCTTGCCGAAGGTGAACATCACCAGGTTGTCCAGCACGATGCCAAGGGCCACCGTCGACATCAGCCAGGCGTTCGAGCCGCGGCTGGCGAATGGCCGCACCGCCAGCCGCTCGACCACCAGGCCATACAACGCGCACAAGGCCAGCGCGAGCGGCAGGGCGGCCAGCAGCGGCCAGCCCAGCGTCTGCGCGAAGGTATAGGTCAGCACCGCGCCCAGCATCATGGAGCTGCCCTGGGCGAAATTGACCGTGCCGGACACGGCGTAGGTCAGGTAGAAGCCCAGGGCCATCAGCCCATACATGCTACCCAGCCCCAGGCCGCTGACGATGGCGGACATCCACAGCATGCGTGTCTCCCCGGCGCCTATTGCGCGCCCTTGACGGGCAGGATGCGGTTGTCGACGAAGTGCGTCCACACGTAGTCGTCTTCGCGCAAGGCGTCGTGCGAGGCCGGCGTGAAAGGCTGCTCGTAGGTCTTGATCAGGCCGTCGTACTTGCCGATCTTGTAGAAGCCCTGGCGCACGGCATCGCCGTCGGTGGAGCCGGCCTGCGTGATCGCCAGCGCCGCCAGTTGCATGCCGTCATAGGCATTGGCGACGCCCACCGCCGGGGTGATGTCCTGCGGGCCCTTGATGTCCGAATATTTGGCCTTGAGCGCCTGCATCACTTTCTCGCCCACCGGCCCCTGCTTGCCGAAGAAACTGTAGGTCTGCACGAAGTGCACGTTCTTGGCGTTGGGGCCGGCCAGTTCGGTGAAGCGGCCGCCGGCCGGGCCCCAGTGCGACACCACCGGCACCTTCCAGCCCATGCGGTCCAGCGACTTCACCACCTGCGCCGACGGCCCGACGTTGCCCACCAGGAACAGTGTGTCGGCGCCCGCCGCCTTCAGGCGGCTCAGCTGCGGCGTGATGTCGAGGTCGGCAGGCTGGAATTTCTCGACGCCCGCCGGCGTGATCTTGGCGGCGGCCAACGCGGCATCCAATCCCTTTTCGTTCGATTCGCCCCAGGGGTTGTTCACCAGGATCATGCCCGGCTTGGCGCTCTGGAAGGTCTTGCGGGCGTACTGCACCATGGCGCTGTCGACGATCTCGTCCATGGCCGAGACGCGGAACACGAAGTTGGGGTTGCCCTTGTTGTGCGTGATCGCGGTGCCGGCGGCCCAGGGTCCCATGAAGGGCACTTTTTCCTGGTTGACGATGGGCACGATGGCCATCGACACCGGCGTGTCCAGGCCGCCGAACAGCACGGCGACCTTTTCCTTGTAGATCAGCTCACGCGCCGCGGCCATGCCCTTGGCCGGGTTGCCTTCGTCGTCGCGCCGCACCAGCACGACCTGGCGTCCGTCCAGCAGGCCGCCCCTGGCGTTGATCTCGTCGATGGCGATGGTCATGCCGCGCGTCAAGGCCTCGCCGGCGCGCGCCGATTCCCCCGACAGGGCGGTGATCAGGCCGATCTTGATCGGATCGGCGGCCAGCGCGGGTTGCGCGGCCAGGCCCGCCGCGAACAAGGCGGCGGCGGTGGCGCGGAGCATGAAGGAACGGCGGGTGGGACGCATCGGGGCACTCCTGGAAAAGTGGAATGGATCTTGCATGGGAGAGGTGCTGCTGCCGTTCCCGATGCAAGATCCATGCCACCCGACCCACGGGGGCATGCGCCAGGGGGAAGCCGGTGGTTTGTCGACGTTGGATCCTGTTTTTGTTTTCAAAAATCCAGGGTTTTGTTCACAATCATGCATCAGGATTTGCACCAAAATGAATCCATCCCTGCTTCAAGGCACTAATGCGGGGCTTGCCGCGCCCTGGACGCCCGCGCCGCTGGCCGGCCACGACCGCTTCGCCTACCAGCCCATCACGGAGCGCGCGGACTACGCCTGGCCGAATGGCGCGCGGCTGGCCGTCTACCTGGGGTTCAACATCGAGCATTTCGCTTTTGGCGAGGGGCTGGGCGCCGAGCTGGGCCCGGCCTCGCCGCACCCGGACGTGCTCAATTACGCCTGGCGCGAGTACGGCAACCGGGTCGGCGCGTGGCGCTGCCTGGAACTGTTTGACGCGTTGGGGCTGCCCGCGGGGGCGCTGATCAACACCGCGCTGTATGACCATTGCCCCGAGCTGGTGGACGCCTGCCTGGCGCGTGGCGATGAGCTGATCGGCCACGGTTACAGCAACGCGCATCGGCAGGGAGGGCTGGGCGAGGCCGAGGAAAGGGCGCTGCTGGAACATTGCCGCGACCGCATCGGCCGCCACGCCGGCAGCGCCCCGACCGGCTGGCTGTCGCCCTGGATTTCGGAGAGCCGCGCAACCCCGGACCTGCTGGCCGAGACCGGCTATCGCTACACCTTGAACTGGTGCCACGACGACCAGCCCACGCGCATGCGCACGCGCGCCGGCGACCTGTGGGCGATTCCCTACCCGCAGGAGCTGAACGACATTCCCATGATCATGGGCCGCAAGATGGACGCACGCGACTTTGCCGATATGATTCTCGACCAGTTCGAGGAAATGCGGCTCCAGGCGCAGCGCCAGCCTCTGGTGATGGGCATCGCGCTGCATCCTTACATCGTTGGGCAGCCCTATCGCCTGCGGCACCTGCGCCGGGCGCTGGCCCCGCTGGCGGCCGCGCGCGACCGGGGCGAGATCTGGTTTGCCACGCCCGGCCAGATCTGCCGGCACGTCGATGGCCTGTCGCCGGCGCCCGGACTGCCTTCCCGTTGATCGACCCCTTGCCTTCGTTGCCACCGAGTCCGCCATGCCTACCCGCGATCCCGCCAAATCCCGTCCCAAGGCGACGCCTGCGCGCCGCGCCGCCGCCGCCGTGTCCGAACACCTGGAGGACGCGGCTCCCGATGCCGACATGGAGCGCCGCATCTGCGAGGCGGTCTATGAAAGCGTCATGAGCCAGCGGCTGACGCCCGGCACCAAGCTGCCCGAGGCGGCGCTGTGTGACATCTTCGGCGTGTCGCGCTCCGTCGCGCGCAAGGCGCTGCAGCGCCTGGCGCACGAGCACGTGGTCGACCTGCACCACAATCGCGGCGCGGTGGTGGCCGAGCCCACGGCCGAGGACACGCGCCAGATCTTCGAGGCGCGGCGCGCGCTGGAAGCGGCCCTCGTGCCGCTGGCGGCCGCGCGCGCCACCAAGGCCGACTACGCCTCGCTGCGCAAGCAGTTGCGCGATGAGCACGCCTTGCTGCACCGCGCCGGCCAGCCCGCCTGGGCGCGGCAGGCCAGCGCCTTTCATGTGCGCCTGGGCGAGTTGTCCGGCAACGGGATCCTGCACGGCTATCTGGCCGAACTGGTGTCGCGCTGCTCGCTGATCGTGGCCTTGTATGAACCGCCCGGCAACGCGGCCTGCGAGCATGGCGAACACGTGCAGATCGTCGATCTGATGGAACGGGGGCAGGTGGCCGAGGCGGTCAAGATCAACGACAACCATCTCGCGGACCTGGAGCGGCGCATCAGCCTGGAGCGCCCGCAGCCCGCACAAACCCTGGCCCAGATGCTGGGAATGGCCTGACATGGATATCGACTTCGATTCAATCACCGAATACCAGCGCTACAAGCTGATGGCCAGCCTGATCGTGCCGCGGCCGATCGCGCTGATCACCACCCTGTCCGAGACCGGCGTGGTCAACGCCGCGCCCTTCAGCATGTTCAACATGCTGGGCGAGGATCCGCCCATCGTCATGGTCAGCATCAACCGGCTCGAGGACGGCAACCTGAAAGACACCGCGCGCAACATCGCCCGGGACCGCGAGTTCGTGGTGCACCTGACCGACGAGGCCATGGCCGAGAAAATGCACCGCTGCGGCGACCGCCTGCCGGCGGACGTCAGCGAGCTGGCGCATGCCGGCCTGGACGCCGCGCCCAGCCAGCGGGTGGCGCCGCCGCGCATCGCGCAGGCGCCGGTGGCGTTCGAATGCACCTTGTTCGAGACCCTGGAAACCGCCAGCCGCCAGATCTTCATCGGCCAGGTGCGCTGGCTGCATGCGCGCGACGGCCTGATCGACACGGACACCTGGCGCGTGCGGCTGCAGGAGTATTTTCCGGTGGGCCGCTTTGGCGCCAGCTTCTACGTCACCACGCGCGACCGCTACGCCATCGGCGACATGCCGGCCAGCACCGCCATCGACGAGATCTGAGCGCTCGCGCAGTGCGCGTCACCACACCGCGGCCTGCGAGCCCGGCGCGCGCAGGTGGCGGGCGAAGCGCTGCGCCAGGAAATCGACGAAGGCCAGCGTCTTGGCCGGCAGGTTCAGGCGCTCCGGGTACAGCACGTGGATGTCGGCCGGCGGCGTCGACCATTCCGTCAGGATCTGCCGCAGGCGGCCGGCCCGCAGGTGGTCGGCGGTCTCCCATTCCGACCGCATGACGATGCCGTGGCCGTCAAGGGCCCATTCCAGCGCGCTCTGGCCGTCGTTGGAACTGACCGGGCCGCGCACCTTCACGGTCTCGGCGCGCTGGCCGGACTCGAGCCGCCAGGTGCCATAGGCGACATCGTTCTCGCGCACCACGATGCAGCGGTGGCGCTGCAGCTCGCCCGGCGCGCGCGGCTCGCCGAAGCTCTCCAGGTAGCGCGGCGAGGCGCACAGCAGCCGCCGATTGGAGGCGATCTTGCGGGCCGTCAGGCGCGCGTCGGGCAGGTCGCCAAAACGCACCGCCACGTCGAAACCTTCCTCGATCAGGTTCAGGGGCCGGTCGGTCAGGCGCAACTGCACCTCGACTTCGGGGTACTGTCGGGCGAAATCCGAGACGGCCGGGGCCACGTAGGCGCGGCCGAAACCGAAGGTGGCGTTCAGGCGCAGCAGCCCCTGCGGCTGCGCCCGGCTGCTGGAGACCGAGCGCTCCAGCGCCTGCAGGTCCGCCAGGATGCGGCCGCCTTCCGCCAGATACAGCTCGCCTTCCTGCGTGACGCTGACGCGGCGCGTGCTGCGATTGAGCAGGCGCACGCCCAGGCGCTGTTCCAGCTTGGCCAGCCGCGTGCTGACCGCCGGCGGCGTCAGCCCCAGCTCGCGCGCGGCCGCGGACAGGTTGCCGTGCTTGACCAGCAGCGAGAAGAAGGCCAGGTCGGAGAGCGCATCCATGGCGTTATTTATAAATCAGATTTAATAAAGATTTAGGTATTTAGCTAATTATAAGAATGAAGTGGGCTTATACACTGGGTTGACCGACATCTAGAGCCGCCCGACGCGGCCGTCCACGAGGAGACCCACCCATGAAGATTCCCCACCTGTTGCGCAGCCTGGGCGTGCTTGCCGTCGCTTCCTGTTGGATGGCGCCGGCCGCCGCGGCCGACGCCTTTCCCCAGCGGCCCGTCACCCTGATGGTGCCGTTCGCGCCCGGCGGCAGCGTCGACATCGCCGCCCGCCTGATCTCCGACGCCTGGGGCAAGGCCCTGGGCCAGAGCGTGATCGTCGAGAACCGCGCCGGGGCCTCCGGCAACATCGGCATGGCCGCGGTGGCCCGCGCCGAGCCGAACGGCTACACGCTGGCCATCAACACCATGTCGCTGGCGATCAATCCGGCCTTGTTCCGCACCATGCCGTTCGACACCGTGCGCGACCTGCGCTCGGTCGGCACCGTCGGCACGTCGCAGCACGTGCTGACCGTGGCGCCGTCGCTGCCGGTGAACAACGTCAAGGAACTGCTCGACTACATCCGCGCGCGCCCCGCCAATGAACTGAGCTTTGGCTCGGCCGGCACCGGCAGCACCTTCCACATGGCCGCCGAGCTGTTCAAGTCGGTGTCCGGCACGCAGATGCTGCACGTGCCCTACAAGGGCGGCGGCCCGGCCATGGTGGACACCATCAGCGGCCAGGTGCAGATGAGCTTTCCGGTGTTGTCGGCGGCCAAGCCGCAGGTCGATGGCAAGAAGCTCAAGGCGTTGGGCGTGACCGGCACCGCGCGGTCGCCGCTGCTGCCGGACGTGCCCACCATCGCCGAGTCCGGCCTGCCCGGCTACGCCTTCACCACCTGGTTCGTGATCAGCGCGCCCGCCGGCACGCCGCAGGCGGTGGTGGACACGCTCAACGCCAGGCTGGCGCAGGCGCTGCAATCGCCCGAGCTGTCCGAACGCATGCGCCGCGAGGGCTTCGATCCGCTGGTCTCCACGCCCGCCGAGACCGATGCCATGGTCAAGGGCGAGATGACGCGCTGGGCCGGCATCGTCAAGGACGCCGGCATCGAGGCCAACTGAGCGCCGCCGCAAGTTTCATCGCGTCCCCGCGCGGGCGCGTCTTTTTGCAAGGAAGCACCGACATGCCCGGCATGACGCTATACGACAAACTGGTGGCCAGCCATGAGGTGGCCCGCATCGACGACGAGCACATCCTGCTGTACGTCGATCTGCACATCATGAACGAGTACACCAGTCCGCAGGCCTTCAGCGGCCTGGCCGCCCGTGGCCGCGACGTCCTGCGGCCCGGGCAACAGATGGCGGTGGTGGACCACATCATCCCCACCCACCCTGTGCCGGCCGCGCTGCGCGTGATTCCGGATGACGCTTCCTCGCGCCAGGCCCGCAACCTCAAGCGCAATTGCGACGAGCAGCGCATCGCGCTGTTCGACACCACCGACCCGCTGCAGGGCATCGAGCACGTGATCGCGCCCGAGCACGGCATGATCCTGCCGGGCATGGTGGTGCTGTGCGGCGACAGCCACACCACCACCTACGGCGCGCTGGGGGCGCTGGGCTTCGGCATCGGCACCTCGGAAGTCGAACACATCCTGGCGACGCAGACGCTGGTCTACCGGGTCGCGCGCAACATGCGCATCCGCGTCGATGGCCGCCTGGGCGTGGGCGTCTCGGCCAAGGATCTGGTGATCTACGTGGTGCACCGCATCGGCGCGCAGGGCGCGCGCGGCCACGCCGTGGAGTTCTGCGGCAGCGCCATCGACGGCCTCTCGGCGGAGGCGCGCATGACCCTGTGCAACATGACCGTGGAGGCCGGCGCGCGCGCCGCGCTGATCGCGCCGGACGCCACCACCGACGCCTATGTCGCGGCCCGCGCGCGGCACCTGGATGCGGCCGAGCTGGCGCAGGCGCGGGCCTACTGGGCCACGCTGCGCACGGATGCCGACGCCGTGTTCGACGCCGAGCATGTCTTCGACGCGGCGCGGATCGCGCCCTTCGTGACCTGGGGCACCAGCCCCGACCAGGCCATGCCGATCACCGGCACGGTCCCCGATCCCCAGGCCGAGCCGGACGCGCTGGCGCGCCTGGCGCTGGAAAAGGCCGTGGACTACATCGGCCTGCGACCCGGCGCGCCGATCGCCGGCGTGCCGATCGAGCGGGTCTTCATCGGCTCGTGCACAAACGGCCGCATCGAGGACCTGCGCGTGGTGGCCGATATCGTGCGCGGCCGCAGGGTGGCGGATGGCGTGCGCGCCATGGTGGTGCCGGGCTCGGGCGCGGTGCGCGCCCAGGCCGAGGCCGAGGGCATCGCCGCCACGCTGGTCGACGCCGGCTTCGAATGGCGCCAGCCGGGCTGTTCGATGTGCCTGGCCATGAACGACGATGTGCTGCGGCCGGGCGAGCGCTGCGCATCCACCACCAACCGCAACTTCGAGGGCCGCCAGGGCCGCGCCGGACGCACCCATCTGATGAGTCCGGCCATGGCCGCCGCCGCCGCGCTGGCCGGCCGCATCGTCGACGTGCGCGACCTGGAGAACCTGCAATGAACCAGATCATCAGCGGCGTCGCCGCGCCCCTGCCGTACTCCAATCTGGACACCGACCAGATCATGCCCAAGCAGTTCCTGCGCATCATCGACAAGGCCGGGCTGGACCGCGGCCTGCTCTATGACCTGCGCTTCGACGCCGACGGCGCGCCGCGGCCGGACTGCGTGCTGAACCAGCCCGCCTACGCCGGCGCCTCCGTGCTGGTGGCGGGGCCCAATTTCGGCTGCGGCTCCAGCCGCGAACACGCGGTCTGGGGCCTGATGCAGTACGGTATCCGCGCGGTCGTGGCGGCCAGCTTCGGCGAGATTTTCTATTTCAACGCCCTCAACAACGGCCTGCTGCTGGTGAGCCTGCCGCCGGCCGAGGTCGATGCGTTGCTGGCGCGGGTGTCCGATCCCGCCGGCAACCGCGTCGAGATCGACGCGCTGGCGGGCACGGTGCGGGCCGCGGACGGCTGGATCGGGAATTTCGACCTGCCGGCGCGGCACCGCCGCATGTTCTCGCAGGGGCAGGACATGGTGGGCGCCTCGTTACAGCAGTTGCCGGATGTGGAACACTTCGAGGCTGGCCACTGGGCCCGGCATCCCTGGATGAAAGACGTGGCGCGCCGCGTGCGCGACCGGCTCGGCCAATGAACGCCACAGACTGAGAGGCACAGACCGCAATGACCGCTTTCTTCGATCTTCCCGTGCGCCGCCACGAGGTCAATGGCATCCACATCGCCGCCCGCATCGACGGCCAGGGACCACCGCTGCTGCTGCTGCATGGCCATCCGCAGACCCACGCCATCTGGCACCGGGTGTGGCCCGAACTGACGCGCCGCCACACCTGTGTCGCGGCCGACCTGCGCGGCTACGGCGACAGCGACAAGCCCGCCGCGTCGCCCGACCACGCGGCCCATTCCAAGCGCGCCATGGCCGCCGACATGGTGGCGCTGATGCGCGCCCTGGGGCATGAACGCTTCGACGTGCTGGCCCACGACCGCGGCGCCCGCGTCGCGCACCGCCTGGCGCTGGACCATGCCGACGCCGTCGGACGCATGATGCTGCTGGATATCGCGCCGACGCTGGACATGTACGAGAACACCACCCGCGCCTTCGCCCAGGCCTATTACCACTGGTTCTGGCTGATCCAGCCGGCGCCCATGCCCGAGACCATGATCGAGCGCGACCCGGTGTTCTACCTGCGGTCGGTCATGGGCGGCCGCCCCGGCGGCCTGGCGCATTTTTCCGACGAAGCGATGGCCGAGTACGAGCGCACCGCGCGCCTGCCTGGTTGGGCCACCGGCATCTGCGAGGACTACCGCGCCTCGGCCACGCTCGACCTGGAGCACGACCGCCAGGGACGCGCGGCGGGCGAGCGCCTGCGCCTGCCGTTGCGCGTCCTGTGGGGCGAACGCGGCGCGGTGGGGCGCAATTTCGACGTGCTGGGCCTGTGGCGCGCGGTGGCGGACGACGTCTCCGGCGGATCGCTGCCTGGCGCCCACTACCTGGCCGAGGAAACGCCAGACGCCTTGTTGCGCGAGGTGTCCGATTTTTTTGGCTGGGACCGCGGCTAGCCGGCTGTCAATCAAGCCACGGCAGGGGGTAGGGACATCCAAAAAGGGACGCAACCCTGGTGGTAACCTTCGGCCATGAATGCTTCCTTTGCCGATCTGACCGAATTGCCTGAGCCCGAGGACGCGCAACGCGCGTTCCGGACCTCGGATTCCCCCTGCGTTGCCGTTTGTTCCACGCTGTTCGACGACATCTGCAGGGGCTGCGGCCGCACCGCCATGGAAGTGGCCAACTGGGTCTTCATGACCGAAGAGGAAAAGCGCGAGGTCTGGGTCCGCATCAAGGCCCAGGGGTATCCGCGCCGCAACAACTAGCGGCGGCGGGCGGCCGCGGGGGGCGCGGTCTTGAGCATGTCACATGCCGCGGGCTAAATCGCGCTATTGCCCACTTCCGGCCCCATCATGCGCATCGTCCTGGTTACGGATGCCTGGCATCCGCAAGTCAACGGCGTCGTCCGCACCTGGACGACCATGCAGCAGATCCTCACCGAATGGGGCCACGAACTGATCGTGGTGAATCCCCAGGGCAGCCGCACCGTGCCGGCCCCGTCCGAGCCGGACCTGCGCCTGTGCCTGCAGCCCGGGCGGCAACTGCGCCGCATCCTCGGCGACATCGTCCCCGACGCCCTGCACATCGCCACCGAAGGCCCGCTGGGCCTGGCGGCGCGGCGCATGGCGCTGTCGCGCGGCTGGCGCTTCACCACTTCGTTCCACACCATGTTCCCCGACTACCTGCAGGCGCGCATGGGCATTCCCGCCGCGCTGCCGTGGCGCTTCCTGCGCTGGTTCCACCGGCCGTCGCAATGCGTGCTGGTGCCGACGCCGACGGTGCGCGACATCCTGGTGCGGCGCGAGTTCGCCAACCTGCGCGTCTGGTCGCGCGGGGTCGATCCGCGCAAGTTCCAGCCGACCCCCGGCCAGGCGTTCCAGGACCTGCCGCGGCCGGTCTTCCTGTCGGTCGGCCGCGTGGCGCGCGAGAAGAATCTGGACGCGTTCCTGTCGCTGGACCTGCCCGGCAGCAAGGTGGTGGTCGGCGCCGGTCCCGACGAGGCGCGGCTGAAGAAGCGCTTTCCCGAGGCCGTGTTCCTCGGCATGCAGAACGATGACGCCTTGCCGGCCTTTTACAGCGCGGCCGATGTGTTCGTCTTTCCCAGCCTGACGGATACTTTTGGTCTGGTAATGCTGGAGGCCATGGCCTGCGGCACGCCGGTGGCCGCGTTCCGCAGCGAGGCGCCGCTGGCGGTGGTGGCGCAAGGTGTCACCGGTTTCCTCGACGAGGACCTGGCGCATGCCTGTCGCGCCGCGCTGACGCTGGACCGGCACGCGGTGCGCGAGCATGCGCTGACGCGCAGCTGGGATTCGGTGGCCTCGGACCTGCTGGCGTCGCTGGTGCCGCTGACGCCGGGCGCGGAACTGGCCAAACCGCTGATCCAGGCGGGCTGAGCCGCGTTCAGGGACGGGGCGGCCTGCCGTCGCTCCCGCCCGCCGGGCATTCCCCCAGGCAGGCCAAACCGGTACAATGCTCGGCAATCCTGAGGAGCGCTGCGACGACCCTGCGGTTCCCGTCATGGACCATGCCCTGGCCCATGACCCGCGGAACCCGGTTCGCCAGGCTCAGGAATCCTTGTTCAAACGTCGCGCCATGCGCGGCGTTACAGCAACGGCGCTCACCTTTGTCGCGTATGGCGGAAAAGGCGAGCACTCGATTGTCGTGGTGGTTTCGCGTTGTCCGGCCGTATCGTGCGCCGTTCGTTTTTCACGTGGAGCCTACAACACCATGAACGCTGTAACCGATAAATCCTTCTCCGACTACCTCGTCGCCGACATGTCGCTGGCCGGCTGGGGCCGCCGCGAGCTGGCCATCGCCGAAACCGAAATGCCCGGCCTGATGGCCATCCGCGAAGAGTTCGCCGCCAAGCAGCCGCTCAAGGGCGCCCGCATCGCCGGCAGCCTGCACATGACCATCCAGACCGGCGTCCTGATCGAGACGCTGGTGGCCCTGGGCGCCGAAGTGCGCTGGGCCTCGTGCAACATCTTCTCCACCCAGGACCACGCCGCCGCCGCCATCGCCGCGTCGGGCACGCCGGTCTTCGCCGTCAAGGGCGAAACGCTGGAAGAGTACTGGCAGTACACCCACAAGATCTTCGAATGGCCCAATGGCCAGAACGCCAACATGATCCTCGACGATGGCGGCGACGCCACGTTGATGCTGCACCTGGGCACCAAGGCCGAGAAGGACATCTCGGTGCTGGCCAACCCCGGCAGCGAAGAAGAGCGCGTGCTGTACGCCGCCATCAAGAAAACGCTGGAGCGTGATCCGAAGTGGTACTCGACCCGCCTCGCCCTGATCAAAGGCGTGACCGAGGAAACCACCACCGGCGTGCACCGCCTGTACCAGATGTCGCAGAAGGGCGAGCTGGCCTTCGCCGCCATCAACGTCAACGACTCGGTCACCAAGTCCAAGTTCGACAACCTGTACGGCTGCCGCGAATCGCTGGTCGACGGCATCAAGCGCGCCACTGACGTGATGGTCGCCGGCAAGATCGCCGTGGTCGCCGGCTACGGCGACGTGGGCAAGGGTTGCGCCCAGGCGCTGGTCGCCCTGCGCGCCCAGGTGTGGGTCACCGAAATCGACCCGATCTGCGCCCTGCAGGCCGCCATGGAAGGCTTCAAGGTCGTGACCATGGAAGAAGCCGCCGCCCACGGCGACATCTTCGTCACCGCTACCGGCAACTTCCACGTCATCACGCGTGACCACATGAACGCCATGAAGGACCAGGCGATCGTCTGCAACATCGGCCACTTCGACAACGAAATCGACGTCGCCGGCCTGGCCGACTGCAAGTGGGAAGAGATCAAGCCGCAAGTCGACCACGTCATCTTCCCGGACGGCAAGCGCATCATCCTGCTGGCCCAGGGCCGCCTGGTGAACCTGGGTTGCGCCACCGGCCACCCGTCGTTCGTGATGTCGTCGTCGTTCGCCAACCAGACCATCGCCCAGATCGAACTGTTCACGCGCAACGAAGCCTACAAGTCGGGCGAAGTCTACGTGCTGCCCAAGCACCTGGACGAGAAGGTCGCGCGCCTGCACCTGAAGAAGCTGGGCGTGAACCTGACCACGCTGCGCAAGGATCAGGCCGACTACATCAGCGTGCCGGTCGAAGGTCCTTACAAGCCGAATCACTACCGCTACTGATGCTTGTAGCAAAATAGGGAAGTACCGCGCCATGTCGGCGCGGGCTTTCCGGTCCGCGGGGCTTCCCCGCATCGCCTGGCGATGACGGGGCCGCGGAGCGTCAATACTGGAGGTCGAACATGGCATTGATTCTCGTCTGGATCCTGAACGCGGTGGCCCTGCTGGTGGTGGCCTACCTGCTGCCCGGCATCACCGTGGCCAGCTTCGGATCGGCGCTCATCGCCGCGCTGGTGCTGGGCCTGGTCAACATGCTGGTCAAGCCGGTTCTGGTGCTGCTGACGCTGCCCATCACGATCGTCACGCTCGGTCTCTTCCTCATCGTCATCAACGCCTTGTTGTTCTGGTTCGTCGGCTCCGTGCTGAAGGGCTTCCAGGTCAACGGGTTCTGGTGGGCCGTGGGCGGCGCGATCCTGTACAGCATCATCTCGGGTCTGCTGACCAAACTGATTCCTTGAATTCCCACCCCCCGAGCGCTACGCGCTCCCCCTCAAGGGGGCGTGCCAGCGGGCCGGCAAAGCCGGCTCCGCGACACCCCGAGGGGGCGGCGCCTGTTTCATGCGATGCGCGTGGCGCTATGGATAACTGATCCGATATGTCCGACTCGACTTCCCCTGCATTCAGCCTGGAATTCTTCCCGCCGCGCGACCTCGCCGGCCAGGAACGGCTGGTCCGCGCGGCCAAGCAGATGCTGGCGATCCAGCCCAAGTACGTCAGCGTGACCTTCGGCGCGGGCGGTTCCACCCGCGCCGGCACGGCCGATGCCGTGCGCACGCTGCGCAACCTGGGCTGCGATGCGGCGCCGCACCTGTCGTGCGTCGGCGCCTCGCGCCAGGACCTGCGCGAAATCCTGCAGGCCTACAAGAACGAAGGCGTGCGGCGTGTGGTCGCCCTGCGCGGCGACCTGCCTTCGGGCATGGGCGGCGACGCCGGCGAACTGCGCTACGCCAACGAACTGGTTTCCTTCATCCGCGAGGAAACCGGCGACTGGTTCCACATCGAAGTGGCGGCCTATCCCGAAATGCATCCCCAGGCGGCCAGCGTGTCGGCCGACATGGATCACTTCGTGGCCAAGGTCAAAGCCGGCGCCGATGCCGCCATCACCCAGTACTTCTTCAACGCCGATGCCTACTTCGACTTCGTCGACCGGGCCCAGGCCAAGGGCGTGCGGGTGCCGATCGTGCCGGGCATCATGCCGATCACGAACCACTCCCAGCTGCTGCGCTTCTCGGAAATGTGCGGCGCCGAAGTGCCGCGCTGGATCCGCCTGCGCCTGGCGGAACTGGGCGACGACAAGGCCTCGATCCGCGCTTTCGGCGTGGACGTGATCACCGAGCTGTGCCAGAACCTGCTGGACAACGGCGCGCCGGGCCTGCATTTCTACACGCTCAACCACGCGGAAGCGCCGTTGGCGGTGTGGAAGGAACTGGGCGTGTGATGCTCACGCCGCGCACCGCGCGGCAACGGCAAGGCCGGCATGCATGCCGGCCTTTTTTTTGATGTCGTCACACGGTTGCCTTACGGGGCTGCCATCAGGCGCGTCCTGCCGCCCCGGCCCGTCGGCGAGATCGCGCCATCGCCCGTCGATGGCGCGAGCCCGGCGGGTCAGTCCGCGTACACCCCGGCCTTGCGGATGACCGGGCCCCACTTGTCCACTTCGGACTGCAGCCAGCTCTGCAGCCCCGCAGGCGTCTGCTTGGATTCAGGCACGATCTCGGCGCCCAGTTCGGCCATTTTCTGCGTGAATGCCGGGTCTTTCAGCGCCGCGCGCAAGGCCTCGTTGAACTTGGCGATCACCTCGGGCGGCGTGCCCTTGGGGCCATATACGCCGTGCCAGACCTTGACCTCGAAGCCTTTCAGGCCGTTCTCCTGCAGGGTCGGCGCATCCGGCAAGGTCTTGATGCGGTCCAGCGTGGTGACGCCATAGAGCTTCACGCGCTGCGCCTTGATATGCGGAATGGTCTGGGTGGTCTGGTCGCACAGCACATCCACCTGGCCGCCCAGCAGCGCAGTCAGCGCGGGCGCGGTGCCGGCATACGGAATGGTCGTGAATTGCGTGCCCAGCGCCTCCTGCAGCAGCATGCCGCACAGCTGCGACACCGCGCCCAGCCCGGCGTTGGCCAGGTTGATCTTGTTGCCGTTGGCGCGCGCGTACTTGATGAATTCGACCATGTCGCCCGGCGGCAGGTCCTTGCGGCCCAACAGCGTCATGGGCACGTCCGCCACCTGGCCGACATAGGTGAAATCGGTCAACGGATTGAACGGCAGCTTGCGGTATAGCGCCGGCGCCGTGGCCATGCCGTTGTGGTGGATCAGGAAGGTATAGCCGTCGGGCGCGGCGCGCGCCACGTGCGTGGCCGCCAGCGTGCCGCCCGCGCCGGGACGGTTCTCGACCACGATGCTCTGGCCCAGCGTCTTCGACATGGCGGCGCCCAGGCTGCGCGCCACCACGTCGGTGGGACCGCCCGCCGCGAACGGCACGACCAGCGAAATGGGGTGGTTGGGATAGCTGCTCTGGGCCGCGGCGGGACCGCCGGCCAGGCAGCCCAGGGCCAGCAACGGCCCGGCCAGGCGCCGCCAGGCGCGCGGGAAAATAGGGGTCATGTCTCGTCCTTATCGGTGTTATCGCAACCCGCAAGGCAAGGCATGGCGGGCTGGCGCCAGTGTGGCGCGCCAGCCGGAAGATGAGAATTTGCGGTTTTACAAGCCGGGCTTAGGGAAGGGGAAAGCCGGGTTTATACGGTGGGACGGGTCCTGCGCCCCTATTCCCTAGTTCGGCTGATCCTTCCCCGGATCCTCCGCCAGCACCTGCGGCGCGGGATAGACCGCCTGCGGCACGTCCACGGGTTCGGCGCGCAGGGGCTGGTGGACGCGGCTGGCGGGGACCAGCGAGGCGGGGTCCTCGGGGCTGGCCCAGAGCGGGTCGGGGATCTCGGCGAAGACCTGGCGCAGGCGTTCGCCCCAGGTGCCGCGGATCATGCGGAAATACTCGTTGTGCTCGTCGATGCTGGCGAAGTGCGTGACGCGCAGCGCGTTGGTGTCGTACACCAGCAGGTCCAGCGGCAGGCCGACCGAGATGTTCGAGCGCAGCGTCGAGTCCATCGAGATCAGCGCGCACTTGGCGGCCTCGTCCAGCGTGGTGTCCGGGCGCAGCACGCGATCCAGGATGGGCTTGCCGTACTTGGCCTCGCCGATCTGGAAGTACGGGCATTCGGAGCCGGCCTCGATGAAGTTGCCGGCCGAATACACCTGGAACAGGCGGCAGCGCTCGGCGCCGATCTGGCCGCCGAAGATCAGGCTGACGTTGAAGTCCACGCCCTGCTCGTGCAGGGCCGCGGCCTCGCGCTGGTAGACCGCGCGCACCGCGGCGCCGACTCGGCGGGTGGCCTCGAACATGTCGGGCGCGTTCCAGACGGTTTCGCCGCCTTCGTCGTGCTGGCGCGCCAGCGCGTTCAGCACGGCCTGGCTGACGGCCAGGTTGCCGGAC
The DNA here is from genome assembly GCF_902859645.1 of Achromobacter insuavis. Taxonomy (GTDB): domain Bacteria; phylum Pseudomonadota; class Gammaproteobacteria; order Burkholderiales; family Burkholderiaceae_B; genus Achromobacter; species Achromobacter insuavis. Next base: position 4,932 of record NZ_CADIJR010000012.1, on the reverse strand, counting down.
GTCATCAGCACCATCATGCGCTCGCCCGGACGCTCGAAGACGGTCATCTTGCGGAATACGCTGATCTGGTCGACCCCGGCGTTGGTGCGGGAGTCGGACAGGAACACCAGGCCGGAATCGAGGCGGGCTGCTACGCAGTAGGTCATGATCGGAAAAATAGGAAAACCACGCCGCAATTGTATTGCGGCGCGGCCGGCCGGGGTTTTATTGCTGTGAGGCGGTCTGGACCTGCACGCTGATCTCCATGGATTCGTCGCCGCCGCCGCTGCGCACGCCGCGCACCGGCGAGGCCGAGTCGTAATCGCGCCCCACCGCCAGGCGGCAGTGACAATCGGACGCGAATTGGCGATTGGTGACGTCCACGCTGGTCCATCCGACGCCCGGCAGCCAGACGTCGGCCCAGGCGTGGCTGGCGGCGTGTTCGGCGGTGGTGTACAGGTAGCCGCTGACGTAGCGGGCCGGCACGCCCAGGCCGCGCACGCAGGCCAGGAACAGGTGAGCATGGTCCTGGCAGACGCCATGGCCCAGCGCCAGCACCTGGCCGGCGGCGGTGGTGACGTCGGTGGTGCCCGGCTCGTAAGCCACCCGGTCGTAGATGGCGCTGGCCAGCGTCAGTACGTCCGCCGGCGCGTTCAGGCCGTCCGGCAGCACGTCGCGGGCGAAGGACAGGATGGTGTCGTCGGCCTGCGTCAGCGGCGTCTGTACGCAATAGGCGTGCACCGGCAGGCGGCTGTCCTCGCCGCCCAGCGCGCCCTGCGCGAGCGAGCCGACCAGCACCTGCCCGACCACGCGCAGTTCGATCTCGGTGTGCGGACGGTTCAGTGTCAGCGTGTGGGTGATGTTGCCGTAGGCGTCCACCTGCTGCTCCAGCGCGCCGGGCGCCTCGATGTGCCAGCGCAGCACGCGCTGGTGCTCGTCGTCGCGCGGCGTCAGCCGCAGGGTTTGGATGCTGTAGGTGACGGGCGCGGTGTAGCGGTAGTGCGTGACGTGCGTGATGATCTGTTTCATGCCTGTCTCCTTTGTCATGCCGACAGCGGCACCAGGAAGTCCTGGCTGATGCGGTTGCCCAGGTCGTTGATGCGGTCCAGGAAGTGTTCCAGGTACTGGTGCAGGCCGTTGTGCAGGATGTCCTCGACGCGGCCGAACTGCAGCTCGGCGCACAGCATGCCGGCGCGCCGCTCGGTCTCGGTCGAGCGCTGGTTCGAGACGCGCGCAAGGTCGTCGGCCACCGCGCGCATCGCCGCCAGCAGCGAACGCGGCATGTCCGGATGCAGGATCAGCAGCTCGGCCACGCGGTCGGGCGTGATCACGTCGCGATAGACCTTGCGGTAGATCTCCAGCCCGGACATCGAACTGAGCAGCGCCGACCAGCGGTAGAACTCGCTTTGCAGCGAGCCGGACGCGCCTTGCTCGCCGCGGCCTTCCTGCTGCTGTTGCGGCGTGCCGTCGCCATCGCGTTCGTGAAACTTCACATCCAGCATGCGCGCGGTGTTGTCGGCGCGCTCCAGGTGCATGCCGATGCGCAGGAAGTACAGCGCTTCGTCTTCCAGCATGGTGCCGATGGTGACGCCGCGCGCCAGGTGCGAGCGGAACTTGACCCACTCGAAGAACTCGCCCGGGTTGCGTTCCAGCAGCCCGGTGTGCAGGTGCTTGAGCAGCTCCAGCCAGGTGGTGTTGTAGGTCTCCCAGACTTCGGTGGTGAGGCTGCCGCGCACGGCGCGGGCGTTCTCGCGGGCGGCGCGCATGCAGCTGTAGATGGACGAGGGGTTCTCGGCATCGCGCACCATGTACTGCAGCACATCCTGCGGCGACACCGCGGCGTGCTTGGCGTGATACAGCCGCTGCAGCTCGGAGATGCGCAGCACGGCGTTCCACGAGCCTTCGCGCGTCTGCGCGTCCTGCGGCAGCAGCGACATCTGCAGGTTCACGTCCAGCATGCGGGCGGTGTTCTCGGCGCGCTCGGTGTAGCGGCACATCCAGAACAGGTTGTCGGCGGTTCGGCTCAGCATCGTTATTCCTCCAGAACCCAGGTGTCCTTGGTGCCGCCGCCCTGGCTGCTGTTGACCACCAGCGAGCCCTCGGTCAGCGCCACGCGGCACAGGCCGCCCGGCACGGTGCGGATGTCCTTGCCGCACAGCACATAGGGGCGCAGGTCGACGTGGCGCGGCGCCACGCCCGACTCGACGTAGGTCGGCACCGTGGACAGCGCCAGCGTGGGTTGCGCGATGTAGTTGGCGGGGTTGGCGCGCACGCGGTCCTTGAACGCCTCGACCTCGGCGCGGGTGGCCGACGGGCCGACCAGCATGCCGTAGCCGCCGGCGCCGTGCACTTCCTTGACCACCAGGTCATGCATGTTGGCCAGCACGTGCGACAGCTCGTCCGGCCGCCCGCAGCGCCACGTGGGCACGTTCGACAGGATCGGCTCCTCGCCCAGGTAGAAGCGGATCATGTCCGGCACGTAGAGGTAGGTGGACTTGTCGTCGGCAATGCCGGTGCCGATGGCGTTGGCCAGCGTCACGCGGCCGGCGCGGTACACCGACAGCAGGCCCGGCACGCCCAGCGCCGAATCGGCGCGGAACGACAGCGGATCGAGGAAGTCGTCATCCAGCCGGCGGTAGATCACGTCGACCTTGCGCGGTCCCTGCGTGGTGCGCATGTACACCGTGTTCTGTTCGACGAACAGGTCCTGGCCCTCCACCAGCTCCACGCCCATCTGCTGCGCCAGGAAGGCATGCTCGAAGTAGGCCGAGTTGTACATGCCGGGCGTCAGCACCACCACGGTGGGATCGTCGCCGCCATGCGGCGCCACTTCGCGCAGGTTGTCCAGCAGCAGGTCGGGGTAGTGCGCCACCGGCTCGACCTTGATGCGGCTGAACGCGGCGGGCATCAGGCGCATCGACATCTTGCGGTTCTCCAGCATGTACGACACGCCGGACGGCACCCGCAGGTTGTCCTCCAGCACGTAGAACTCGCCGGCGCCGGCGCGCACGATGTCGACGCCGGCGATGTGGCAGTAGATGTCCTCGGCCACATCCACGTCCTGCATCTCGGGGCGGTATTGGGCGTTCAGGAACACCTGCTCGGCCGGCACCACGCCGGCGCGGACGATGTCATGGCCGTGGTAGATGTCGTGGATGAACATGTTCAGCGCCCGCACCCGCTGCTTCAGGCCGGCTTCCAGGCCGCGCCACTCGTCGGCGGGGATGATGCGCGGGATCATGTCGAACGGGATCAGGCGTTCGGTGCCGGCGGCGTCGCCGGCCACCGAAAAGGTGATGCCGACCCGCCGGAAACTCAGGTCGGCCTCCAGGCGGCGCGCCGCCATGGCTTCCGCCGATTGCTCCTGGTGCCAGCGCTCGAAGGCCTGGTAATGGGAGCGTATGCCGCCGGCGCTGTCGCGCATTTCGTCATAGGCGGCGGGACGGGATGGTCTGTCCTTCATGGCTCCTCCGTTGCAGATGCTGACGGCCGGCTTGGGCGCGGCCGTTGTCCGGTCCGTGCAGGACCGGTCTGACTGAATAAGCAACCCGCATGCCAGCTTGGGCTGGGGCGCGCGGGGGCCGCCCTGGAGGTAAATATCCTCTCGTCGGCGGCGGATGGCTACCCTCCGGATGAACGGCGGGTTTGATGGCGCAAGCGGGACGGCAGGCCCCGCTTGGGGGTGAATGGCGGCAACGCCGGGGTGAAACGGGTCGGAATCCTGGCGGCGAGGGGTGACGACGGCAGGGCGGACGGGCCGCGCGGGCGACGCGGGGGTCGCCCGCGGGGGACGCCGCGCGAGGCGGCAATCGGCAATATCAGGGGCAGATCATAGGGCTTGCACCGTTTTGGTGCAAGCCCTTGGGCGAGACTGGTGCGTCAGCGCAGGGTGTAGTGGTGCAGCGTGGTGCCGCCCGGGCCCGGTTGCTCGTTGGGCACATGCGGCACCCAGCCGTCCGGAGTGATGACGGCGTCCAGGCGGAAGTCGTGCGCGGCCGGCGCGTAGTCGGCATCCAGCTCGCCGCAGCTCCAGGCCACGCCGATGGCGGTGAAGGCATGGCCGCGGTCGCGCAGCGCCGCCAGGGTGCGGTCGTAGTAGCCGCCGCCATAGCCCAGGCGGTCGGCGGATTCGGTGTAACCCAGGGTGGGCACCAGCAGCACGTCGGGCAGCACTTCGGCGCCGTGCACCGGTTCCTGGATGCCGTAGGGGCCGGCGCGCAGTTCGGCGTCGGGCGTCCAGGGCAGGAAGGCCAGGGGCGCGTTGCGTTCACGCACCACCGGCAACGCCACCGTGACACCGTTTTCCGTCCACTGCTCCAGCAACGGACGCAGGTCGGGCTCGTCTTCCATGGGCCAGAAGGCGGCCACGGTGCGGGGGGCGGGCCGGCCGGCGCGGACGGCTTCGTCTCGGGCCACGTTGAGCCAGGTGAACAGGCGCGCGCGCATCAGCAGGCCGCCGCGGCTGCGCTGGTCTTCGGGCAATTCGGCACGCAGTTTCCGCAATCGCGTGCGTAGCTGGCTTGCGGTATCCTCTGGAGTATTTTGCGTAGTCATGCGGTAGCTGTAACAGGGGTGAAAAATGAAGGCGACAATGCGGGTCAGCGATAACACGTATAACGGCGCGAACCTGCGCGCGAACCACCGCGTCGGCAACCGCGCCAATGACCGCGCGTATCACCACGCCTGTCTTTGCGCCTATCACTGCGCCGACCCGCAAGCCGCCGCCAAGGTCCGCGCATGAAGGCCGCGCGCAACCCCATGACGGCAGTCCGGGCCCCGCAATCCGGACGGTATCAGAAAACCGGCGGGAAATCCCCGCGCGGCGCCGACGCCCGCGCTGGCCTGCGCCGCTGGCTGCCCTTGCTGGCGCTGTTCACCGCCGCGTGCGCGCCGGTCGACGCCCAGCAGCGCACCGCGGCCGTCAGTCCCCAGCCGCAACCCGCCGCGCAGGCG